>CAVCLW010000090.1:0-2409 GCA_963603005.1 Escherichia coli | reverse complement strand
ATACGAAAGTGAGGCGAGAATTTATGCTTATGGAAGCACGTTTATTAGATGAAAGGCGTGAAGGCGAAGCTGTGGGTATTGCCAAAGGCAAGGAAATTGGCCTTGTTGAAGGCGAAGCTAAAGAGAAACTCGCTACTGCTAAGCGCATGCTGGCTAAGGAATGCTATTCTCTCGAGGTTATCGCTGAGCTTACAAATTTATCTCTCGCTGATGTAGAGAAGCTGAAGGAAGAGCAAGCTGAGCAAGCCTGATACGCACACACAACATTAAAGCAAAAGGCGTTCTACCGCAGTTGGGCAGAACGCCTTTAGTGTTGTTATGCTCTTATGCTGTCAGCTTGGACGCCAGCTCACGCACCTCTGCTTCCGAAAGTTTGGAAAGACGGACTGTTCTTTCGATCGTTTCGCCCTCGCTCAAAAGGTCTTTAGCTAGTTCAATGTTACGTGCCTGAGCTTCTTTTGCTGCTTCCTTAGCTGCTGTTTCTGCCGCTTCCTTAGCAAGCTTTTCTGCCTTTCTTGCAGCATATTCCTCAATTACGTCTGTCATTTTTTCTTCACCCTCCTTGCTATATTTCAAAAACTCCATTCGCTCGGCAAATTCATGGTAATGTAAATTCTTAGGATCTGTGCAGTATAAGTCCTGCATAAGCTTCCCCAACGCTGTACCGTCACGACGCTGGCTGTTTACATAAATAATATGTGAACCATCTTCAAAATCTTTGGCGCTTTGCTTAATCGTTCGTCTTATATCATATAACGGCAGATTATCGCGCAAGACATCATTTTCTGTGATAAAAATTACATAAGTATCCGGCAGCTCTTCATAAAGCTTACTTGGCTGCAGAAGATGTGTATCAAGGATACTGCTGTAAAATCTGGCGCGTCTTGCCGGAGCGCCTTCGTCACTTCTTTGTACCTCTACGTTAAAATAACGTCCCTCGCTATCCTGTGCCAGGATATCAAGTTGAGAAGAATGTCCGTAGATGTTTTGGATAAAGCTTTGTATCCTGACATTTCTTACCTTAATTTTATCATCTCCCAGGATTACGCGCAAGAAAACCTGCGCTGCTTCTTTGTTGTCATCAAGCATAAAGTTCATAAACCTGTTGTTCATCATGCAAAGGCTGCGTATGACCTGTTTGATTTCAGTGTTTTGACTTGCTTCATTTGTCTGCATTACTTCGACTCCCTTCAAAAAACGCCCTATGTATTACTCAATAATACATAAGGCGTTCGTGACGCTGCAGTGACCATACTCCGGACAGGTGTGCAAAATCTTATGGGTTTATATTATCAGATAATTGCGATAATGTCAAGAATAGTATGAAAATTCTTTAATTGTGTTTGAGAAATAAGGCGTTCTACCGCAGTTGGGCAGAACGCCTTTAGTCTTTTATGTTCGCCTTACGCGCCACTTCTTTGCGCGTCAGCTTTACTTTCTCTTTACAGCACTTCTTCTTGCGTCAATGCAGCGCTGCACCTCCGCCACACAGTCGGCAAGGTGCTTTTTTATTTCCGTTTCCCAGAAGCGCAGCACAATCCAACCGTTGTCGCGCAGTTCGATGGTGTTTTCGAGGTCACGCTCCACATTACGCCTGATTTTTTCGTGCCAATATTTTACGTTGGTCGTCACATCGTAGCGCTCTAAACTCTTTCCGTGCCAGAATTCGCCGTCACAGAATACTGCGATTTTGTACTTGGTAATGACGATATCCGGATGGCAGCTGCACACCTTATAATTCTTGCGGTAGTGGATGCCCTCGTGCCACAGTGCCTTGCGCAGGAGGATTTCTATTTTTGTATCCCTACTGCGGATGGCCTGCATGTTTTTATGGCGTTGCTCCTTAGTCAGCTTGTCCATGATATTATTTCAATATACTCATTTATTATCTCCGTTATAATAAATGTAATCTCCAGGAAGCTTAATATTCGGTATCCAAATCTTATCGCCATTCCATCCTTTATTTTTATTACCAGTAATTTTATACATTGTTAGAACAACATTGTTTTTATAACAATCACCTAACTCACGGTCTGATTGTGATAACAATGTACCTGTACCCTTTCCTATATCTCTTTTACGTCTTACAATAAGCTTTCCTTGTTCTGATGGATTTGTTCCTACTAATGCATTAATAAATCCTATAAATTCTCCTGCGTTCCAGTCCTCGGATTGAGAATCAACATTCTCCATTAATCTAATTATTAGTTTAAGACTTACAGTATATATTCCATCTGGAAATGCTTTTAATAATTCATCGAGCAAAGAAATATCTTTGTTAACAGGATCAAAAGGAAAATAATTTACTCCACCAGCATATGCATTTACAACTTTTTTATTTATGACATTTTTCCTTGTCGGATTTAGTTTTGGCGGGTAAAACAGTTTTATATTACAGCCATTATTACC
>CAVCLW010000089.1:0-3015 GCA_963603005.1 Escherichia coli | reverse complement strand
GAGCACCTCCTTGCCAAGGAGGGGGTCGCGAGTTCGAATCTCGTTTTCCGCTCCACCTTTTAAGGCGACATAGCCAAGCGGTAAGGCAGAGGTCTGCAAAACCTTTATCCCCAGTTCGATTCTGGGTGTCGCCTCCATTTTTATTTCTTAAAAGGTGTTAACTAGTTATGTCTGCCGCGGTGGCGGAACTGGCAGACGCAAGGGACTTAAAATCCCTCGGGTAGTGATACCCGTACCGGTTCGATTCCGGTCCGCGGCACCAACATAAATTATGTTGGAACAATATATAGAATGAAAATGCTGATTGAACTTGCAGAAGTCAATCAGTTTTTTTGTGTTTAAATTTAAATGCTCATTGTATAATGATATTCTGTTTAAAGTTTTTCGTGCCAACAAAAAAGGCAGCTATTACACAAGCATGAAGCTTGCTGATAGCTGCCTTTTGTTATGTCCACTTGACAAACCGCTTTGATAAATATATCATATAGACCTTCGCCTTACGTAATCTACGGTTTCCGATTTCTTCAGCCACGCAGAAGACAGGTCTGAGCCTTCGGGAGCGACCCTGAGCTTCCTGCCCATTTTACCTGCCGCGGGAATGGCTACCCACAAATTTCACCCATCTTTCAGATAATTGAGCCAGCTAGTTTCGAGAACTAGCAACACTCTGGTATTGAGCTACTTTTACCTCAGAATTCTGTTATACACGGATTTCTCCGCTTCACTACCAACAGCTTGCTTCGGAGTTTCCGCTAAGTTCGCTGCA
Source organism: Escherichia coli (assembly GCA_963603005.1). Lineage (GTDB taxonomy): Bacteria > Bacillota > Negativicutes > Acidaminococcales > Acidaminococcaceae > Phascolarctobacterium_A. Next base: position 2,249 of record CAVCLW010000089.1, on the reverse strand, counting down.
GCATCCCTGCTGCAGGTTTCACGGATTTTTCTAGCCTTTCGAGCTAGCGTCTATTGTCGCTGCCAGAATCCTTTGTGCTTTAATCGGCACCAAGATCCGCACATACCGTTCTGTGTTGCCTTTTGGGCTTCTCTGTCAGTCCTCGCGGAGCAACAGAAACCTCACTGCCACAGTATCCCGCAGGCAGCCTGGTCACAGCTTCCGGTATTCTCGGAGGGGTTGACAACCCTTTAGTGCACCGAGTTATACGATATATTTGTCAAAACAGTTTTCAAGGAGCGTGTCGGTGTTCAACCGATGAACAAAGTATAACATATTATAGTGAAGTAATCGTGGAAAAAAAGGTGCGCATTGATTTCTTGCTGCTTGGTATGAGGGGGATTGATTAAGTCCTTTAGTTCGAATATGCTTCCTGCAGTTTGTTGCTGTTGCTGATTTCACATGCAGTATTAACTCCGCCGCATAAAAGCAGGTGATATAACCACAAAGAAATTTTCGTTTCAGCTATCATAATTCCTACCGTTGTAGTATAATTAAGTTGACAAGAAACAAATTTTTTATACAAGGATGGTGAAGTAATGGAGACTTTTATGGGAATTCTTATTCCATTTATCGGAACAACACTCGGTTCGGCGTGTGTGTTCTTTATGAAAAAATCGCTTAGCGATATGGTGCAGCGCTCGCTTGCGGGCTTTGCTGCGGGTGTTATGGTTGCAGCGTCTATCTGGAGCCTGCTGATTCCTGCTATCGAGCAATCCGAAAGCATGGGAAGGCTGTCCTTTCTCCCTGCGTTTATCGGCTTTTGGATTGGTATATTATTTTTACTCATGCTTGACCACTTGATTCCCCATCTGCATGTGGGAAGTGAACAGACGGAAGGCCCCAAAAGTAATTTGAGCCGTACTGCGATGATGGTTTTGGCAGTCACGTTGCATAACATACCTGAGGGAATGGCAGTCGGTGTGATGTATGCCGGCTTTCTGGCGGGGAATACGCCAATTACGGCGGCAGGGGCGCTTGCCTTGTCCATCGGTATTGCTATTCAAAACTTTCCTGAGGGGACGATTATTTCTATGCCGCTTCGCGCAGAGGGAGAGAGTAAGAACAGAGCGTTTTGGGGCGGTGTGCTGTCCGGTGTGGTGGAACCAATAGGAGCAGTGCTGACGATACTTGCTGCCCAACTTGTAATACCGGTGCTGCCGTATCTTTTGAGCTTTGCTGCCGGTGCGATGCTTTATGTTGTTGTAGAGGAGCTTATTCCTGAAATGTCGCAGGGAGAGCATTCCAATATCGGCACGATTTTCTTTGCCGTGGGCTTCAGTGTGATGATGGTGTTGGATGTGGCGTTAGGGTAGAGAACAATTTCGGTATATCAGAATGCTGCCGCTGGCAAACAGTATAGCGGATAGCCTGAAAGAGCCAAAGGATATTATGAAATGAGAGATTGCTGTGAAGAACAAAAACAGCATTAAGAAAATTGATGTTAAAATCTAGCTTCTTAATGCTGCAGTTCACAGTAATCTCTTTTTAATTTTTCTGTAAATAGGGCATGAACTGAAAATTTTTATCTAAATATTGACCGGCATAAGCTACGCCTTTACCCATGGTGAAGGCTGCCAGGATAGTGCCTATTCCCAGTCCGTCAATATGTCCCAATAAGAACAGTGTCAGCAGTGCCGTGATAGCAAGGCAGGTTACGTCAAAGGTGATTTTGATTTTAGCGTACTCGATTTTTATGATGGCGCTCAACTCACGCGGGAACAAATCCGTAGGGATAATGGGCAGGCCACAGCGATTGGACAAAGCAATGCCGATGCAGATTAAAATATAGCTTACGACAAAATACAGCACACGCCAGGAAAAGGCCTGCGGCAACATGTTTATATACAGCTCGAACAAATCAAGGAATTGGCTGAACACAAAGCCTACAACAAAGCTGAACATATAGGACGCAATAAACTTTTTGCGCAGATACATCAGGCTGGCGATAAGCAATCCTTGGAAAATGTAGGTCCAGGTACCAAGTGTGAGCTTGGGAAAGGCTTCGCTGAAGGCAAATGGAACGCTGCTGATGGCGCTGATGCCGGAACCGGAGTAGAGCATTAGCACGACGCTGAAGCTGTTGATGATTACTGCAACCAATAGTGCGAGTTCACCGCACAAGGTCAGACGTGAATTTTTTTCGTTTAAAAGCATTTGGTAGATTGTATAATGAAGTTGCACACCTAAGAAAATAAAAAATCCATAGC
>CAVCLW010000088.1:0-3072 GCA_963603005.1 Escherichia coli | reverse complement strand
ATTTAAAATTATTTAATTCTCTTTGGAGATCATTTATTGTTCCGCTGATTTTATCCAAAAAATTAACAGAAAACCACTGTTTATCATCAGAATTCAATTTATGTCTTATTGTTTCGTAAATGAGCACTTCCCGATTAAGTTCCTCTATAACTTCTTGCGAATAAGAACTTTCCCCCAATGCTTCTCTAAGTTGAGCCAAGAAATCGTCAAGCGTATTATAAACTCTGTGCGTACTAATTTTTTCTTTATGACTTTGCATGTTTCCGTATCCTCCAATCGTTTACAAAATTCTTTTATCAATGCATTCTAATACTTTTCCAAAAACCATACCTTGTATTTACCAAACAACAGTACATAATTTAATTATAGCACCATTACATTGCGATTACAATCACGCAAGCACTAACAGTCATCTTCCCCTCTCCCCACCAACAAACAAACACCGCCAAGCGCACGCTTGGCGGTGTTTCACTTTATTCCATATTAATCTCTTCTGAACAAATCTCTGGTATATACCTTTTCCTGCACATCATCAAGGCAGCTGTCATAGCGGTTTGCAATAATTGCCTGGCTTTCAGCCTTAAACTTCTCCAGGTCGTTCACCACAACGCTGCCAAAGAAAGTAGTGCCATCTTCCAGCGTAGGCTCGTAAACAATAACCTTCGCACCTTTAGCCTTAATGCGCTTCATAACGCCCTGAATGCTGCTCTGACGGAAGTTGTCGGAGTTGGATTTCATCGTCAGGCGGTAGACGCCAATTACAGGCTCCTTGCCTTCCTTCTGGGCATCATATTCAGCATTTGCTTCATAGCCACCAGCAATTTCCAGTACGCGCTCAGCGATGAAGTCTTTACGGGTTCTGTTGCTTTCAACAATCGCTTCAATGATGTTTTCCGGTACGTCTGCATAGTTAGCCAGCAACTGCTTGGTGTCCTTCGGCAGGCAGTAACCGCCATAGCCAAAGCTGGGGTTATTATAATGGCTGCCAATACGCGGATCAAGGCAAACGCCATTAATGATTTGCTGGGTATCCAGTCCCTTCATTTCTGCATAAGTGTCAAGCTCGTTAAAGTAGGAAACGCGCAGTGCCAGATAGGTATTGCTGAACAGCTTAACAGCCTCCGCTTCAGTGAAGCCCATAAACAGGGTGTCAATGTTCTCTTTGATTGCACCCTCCTGCAGCAGGCCGGCAAAGGTATGCGCAGCCTTCACCAAGCGCTCGTCCTCCAGGTCGGTGCCCACGATAATGCGGCTCGGGTACAGGTTATCATACAGCGCTTTGCTTTCACGCAAGAATTCCGGGCTGAAGATGATGTTCTTGCTACCGGTTTTTTCACGGATGCTTTTGGTGTAGCCAACGGGAATGGTGGATTTGATTACCATAATCGCATTGGGGTTGTACTGCATAACCAGCTTGATTACTGTTTCTACAGCGCTGGTGTCGAAAAAGTTCTTTTTGCTGTCGTAGTTGGTCGGTGCAGCGATAATAACAAATTCTGCGTCCTTATAGGCCATTTCTGCATCCAGCGTAGCAACAAGGTTGAGGTCCTTTTCAGCCAGATATTTTTCAATATAATCATCCTGAATCGGGGATTTTTTGTTGTTGATCAGTTCAACCTTCTCCGGGATAATATCAACGGCCTTTACTTCATTGTGCTGTGCAAGCAGCGTAGCCAGGGAAAGACCAACGTAACCAGTACCGGCAACGGCAATTTTCATGTTCATCATACTCCTTTTAATGTTTTCAGAATTTTGTTTAATTTTATATCAACTCTCCTGTATACTTAACTTAGCGATTGCATATGCGCAACCAAATAAGTAGTAACTGACGAGAATTATCGTTATTTATTCATTTGTTTTTCACTTAAATTTTTCTAAAACCTCCCACCTAAAATTTGCTTTCTAAGAAGTTTATCTGTATAATATAAGTAGGGATTTCCCTACTTATCATGCTTGTTTAAAAGGAGGCGCATCTTATGTATGTTGATACTTTTGTAGATAATGCTAAAGTTATGGCTAAAGGACAAGTTACAATACCTAAGGACATTAGAGCAATACTAGGAGTAAATAGTGGTGACCGCATCACTTTTATCGTCGAAGGCAACTCTGTGCGTATGGTTAATTCCGCAGTTTATGCGATGCAGCTTTTGCAGCAGGATATGCAAGGAGAAGATGAACGCTCTGGCTTAACTTCTGATGACGATGTAATGCAACTGGTTAAAGAACTGCGAAATGAGGCTTAGTTTATGAAAGTTTTAATTGATACTAATGTCCTTATATCTGCTGCTTTAAGTGCTAACGGAACACCATTCAAAGCTTACGTTAAAGCTACTTCATACCCTAACCATGGTATGATTTGTGAGCAAAATGTTGATGAGCTAAAGAGGATTTTCCACAAGAAATTTCCAAATCGCCTTACAGCATTAGATAGATTCCTTTCCATTGCATTACTATCACTAGAATTAGTTCCAACCCCAACTGAAGAAATATCTTTAGAGTCACAAATACGTGATATTAACGACAGACCTATATTAAGAGCTGCTATCATGGCAAAAGCCGATATTCTGCTAACTGGTGATAAAGATTTTTTAGAATCTGGAATCAAGCATCCCAAAATTCTTACACCAGCAGAGTTTCTTGAATATTGAGCGTTGTATCTGTCTTCACCGCCGTGCGCGTAAGCGTGCGGCGGTTTGTTTTATACTCTAAAATATAAATAAATTTTTACAGCGATGACAGATATCGCTGTAATATAGCCGCACTGCAATACAACCATTACCTCTACGCTATATGTTATACAGGTAGTGTGGCAGTTGTCATGACACTGTTGCTAAAACACCGTTTCTGTATGGCATTTTACCATGTAAACGTGGCAACTCGTCCGTAATATACACGTTGCAACTCATCAGTAATTATACAATTTATATAAAATATCGCCATTACCAACAAAAGCAAACTTTATCATAGAAATCAAAAGCCAAACTTCTTTACATGAATCTAAATATATTTGTAAATTCAAAAAAGATTATTTGCAAATTGCAATTTTAAAGACATAATCAAATTGTATTGCAG
>CAVCLW010000087.1:0-3255 GCA_963603005.1 Escherichia coli | reverse complement strand
GTATATATACATTGGGTTATTGATATATATACATACATCAATAATCTTTTGACTCTTCCTAAAGTAAACGTTCTGCGAAAATGTCAAGAATATTACTCTCTAGATGAAATAATAATGATTGCCAATGAATTAAGACAACACTGGGGCCTAGGCAATGGCCCTATTAGCAATTTAACGCTTTTGTTAGAAAACAATGGTTTTATAATTGCTAAGACACCATTAAAAGCTGATAAAGTAGATGCTTGTTCCCTGTACTTTACAAACATAGACTCTAACAAAAATAGGCCTATGATTTTCTTGACTTCCAGCACTTCAGCTGTACGTTCAAGGCGAGATTTAGCACATGAACTTGGGCATCAAGTTTTACATTCATGGATGGACAAAGAAACATTTGATACCAATCAAGCAAATATTGAAGCTGAAGCAGATTTATTTGCCAGTTGCTTTTTAATGCCTCCTGATGCAATGAAGCGAGAGTCCTTTTCCGTCACTTCAACTGATTCTCTTCTCTATCTTAAACGCAGGTGGGGAACATCTGCACAATCTATACTTTATCATATGTATACATTAGGTATATTAAAAGATTCGTTATTTGAGAACCTTAAAGCTAATATTTATAGTAGAAGATGGCGAAACAGCGAACCTTATGATAATGAAATAAAGCAAGAATTCCCAGAGCTCATTAAAGATGCTATAAAGCTCTTAGTCAAAGCCGATATTCGTAAGCCAACACAAATTTCAGATGAGCTTTCATTTCCAACAAAAGATTTAGCAGAGCTATGTGGATTGTCAGAAACTTTTTTCATTGATAACAAACCAACAAAGCCCATGCTTAGATTAATAAAATAGTCAAAATACAGCCACTAGGTTTATACTAGCGGCTGTATTTTTACGCATAGCTTACCCTCCTCTGCTGGTTCTGCAAGCCCTGCAACATCTTCTTAAACTTTGCCATCTCCAGCTCCAGCACTTCGCGGATTTTGCCTTCATCGCCACCGCCTTGAATTGTAATGTTCGGCGCGAACGTGGCCGTAATATTGCCAACGCCGCCTAACGGATTACCCATGATGCGGTTTGTTTCAGCCAGCAAGCCTATATTCCGCGCATTCGGCGTATGCGGAATAGCGGACTCGCCACTGTCCTCAGCAAAGGTTGTCAGGAACGCACCCTTGCCATAGATGCCACCGGAAGCGTTGTGTGCAACGTCACTACCACTACTTCCTTGTGCAGTTATATTGACCTTGCCGAAGATTGGCTTAGAGATAAAATCGCTGATGGCTTGCCATTTTTCCTGTACCCAAGAGAATGCATCAGTAAATTTAGCCTTGATACCATCAACAAACTGCTGTATTGCTAAAGACGGATTGTCCCATAGGCTGACAAAAAACTGTTTGATTGTATCCCAGTTCGTATAGAGTAGATAGCCTGCTGCAATCAAAGCAGCAATACCTGCTATAACCCAGCCAATCGGACACGCCAAAAGTGCACTGTTAAATGCCCATTGCGCTGTTGTTGATGCCCATGTTGCCACTGCTGATGCACCCATTCTTGCTGCCGAAAGCATAAACTGAATGGTATCAGCTTTCAAAATCGCACTGCCAATGCTTTTTGTTATGGTCCATGCCTTTGTTGCCACAGTCGCAAGCTTTGTTGCAATCTCATTTTTGATCATCCAAGTATGCGCTGCAATCATTGCTCCATTGACGCCATTATAGGCTAATGCCAAGCCATTACCTACCCATGCCAAAGCATTAAAGCCTGCCCCTAAAGCAGTAACACTTCCTCCAAGCACGAACGCAGCACCAACCAGCTCACTGTTTTTGCTAGCAAAATTGCCAAAAGCTGCTGCCACAGGTGAAATAATTTTTAGCAAGCTTTTAAACGCAGGTGCCATGCCATTACCAACGTCAGTTTCAACAGCAACAAATTCATTTTTCATTAGCGCCAACTGATTTGCTGTAGTCGCTGCTTTTGTGTCAAACTCTCCCTGCATGCTGCCAGCATACTGTGTAGCATCAGCCACCATACTTAGGTTTTTCTCTAACCCTTCAAGATTTGATAAAAGCGGTGCAATCGCACCAATAGATTCCTTGCCGAAAAGATTCTGCAAAACGGCTCCCTGCTTTGCTTTATCTAAGCCTTTTAATGCTTTAAGTACATCAAGAATAGCTCCTTTAGCGTCCTTCTGCATACGTACTGCCATCTCAGTAGCATTAAAGCCCAATGTTTCAAATGCTTCTTTTTGACTTTTGCTCGCGCTCTCTCCGGCCACCATCGTTAATATCAGATTTTTGATGCCTGTAGCAGCTATCTCTGATTGAATACCGGAACCTACAAGACTGGCACCTAAAGCAGCTATTTCACCAGAAGCCACACCTCCAACTTCACCAAGAGGACCAATGCGTGTAACAACATCAGAAATCAATGGTGCCGAAGCGGCTGTTTTGTTGCTCAAATAGTTAATTTTATCAGCCAGTTCAACAACATCCTTCTGATTCATTTTAAAGGCAGTTCGCCATTTTGCCATCATATCACCGGCTTCATCAGCAGTGATATCAAAAGCTGTGCCCATTTTCGCTGCAGCTTCAGCAAAAGCCAGTAAATCCTGTCTGGCTATACCAGCCTGACCACCAGCAGCAACAATGGCAGCCAACCCCTGGGCTGTCATAGGAATATTTTTTGACAGATTTAATATATCCTTATTCATATCCTTGAACTGCTCAGGTGTCTCAAAGTCTACAACCTTGCGCACATCAGACATAGCAGATTCAAATTTTATTGCTTGTTTTAACGGGGCAGCGAAACCATAAGCTACACCAGCCAAGCTAATTGCACTAGCTTCATTTTGTCCCATCGATGTACGTCTTTGATTGATTTTTCCTTGAATGTTTACATAGCGCTGCGCATTATCGCTAACCTTCGTATAACTTTGATTGAGCTTACTTAAGGCATTGTTATGACTCTTTATATCAAGGGAGCCTTGTTTTACAGCTGAAGCACAAGCTTTGGCTATGCTTCTATGCTCTTGCATTTTTTTATTTAATTGCAGAATCTGATTTGATGCAGAAGAAAAAGCTGTTTTAAAGTTTGCTTCTAACGCGGCTGCCAGTTTAAATCCAAAAACATATTCCTTCAAAAATTCTCTCCCCTTTCTTAAAAATATGGTATAATTAATTAAAGGATGGTGATTACCATGATTGATATTATTGCTGCTTTAATCGGCTTCGGCGCAGTTCTAATAGTTCCTTTTGTAAC
>CAVCLW010000086.1:0-3786 GCA_963603005.1 Escherichia coli | reverse complement strand
GGCGGCCGTACCGTTGGCGCTGGCGTTGTTTCCGAAGTAGAAGAGAAATAATTTTCCGGCATAGTAATGTAAAATACAAGACCGGTCAGCTTATGGCCGGTCTTGATTTTTTAAGACTGATTGCCAAAGAAACGTTTTAGAGTAACTAAGTACCGTTTGGACAGAAAAAATTTGCGTCAGACGGATATTTATAGTTGACATAAAGTGTTAACTGTGTTACTCTATATTAGCGACAATTTGTGATTGGTTTTATTATTATGTACGTAAGCGAGGTGTAACTAAATGCGTAACCTGATTACTTTGGCTTGCACTGAGTGCAAACAGAGAAATTACCAAACCAACAAAAACAAAAAGAACGATCCTGATCGTATCGAGCTCAATAAATATTGCAAGTTCTGCAAAAAACACACTCTGCACAAAGAGACCAAATAATATTGGCTCGTGCGTAACCGGGTAGTAATAGCAAGGATGTGACAAGATGGCCGTTCCGGAAACTACAGACACTGAGAATAAGGGATTCAGCATTACAACCTTTCTTAGTGAAACTAAAGTAGAATTAAAAAAGGTTACCTGGCCTACCAAACAAGAGCTTATTGCTAACACTATAGTGGTAATTATTGCAGTTGTTTTGTGCGCAGCTCTAATCTGGATTATTGATTCCATCTTTAGTATGTTATTCCGCATAATTTTGCAATAATGAGCTGTAAGGCTTAAGTAAGGAGGGAAGGGGAAGCGTTGCTTTCCGTTTATTCATGGAAGAAGAAAAGCAAGGAAAACATTGGTATGTAATCCATACCTATTCTGGCTACGAAAATAAAGTGCGCGCAAACCTGGAACGAAAAGTTCATTCCTTGGGTATGGAAAATGAAATTTTCCGTATTGAAATACCTACGGAAAAAGAGGTTGAAATCACTTCGGATGGCAAGAAAAAAGTTGTCGAGCATAAAGTTTTCCCAGGCTATGTACTGGTGGAAATGATTGTCAATGAGCGCAACTGGTATGCTGTCCGCAATACTGCAGGTGTAACTGGTTTCGTCGGTTCTGATTCTACCCATCCGACTCCGCTTACAGCTGAAGAAGTAAGGCAGATTATGCCTGCGATGGGTATGGAAGTTGCAGAAACTGTCAAACCCCCAAAAATTGATTTTCAGTTACATCAGAGAGTCCGCATCAAGACTGCGCCCTTCATGGATTTTGAAGGCACAATCAGTGAAATCAACGAAGAAAAGGGTAAACTGAAGGTACTCGTTGATATCATGGGACGCGAAACTCCTGTTGAAATTGACTTTACACAAGTTGAAGAAATTGAGTAAGGAGGTGTAATTAAATGCCGAAAAAAGTCGTTAAAATGGTAAAATTACAGGTACCGGCTGCTAAAGCTACTCCGGCTCCTCCGGTAGGTCCTGCACTTGGCCAGGCTGGTGTTAACATCATGGCCTTCGTTAAGGAATTTAACGCACGTACCGAGAAACAAGTTGGCCTCATCATTCCTGTTGAGATCACTGTATTCGAAGATCGTTCCTTTACTTTCGTAACCAAAACCCCTCCGGCTGCAGTTCTGCTGAAAAAAGCTGCTGGTCTGGAAAAGGCTTCTGGTGAACCTAACAAAAAGAAAGTTGCTAAACTGGGTCGTGACAAAGTTCGCGAAATCGCAGAAAGCAAAATGCAAGACCTCAATGCTGCAAACGTTGAAGCTGCTATGAGAATGGTAGAAGGCACTGCACGTAGCATGGGTATTGTAATCGAAGACTAATTTTAAGTAGTCTTCTCAATTTAGTGGGAGGCAAAAGCCGCTTGTACCACATAGGAGGATTTTATAACAATGGGCAAAAAGTATGATGACGCTTTGAAATTAATCGAAGCTGACAAATTCTACTCTCCGAAAGAAGCAGTAGCTCTGGTTAAGAAAACCGCTGCTACCAAATTTGACAGCACTGTTGAAGTTGCTTTCCGTCTGGGCGTTAACCCTAAATACCCTGATCAGCAAGTTCGTGGTGCACTGGTTCTGCCGAACGGCACTGGTAAATCCAAGACTGTTATGGTTTTTGCTAAAGGCCCCAAAGTTGCAGAAGCAGAAGCTGCCGGCGCAGATTTCGTTGGTGGTGAAGAATATGTTGATAAAATCAAGAACGGCTGGATGGCATTTGACGTGTGCATCGCAACCCCTGATATGATGGGTCTTGTTGGTCGTCTTGGTAAAATCCTTGGCCCTCGTGGTTTAATGCCTAACCCGAAGGTTGGTACCGTTACCATGGACGTAACCCGTGCCGTTAAGGAATCCAAAGCTGGTAAAATCGAGTATCGTACCGATAAATCCGGCAACGTACAAGCTCCTATCGGTAAAGCATCCTTTACTGAAGAGCAACTGTTACAAAACTACATGACTTTGGCTGACACCCTGGTTAAGGTTAAACCGGCTGGTGCTAAAGGTCAGTACATGAAGACTATTACCATGTCCTGCACCATGGGCCCTGGCGTCAAAGTTGATGTTCTGAAAGCTAACAGCGACAAATAATTGTAGTTTTACTTAATTTTACTAAATCAGAAGATAATCGGGCCATAGACAGCAGGTGCCACGTGCGTAAGTTTTAACTACGCCTGCCGAGGCTGGAGCGTGAAGATATATTAGACCTTCCGACCTCCGGCTACGGCCGAGAGGTCTTTTTGATTTAATAAAAACATCAAAAAAGGAGGTGCAATCTAAATGGCAGTTATTAGACCTGAAAAAGTAGCTAAAGTTGCTGAAATTCAAGAGTTGCTTTCTAACTCCAAATGCACTGTTTTAGTTGACTTCTGCGGTTTAACTGTTGCTCAGGATACCGAGCTGCGTCGCAAAATGCGTGAAGCTGGCGTTCACTACAATGTAGTTAAGAACACCCTGCTGCGTATTGCTGCAGAACAAGCTGGTATTGAAGGTCTGGAACCTTCTCTGGAGAAAAACACCGCTATCGCTGTTTCCCCGGAAGATCCTGTTGCAGTTGCAAAAATCGTTTGCGAATTCGCAAAAGAAAACAAAGAACTGAAAGTTAAAGTTGGCGTTCTTGATGGCAAAGTTATCGGTGCTGACGAAATTAAAGCACTGGCTTCTCTGCCGCCGAAAGAAGTTCTTATTGCCAAGATGCTGGGCAGCATGAATGCTCCTATCAGCGGTTTTGTCAATGTACTTCAAGGTACTATCCGCAATGTCGTATACGCTCTGGAAGCTGTACGCAAACAAAAAGAGTCCGCTTAATTCGCGGCATGCTGCATAAGGCAGCTTAAAAAATAAAAACTTACTTATTATTGGAGGTAACTATAATGAATAAAGATCAAATCATCGAAGCTATTGAATCCATGACCGTACTCGAGCTGTCCGAACTGGTTAAAGCTCTGGAAGAAAAATTCGGCGTATCCGCAGCTGCTCCGGTAGCTGTTGCTGCTGCTCCGGCTGCTGGCGGCGAAGCTGCTGCAGCTGAAAAAACTGAATTCGACGTAATCCTGACTTCCGCTGGCGCTTCCAAAATCGGCGTAATCAAAGCTGTTCGCGAAGCTACTGGCCTGGGCCTGAAAGAAGCTAAAGAGCTGGTTGACGGCGCTCCGAAAGCTATCAAAGAAAAAATCTCCAAAGCTGACGCTGACGCTCTGAAAGAGAAACTGGAAGCTGCTGGCGCAACTGTAGAAGTTAAATAATTGCGGCGCTGGGATACCAGCACTACATATTGTTTAAAGTCTTCTGTTTATGACCTCTATGCGGTTCTTTGTCAAGTTTTGGGGTCTTTAATAATTTAATACCCTAAGGCTTGCAAA
>CAVCLW010000085.1:0-3815 GCA_963603005.1 Escherichia coli | reverse complement strand
GTCCTTAAACATCTATATTTTAATAATGGAGATGCTCGAATTTGCTAGTAACTTTTTCGAGCATCTTTATTTTATGAAGGGAGAAATTTATGGAAAAAGTAACTACTAAAATTTTTGGCTATGTTCGCGTCAGTAGTAAAGAGCAAAATCTTGCTCGTCAGATAGATAGTTTAAAACAATATGTGCCTGATGAACGAGATATATACGCAGATAAGCTTTCAGGTAAAGATTTTAATCGTCCTGCGTATAATACACTTAAAAATATGGTCAGAAGTGGTGACACTATATATATTCACGAGATGGAACGCTTAGGCAGAAATAAAAATGAGATCAAGGAGAATCTGGAATACTATCGGGAAAAGGGTGTAATGATAAGAATTTTGAATTTACCTACTACACTTATTGATTACAGTCAATATGATAACAAGCTGCAGAAAATGCTCATGGAGATGGTAAACAATATTTTGATAGAAGTGCTTGCCACCATGGCTGAGACCGAACGTGACAATATCAGAAAAAGACAGCGTGAAGGGATAGATGCTGCACATAAAAGAGGGGTGAAATTTGGCAGACCTAATAAAAAATTACCAGATTCTTGGGTAACTGATTATGAGGACTGGAAGGAGGGAAAGGTTACAGCTGTTTCTCTGATGAGAAAATATGGTATGAGTAGTTCTACATTTTATAAAAAAGTAAAATCGTATGAAAAGTCTTTGTGAATCAATAAAATAATCCCCTTGGCAGTCCAATGCCAAGGGGTGTAGTAGCAGCCAATATATTATTTCAGATACGGAAGCAGCTTTTCTATTAGGCGATATACTTCTGTTCCGGGCGTGGATTGAGAAGCCTTCTTGCCTTTGTTGATATTGGCAAGTTTTTTGGCATTGCTAATAGCCTGCTCCATATAAGGTTCCAAAAGCTGGTACATATCAGGCCTGTTTTTCTTATATTCACTTGTGTTTAATTTAGCCAGACATGAACTGAGCTTTGCCCAATATTCCTGACGATGTAAATTTGAGTGAATAAACGAGAAATGCAGCAGGAACCATAGTTCAATGCATTGATTTGACCAAAGCGCGTGATAAGTAGTTTCTTCGTTACTATAAGTACGGCAAAGGTCGACAACCTTATCAATGTTTTGCGCAGGAAAATCGTCAGTATCATAGACAATCCATACGTGCTTATAGATATTGGAGCTTTTGGCAACTTTTTGTTTTACTTTCTGAAAAAGGTTGAGAGTATTATCACCTACACCGATGATATCTAACTGCACTCTGCCGCGATATTTGCTGTTGATAGTGTTTTTGACACCTTGGAAGTAAGCCGGCTCTGTGCTTATACCTTCGGTAGTTATAAGATGATACTCAGGCTGAATCTTTTTGGGAGTGTCACGTCTGGGTTTAAGCCAGGATTTCTTCAAGTCGCCTTTTTTCGGAGGTTTTAAGCTCATTGCCATTCACCATCCTTCAGCATATTCTGTAAGTATGGGTCTGCTCCGTAACGTCCTTCAAGATACTGCTTGTCATAAGCTGCGGTATTGTTGATACGCTCGTTATTTTCTTTGCGGATCTCATAGAGCGAGTACAGCTCACTGCTGTGGTTATCTCCTTCAGCGGCAAACCAAATCTCGTCACGGCGGTAAACAGTGTTTTTCATAGTTGCTATATCGTGAGAGGTGAAGATCAGTTGTGCTCCATGCGTATTTAGCTTAGGGTTTTTAAACAGAGCTATGATGTAACGCAGCAGCTTCGGATGAAGCTTGGCATCTAATTCGTCAAAAACTGCTAACCGACCTTCTGCTAAAGCAATCAGTAGTATCGGCAATGCTGCAATGAGCTTTTTAGTACCATCGGATTCATCTTTATAGGATAATTCGTAGGTTTTTCCATGCAGTGTTCTTTGCATGATGAGTTGGTTGCTATCGTTGTCGTAGCGATAGCCATTGATATCAATACCCATATCATTTAAAGCACTGATAATTTGCCGGCGTATGGTTTTGTTATCAGACAGCATTATCTGTAATTCAGCTTCAGGATTAGCATAGCTGCGGATAATGCAGCTTTCAAACCATTTTTGAGAGTCATTGATAGCAGGGATATCATAGTTGATTGCCAAGAACGATAGGTAGGGCATTTTGGGATTTACATCTCTATTTATTGATGCTTTATTTATACTGGAGCCTAAAGTAATAACTTTTTCTTCTCGGTCAAAAACATGGGCGGTGCGTTTGCCGCCTATTTTTTTTCTGTCCAGTGCTTCGCCAATGATTTCATCATGAAGCATAGAAAGGTAATAGCGGTACTCATAGCCATTGGTACGGAAGTAAAGCAGGAATTCTGTAGGCTCACTAGAGGTTTTTTCATCAAACAGGAAAGGTGTGCAAGATACTTTTTGCTGTACTATAAGCTTGGTACGAGTTTTTTCCATATCGTAGATGGGTTTTACCACGGTGGAGATAAGGCAGGTTAAAGCCTGCAGCATATTTGTTTTACCGCCGCCATTAGGTCCATAGATAGCTGCTACGGGTAAAAGGTTACTCGCTTGCTTGCAGTAAATAATATTTTCGGCAAACTCAGGCAGATTAGCTGCCTGCATATCGAAGACTGTTTCATCTTTATATGATTTGAAATTTTTAAATGAAAATTGACAGAGCATGAAATCAACTCCTTTCATGCTCATTGTAACATTAATAACGCCAAAAATCAATTTTATAAGCTTGCTTCAGAAAATATTTTGCGGAAAACGGCATATAAAATCGGAAATTGGCGTTATTAACTGGAGAGTTATCTGCTTATATATTCCTTGCTTACAATTAAACTGAAGTTATATCTTTGCAGCAATGCATTTATCTTGCCCTTCAGGTAAGCTGTGTCCTGCCAGCCTAGATGCAACTTGTGTCCGTCAAGATAGCTTACAGAGTTTAAAATAAAATGTGTATGGAGATTATCAGTGTTACCATGTACAGCGTAGGCAATCTGGCAGTGTGTATAATTGCAAAGCAGCAATGCAGCTTCTTGACATAAACAAATGAAATCTGTTTGCCGTTCTGATTCTTCTTCGTTGAGGGATAACGTGATTTGCTTGTACTGTACGCCGGCAGTTTTGCAATTCAGGAGTTTGATTATCATCATATCGTATAATGGATTTGTATTAATAGCATAAAGCGCATCTGTAAATAATATTTGATTATCGTGGACAGTGGCATCACTGATATAATCAAGCATACCTTTAAGCGTGTATTGTTCATGAGGTTCAATTTTAAAGATTGCCATTTCTGATTCCTCCCACAGCTTGTAACAATAATTTTTGAATATTATTGAATGTATTATTCGCTTGCTGCAGTTGCTCGATTGCTAAACCATTATTGCCGTGGCGGATGCACATATTAACAGTATTAAGCTGTTGGCTTACTACTGCGAGTTCTTTGGCAATGAGAGAACCGTTTTGAATTATAGGTAAATGATTATTACTGATTAATGATTCAAATAAAGTTCCTTGGGGAAGTCCGGTTTCATTTTGCAGTTTTGTAAAGCTTGCTTTTGTTTCTGGTGATACTCGAAAGCTTAATCGTTCAGTTTTCTTCTCTTGAGATTTACGCTGTTTGTTGTCATACTTATTGTGAACTTGTTTTTCAATAGCAGATTTTGGCATTTGAAGCACCTCCGATTAGTTTTGCTGTACAGATGCGTAACTAGTTAAAGAACTATCCTGTTAATTATAGTTTCGGATTATGGTATAGAAGACAACATTCATATCTTGATACTTCTTGTTTCTTACTTCACTATAGCTTACATATGGATATATACTATATAACT
>CAVCLW010000084.1:0-3865 GCA_963603005.1 Escherichia coli | reverse complement strand
TGAAATTTATGCTATTTGATTAGGAAAAATGTGCAACTTGTTCTTGCAATTTACGAAGATTTCAGAGTTCAGTTTGTTGATAGTTTTCCAGATATAAAAATCAAATACGTTTCTTCCTTCCCGGGCATGGCAAAATAATATACATATGAGCTGTCAGAAGTGTTGGCAGCTCTTTTTTTATGCGATATTTAAGGTGAATGCTCTGTTGAAAAAGTACTCCTTGGGTGTACTTTATGTATGAAGAAACAGTCAATGAAACACTTGGCTACGTGTAAAGAAAGAAGCGCATTAACACGGCAGAAAGCGCTGCTAATTTTTTTAAAAAAGTTGCTAAAAAGTGTTGACAGCTTGTGCATGAGATGTTACAATATACAAGTATCGCGGGAGAGCTATGCGCTCGATGAAGGAGGTAACATGATGGCACTTGAAGCTTTAAAGCAAGCTGAAAAGCATACTGTAGGCGTTAAGCAGACAGAAAAAGCTGTAGCAAGACAAGTTGCCGCTGTCGTCTATATCGCAAGTGATGCGGACGAGAGAGTTACCGGCAGGCTGATGCAACTGTGTCGGGAAAATTCAGTACCGGTTGAAAACACAGAAACGATGCTGGAAATCGGCAGAGCCTGCGGCATAAACGTCAAAGCAGCAGCGGCTGCGATACTTAAAGCCGATAAGGGCTTGGCGTAAGCCGAGTTTTTATAATCATTAAAATCTAATTGTTTGGAAAGGAGGTGCCGATATGCCTACAATTAACCAATTGGTTCGCAAAGGTAGAGAGGTTCTGAAAAGCAAATCTACTGCACCGGCATTGAAAGAATGCCCGCAAAAACGTGGCGTCTGCACTCGTGTTTACACCACTACCCCGAAGAAACCTAACTCTGCACTTCGTAAAGTAGCTCGTGTACGTTTGACCAACGGCATCGAAGTTACTGCTTATATCCCGGGTATCGGCCATAATCTTCAGGAACACAGTGTTGTTCTGATCAGAGGCGGAAGAGTCAAGGACCTTCCTGGTGTGCGTTACCATATCATTCGTGGTGCTCTTGATACTGCAGGCGTTGCTAACCGCAACCAATCTCGCTCCAAGTACGGTGCAAAACGTGCTAAAGCAAAGAAATAATTTCAAGAAAACATTAAGAATGATTTAATCCTAAGGAGGGAAACACATGCCGAGAAAAGGCCCTGTAACTAAAAGAGACGTACTGCCGGATCCGGTGTACGGTTCTAAGCTTTTAACTAGATTTATCAATAAAATTATGCTCGACGGCAAAAAAGGCGTTGCAGAACGTATTGTATACGATGCATTCGACCTGGTTCGTGCAAAGACTGGCAAAGATCCTTTGGAAGTGTTCGATGCTGCTATGCAGAACGTAATGCCGCTGCTGGAAGTTCGTGCCCGTCGTGTTGGTGGTGCAAACTACCAAGTACCTGTTGAAGTACGTGCTGACCGCAAAACCACCCTGGGTATCCGTTGGCTGGTAAACTACTCTCGTCTGCGTGGTGAGCGCACCATGTACGAGCGTGTAGCTGGTGAGATCATGGACGCTTCCAATGGCACTGGCGCAGCTGTTAAGAAACGCGAAGATACCCACAAGATGGCAGAAGCAAACAAAGCATTTGCTCATTACCGCTGGTAATGACCTGTCTCAGTTAATTTGAGGAGGATAAAGAAGTGGGCAGATTAATTCCGCTTGAGAGAACTAGAAATATCGGCATCATGGCTCACATCGATGCTGGTAAAACCACCACCACCGAACGTATTCTGTTCTATACCGGCAGAGTACATAAGATTGGTGAAACCCATGAAGGTGCTGCTACCATGGACTGGATGGTTCAGGAACAAGAGCGTGGTATTACCATCACCTCTGCTGCAACCACCTGCTACTGGGAAGGTTCCGAGCACCAATTCGATAAACATCGTATCAACATCATTGATACCCCGGGCCACGTTGACTTTACTGTAGAAGTTGAACGTTCCCTGCGCGTACTTGATGGTTCCGTTGCAGTTTTCTGTGCTAAGGGCGGTGTTGAGCCTCAGTCCGAAACCGTATGGCGTCAGGCTGACAAATACCATGTACCCCGTATGGCATATGTAAATAAAATGGATATTACCGGTGCAGACTTCTATCGTGTAATTGACATGATGAAGACTCGTCTGAATGCCAATGCAGTACCTATTCAACTGCCTATCGGCTTTGAAGATACTTTCCAAGGCATGATCGACCTGATCAAAATGAGAGCAATCGTTTATGATGATGCACTCGGTAAAGAAGAAGAGTTCGTAGAAATCCCGGCTGACATGAAAGAGAAAGCTGACGAATATCGTGCAGCATTGGTTGAAGCTGTTGCTGAATCCGATGACGAGCTGATGATGAAATATCTGGAAGGCGAAGAGCTGACCGAAGAAGAAATCCTGGCTGGTATCCGTAAAGCAACTATCGCTTGCAAAATGACTCCGGTTTGCTGCGGTTCTTCCTACAAAAACAAAGGCGTTCAACCGATGCTGGACGCTGTA
This sequence comes from Escherichia coli, assembly GCA_963603005.1. Classification (GTDB taxonomy): domain Bacteria; phylum Bacillota; class Negativicutes; order Acidaminococcales; family Acidaminococcaceae; genus Phascolarctobacterium_A. Next base: position 1,353 of record CAVCLW010000084.1, on the reverse strand, counting down.
ATCCAATTCATGCCTGCACCGACAGATGTTCCTAACATCAAAGGTGTAAACCCTGAAACCGGCGAAGAAGACGAGCGTCCGTCCAGCGACGAAGCTCCGTTCTCCGCACTGGCATTCAAGATTGCTACCGACCCGTTTGTTGGTAAGCTGGCATTCTTCCGTGTATACTCCGGTACCTTGACTGCTGGTTCTTATGTATATAACTCCACTAAAGGTAAACGCGAGCGTATCGGTCGTATCCTGCAAATGCATGCTAACCACCGCGAAGAAATTGAACAAGTTTACTCCGGTGATATCGCAGCTGCTGTAGGTCTGAAAGACACCACTACCGGTGATACTCTCTGCGATGAGAAAAACGAGATCATCCTCGAATCTATGGTATTCCCTGATCCTGTAATCTCCGTTGCAGTTGAACCTAAAACTAAAGCTGACCAGGAAAAAATGGGCATTGCCCTGCAAAAACTGGCAGAAGAAGATCCGACCTTCCGTGTTCACACTGATCCTGAAACCTCCCAAACCATTATTTCCGGTATGGGCGAGCTTCACCTGGACATCATTGTTGACCGTCTGCTGCGCGAATTCAAAGTAGGCTGCACTGTTGGTAACCCGCAGGTTGCTTATCGCGAAACCATTCGCAAAGCTGTTAAATCCGAAGGTAAATTTGTTCGTCAGTCCGGTGGTAAAGGCCAATATGGTCATTGCTGGCTGGAAATCACTCCGCGTGAACCTGGCGAAGGCTTCCTGTTTGAAAACAAAGTTGTTGGCGGCGCTATTCCTAAAGAATACATCGCTCCTATCGAAGCAGGCGTTAAAGAAGCTATGGAAAACGGCGTAGTTGCCGGTTATCCGATGGTTGATATCGCAGTTACTGTTTATGATGGTTCTTACCATGAAGTCGATTCTTCTGAAATGGCATTTAAGATTGCCGGTTCTATGGGCTTCAAGTCCGGTGCTGAAAAAGCTAACCCGGTTATCCTTGAGCCTTACATGAAAGTAGAAATTACTGTTCCTGAAGAATACATGGGCGACGTAATCGGCGACGTTAACTCCCGCCGTGGCCGCATCGAAGGCATGGAAGCTCGTAACGGTGCACAAGTAATCAATGCATTCGTTCCGCTGGCTGAGATGTTCGGTTATGCTACCGACCTGCGTAGCAAAACCCAAGGCCGTGGTAACTACTCCATGGAAGTAGACCACTACGAAGACGTTCCCAGAAACATTGCTGAGGCAATTATTGCTAAAAACAAAGGCACCAACTAAGCCTAGTTTTAACAAACAACCTTAAGGAGGAAATTCACAATGGCAAAAGCTAAATATGAAAGAACTAAACCGCATCTGAATATCGGCACCATC
>CAVCLW010000083.1:0-3951 GCA_963603005.1 Escherichia coli | reverse complement strand
GCGTAAAGCCTTTGCCGTAATCTGGATGATAAACAGGAGAAAGGCGTTTAATAGTTCCATGATCTTCTGGCTTTTCAATCTTTGGCGTTTTCGTTTGCGTAGTATTTCTTCGCAAAGAGCCACTAGATTTAGTGGTAGATGTAGAAACTCTGCTATTTTCAACACTAGATTTAGTGATTTCCCTTTGCTTGTATTCTTTAATAGCTGCTTTTTGGTTATTCTTTTTCTTCCAATAGTTAAATTTATAGCGCAGAGCCTTTTGCTCTTCTTTGGTGAACTGAACGATACGATCGTTGACATAATTTAAAATTGCATAAGAATCACTATACGTATAATTAAGCATATTAGGATTACGGTCAATTTCCTCTGCCCAACGGGTGAGATATTCACCATGAGCTTTTTTATGACTATCACTTATTTTTAGACCGTACTTTGTACGGAAACGATAAGTTGCCATTTCAACAACAAGCTCTTCTACAGCATAATTAGTCTGACCGCAACGCTTCTTAAGGTCGAGAAAAAAAGGATTTTTCCCGGCGCGGCTGTCAATCAGCGTGCTATGCGCAATGCAGTGATATAATTCAACCAAAAACTCGTCCTTATTCTTCCACTTCTCTTCCGGTACCATGTGAATTGTATCGGTATCTTTGACGTAAAAGTTATTTTCCGTCTGGTCAAAAACAAGCTTCGCCTTGCAGTTTTCCAACAGACGCTTCTTGGTTTCGTTCTTCTCCATCCAGTTATAGGGCAGCTCAGGTTCTTCACCCAGCCCGGCAATGGCGGATCCATTATACAGTCGTTCTACCTTAATCTGCGGGCGGCTCAGCTTAATCATTTCTTCTACCGGGTGCCCATTTTTATCATAAATTTGGTTGCCTTCATCGTCTGTTTTTTTAACAGCCACTTCATTAGCCCAAACTTCAAGCTCCACGCCTTCGTCCTGCTTATACAGCCGTGCTCCTTTGAGAGCCAGGATACCTCCCCAGCGGCAGTCTGTATAGCCATGCTCACGCGCGGCATAAATCATAGGTATGGTGTTGTGCTGATAGTAATAACCAGTTTTTATACTGACCATACGTTTAAAAGCAATGCCTTCATTATCCCAAAAGAATGGGGTTCCTGCTTCAAAGTCAAGTATCGCTAAATCCGCAGTATGTCTGCGAATTTTGATACTTTTTTCAGCATCCTGCGGAGAAATATCGTAATTTTCACGATTAAACATAACGCGCCTCCATAAACATTAGTTTTTATTATTTGATGTCTTTGACATCAATGCAGATTGCCTGATTTTCTTTGTCATATAAATTAAGATTCAAGATTTTATTATCTTTATAAGCTATAAGACTACCATCACGATTAATGACAATTTTGTCAGTATTGATAATCTCCTGCCCATCGACTGTTAAAATAATATCCATACGTCCTTCTACCTCCTGATAGTGATTTGCCCCTCACAGCGTCAGAAATAGGGTTATTTTTAATTTTTTAGTTCTGTCCTAGCACGAATACGTAAACGGCACATAAAATCGCTCTAGGGCAAAATCTGTGCGTCTGAGAGGATTTTTAATCATCCTTGCTGTGCATCGTTTTGCAACTGTGCAATAATGCCTGTAAGAGTATTAGTGCTATCGAGTGCCTTATAACGTTTTTCGCAGGCACAAAATTCCACATGACCATTGGGATAAGCATCTGACGGAGGGCAATCTATGACACCGCTGCCGCGACAGGCAGGACAATCCAGCTGGAACTTAGGCTTGAATTTAAGCCATACCTGCTGGCTGAGAAAATTAGCAGGCATTTTCACATACCGTGTATCAACGTCGTCTTTATGCATTGCATCAGCGTAATTCTTGGCAGCGGCAATCAGATCGCTGATAGCAACGCCTTGGCTGACCAGTTCGCAGAATGCCTTATAGACAATATCACGCTTAGCCTGGCAACGAGGATAGCACTGCATAAAAGCATCGAATCCCTGCGCAACAGGTAAACCAAAATTATCCACAGGTTTGCTTACGTTTATATTTACTTCAGTACTACTGGATGGTTCTATCTCTATCTCTTTCTCTATCTCTGTGTAACAGTCGCGAACATTGTTACAATTCGTCACATTGTTACGTATTTGCGTAACCGAGTTACTATCTTCCGTAACATTGTTACGCGCTGTAACATTGTTACATGTATGTGACGATGTATTATCCACAGTAACAACTTTACATTGATGTGTCACATTGTTACGTTGTGGATAAGGGAGTTTATTTAAATCATTATCATCAAGGCACAATAAACTTTCTTTTTTCTTCTTCCTAGAACGACGCATTCTTTCAGCAGCATCACTTTCAGTTCCTATATGACTTATTGCTTCGATAAAATAGTAATTATCACCATCAATTGTTAGCAAATTATACTGGTGAAGAAATTTTAATAAAAAATTAACAGCATCAGCATCACTATCGAGAATTAAAGCGAGTTCTTCGGCAAAAGTAGCCTCGACATGATCAAAATGCAAACATCCTTCCGTTTTTACAGAACGAGAGAGTAAATTGATATATAGAACGATGTATGTATCACCGCCTGGTATTTTTTGCAAACGCTTGATTTCGCGCGAGTCGAAAAAATCCGCACGCATTTTAAACCAATAATATTTTTTAGGCATATTTTGTTACCTCAAAACTCAAAACGGAATTTCCTCATCAAAGGGAACGGCAGCTCCGAACGTTTCCATCCCTCTATCATCTTGCGAAGCTGCAGATGCAGAAGCATTCGTACTTGTGTCAGGATTGCTAGTTTTCTTTTCAATAAAGTTAAAGCTGCTAACAATAACTTCAGTTGCATAACGTTTCCCATCCTTAGCATCGTAGCTGCGTATCTGCAGACGACCTTCAATCAGAATGCGCTGCCCCTTAGCAAAGCTATTACCGCAAACCTCTGCCTGTTTGCCCCAGATAACAATAGGGATAAAATCAGCTTCATGCTGGCCGTCTTGATTTACAAAAGGGCGATCAACAGCAATAGTTCCTTGGCACACAACTTTGCCTGTAGAGGTATATCTCACCTCTGGATCACGAGTAAAGCGGCCGAGTAAGATAATTTTATTCATGATTTAATTCACGTTCCTTTCGTTTTAACATATATTCAGCGATAAGTTTTCTGATGCCGTTTTTAGGATCTTCCCTATGTGCTTTTATTAAATTGTCTTGTCCAATTTCACGATAGATAGGCAGCATAATACTAGCAAGAGCCGTGCTGTAATGCTTAAGTCCTGGTGTAAAAGGCTCATCTACGTGAGTTACGCTTTCCTCGCGGCTTATTACATGCCAGTCTTTGCGGTCTACTGTGATTTTGGCTTTAATATTGTCGTAGGATTTTGCAAGCATATCGGACACTCCTGACAAAATAAAATTTATCATCGTACAATTTGTACATCAAGATGGTAAAAAAATATCTTCGATAGAAGCCTTTAGTATTTTAGAAATTTTATAAGCAAGTGTTAATGAAGGTTTTTTTGTACCAGCTTCTAAAAACGCAATATATCTAACGGTAATGCCAGCTTCTACAGCTAATTGTTCTTGGCTCATTCCTCTTGAAAGTCTATAAGTCTTTAATTTAGACATATAAAAGCTCCTTTCTATGTACGTTTTGTACTGTACTTATTGTACAGTACAAGTAGTGGAATGTCAACTCTATTTTTGGTAAAATATATGTACTAACAGTACAGGTGGAGGAAAATCTATGTTAGGTGAAATAATAAAAAATCTAAGAACAGAATATAATATTACGCAAGCGGAATTAGCTACTTATTTAGGGGTTACTCCTAAAGCAGTATCGTTTTATGAGTTAGGACAAAGAGAACCATCTAATGAGATGCTAGTAGCTTTAGCTCAAAAATTTAATGTAACAACAGATTATCTCCTCGGGATAAAAAATACTAAAACTAACTATTTTGCTTTAACC
>CAVCLW010000082.1:0-5499 GCA_963603005.1 Escherichia coli | reverse complement strand
ACATTGATACAACATATATTATAACCGCTGTCATCTTTTACCTGTTTTCCTATATTTACTATCTTAAGATTTCACACGGATTAGGCAATAAAGCTACATATCTGCAACTGCGACGTTTTCTCCCCTGTGCCATTTTATCGGTGCTGCCTGCTGCTTTAGCCGGCTTACCCTTAACCTCACCTTTATTCGTCATCCCAACGATTATAGCTATTCTTTGGACTGTTACATACCCAACTCTTTACTTCATCAGTAATCACAAGGTATCTTCCGACTTTGAATTTCACTTTGAAGCAGTCTTCGGTCTTTATTTCATCGCCTGGATTTCTTCTTTGGGAATTATCATGCAACAGATTAGCTGGCTTGCTATTCCTGCCACTATCCTTATTACTGTTGCAGAATTAATTATGCTTTCTATTCCTGTAGCACAACTAATTTACTATGGTCTTTACAAAGCCTGTATCAACGAAAACGGTATGGAAATGATTCAGGAAACTCACTACAATGAAATCATTGAATTCATTAAATCCATGCCTCTTGTGCTTAACATCTTTACTTTCCTTGGCAGCATTTGCGTCACAGCCGCAGCTCTCTTCGTAAATTATCAGGAAATGATAATCCAAAAGAATACCCCTATCGTTAATCTCGCAATAATCGCTGCTATAGCAATCTTTTTATCTACCTATCTTTGGAAGAAAAGGCATGGCGTTTTTATCCGCACAGCTATTGTAGAATTTTATTTGGATGTAAAAGAATATCTGGCAACTAATCTGCAATACAGCCAAAATATGCAGGAACGCATCAGTAAATTACAGGTTACGCCATTAAATAAAGACGATAAACCGCACACTATTCTTTTAGTTATCGGTGAATCGGAATCACGCGACTATATGAAAGCCTTCAATAAAGAGTACAAATACAACACTACTCCCTGGCTAGACAAAATGGCGCAAAGCAAGAACTTTATTCTTTTTCCTAACGCTTTTTCTATATACGCGAATACCGTTATCGCTGTTTCTAATGCACTTACAGAAATAAATCAGTATAATGACAAAAAGTTTTACGAATCATGCTCTGTTGTTGATATAGCACATGCAGCAGGCTATAAAGTCCATTGGTACAGCAATCAGGGACACCTCGGCTGTGCCGATACACCTGTTACTTTAATTGCCAATACCGCAGATGTTGCTAAATGGACTAAGCAGGAGCTTAACCAGGTTCAATATGACGAATCTCTTCTGCCTTACCTTGATGAATTGGATCCGGAGAAAAATAATTTTCTCATTGTACATTTAAAAGGTAATCATTTCAATTTCCTTAACCGCTTCCCTGAAAGCTTCTCCAAGTTCGGCACTCCCGGTAAATATGACCTGGAAGTAAATTATGCAGATTCCATAGCCTATACTGATTATATTCTGGAGCAAATCTTTAACCACGCTAAGAATAAACTGAACCTGCAAGCTATGATATACTTCTCCGATCATGCGACCGTACCGGATAAAAGACGCTCTCCAAACTTTGAAGGTCTGGCAAGCGTAAGGATTCCGTTCTTCACTTATTTTGCAGATGAGTATATCGCACAGCATAAGGAAGTATATGATACATTAAAGATGCATGAAAACTTTTATTGGACTAATGACTTGGCTTATGAGCTGTTATGCAGTATATTGGATATCAAATCAAATCACTTTGATGAAGCTAATTCACTGGCATCTGAAAAATTTAAATATAAACGCGAAGATTTAAGAACTAATTGCGGACAAACCAAGTTATAATGCAAACGAGGTCAGCAGCGCTGACCTCATTTTCTTATCTTTTCCCATACATCTTCTCATAATAATTCTGATACTCGCCATGAATGATATCCTTCCACCACTTTTGGTTTTCCAAATACCATTTAATGGTCTTTTTGATGCCGTCAGCAAACTTCGTTTCCGGCAGCCAGCCCAGCTCATTATGAATCTTCGTCGGATCGATTGCGTAACGCATATCATGACCTTTGCGGTCGGTTACATGCGTAATCAAACTCTCCGGCTTGCCAAGCTCTTTGCAAATCAGCTTTACAATATCAATGTTGCGCATCTCATTATGACCGCCGATATTATATACCTCGCCTACTCTGCCCTTATGGATAATCAAATCAATTGCCTTGCAGTGATCCTCAACATACAGCCAATCGCGCACATTCAAGCCTTCGCCATATACAGGCAACGGCTTATCTGCCAAAGCGTTGGCAAGCATCAGCGGAATCAGCTTTTCCGGAAACTGATAGGGACCATAGTTATTGCTGCAGCGCGAAATTGATACCGGCAAGCCATATGTTCTGTGATAAGCCATGACAATCAAATCTGCGCTTGCCTTGGAACTGCTGTAAGGCGAGCTCGGCCTGATTAAAGCGCTTTCTGAAAAAGGCTTGGCATCATCAGCAAACGTCAAATCACCATATACTTCGTCCGTAGATATCTGATGATAACGCCTGATGCCATATTTACGGCAGGCATCCATCAAGGTTGCTGTACCCATGATATTAGTCTGCAAGAAAACTCCTGGGTTTTCAATACTGCGGTCTACATGTGATTCTGCAGCAAAGTTCACCAGGATATCGGGATGTTCTTCCTCAAAAAGCTTGTCTACAGCTTCTCTGTCGCAGATATCTGCCTGCAAAAAGCGAAAGTTAGGCACATCCATTATTGGTATTAATGTAGACAAGTTGCCTGCATAAGTCAGCTTATCCAAACAAATAATGCGATAGTCCGGATGTTTTGCCAGCATGTAAAATATAAAATTACTTCCGATAAAACCGGCACCGCCGGTTACGACAATGTTAATAAGAACGCCTCCATGGAAAAAAGTATTTGCATGGCAGTTTATACAGTATTAATCTTACAAAAGCGTACTCGCCAAATGCTTGATAACTCCAATAATAAACACTTAAAACTTTTACTGACATAAGTTTATAAAACAAACATACCAATAGCATATTACTGCTTCAGCTAATGTAGTGCTCAGCATCCTTCAAAAAACTTATAGCTATCATCACAATAACGATACCAATTGGCAGCGCAGCAATTATGCTTACACTCTGTAAATTACTCATAGAGCTTTCTGCAAAAAGTAACGCTATAGGTAACAATATCAGTAAAATGCACCACATTAACTGAATTACTTTGCTCGGCATCTCATCCTCGCCTAACTTATGATAGCTATAGCAGGAAGCCGTTAAAGCAATAGAATCAAATGATGTAGCATAAAAAGCTATCATCGTAAGCAAAATAACAAACATAATAACTTTTGCACATGGTAAAGTATTAATGATTGCTACGATCATACTATATAAATCGCCACTACCGGCATACATAGCCATAAAATCGGCACTGCCCATAACTTGCATTCCCATAGAATAATTTCCCAAAACTATAAAACTGATTAATGTAGAGCCTACACCAAAAGCATATCCTCCGAAAATAGTCTGACGCACTGTTCTGCCACGTGAAATATTGCCTATAAAAAAAGGAGCTGCCACGCACCAAACCATCCAATAAGCCCAATAGTAAATAGTCCAGTTCTGAGGAAAATTGTTAGTTCTTAGCGGATCAGTATACGTAGCTAACTCTATAAAGTTTTGTATCATTTTACCGAAGGAAGAAAAACCTGTTTCGATAATATATCTTGTTTCTCCAGAGAAAAGTAAAACAAAGCCCAATAAAGCAAAAAACATATAGAAGCAAGCTTTAGCCAAAAAACTTATCCCTTTAAATCCATGTAATAATGAGTAAGTATATACAAAACATGTAATTACAAGAATAAGAATATTAATAGCTGTTCTGTTAAGCTCAACTGCAAATAAATTATCAATTATCGCAGCCATCAGAGGAGTAGCCACACTAAATGTTGTAGCTGTACCGGCTAACAAAGCAAAAACTGCCAGCAAATCAATCAGTCTGCCTATAAATCCGTCAGTATACTTACCTAATAAAGCTCTGCAGGCTTCAGAATATTTCTGGCGTTTTCTTTTTCTGACATGGAGCATAAAACCAAAGGCTACTGCCAAAACCAAATAGAACGCCCAAGGAATAAAACTCCAATGAAACAAGGGAAAGACGCCTGCCCATTCCTGTATTGAGCCAAGCTCTTTTATATGAGGATCACTTGCATAAAGCACCCATTCAGAAAAGGAATAAAATAAAATATCCGCTGCTAAGCCACAGGTAAACATCATTGAACCCCAGCTCAAAAAAGAATATCTCGGCTTCTCATCTTTGTCACCTAATACTATATCACCATATTTAGATGCAGCTAAATACAGCGATAAAACAAAAATTCCCAAACCAATAATTAGATAGTAAACTCCTAAAACATTTCCAAAAGAATACCTTATCTTACCCAGCACAACATTAGATTGTTCCGGCATTACAAAGAACAAAATACATAAGAATAATATAATGCTTAGTGGCAGCAAGGTTATCAGCCAATCTATTTTTCCTTTGGTATTTTGTTCCATCTAGCGCTCCTCCAGATATTTTTTGTAGTTCGTATCCAACGCGGCTAATTCCTGTAAATTATCAATTTCCACAATGTCTTTTTTTGATATCGGGTAAATTCCCAGCTTGTATTCATCAGGATAGCAAAACATAGCTACATCATCCCAATAAATCTGATGGTTTTTTTTCTGTTCGAACTCTATTTCCAAATGTTTTTTTAATTTTTTCCCATCATCTGAATTCCAGCGCGAAACACTATAGAGCTGCCACCCCTTTTCTCCACCATTTCTACTGCATGATATTACAACTCCGTCTTCGACTGTTTGCAACCATTCATCGGTTTTTGCATCAGTCCATACACTACAGTAACCGGAGTAAGCAAAATCAGCAGAAAGAATTTCGGGATTATAAATTATCTGGTCTCCGTCCATTATGATTGCATTTTCTATGTAGTCTCTTGCAACATATAAAGATGCAATATTATTACATTCAGCATAATAAGGATTATCTATGAGAACTAAGCCCGGATTATCTTTCTCCAGGCTCAAAAACTGCTCTTTCATATAGCCAACAACTACATATATCTCAAATATTCCATTCTTATGCAAAGCAGAAATAGCAGTATCAATCATTCTGGCACCATTCACTTTTATAAGTGGTTTAGGAGTTGTTAGTGTAACCGGACTCAATCTATTACCTAATCCGGCAGCCATTATAATTGCTCTTTCAACCTTTGACATCCTAGCACCTCGTCAGTTAATCAAATTTTTTTGGACGATATCAAAGAAATCTTTAGCATACTGATATTGCCTATAGGCATATTCACAAAACTTTACACCCAATTTTTCTTTATATTCGCACCAATTGCTCCACAGTAAGCCACAAACGGCTATATAGCAGTAGATTTTTATTCTTGTTTCTTTAGGACAATAACCGTCAAAATAAATATCAATTAAGCTATCCACCTGATCCTTATCATACAAAGAGTATATAGCAAACATCGCTATATCCACATGAGGAT
>CAVCLW010000081.1:0-5660 GCA_963603005.1 Escherichia coli | reverse complement strand
ACAAGCTATGGATTTTTTATTTTCTTAGGTGTGCAACTTCATTATACAATCTACCACAATATTCTTTTGTTGCCTGACTTTTATTTTCAGCATGCCTCATATGTAAATCCATGCTCAACTAAATTATTTTTTCCAGATTGCTTCCATAATATTGCTGTACTGCGCTTCCAGAAATTTCAGTGCTTCACCGATAATTGCGTTCAGCAGCACCGGATTAAAGGTATTGTTTTCTGCGGTAATGCAGGCATTCAGCATGAAATCGCCCTTTTCGGAAACTGTAAATTTAAAGGGACGTACATTGTTGTTCATGTTGTTGATAGCTGCAGCCAGCTCCGGCAGCTTTGCTTCCGGAATTACCTGCGGTGCAATCTGAACCTGTAAAATAATATAAACACTGTCATCCATCAACACAGCCATCGGCAAAATCTGTCCTTTTACTTCCATACGGCTACGGAAAATTGTGGTATGACGCTCATCTTCAATTTTTTGTACGTCAAAGCAGTCTATTTTGTTATCGGTCAGGAATTGCTGCATTTTTTCAATTTTATCTGCACGCTTCTGCTCCATATCCAAAACTTTAGTCTCTTTAGTCTCTTTAACTTTTTCTGTCATTTTAAAGTCTCCTTTAACATTTTTATTTAAGAGGGCGTCGGCGCTTTGGCCGCCGCCCCACTTAGAACATTTTTATACTGCTCGCATACCCCAAATCTTAGAAGCTCCAGCGCAAGCCTGCATCCAACCGCCAGTCATTGCTGCCGGTATCGCCGCCGAATTTCTTCTCGAAGGTAGCATATACATAAGAATTATCATTTACCTTCATGCTGCCGCCCAGCTGCCATTCAAACCAGGTTCCGCCAAAATCAACTGCTGTGCTGCTTGTAGGCTCATTTTCAGCTGCAAAGGTTGTAGTAAAGTCACCGCTAAATTCATGTGCCAATGCAAATTTCGTATAGAACATTGCCTTGTCAGTTGTTTTGCCCATGCCCAGACCAATACGTCCGATTGCACTGGTAAAGGCATCCTGGCTGACATACATATCCTTCTTCAGGCCTTTGGAGTCAAGGAAGTCGCTGGCTGCACTATAGTCAGCTCCTGCCACACGTCCAACAGTAAATTGTACGCTCGGATCAATATAGAAGCCGTTCTGCATCTGCATTCTGCGACCATATTCAGCGCTCAGGGACAGCCCCCAGGTATCATAATCGCCTTCCAGCTTATGGCCCATGTCATTGTAAACTGTATAATCATTATCAAGCTTACCGCCTTTAACGATTACATCAGCATAATGTCCCTTGTCGCTGTTCCAGCTGCCATATACTGCCAGGCTGACAGCCTTGCCGTCACCATGACCGCCCATTTCGTAGGTGTTCTTGCCCTTGTTATAGCTTACAGCCGCACCAAAGAGCTTGTTGTTATCCAGTTGCTTGTCATAGCCTAACTGATATGCATTAAAGCTTGTGCTGTACTTGGTATTCTTAGCATCAAAGCTGTTCTTACCACCGTAGTAACGTGCCCACAGACCGCTTTCCTCATTAGCCAGACGTACATCACCCATGCGCTGCAGCATATCGCTGTTTTCACTGCGCCACAGCAAAGCAGTGGAAGCCATGGCGGATTTAGCGCCACGCATCATAGCTGTTTCACTGCTGCCGTAAATAATTTCCGGATCAGTACGCTTAATGCTGCCATCCTTATAATTGCCCTGTCCATGCTCTCCGTAGTTAATATCGCCGTAAACCTTAACCTTCGTCAGGCCTTCGGCAATTTCCATATGACCGCTCAGATTATTCGGATTGCTGCCTGCATCTGCGTAATACAGTTTCTTGCTCAGCTCACGGAAGAGCTTTTCAATATTATCAGTTTCGGTATAGCTGAGATTATCGGAATTATCGGTTCTTAAGGTAATGCTGCTGCCTTCAGCTGCTTTATCGATATTCAGCGAACCGCCACCGAACTTGATATTATTCAGGGTGTTGCTTGCTGTATCCTTATCAGCGGTATGCTTGTAGTTGACAACAACGTTTCCGCTGTAATCACCTACATCAATATTACCTGCGTTAGCATCAGTCTGATTAATAATGCCTCCATTACCCTTCAGGCTGCGCAGCTTGCTGTTTCCAATATTATTCCATTGAGCCTTGCTGCTATTCAGATGCAGATTAACGTTATCTCCGTCAGCATTACCTGTCCAGATACCCATATCAGCATAGATATTGATTACTGCATCACCGGCAGTACTTACATCACCTGTAAGCTTGCTATCTGCGGTACCCAATCCGATATCTACGCTGCTTCCGGCCGTTGCCAGAACGTTGCCGGTAATATCGGTAAGGATGCTTCCTGCCGCATTATTATTGGCATTAATGCTGATTTTACCTTTATTGTCTGCAGTTACATCACCTTTAACAGTGCCGCCGGCCAGCTCAATGCTGCCTGCATCAGCCTTCACTGCATCGCCGCTGCCTACGGTAATATTTGTCAGACCATCTGCTTTAATACCGCTGCCTGCGCCGTTGGCAACAAACGCACTGTCTGCAGTTACTGCGCCGGTGTTATGCAGAATGATTTTGCCGCCGTTTTCTGCCAGCAAAGCCTGGCCTGCAGCCTTGATATCAAGCTTATCAAGATTCTTGAATTCAATGGTAATCGCATCTGCTTTCACAGCATCAGCACCGGAATTCAGGCTCATGCTCTTATTGTTGAGCTGCAGCTGCAAATCTCTGCCTGCGCCGACGGAAGTACCTGCGGTAGTAATAATGCTTCTGTCCTTGCTGAAGTCGTAAACCGCATTATCTGTATGCAGTACGCCGGCCAGCTTATACTCTTTATCCTGCTTCCATTCGCCGGTAATCTGGCTTGTGAAGTTATCTTTAGTCTGTGCTTCCGGATAGGTTACATTCGGAGTAACACTACCATCCTTAAGGCTGCCCTGACCGGTCGTCTTATCATAGGCAATATCACCGGTTTGTTTAACAACAGAGCTTGCTGTCAGACCTTCTGCCAACTTAACATAACCGGTAAGATTCCGCTCGCCGGTAATATAACCAGTGTAATACAGCTTATTAGCCAAAGAATTCAAGGCATTGGCAATGCTGTCCTCATCACTGAAATCAACTCCGCTTCTGTCCGTCAGCATGGTAATCTTGCTGCCGTTCTTAGCACTGTTGACAGTAAAGTTACCGCCGTAGACTTCACCCGGATTGCTGCTGTTGTGCTTGTAGATGACAGTTGCGTCACCGCTGTAGCTGCCGATGGTTACGCTTGCTGCAGCGTTTGTCATGTCAACTATGCCGTTAGTAGCATTGAAGCTCTTCAGGCTGCTGGCGCCACTGTTGTTCCAAGTGCTGCCGTTCAGCGTAAGAGCAAAGTCTGCACTAGTGCTTGCGCCTGTCCAGATGCTGCCGTTTGTCAGTGTTGCGCTGCCTGCAGCACTCGTGCTGCCGTTCCACTTGCTGTTGTTGGCAGTAATTGTTACATTTGCACCGCTGTTGTCACCGCTCCAACTGCTGTCTGTCATATTAACAGTTGCCTTGCTACCGCTGTTTGCACCGGTCCAAGTGGTTGCGTTGGTCAAAGTAATGTTAGTATTCGCGCCGCTGTTTGCGCCTGTCCAAGTTGCTTTATCGGCTTTCACAGTTACTCCGTCTGCGGTATTGCCTTTGCTCCAGCTTGCGCCGTTGGTCAAAGTTACATTTGCATTCGCGCCGCTGTTCATACCGCTCCAGCTAGAACCATCCAGCTTAATTGTGCTTTCTGCTCCACTGCTGTCGCCTGTCCAAGTTGTGCCGTTCGTCAGCGTTGCGTTCAGCTTGCCGGTGTTGGCTCCGTTCCAGCTGCCCTTGCTCAGGCTCATGGTAGTATTGCCGCTGTTGTCACCAGTCCAGCTTGCGCCTTCCTTGAAGTTCAGCTCTACGCTGCCGTCAGCATCTGTTGTAACATCTCCGTCCAGCTTGCTGAGGTTCTTGGCTGTAACCTTCGCACCCTTGCCATTAGCAGTAATATCGCTGCCAATGGTGGTATCAGCAGAATCAATCGTTACTGCCGCATTTACGCCATTTGCGCTCACTGCACCGTTGACCTTCGCAGCCTTCGTTGCCTTAATATTTACGACATTATTTGTGCTTACGTCACCGTTCAGCGTTGCGTTAACTGCAGTGATCTCTACCTTGCTGTTATTGGCATTGATTGCTTTCGCACCACTTACTGTCAGGCTGCCTGCATCCTGAACTGTCAGCGTACCGCCGGTTGTTGCGATACCATCACCGCTGTTAGCAGTAATAGTCAGATCGTTGTTGTTCAGCTTCAAGGTTGTATCCTTAGCTGTAGTAACTGCACTGCTGTCGGTAGTAATCGTAGTTGCGTCTTTCGTGAAGTTATAGATATTGTTATCGACGGTATTTGAGAGAACGCCGGCCTTGCGGTATTCCTTATCAGTCAGATGTTCACCGGTAATGCTTGTTACAAAGGCTGTTCTGTCCTGTTCGCTCGGATATACAGGTCCCGGCGTTACAGTCTTGTGGTCCGCACTGCCCTGACCGGTTGTCTTGTTGTAGACAATACCTGCGGTCTGCTTTGCAACAGAGGTTGCTGTCAGGCCTTCGGCTATCTTCACGGTGCCGTTCAGGTTATTTTCTGCACCACCAATTGCACCAGTGTAGAACAGCTTGCCTGCCAGTGCATCCAGTGCTTCGTTAATCTTATCCTCATCCGTCGTATCTACGCCGGTGTTATCCGTCAGCATGGTAATCTTGCTGTTGGCTGCTGCCTTGTTAACAGTAAAGTTACCGCCGTATACTTCAGCAGGATTGCTGCTGTTGTGCTTGTAAATGACTGTTGCGTCACCGCTGTAGCTGCCAATGGTTACGCTAGCTGCAGCGTTAGTCATATCAACTATGCCATTAGTACCGTTGAAGCTCTTCAGGCTGCTTGCACCGCTGTTGTTCCAGGTGCTGCCGTTCAGCGTCAGGCTAAAGTCTGCACTAGTGCTTGCACCGTTCCAGATACTAACGTTTGTCAAAGTTGCACTGCCTGCAGTATTCGTGCTACCGTTCCACTTGCTGTTATTGGCAGTAAGGCTCAGACCTGCGCCGCTGTTGTCACCGCTCCAGCTGCTGTCTGTCAGGTTAATGGTTGCGTTGCTGCCAGTGTTTGCGCCAGTCCAGCTTGCGCTATTGCTCAAAGTGATATTGGCTTTTGCACCGCCGTTAGCTCCTGTCCAGGCTGCTTTATCTGCTTTCACAGTTACGCCGTCTGCAGTATTGCCTTTGCTCCAGCTTGCGCCGTTGTTCAAAGTAATATCCGCATTAGCACCGCTGTTTGCACCGCTCCAGCTAGAAGCGTCCAGTTTAATCTTGCTGCCTGCACCACTGCTGTCGCCGGTCCAGGTTGTACCATTTGTCAGAATTGCGTTCAGCTTGCCTGTGTTGGCTCCGTTCCAGGTACCCTTGCTCAGGCTCATGGTAGTGTTGCCGCTGTTATCACCGCTCCAGCTTGCGCCTTCCTTGAAGTTCAGCTCTACGCTGCCGTCGGCATCTGTTGTAACATCTCCGTCAAGTTTGCTGAGGTTCTTGGCTGTAACCTTCGCACCCTTGCCATTAGCAGTAATGTCGCTGCCAATGGTGGTATCTGCAGAATCAATCGTTACTGCCGCATTTGCGCCA
>CAVCLW010000080.1:0-5781 GCA_963603005.1 Escherichia coli | reverse complement strand
CTTAAGGATGAATGGGGTGCAAAAAATGGCATGACATTTGATCCTGATTTAAACTGGAGCGGTACAACTAATGTTAATACAATGATTAACAAATATAGACCAACTAACCATTATACAGCTAATTTGTCTTATGAAAATAATAGCTTCTATGCTGCATTGTTAGCTAACTATTTTACTGGATGTGATAGAACTGTATTTACTGATAGTCGTTTTATGGTTTTTGATTTAAGCTTGAACTATGCAGTAAACAAGGATTTAACTACATACCTTACAGTAAACAATTTAACTAATACTGCGTATGAGAATGCAGCATCATATATATATGGTCCTGGCGCTGCTCCGCAAGCTGGCCGCTGCATCATGGTTGGTATGAAATACAGCTTCTAACCCCTTAATTAAATAACAATCTTTATTAAAGTTTAATCATACTCCATCTCACTTCGGTAAAGCACTACTGCTATTTTTAGTGGTAGTGCTTTGCTACAAAAAAAGCATTATGCTAACAGTTTATGAGTTAACATAATGCTAAATATTATTCTAGTTCTTGTAGAAGATAGTTTTTTATATCGGTTATGTGTTGACGGAAGTAATTTTTGTTTACAGCTTCATAAGAGAGAATGCGTTTTAATTTTCTTTCTAACTCAGCTATGAGATGCTTATTTTTTATAATGTAGATTTGTGCATTATAGCCTAAATATTCACGAGCAATATACTTATCAGTTATAGGAATAACATCGCTAATGAAAAAAATAGATTTTGTCGTTGTTTTGCCTAAATGGTAAAAACAGGAACGAATGTGTCTGGTGTCAGATTCAAGGTAACTCATAATTCTTGCCTTGGCTTTTTCATCTCTGTGCTCCCAATTACCAACGGGAATTGCCCAATACAAATTAGGATTCTCTTTTGCTGGCAATAAACAGACTATAGGGCGTTCTTTGGCATCATTCCATTGACCACCTAATTTTCTTATTAGTTCATAGAGAGCTGCATCTCCAAAATACATTCCGTTTTTAAACATTAAATTTCTCCATAAATAGCAAAAGCTCCTTTATGGAGCTTTGCTATTTCTACGATGTTTTGGCGCACATCGTGAAGCGTAATTGTAACTACAATGTTAATCCGTACATTGTGAAACGTAATTGTATCATTACGATGTTCTGCGCACATCGTGAGGCGTTCGATATATATAATATCTTCACTAATATTTTATAAGAAAAAAACTTAAATGTCAAGTAGATGATTTGTTGATGCACTTTAATAATTAGTTATAGATTTATCGATGAATTAAAGGAGAGGGGATAGTTTATGCAAAAATGTGTTGTAATTACTACATTAATTATTTTAGGGCTAGCACTTACCGGTTGTACGCGCAATATCTTTACGCTTCCGGTACACGAAAATCCGGAGTCCCTGGTGCGCTTCAATACGCCTGTGCAATACAATTATAATCCTGCGCATTATCCCGTAACGATTGAAAACTTTAATACGCAGGGAGAACCGGAACAACAGACCTTCACCAAGCCGCCGGAGCGAGTGGTGGCAGTCTGGCAGAACAGCATTGAAACATTGCTGGCTTTGGGTGTGGGTGACCGCATTATTGCCGGTAACGGCGTGCCGGACAAAAAGTTTTTCCGCAAGGAATATCAGGAGCAGTACAACAAAATACCTTATACCGGACTACAACTTTTAGACCTGGAAACAACCATGATGCTGAAGCCTGATTTGCTTGTCGGCTGGCATTCTACCTTTGGTCCCAAGGTGTTGCGTACAACCGATTTTTGGCATAAGCGCGGAGTTAATACCTTTATCGCACGCTCGTCTATAGGTGACGGAAAACCGCGTACTCTACAAAATGAATATAAGGATATTCTTGATTTAGGTAAAATCTTTGATAAAAATGAAAGGGCGCAGCAGCTTGTCGGACAAATGCAGCAGGAGGTTAATTTTGCCATCAGTCAGACTGCCAGTTATAAAAAGCGCCCGCGGGTTCTGGTGTTGGAATTTTTAGGCAAGGAGCCGACGGTTTATGGTGAAAAATCCTTGGCCGGCAATATCGTCAAAGAGCTGCACGGCGAATTGCTGGCAGAAAAGCAGCGTTCTATTGGCTTCGAACAGGTCGTGGAGCTTGACCCGGATGTTATCTTTGTGGTTGTGATTGAATCGCATTACGGACATGAGCAGGATATGGTTGACCGTGTTACAAAACACAAGGCACTAAAAAATTTACGCTGCGTGCAGCAGGGACGTGTGATTCCCTTACCATTTTACGGTATTTACAGCTCAGGCGTGCGCACCTATGATGGCATAAAAATTATTGCGGCCGGAATGTACCCGGATTTGTATAAGGAGAAATAATTATGGTTGATTTTTTGAAGAAGCAGGGGTACTTGTTTATCTGTATGGGCTTGCTTGCTTTGCTGGTAGTTGCCTTGTTTTGGGCATTATCCATTGGTACGGTAAAGCTGCCGTTGGTAAATATTTATAATACGGTTATAGAGCAGATGTTTAGCGGACAGCCTATTGAAGGTGTTGACTGCGGACCGGTGCATGATATTGTCTGGCTGCTGCGCTTGCCGCGCCTGGTATTGGCTGCCTTAGTAGGCATGGGGCTTTCGGTCTGCGGCGTTATCATGCAGGCTGTAGTAAAGAATCCATTGGCTGACCCATATATACTGGGTATTTCCTCTGGCGCTTCGCTGGGTGCGACGGCAGCAATTTTGCTCGGCATCGGCGTGGCGCTGGGTGAAAACTTTGTCGGCATTGCAGCCTTTATCGGTGCCTTCGCTATGTCGCTGGGCGTACTGTTTATCTCTAACCTGGGCGGACGCAGCAATTCAATTAAGCTGCTTTTGGGTGGTATGGCGTTGAGTGCGGTCTGTGGTGCTTTTTCCAGCTTTATCGTTTACTTTGCCAATAATAAGGAGGGCATGCAGACCATAGCTTACTGGATGATGGGCAGTTTTGCCGGTGCCAAGTGGGAAAACTTAATGATTATTGCTCCAATTATAATTTTAGCTGTGCTGTTTTTATGGACTCAAAGTCGTATGCTTAACCTGATGCTCTTAGGTGATGAATCCGCTTTGACCTTGGGAACGGATTTACATATTTACAGACAAATTTATTTGCTGGTCAGCTCGCTTATTGTAGGCTTTGTTGTTTATTCTGCGGGCATGATAGGTTTTGTCGGATTGGTAGTACCGCATGTAATCCGTATGCTGGTAGGCACTGACCATAAAAAACTGATACCTGTTTCCGCTTTAACCGGTGCAGTATTTTTGGTAATTGCGGACGGTCTTTGCCGTGTAATTATTCCGCGTACCGAGCTGCCGATCGGTATTTTGATTTCGCTTATCGGCGCGCCCTGCTTCGTTTACCTGATGATTAAGAAAACCTATGGCTTTGGAGGTAACTGATAATGGAGATTTTAGCAGAAGCAGTAAAAATGGCCTTCGGACCAAAGGAAATTCTTAAGGGAATAGATTTCAGCCTGCATAATAAGGAATTTGTAGGCATTATCGGGCCTAACGGCAGCGGTAAGAGCACCTTTCTGAAATGTGTTTACCGTGTGCAGAAGCCTACAGATGGCAAAATTACCTTCAACGGAACGCCGCTGGACGAGCTTTCTTACCGTGAATCAGCTCTGCAGCTGGCAGTAGTAGCACAGCACAATGTTTACAGCTTTGATTTTTCGGTGCTGGAGGTTGTGCTGATGGGTCGTTCGCCGCACAAGAAAATGCTGGAGCGTGATAATCTCAACGATTATCGCATCGCACGCGAAGCGCTGGCTACTGTAGGTCTGGCGGACTTCGAAGAACGCAGCTTTGCTACCTTGAGCGGCGGTGAGCAGCAGCGTGTAATTTTGGCGCGTGCGCTGACGCAGCAGACGGAATGTCTGGTGCTGGACGAACCTACAAACCACTTGGATATTAAGTACCAGCTGCAGATTATGGATATTGTAAAATCACTTGATTTGACTGTTGTGGCAGCAGTGCATGACTTGAATATCGCAGCGATGTACTGTGACCGTCTGGTTGCGATTAAGGACGGACAGATTGTGGGCATGGGAACTCCGCGTGAGCTGCTGACGGAAAAGTTTATTTATGATATGTATGAGGTGCGCTGCAGAGTGGATGAGGAAAAGTCTACGGGACGTATAAATATTGTGTATCTGCCTCAACATTGGCAGTAGGACGGCGGCGGATAAGGCACCATCTGCGGCTTCACCGCTCCTCGACGTACTAAAAGTACGCTGTCGTCGCGCTTCAACCACATCAAATAAAATTGTGGAACAGGCTTTGCAGCGCTTTTTACTGCTGGAAAATTAGGTGTATGAAAAATTTTTATAGCTGGCGAACTGTATTACGCCAGACTAAGAATATAGTTGTATGTTGGTTGACGTATAATTACAATATAATAATGCTTTAAACATTAAGGACTTCATGGCAAGAGAATGGAGTCCTTTTTTATTTATCAGGTGCTGTAAGCACCTGCAAGCCAAAAGTACTCGATGTACTTTTGCTTGACGGGGGGGGGACAACATGCTATAATTCTAGCTGTGACTAATTATGTAATTAAAGTTATTGTAAAATAAGAAAAAAGCCAATATACATAATTAACAATTTAGAGAGTTTTGCATGTAAGTATTTTCCTCTTTGAGGAACTGCAAACACTGCATGATATATTGCTATAAAATTTAAGAACCTAACGAGAGAACAAGAGAATAAAAGCGTATCAGGTGTATTTATACTTAATAGGTAAACAGGTGCAAAACCTGTGCTGTCCCGCAGCTGTAATGTGGAGTCGGTCTTATAATGTCACTGGGAAACCGGGAAGACAAGGCTGGCAGTGAAGCAGAGCCAGAAGAACTGCCTGATATAGGGCCTTTCAACAACCTGCGATGTACAGGATTGCGCTTTCCAAGGGATAAGTGCGTCTTGCTGTCACAGTACGGCAAGACGCTTTTATTTTGGCTGCAATATTTGCATAAAGTATATTTATTATTCTTGCATATTAACATCTGACAAGCGGAACAAGGATAGCTTGGTCAGATGCTTTTATGAAAATAAATTTTGTCCCAGTATGCTCAAGAATTACGAGAGAAAGGAGGAGCTATGAAAAGGATATTTATGCTGCTGACCTTAATTTTGGCGCTGATGTGCCCAGCACTTGCCGGTGCTTCTGAGGTATCAAGTGACAAAATGATTTTGGATTGGACAACATCCAAGGTATGGGTTAACGGCGGCGAACTGTGTGTAACAGGCACCTTTGTCAACAAGCGCAGTGATTTGACCATCACTAAGCTGAACGACTTTATTATGCGTGTGACCTACACAGACAAAAATGGCGAGCAGAAGCAGTTTACCGGCAGACCGGTAAAGTTTCCGCTGTGCAAAATACCTGCCAATGGTTCGCGTAAGCTGAATCTTAACTTTGGCAAATTTGCTGATGAAAGTGTTGGCAATTGGGTAACGGCGCAAACCTATACGTTTACGTATATTAACGGCGCGCGGTTCTGATAATGTTTTTGATGAGTATTAGGCGTTGAGTTTGCAAGAAACTCAAATTTTACAGAAAGAAGTGTATGAGTAACATGAAGAGAAGATATACAGCTGCGGCTGCTATGATGATGGTAATGGGCCTGTGCGCAAGCGCAAGCGCAGCATTTGATGAAAACCTGAACAGCTATACCTTAGATAGCATGATTGTAGAGGCTGACGCAGTTAAAAACAAGTTCGGCGATACTATTACTGAGCAGTCCTACTATCGTACCGGCGGTGACGT
>CAVCLW010000079.1:0-5949 GCA_963603005.1 Escherichia coli | reverse complement strand
GTGATAGATAATGGCGGAAGCGAAAGCAAGCATAACATTAAAAGAACAACGTTTATTACATACTAAAAGTGGCAATCGATGTGCAATGTGCAAAACAGTTTTGATTGATGCTAAAACAGAGTCAATTTGTATATGATACACTAAAAGTACCTCAAAAAAGCGTCAAAATTCCCTAATATCAGCAATGGGATTTCCTTAAAAAAGTTGGACACTGTATATTACGGACGAATTGCCACGTTTACACGGTAAAACTGCCACACTACCTATATATGAGAAGTGGGAGATATAATTATGCCAAAAAAATTAAAATTAACCGAATCTCAAACAAAGCTCAAATCTGAACTTGAATTCCTCCATAACCAAATTTGGCAATATATAGAAAGCGACCAAAAGTTACTTTCTGACGAAGATGCTAGTAGACTTTATGACGAAATGGCTAAAAAAGCTCATGAATTACATATGTCTTTGAAAGACAGCGGTCATGAGCCTAAGCATCATAAGTATATGATTGAAAACCGAGGGTGTACACCTGATGATGTACGCTTTTATGAGCATGTGCATCCAGTTCAAGATTTGTTGGCATTTATAGAAAACGTTCATGCTAATGACGATCCAAAAGATAGAACTATAGGAAAGACATTTACGATGAAGGTATTTACAAAGCGTTGGGGACATTATGATCAATATGAAATTACTAGAACTGATGAAGGATGGAATATTAAGGGATTAGTTGCAGCTAGTTGTTCATGTGACAAGATGATGAAACCAGGTCTAAATGAAATATTAGAGCATGATAGTGTTTGCTATCCTAAACAGATAAATATTTTTTTTGAGTGGCTTTGGAATAAAGCAGCAGAGGAAGGTTTAACCAAAGCAAAGGTTCAATCATCTATTAACAAATTAGGCAAGTGGATAAGTGAATGTGAAAAGAATGCCCCTAGAGATGGAGTGTTTGAAGGATTGATATGATAAAGAGATAACCGGATAAGACTGGCGCTAATGATGAAAATAACCATGGACACGTCCAAATCAGAAATCAATCTAAAAAATTTAAAAGGGATGTTTTGGGAAGCTAATAGAGCCTTCTTAGAAAACCATGCAAACTTGTTGAAGCGTGAGTTATCTGAACGCTGCTTGTGTGGTGCTTTGATGTATGAGCTTAATAAGCAATTGGAGAAGAAGAATTTAAAGAAGTATTATGCTGATATTGAATTCAATAGGGTAATAAAAAAGGCTACCAATAAAGTTAAGCAGCTACCTGATGAAGAAGGTGCTCCTAAGCATATTTTTCCTGATATTATAGTGCATAATCGCAGCGAATATAATCCTGATAATCTGCTAGCTTTTGAAATGAAAAAGAGTACAGCTAGAGGTGACGCAAAAGAAAGAGATAAAAATAGACTAAGTTTGCTTACAAGCTTATACCCTTATAAATATAAATTGGGAGTTTATTACGAGATTAATCATAAAAAACGACAGATTCGGATTGAGTTTTATCAAGATGGAGAAAATGTAGAAGATAAGATTTTGAGTTATGAAGATACCACCAAAAGGAGCTGAATGGCAATTGAACATAAATGAAGAATACAACATGTGGTTGCAGCATACTGCAGATAACCAAGAGCTTCATCAGGAGCTTGTTGCAATGCAAAATAACAAAGCACAAATAGAAGACGCCTTCTACTGTGAGCTTGCCTTTGGCACCGCCGGATTGCGTGGTGTAATGGGCGCTGGCACCAACCGCATGAACAGTTACATCGTTGCCAGAGCATCGCAGGGAGTAGCAAACTATCTGAAGCAAAACCAGGCGCAGCCTGCAGTCGTAATAGGCTATGACAGCAGAAACAACAGCCGCAAATTTGCTGAAATAACAGCAGAGGTCTTCGTTGCTAACGGCATCAAGGTTCATATCTGGCCAGAGCTGATGCCAGTGCCGACAGTATCCTTTGCTACAGGTTATTTAAAGGCTGCTGCAGGCATCATGATAACAGCATCGCATAATCCTGCAAAATACAATGGCTATAAGGTATATGGCGCAGATGGCTGCCAGATAACTACAGAAGCAGCCAACAGCATCCTTGCAGAAATCAATAAGCTGGATATTTTTAAAGATGTAAAAAAAGCAGATTTCCAAACCGCACTTGCCAGCAAACAAATCAGCTATATAGATGATGCTGTCTATAATGCCTTCTTAAAAGAAGTAAAGCAGCAATCCGTATTGTTTGGCGAAGAAGTGCAAAAGGACGCTGCAATAGTATATACACCGTTGAACGGCACAGGACAAAAGCCAGTTACCCAAATATTGGCAGAAGCAGGCTACACCAATATCAAAATAGTACCGGAACAGAAATTACCGGATGGCAACTTCCCGACCTGCCCATATCCCAATCCGGAGCTTGCTGAAGCACTGAAATTAGGTATAGAATACGCCAGAACAAACAACGCTGACCTTTTGCTGGCAACCGATCCTGATTGCGACCGCGTAGGCATCGCCGTAAGAGACGAGCACGACGAATACCAGATTCTGACAGGCAACCAGGTAGGTGTACTCCTCTTAGATTACATTTGCAGCCAAAGAAGCAAGCACCACCAGCTGCCGGAAGCTACAGTCATGATAAAAACCGTTGTAACAACAGCAATGGCAGAACAAATTGCCCAAAGCTATGGTGTAAGAACCATCAACGTATTAACAGGCTTCAAATATATTGGTGAGCAAATTGGCCTGTTAGAACAAAAAGGCATGGCAGGCAATTATATATTTGGCTTTGAAGAAAGCTGTGGCTATTTGAGCGGACCTTATGTACGCGATAAAGATGGCGTAAATGCTGCTTACCAGATTTGTGAAATGTATAGCTACTATGCAACGCAGGGCATCAGTATCATGCAAAAGCTGGCAGAACTGTATAAAAAGCATGGCTATAGTATAAACCTAACCTGTAGCTACGAATTTGATGGCAGCATCGGCTTGGCAAAAATGCAACAGATAATGAACAACCTGCGCCAGGGAGTAGCGGAGCTTGCAGGCAAAAAAGTAACCTCTGTGCTTGACTATGCAGGAGGCATTAACGGCCTGCCTGCGGAAAATATGCTACAATTCACCTTGGAGGATAAATGCTCAGTGATTGTGCGTCCTTCCGGTACAGAACCAAAATTAAAGACCTACATTTACGCCATTGGAGAAAGTAAAGCACAAGCAGAACAAATTGCTAAAAACCTGATTGCAAGCAGCAAAGAACTGCTTAAATAAAAATAGATATAAGAGTAATTGTAAAAGAAATGGAGCTGTTTAAGATGAAAAAAATAACCAAAGCTGTAATCCCGGCTGCAGGCTTAGGCACTCGCTTTTTGCCCGCAACAAAAGCCTGCCCGAAGGAAATGCTGCCAATCGTAGACAAACCCACAATCCAATACATCATAGAAGAAGCACTTGCTTCCGGCATTGAAGACATTTTGATCATCACCGGCCACAACAAACGCTCCATCGAAGACCATTTTGACTATAGCCCTGAGCTGGAACAAAACCTGCGTGAGCATGGCAAGGACGAGCTGCTGGCGATGGTCAAAGCCATTGGCAACATCAACCTGCACTACATCCGCCAAAAGGAACCCAAAGGGTTGGGACACGCTATCTTGTGTGCTAAATCGTTCGTAGGCAATGAGCCTTTTGCAGTACTCTTAGGCGACGACGTAGTATATAACGATGAATATCCCTGCTTAAAGCAGCTCATGGACGTATATAACAATACCGGAGCAAGCGTATTAGGCTGCCAAACAGTGCCGCAGGAGAAAGTATCCTCTTATGGTATTGTAGCAAGCGAAGCAACAGATGCAGAGCGTATCTTTAAAGTAAACGACATGGTAGAAAAGCCTGCTGTAGAAGAAGCACCCAGCCGTTTGGCGGTATTGGGACGTTATGTAATCACGCCGGAGATATTCTCCATCCTGGAGCATACCAAGCCTGGACGTGGCGGTGAAATTCAGCTTACTGATGCGCTGAAGGTACTGGCGAAGGAACAGGCCATGTATGCGTATGACTTTGTTGGCCGTCGCTATGACGTGGGCGACAAGCAAGGCTATCTGGAAGCAACGGTAGAATATGCGCTGCGCAGACCGGACCTGAAGGATAAGTTTTTGGAGTATTTGAGGGGGATAGTTGGCTAAAAAGCTTAGATAATAATTGTAAGCATTACTCATGCTGACAAAAGGAGATTGTATATCATGCAAACAATTTTAGTAACCGGTGCCGCCGGCTTCATCGGCAGCAACCTTGTTCTGGAGCTCTTGCGCTCCCTGTCACCAGTGCAAATCATCGGTCTGGACAACATGAACGACTACTACGACGTATCCATCAAGGAATACCGTCTGGAGCAGATTGCTGCCAGCGCTGCCGAAAACAGCGAATCCCAATGGACCTTCATCAAAGGCAACCTGGCCGACAAAGCGCTGATAGATAAAATCTTTGCCGACTACCAACCGGAAATAGTAGTAAACCTGGCTGCACAGGCTGGCGTGCGCTATTCCATCACCAATCCTGATGCTTATATCGAAAGCAACCTGATTGGCTTTTACAACATACTGGAAGCCTGCCGTCACTCCTATGACAACGGTGCCAAGGGCGTAGAGCATCTTGTATATGCTTCCAGCTCCAGCGTATATGGCTCCAACAAAAAAGTGCCGTATTCCACCGATGACAAGGTAGATAACCCTGTATCGCTGTACGCTGCCACCAAAAAATCAAATGAGCTGCTGGCACATGCCTACAGCAAACTGTACAACATCCCCTCAACCGGACTACGCTTCTTCACCGTATATGGTCCTGCAGGCCGCCCGGACATGGCCTACTTTGGCTTCACCAACAAGCTGCTGGCAGGAAAAACCATTGAAATCTTTAACTACGGCAATTGCAAGCGCGACTTTACCTACGTCGACGACATCGTTGAAGGCGTAAAGCGCGTAATGCAGGCACCGCCTGAGCGCAAGCTGGGCGAAGACGGACTGCCGCTGCCGCCGTATAAGGTATATAACATTGGCAACAGCCACCCGGAAAACCTGCTGGACTTTGTGACCATTCTGCAGGAAGAGCTGCTGCGTGCAGGAGTGCTGCCTGCTGATTATGACTTTGAAGCACACAAAAAGCTTGTACCCATGCAGCCTGGTGATGTGCCTGTGACATATGCCGATACAACGCCGTTGGAGCGTGACTTTGGCTTTAAACCGAGCACGCCGCTGCGTGAAGGTCTGTGTAAGTTTGCGGAGTGGTATAAAGAGTTTTATAGGTGTTGATGGGCATTTATATATAAACTTATTTTATAATGTTGATTATTTTTTCTTGCTACTGTTTATATATTGATGTTACTTGAATTAATTTTGATCTCTTGGAGGTTTATCATGGTAAAAATAGAATCCAAAACACAATTTATGAATCATGTAAGAAATGGTATTAATTTATTAATCGGTGCTGGTTTTTCTATTGGCGCAAAGGATATTAATGGGCATAGATTACCATTAGGAAATGAGTTACTTAATGAATTAAAAGAAAAATTTTCCAAGATAAAAAATTTTAATGTTCTTAGTAAAGCATCATTAATTCTGGAAAAATCCTCTAAGCAAGAATTTTATGATTATTTAAGGTGTAGATTTGATGTTTCTGAATTTGATGAAGTATATAATGTTTTACCATTATTGAATATCAAGAGTATATATACTACTAATATAGATAATTTGATGTATAAAATATATCAAAATCAAACTAAATACATAAATACTACGACCATAAGTGGTTCTGAGAATGGAGAAAATGTACTTAATTATTCACCGTTGCATGGTTGCATTAATTTTCCTAACAAAGGATACATATTCTCTAATATTGGAATATCAACTGCTTGTAGCAATGCTAATAGAGATTGGAGTAGTTTAAAGCATGAATTTAGCAGGCAGCCATTATTAATA
>CAVCLW010000078.1:0-6511 GCA_963603005.1 Escherichia coli | reverse complement strand
GCCTAGCGATTTTGGCTTTTGTTTTGTTGCCGTATCGCGTCGACTTGTATATAATACCATGTGACCTGCATTATGTCAACACCTTTTTTGTTACTTTTTTAACATTTTTTCGTGATACACGTGGCTCAGTATTCAAATGAAGTATCATGTATACACGCTTTAAAGCACCTAAAATTTCTTCAAGAAATCTCAAAAAAAGTTATAATTTCTACCGAAAAACGGCAAAATCCGCGTAAATTTCTCCAAAAAAAATCGAGCTGACGCAAGAATTTTTTCTCTCGTCAACTCGTTTTTTATTGTACTAATACCATTCTATTTTACTTCAATCGGCAGCTTAATTAGCTTCTGCTGCTCGCCGCTATTATCCAGCATCACAAAAATTTCTTCTGCATTACCGGTTTCCCAATCAGCTTTAAACAATTCAATCGGATACAGCTTATGAATTTGGCGCCAGCTGCTGAATTTATATGCAGGAATATATCGGCGCACCTTTTCCTCATCACGCCAAAAAGCAGAAACTAGCTCAAAAATTGCCTCCGTCTGCCACTTCAGCCACTCCGGACGCCATTGCGGTATCTCGCAGAACACGTCAAAACGCAGAATCTCCAACAATTCCGTTTGCTGCTCTACATAATTTTCTTCTATAAACTGCTTTAAGATAGCTGCTACACCCTTGGCGTTATGTGTCTGCGGATAGAAGCCTGCCTTCACCCACCACTGCGTCAGCTTTCTGTAAAAGGCAAAGGCTGTCATGCCTGAAGCACGCAGCAATGCCCTCAGCGTATATTTAAAGCCACCGCTGTTGGCCGTCTGGTCCAGAATATTATCCAAGTGCTTCAAATACAGCATATCCTCATATGGCATATACTTAGTCGCCAAAATCTCATAAGGCGGTTCGTCCATATAACGCAAATCATGCTGCTCTGTTTCCCTGCGCATCTGCGTACCCGGCAGAACCTTTAAAAAGCCCAGCTGCAGCATATCCGCACCCAAACCATAAACATCATCAAAGGATTTGGCAAATGTCGGCAAATCTTCATAAGGTAAGCCTGCAATCAAATCAACATGGATATGCATATTACCGAAAGACAACAGACGTTTAACATTTTCAGCCAACTTTTCCCAGTTATCCTGCCTGTTGATAGCTTTTAATGTTGGCTGATGCGTGCTCTGAATGCCGATTTCCAACTGAAAGCGTCCCTTCGGAACAGTCGCCAGGAAATCCATAACGTGCTCTGACAGTATATCAGCCTTGATTTCAAAGTGGAAGGTTGCATTTGTATCAGCCTGCGCCAGATGTCGCATCATCGGCAGAAAGTATTTTTCGTCCAAATTGTAAGTACGGTCTACGAACTTCACCAATGGCACGCCTGCAGCAATAAATCGGTCCAAATCGCGCAGCACAAGCTCCAGCGGACGCTTGCGCACAGAGCGCGATATGCCGGACAGGCAATACGCGCAATTAAACGGGCAGCCACGCGTGCATTCGTAATAAACTATTTTATGCTCTGCCAGCATTCTTTCCAGATCAGGATACGGGAACGGCAGCAGTGACATATCATCTATTACGGTAATGCCTCCATTCAGGTTCACCTGCTCCCCTTCGCGATATGCAATATGCTTGGGCACAGCGCCACCGCCGACCAAACACTGCAGCAGCTCGCTGAATACCAGCTCTCCCTCACCCTGTACGATATAATCTGCCTGCGGCAGCTCCGCAAAAATTCTCTCTGCATCAAACGCTACCTCAGGTCCGCCAATCACGATTGCTGCTTGCGGACGCAGTTTGCGCAGCATACGGATCAGCTTGAATACGAAGGGCTTGTTCCAGATATGTACCGAAAAGCCGTAGACCTGTACCGGTACTGCCATTATTTTTTCCAGCACCGCCAGAATGGGGGTATTGATTGTTTCTTCTATTAATGTTACATCATGCCCCTGCGCTTTAGCATATTCACCGACATAGCGCAGACCAAGGCCGGTATGGATATATTTACTGTTAATTGCGCTTAATACTACTTGCATTTCTTTGCTCCTCAAATTTTTAACCACAAATACAGAAAAAGCTCTACAACCGAAGCTGTAGAGCCTAAATTTACTGGTGCCGAAGGCCGGACTCGAACCGGCACGAGCGTAAACCCGCTTGATTTTGAGTCAAGTGCGTCTGCCAATTCCGCCACTTCGGCATAAGTTCCAATCACTCGGAACAATAATAATTATACTCGTTTCTTAAAGCTTTGTCAATAGCCTTATTTAAAAATTCTTATAGAGGGTTACTTGCTGCCAAAAGACCTCTTAGAACAGACTATCCATCTGCCCTTCATTAGTCACCTCAACACGCGCCAGACTCATAAATTCACCATCATTACCGGCAATATGCTTGCTTTTCAAATAAGAAATATTACTCAGCTTAGATGAAATCAAGTTTAAAACATAAATATTGTCATAACAATTATAAATCGACTCACCACCAAGTCCGGTAAAGGATATTAGCTGGGTATTATTCTTTGCTGCCATCTCCATTAAAGGTGTAAGCAGATGCGCGGCATTAGTCTGAGCAAACGGGTTATCCATCATTAATACCTTGCCTTCATTGCGATCTGCATAAACATCTGCATCATCACGACGCATGTAATACAAAAGACTCGAAAGAATAACGAATGCTGATAAAAAACCCTCGCCACCGGAATTACGCGCTACCTCACGCCAGGAAATCTGTATTTCTCTCTGCGCTTCAACCTTGAACATCTGCACATGAACATTATTAATACCAACAACAGCATCAAAAAGTTCTTTGGTAGTCAACAGCTTACCAAGCAGTTCAGCGAGAGGTTCACCTTTGCTTAATTTTGCCAATCCTTTTTCCGCTATTGTATCTACTAAATCTGTAATACTACGATGATATATATTAGCGCTTTCATCCCAGTCAGGAAGCTGCAATTTGAGCATTTTTACATAATGACCACGAATTTGAATGCTTGAATTGCGATCAATGTATCCTAATTGCTTGTGAACTTCCTTGAGATAATCCTCTAACTGAGTAATGATTTGTTCTTTTTCCTGCTTAACTATAGCAATATCAACCTGCAGCTTTTCAGATATTCTGACATAGGACTCTAAAACAGTATTAAGCTGCTTTACAAAGATCTGAGCATCGCTCGTGAGCTCCTGCAGCATATCTATGCATTTTTTATAAGAATCCTCTTGAAATGCTTCTACGTTACGCAACCTGATAAGAGCCTGCTCCAGCTTTCGTTTCGCCTCATCTTCCTGCACCTGAGCAGTCTTATATTCTTTTCTCAACGATAACGTATAACTCGAGAGCTCTTCTTGTGAAAAATTCTCCAATTTAAAGCTTTCACACCACTCTACATTTGTCGCTCCTTCACTATATTCAGCCAAGCCAACAATATTCTCCCTAATATTCTGCTCCTGTTCTCCCAAGGATTTTTGCAACTTTTCCTTTAGACTGCGCTTATACTGAAGCATATTTTTCTCTTCCGCAAAATTTTTCTCAACAACTTCATCCTTAGGCAAAGGCTCAACAGCATGGCATTTTTCTTCCATCTGTCTGAGAATATTATTTTGCTCCCCCTGCACCTGGGTTAATCCTTTTTCAATATCTATACGCGCATCTCCAAGCTTTTTCTTATCTTGAGTCAGCTGCTTCTGCTTTGCATCCAGCTCCTGCATTTTAGCTTCGCTATAACGTTCATTCACCCAGTCTTTACTTTCAAGTCCAAAACGATTTGCTCTATCTCGCAGCTTTTGTTCAACCTTTTGCACCTTACTTGCAAGATTTGCTCTATTATCCTCAAGCGCTCTTAGTTCTCCGGAAAGCTTTTCCTGAATACTCTTAAGATGCGCTTTTAATTTATTAACATTCTGCGCAATCTCATCAGCAAAATTTTTTGGCTTAGGCA
The DNA here is from genome assembly GCA_963603005.1 of Escherichia coli. GTDB lineage: Bacteria > Bacillota > Negativicutes > Acidaminococcales > Acidaminococcaceae > Phascolarctobacterium_A. The sequence continues at coordinate 2,588 of CAVCLW010000078.1, read as the reverse complement.
CCTGCTTGTAGCCTGCATATTGAGCCATTTCATCATTCAGATCTTTCATATTACCTGAAAGATCCGCAAGAGATTTTATATGCCACTCCAGCTTATTTTGCAATTTTTCAAGCTTATCATCCAGACTTTTCTTTGCATTTTCTGCTTTAGACAAAGTATTACTGCATTCATATAGCTGACTATTATCAAGCAGATATTGTTGATATTTTGCTGTCAGCTGCTGCAATGCCTCCTGATGCAGTTTCAGCTTCTCTATCATCTGGCCTATTTTCGCTAAATCCTGGCTAATATTTTCCTGTGTCAGTAAATTATCAGCTTTTTCTGCCTGGCACTGCTTCTCCCGCTTCTGTAGCTTGGCAATTGCCTCCTGCAAAGAAAGCAGCTCATCCTTCAGCCTCTCATAGCTTTCTTTGGTAAGGCTCTGTTCTACCAGCTCGCTATATTTCGCACTGTATAAATCATATTCAGCCTTTCGTTGCTGAAGCTCCTGTTCAATCTTCTGCATCTTTGCCTTCAATTCAGCCAGCAGACGCTGCAGTTTTTCTTCGTTTAGCAGATTATCGTTAAATAGCATAAAGAAATTCACATCTGCACTTTTAAGGACACCATTATCGACCTTTGTCTGTGTAGCTTGCGTTAAGCTTTCGCGTAAAATAATCGGCACCGGGAGTGAAGTATAAATATTTTTTTCAGCCCTTTGCAGGTCTTCTATTTCTTTGCCTGTCATAATCAAAGCATACGGCAGGAACGGATGCTGTTTTACCAGCTCTAGGTTCAATTTCTCACTATTTTTATTGTTTTTCAGCCATTCCATGCCATATACAATATTTATGCCCAAACGCTCCAGCATCTGCACCAGTTCAGCTGACAGCTCCACGGTTTTGCCAGTCTGCAGTCCCTGATGCTTTTTATTTACTGTATCTAATTTATGCAACAGCTTTGTTCTGGCTTCATCCATTTCCGAAAGCTTTTTGGATAGCTCTTTTTGAATATATTCTTTATCAAAAAGATATATCTCGTCAAGCTGAAGATATTGCAGCAAGGTTTTTCGTTTTGCAAGCTGTTCATCAAGCTGTTTTTTAACCTGGGTACGCTCAACTAAGAGTTGCTCTTTACTGCCCCTTTCTTTTGAGCAATCCTGCAAGCTACGCTCCAAGTCACTAAACGCAGTTTTCAGGCTACTTAAATTCTGCTGTTGCTGTTTCTGCCTATCACTGGCTTCCTGCTCATCAGCTACCAGCTTTTCTGCCATAACCTTTAACGCACCGGCCTCATATTCTCCCAGCATATTACGCTGCAAAGCACTAGCGCCAGGTTGCCACTTTTTATTATAGCTTTCCTCAACATTATCATAAGCCTGCACTAATCCCTGAAGACGTCCCTGCGTAGTATGCAGCTCATTCAATCTGCTGATTAACTCTGATAGTTCTTGTTTGGCTTGTTTTTGTAAATCAAGACAAGCCTTCTTATCACTCTCTTCCTGCTGAAAGCGTTCCCGCGTCTTTTGCAGCTCCTGCCCAATATATTCTTTCAGCAAATAGCCAATATATTCGCGTTCCGGCTCAAGGTCCTTATTCTTTTTACGGGAAACAGCAACTCTCTGCTCTACTCTTTGTAATTCCAACACATCTTCATTTAAGCGCTCCTGCAGGTCCGCACAATCCAGAATATGCCGCCGTCTTTCCCATAATTGTGACTGCTCTTCCAGTTGACTGCTTTGCTGTTCATTATCTTCTTTTAGTACGATTAACGCTTCTTTTTTATCTTCTGCATAATAAAAATTACTGGAAAACTCTTCATGCAGCAAATGCACCAATTGTTTGCCTAAAGCATCCAATTCAGCATTGCAAACAGCAATTTCCGTTTCATTTTTAGCAGCGAACCGGTTAAGCTCAGCCAGGCACTCATAAATTTTATTCAGCTTAACAGCGACAGTAGCAGAAGAAGCTTCATACTCTTTGCCAAATGTCAAAATAGGTGTCGCCTCCTGCTGAAATGCAATAAGCTTTTCCTGCTGTTGGATTTTATTAGAGTTTTCGTTATAAGTAGTGATATATTTTTCCAGGATATTGCGGAACTCCTGCATCCTGTTGTTGTCTTTATTCAGTTTATTTTCCACAGCATTGAGGAACCATTTTTCTACCAGGCCTTTCTCATCCTTGCATTCAGCAAACAGCTTGGAAAGACCAGACTCCTCTTCGTTGATTTTCTTAATAATATTCTGCCATTCACGATAATCTATACCATATTCTGCAAGCTTAACAAAATACTGCCTGCTTTGCGCAGAGTTATTCATATCATAGCAAAAAAACTTGTTTATTCTCTCCTTTTTATACTCATCAAACATTTTGTGACAAGCATTGAAGCTTTTAATTCTGAGCTCCTTTTTATCACTCTCAACAACAGGCAAATGATTTATATCCTGCTCACAGGGCTCGGTATACTCGCTAATAAAATTTATCAGCTCCAGCTCCTCGTTGTTATCCATATTTTGGCTCCTACGCACCATCATTCCTGTAAGGCAGTAACCGGCGTCATCCTCCAATACCCATTCCACCATAATAAAAGATGGTTTAGATGTAGTAAAA
>CAVCLW010000077.1:0-6775 GCA_963603005.1 Escherichia coli | reverse complement strand
CGCAGGATAGCAAAGGACGTTATTTTAACGTAGAGGTGCAGAGAAGCGATGAAGGTGCTCCGGCAAGACGCGCCAGATTTTACAGCAGTATCCTTGATACACATTTCCTGCAGCCTGGTAAGCTCTACGAAGAGCTGCCGGATACATATGTAATATTTATCACCGAAAACGATGTCTTGCACGATAATTTGCCATTGTATAATATCAGGCGCAGAATTGATGAAAATGCGAAATGCTTTGAAGATGGTTCGCACATTATCTATGTCAACAGCCAGCGTCGAGATGATATAGCGCTTGGTAAACTGATGCAGGATTTATATTGCACAGAGCCAAAGAATCTGCATTACCAAGAATTTGCCGAGCGCATGGAGTTTTTGAAATACAGCAAGGAGGGCGAAGAAAAAATGACTGACGTAATTGAAGAATATGCTGCAAGAAAGGCCGAAGCAGCAGCGAAGGCAGTTGAAGAAAAAATGACTGACGTGATTGAAGAATATGCTGCAAAAAAGGCAGAAGCAGTAGCAAAAGAAGCAGCAAGGGAAGCAGTGAAAGAGAAAAATATTGAATTTGCCAAAGGCTTACTGGCTGACGGCATGAGCATCGAATTTACTGTCCGCCACTCCAAACTTTCGGAAGCAGAAGTACGTGAGCTGGCATCCAAGCTGACAGCATAACAGTAAAATAGCATAAAGCTGCAAAAGGCGTTCTGCCCAACTTTGGTAGAACGCTTTTTTATATAAACGCTCTCCGCATTCTCCCTGATTTATGCTATAATAAACTACAAGTATGTTTGCGGGAGGTTGCCATGTTTGCTGTTAATGTTGCAATAAATTTACCGGTAAAAAATTTATTCCGTCAGTTTACCTACAGTGTGCCGGAAGCACTGCAGTTTATAGACAGCGGCTGGCGTGTAGTAGTACCTTTCAGCGGCCAGAAGGTGGAAGGCTTTGTGGTAGAGCGTGTGCCGCTGCCTAGTGATGAAGTGCTGAGAAGTAAGCTGAAGCCGGTGGAGGCAGCCTTGGGGGACACTCCATGGTTTGATGAGGAAATGCTGGCTACTGCTAAATGGATGGCAGATTATTATATGTGTTCGCTGGCAGAGGCGATGCGCCTTTTTGTGCCGGGGAAATCAAGCATTAAGCGGCGTGCTGTGCGTGATGCGCAGGGACGTCTGCTTTATTATGTTTATAATGAGCGCTTGCAGGAAAAAACAGTTTTGGCCTACCGCATTAATGCTGCAGGCAGGCAGGCGCTGGCTGAAGGAACGCTTGCCAAACGCGCCAAAGGTCAGCATGCAGCACTGGGTGTACTGGCGCAGGCTAAAGGGGCGCTGAGCGTGAGCGAGCTGGCGCAGCATGGTGTTAGCTCCGCTGTGGCGCGTGCATTGTCGCAAAACGGTTTGGCGGACGCAGTGCAGAAGCGTGTGCTGCGCAACAGCTACAATACGGAGCAGGAGCGTGGCGAAAGCCTGCAGCTGACGGCGGAGCAGCAGGATGCTGCAGTTAAAATCAATCAGGCGATAGATGCGCAGCGTGCGCAGTCCTTTTTGCTGCAGGGTATTACTGGCAGCGGCAAGACGGAGGTTTATCTGCGAGCGGCGGCTCATGCTGTGGACGCAGGCTGGCAGGTGCTGATGCTGGTGCCGGAAATTGCGCTCACGGCGCAGCTGGTGAAGCGCTTTCAGGCGTGGTTCGGCAGCGAAATTGCTGTTGCGCACAGTAAGCTGTCGCAGAACGAAAGAGGCGATGTGTGGTACCGCATGCGCACAGGCAAGGCAAGGGTGCTGATTGGCGTGCGCAGTGCTGTGTTCGCTCCGTTTGAAAAGCTGGGCCTGGTGATTGTAGACGAGGAGCACGAAGGAAGCTACAAGGAGGAGGACCACCGTCCGCATTATAATGCGCGTGATGTTGCCCGCACCCGCTGCCGCCTGACCGGCGCAGCTTTGGTGCTTGGCAGTGCTACGCCGGATTTATGCACGTATTATAAGGCGCTGCAGGGCGAATGTACGCATTTGCATCTTACATCCCGTCCTAATGGTGCCGCTTTGCCAAAGGTTGAAATTGTGGATATGCGTAAGGAGCTGGAGTCACGCAACTTCAGCGTGCTGTCGCGTGCTTTGCAGCAGGCGCTGGTGATGACGGCGGCGGCGGGGGAGCAGGCGATAGTCCTCTTGAACCGCCGTGGTTATTCTACCTTTGTGATGTGCCGTGACTGCGGCCAGACGATTACCTGTCCGCATTGCGCTGTGGCGATGGTTTATCACAAGAAGAACGAGGATTTACGCTGTCATTACTGCGGTAACACGATGCCGCTGCCACAGGAGTGCCCGAACTGCCACAGCCGTCGCATCAAATACTTTGGCAGCGGTACGCAGAAGGCCGAGGAACAGCTGCAGCAGCTGCCGGAGGTGCGCGTTTTGCGTATGGATCAGGATTCGACTGTGGCGAAGTTTGCGCACGCCGATATCCTGCGGCGCTTTGCCGGTGGTGCGGCTAATGTGCTGATTGGCACGCAGATGGTGGCGAAGGGACATGATATTCCCAATGTAACGCTGGTGGGAGTGCTGGCGGCGGACAGTACGCTGCATCTGCCGGATTACCGAGCGTCGGAGCGCGCCTTTTCACTATTGACGCAGGCAGCAGGGCGCGCGGGACGCGGTGACAGGCCGGGACATGTAATCTTCCAGACCTATGATCCTGATAACCAGATTCTGCAGCTGGCGGTGACGCAGGATTACGACACCTTTGCCAAGCGTGAGCTGCAGGAGCGCAAAAACTATTTTTACCCGCCGTTCGCCCAGATGCTTAAGCTGCAGGTGGTGGACAAGGATGAGAGCGCAGGTCTGGCGCTGGCGCAGCAGGTTGTCTTTTATCTGCAGAGCTTGAAGCTGCAGGGTAAGCTGGAGGATTTGCTGATTGCAGGACCGTTCCCCTCGCTGGTGGCGAAGGCCTATGACCTGTATCGCTTCAATGTGCTGTTGAAGGCGCGGGATTTGAGGGAAACAAAGGAAGCATTGCTGAACAGTGAATTCAAGGAAAAGCCTAATCTTTACTTTAATGTTGATCCTGTAAGTGTAATTTAACATGGTAAATGATTGTATAAAAACAGAGTTTGTGTTACAATATAGAAGATTTAACACTGCTAATACCGGTAGAATGTTGCAAAAAATCTGCCGGTGTCAGCAAATTGATTAATGGGAGTAATTGTTTATGAGCATGCAGATGGAATTTATCAAGGTGCTGCCTTCACCGCAGGCCTTAATGGAAGATTATCCGGTAAGTAAGGCTTCTAAGCTGCTGAAGCTGCAGCGTGACGAGGCTATAAAGAATATTTTTACAGGCAAGGATGACCGCTTTTTGCTGGTTATCGGTCCCTGCTCCAGCGATAATGAGGACGCTGTGCTGGACTATGTTTATCGTCTGGCTAAGCTGCAGGAAAAGGTGCAGGACAAAATTTTTATCGTACCGCGTCTGTACACCAACAAGCCGCGTACTATCGGCGTAGGCTATAAGGGTATGCTGCACCAGCCTTCTCCCGAGGGTGAAGAGGATATGCTGGGTGGTATTATCGCTATCCGTAAAATGAACGTGCGCGTGGTAGAAGAAACAGGCCTGACCGGTGCAGAGGAAATTCTCTATCCCGAGGTTTTCCGCTATCTGTCTGATTTGCTGAGCTACGCTGCAGTAGGCGCGCGCTCCAGCGAGGACCAGCTGCACCGCATGATTGCCAGCGGCGTAGGCATTCCCGTTGGCATGAAGAATCCTACCAGCGGCGATTTGTCTGTTATGCTCAACAGTGTGGCGGCAGCGCAGCATGAGCAGGAATTCCTATTCCGTGGCTGGGAGGTACGCACCAAGGGTAATCCGCTGGCGCATTCCATTCTGCGCGGTTATGTTGACCCCATCGGCAACAGCTTCCCCAACTACCATTATGAGGTGCTGAAAATCGTTATTGATATGTACGCAGAACGTCAGCTGCAGAATCCGGCGATTATCGTGGATACCAACCACGCTAACTCCGGCAAAAAATATCTGGAGCAAATCCGCATTGCCAAGGATATTGTGCATTCTCGCAAGCTGAATGCCGATATCAACAGAATCGTCAAGGGCCTGATGATTGAAAGCTATATCGAGGACGGTGCTCAGGGCGTGCATGACGGCGTCTACGGCAAATCTATTACCGACCCCTGCCTGGGCTGGGAAAAAACGGAAAGACTGTTGCTGGACCTGGCTGAAGAACTGTAAACTGATAATTATGAGCTGCTGCAGCGAAGGCTGCGGCAGCTTTTTGTATGTAAAAAAGTTTGACAGATTCAAAATAATCTGCTAAAATAAAAGACAAATAGAATATAGTACCAATAAGATTTATAATAAAAATGGAGCTATAGGAATAAAGCAACCGTTATTATAAAATTCTTATTGAAGCCAAAAGACTTTAACACGCCAAATAGCATTGGCTTACCTGAATAGAGACCGTGAAGTCGGATTGCAGTTAAAGCTTGGTGATAACCTGACTATTGAACTTGGTTTCACTGTGGAATAAGTGCGTTTTCATACGCCTGTAACACAAGTGGAAGCAAGTTTTTTTATTTACCGGTGCAGGCTATGCTTGTTTCCGGGTAAAGGGTATATAGGAGTAAAGAAAGGAGCTTATGTCGCAGTTAACAGTTGAATTTACTGGCAAAAAAGTTTGAAGGAGGCAATATTATGTCAAAAAGTAGTTCTTTTAAAAAATCAAGAAAATTAGCTTTGGGTATTGCTGTGGCAATGGGGTGCAGCTTTGCGGCTGTGGCGTTTGCAGATGGTGCAATTGTTGCGCCGAGCGGTATAACGACAAATAGTACGGTAACGTCCGTTACTGCAACTGACAATATGATTGCCGGTGGTCAATGGCTGCCTAATATTGGTGCAGCAGTTTCTGCAAGTGGTAATAATACTGTTTTGAACATGAACCTTGGGGAGAATACATTGACAGTTAATGGTTATGGCTCTTCACATTCTACAGGTATTGCGGCAATTGATAAAGGTGAAGTTAATATCAATAACCCGGGAGCAATGTCTGTAAGAGCAGAAAGCACAGGTGGCGGACAAACAGCGGCCTTATTTGTTAACAGCGGAGGCAAAATTTTTGTACATAACGCTAATACCAGTGGTAACAAAACCATAGAAGAGCAAAAATTAACTTTGACCGGTACGACAACAAACAGTACAAACGGCGCTGTTGTAAAGGCTATGAATGGTGTGAATGGTACCCGCTCTTATATTAAAATTGATGGACTGGTTGATATTAACGCTGATACAAATGATGGCGTCGGCATGTCCGAGGCAGTAAGCGCAGTTGCTTCTACTATTGATATTGGCGGTGGCAATATTATTGCTACTAAAAAGGGTGTAAATCCGGGATTGAACTATGGCTTTGCCGAAAATTGCGCTATCCGTGCCTATGGTGAGTTCGTCAGCAGCAATTATGGCATTGTTAATGTTAATGTAACTAAAGAAAGCGATGCGTTGGATGCTAAAGCTACCGGTGCAGGTGATAATGATGTACGGATTTTAGGTGACTTTAATACTGTCGGCGGTATGGGTACCAAGGGCACGATTAATGTTGGCCTTAATACAGAGGAGTCCTACTGGAACGGCAACTACATTAAGGGTGCAGGCTGGGGCGAAACCCCCGGCGATTACGGCAGTGTAAATCTGTTTATGGGTAATGGTGCTAAGTGGATTGGTAATGCTTCTTTTGCTACTAATGTAAAAATGAGTGATGAAGGAACAGTTTGGAAAGGCTATTCCCTTAATAATGCAGTCAGTGCGGATATTTCTGATGATGCAGCATGGTATAATTATAACGAAGCAGATACTACTGCATTATTGCGTTTGAATGGTGGCAGCAATGCAGATAGAGCAGGTCTTGTTTATATGACACCGTTTACTAAAAAGGTTAATGGTGAAGATGTTGCTTACAATACAGGTAACGTCAGCATTGCTAATTATTCTGGCAATATGAAAGTTTTTTATAATCATGATGCTAATGATGTAAGCAGTATTTTAGGCGGTAATTTTACAATTGCTAATGCGGCATCTGGCTCTGCCATCAAGCTGATTACTGATAATACTGGTATCAACATCAATAATTCGTCTCAGGTGAATAATGTTTTAGATAATCTTGCAAAAAAACTTTATTATACGGCTTATGCTTCGGGGGAGAGAAACCTTGATGGTAGTGTTGTCATTGCCGAAGGATTGACATCTGCAAGTGCTGAGAAGAAAACTGGTAGTGTTAATTATAATGCAACAACTGGACAAGGATATTTGAATACAAATGCAACTAATATAACAAAAACAAGATTATTACAAGCTTTTAAAGCGCACGATTCTCAACAACTGATGACGTTGGCGGGAGAGTCGGAAGATGGATTGGTATTTAATAATTCAATTACTGGCGATACAGCTAAAGACACAGATTATATTGCAGCTGGAGTAATAAACGATGATGGTATTTATAGTTTCAATAAGGATGTCACTATCAATACCAAAGAACATCAGCTTATAACAAAAGTGGCAAGTGGTTATTCCAGATATAATCGTTTCTGCGCACCAGTTTATGCTTTTAATGGACAAAATGCAACAATTAATATGAATGGTAATACATTGAATATAAATGTACGTACTACTGATTGGCCAGAAGATTATAAAAATTATCTTGGTATAGCAGCACAAAAAGGTAGCACGATAGAAGTTAACAATTCAGGTGCCATTAATATTAATTTTGATAA
>CAVCLW010000076.1:0-7113 GCA_963603005.1 Escherichia coli | reverse complement strand
GATCAAAGTAGAAGGGCCAAAAAAACGCTTGACTAGAACTTGAATCATGTCTTATACCGTTCGACACTTATATTATATCAAAGTTTGTATGGCGAAGTTGTTACAAATAAGTTTGTAGTAATTCGTTTAAGGCTTAATGCACAACTTATCCCCAAACTGTGTATACATTGAAAGGAGATGTATTATCATAAGACTACCTAATGGCTACGGAAGTGTAGTAAAATTATCCGGTAATCGTCGCCGTCCTTATATGGTCCGCAAGACTGTAAGTAAACCTGACGAAATACAAAAGCAAGTACCTGTTGCATACTTTGCAAAGCGTAGTGATGCGCTGGCGTTCCTTGCGGACTTGAACAAGAACCCGTTCTTATTGGATGCAACAAAGATAACCTTTGCCAAAGCATTTGAAATGTGGCACGAAGAAACTTATACCGCTAAAGGTAAAACTATGCCGCACATCTATAACGCCGCCTATAACCAATGGTGCGCTCCCATTCATAACGAGCTGCTTAAAGATTTAAAATTATCCGCTTATCAGAAACTTGTTGACGACTGCCCCAGGAGTTACAACACAAAAAAGAACATTAAGATCCTTTGCAACAAAATAAACAAATGGGCTTGCGCCAACGATATGTTAGCTAAGAACTATGTAGAGTATGTAGAGCTGCCCGAGCAGGTAGACAGCGAGATACACCAGCCGTTTACCGCTGATGAGCTTACACTCTTATGGGACAATACCAGCATTGCAGGCGTAAAGATAGTGTTAATCTTAATCTATACCGGCTTGCGTCCTACCGAGCTTATTTTAATTCAAAGTGCAGACGTGCATTTAGACGAGCGTTACATGATAGGCGGTATTAAGACCGAAGCAGGCAAGAACCGTAGAATCCCCATAGCTAAAAAAATAGAACCGTTCATCGCAGAGCTACTAGCTGATGGTGCGCAAACTCTAGTCAGTCAAAACAAAGCAGCTATTACTTATGATATGCTGCGCCGTGATTATTGGCAGCCTGCTATGAAAGAATTGGGGTTACAGCATTTGCCCCACGACGGTCGCCACACCTGCCAGACATTGCTAGACAATGCTAATGTTAAGCCTAAAATTTGCAAGTTAATTTTAGGGCATTCTAGCCGTGACATTACGGAAAAAGTTTACACTCATAAGACCATAGAACAGCTAGTAGAAGCCATCGACAGCATATAATTTACTAGCATTTGTTACTTATGTGTTACTTATACGTTGCTTACGAGTGTGATTTTCCACGAACGGCGGACAACTTTTAGACAAGAAAAAATCCCGCAACCCTCATGGTTACGGGATTTCTCGATTTTTACGAACCGTTAAGCCTTATTCGCAGGATAATTAAGTTACCCATTTTATCTATGTTTGTAGCCACTTTTGTTACTTATATGTTACTTATTGAGAGTACTCCACACGCACGCAAAACGTTTTTAGGCTTTACACTTTACGCCATTTTGGTAACAACCATAGTTGCGCTGTTGACTGTACCTGCTACGTCAATCTGTGCGCTAATAGCAGCAGGCGTAGCGCAGCACGGTACGACAATATCAGCAGCGGTAGTTAAGCTTACAGCGTCGCCAGCGGCGGTAGCTGTTGCCGCAGGATTTTTGCCCGGGATAACTACGCCCCCTTTTAAAAGGTTCATCGTAGCAAGACCTGCTGCCGTAGGCTCAACAGTCGCTTGCAAATCCACATGGTACAGACCAGGTTTAGCAAGAGTAATTACCTTGCCAGTGGTAAACTCTACGCTTATGCCAGTGCTAGTATTGATAACATCAAAGCTAATCAGCCCATCCGCTAAGATAGTCTGCGTACTAGCAGCTACATCAAGGCTAGATTTTTGGTGACATTTATTGTTGCACATCTTGCTTTTCCTCCTCTTCTTCTTTCGGTTTGATGATGTATTTATCTTTGGCTTTACGTGCCATACCACGTATCAGCTCTTGTCCTTCCGCGGTAAAGCCTAACCAGCCAATGCCCACACCAACAAGCAGTGCTAAGATATTAGATTCTTCACGCCTCATATTTTTCACTTCCTAAAAAACAAGGGACGGAATACATCCGTCCCTGCGCCGTTATTAGAACGGATTATTGGTATACAGTTTGACAACCGTTTTGGTTAAGGCTCTGCAAGCCTAAGCCATTCAGGATAGCTTGAGGCGGTGCTACCACACCCACGCCCACAACATCCGGCTTTTTCAACATCTGGCAATTGATGTTGCCAATAGCTGCTGCCAGCGCATTAAATTTAGCGTCCAGATTAGCCGCCAAAGTCATACGCTCAATAGTTGCGTCCTTCTGCATAATCTTGAGATTAGCTTCATTCTGCAATGCAAGGTTATTAATCTTCAAATCAAAGATTTTCTCACCTTGCGCAGCGTCCCACTGTGCCCTAAGCTGTGCGCTGATGGCATCGCGGGTATTGCGGTTCTCGTCGATAATGCGGTAGTTGGTTTCTGCCGCAGTCACTAAGCCTTGTCGCTCCACCTGGCAATTGCTTACAGCATTGCACATGTTAGGCGGCATATTAAAGCCATAGCCCGGACGGTCGCCGCGAACGAAGAAGGCAAAGAGGGCAATAATGATTACAAAGAAAATCACAATGCCCCAGCTGCCATAATTAGAAAAATTAACATTTCCATTTTCACCCATGATATTTTTTCTCCTTTCGTTAAAATATATTTATTACGTCAGCTCATTTGAGCTGTTGTAAGCCACGCCTTAATATATCCATCTGCGTGTCCTGCTGCTGTGGTGGCGGTGCGCTCATCATATTAGACTGTGCGCCACGCAGGCTGTTTATATCATTCTTCATTTGAGCCAGGTTAATACCTGCTGCTTTAGCCGCTAAATCTGCAACGGGATTATCTAAATATCCTGCTGCTTTTTCCAGCACGTCGCCGCCGATGTTTCTTTCAGCCAATACTTTTATAGCGTCCTCTTTACTGTGTACGCCAGCCGCAACAGTGCTGGCTACATTCCACGCTTTCTCAAGTGCCGTCGCTCTCTCCGGGGATAGGTTCAGCCACTTTGCTACTGTCGCCGCGTTCATTTTTCAGCACCTCCACTTCGTTTTTTAAAGCTTTCATTGTCGCCAACATTTCCGCCATAAGCTGTGCCTGTTCTGCTGCTAGTTCCGCTGGCGTTTTCTCTTTCTTGATTACACCCACTTCAACCAGCTTATCATAGTACTGCTGACACATTGCTTTTAAATCGTTATAGGCTTGTAGTGTCACACCTACTTGTGTTCGCTGCCCGCCGCCGAACCCGGCAAAACTGTTCAGCTGGTATATGTTCGTTCCTTCCAGCTGCGCCAAAAATTGCTGTGGCTGCTGCATATTTACGGTAGTAGTTTTCTGTTCTGTAATATTCATTTCCGCTCACCTCTTTAGCTATATTGTAAAGCTTTTAAGGTAAAACATTCCCTCAATATTCCCTATACTTTCCCTACAGATTCCCTATTTTCAGGCACAAAAAAATAAGCCACCCCGAAAGGCGGCTTGTATTAGAGGGATTTTAATACATTTGTAACTTGCTTATACGCAGTACTTAATTCCTTTTCTATTGTTGTCTTGTCAGATAGATTCAGCTCTGCTGCAATCTGATAATTGGTCATGCCTTTTACAAATTTCAGTTCGCATATTTCTAACTGTCGTGGCGTTATTTTAGCTTCGTGGAGTACTGCGTCGAAAGACTTTCTAGGCGAGCAATTAAGCCAGTCCCGGGTCTTTCGGAGCAATTCGTTCATGCTTCTATCACCTGCTCAATACGATATAGCCCAGCAGCGCAGCCGTGGTCAATACCCAGCCTGCCGCCATAATATAGATTGTTCTAAGATAGCCAGCCAGTAACATAGTTACTAGACCAGCAGGCACTTGTTCCTTTTCGTCCATCATTCCACCATCCAATTAAATTTATTTTGCAACTGCACAAATCAAAAAGAATACAGCACACCCAGCGTATATATTGCGTTGGTGTTTGGTACGCAGGTAAAGCTGGCGGTCATGCTCCGTTTGCTCTATCAACGTCTCGTATAATTCGTTGCTGCGCTTCAATGATTCCTTGACAGTCGCTAACGATTTTTTGGAGTTCGTCAACGCCTGCTGCGTTTCTTGCAGCTGCATCTTCGCTTCTCGTAACTGCGTCAGCAGCTCTTTCGACGTGCTTTTCTGCGTCGTCAATCTCTCTTCCAGTAGATTCAACTTCGCTTCTAGTAAGTTCGTGTTCTGCTTTAATTGATTCCACTGTTCGGTTGACATTGTTATCTGCGCTGGTGCTGCTTCTGCCGTGCCACCAATGATACACACCGCTACCGATAAGCATAATGTTAGCAACAATAAGCAGCACTTTAGCGAGCTTGTAATATTTTGCTTGTGTTTCATCGCTCATTGTAACCTCATCTTCCGTTCTCCGTATCACCATAAGCAGGTACGCCATACGGTGTAGTCAAATCAATGCCCGCAACATACTGATAAGTTGTTTCCGCACGGTTAGCATACCCGGCGTAATACATCTCACCTACGCCAGCAGCTTTCCAATATTCCGTGCGGAACATTTCTTTCAGGTTGTTCAGGCTGCGCAGGTTGCGGTCAGCACGGTTTTGTAAAAACTTTTTAACAACATAGGTACTTGTCGGGCACCACATACCAGCGTAGATTAAGCAGCGTGTGTCGTCCAGACCTGGTACTTGTTGCAGCTGTTCTACATAGTACACGCAGTCTTTAGCCAGCATATCTAATTGTGCTTTGCGTCCTTCGCTGCTATCAAGCAAAATTTTCAGCATTGGTAATTCACCACTCGCCTGGATATTAATAAAGCTGCGGTTGGCAAATTGTGCGCCGCCAGGAATGTTGTTCAAGAGTTCGTTTGCTCTTGCGCCTTCCCAGCATGACACGCCAATGCTAGGATAGTTATACGCAGTAGATTTTACCGCCGTATCAAACGGGCCTTCTACGCCTGTGTTAATTAATCCTTTCGCAATTTCTTGTGCTAGTTTTTCATTCCAGCTCATTTGTCATTCACTCCTTTAATTGATCCACTTCAAAACAGTATCGCCTTTATATCCTTTTTCCCAAACGTACCACGCATAGCACATAGCGTTATGGTTTTCCATCGCTTTAAAATCGCCGTTCCTGGCACATCTTAAACGCCCGCTTGCCACATATACATATTTAGGCGGGTGCTTTTCAAACAACGGTCTGCGCCCTTTAGTTTCCAGAAATTGGATTTTAAGGAACATAGCTACCTTGTTCCCGTCAGGAATAATCTCTAAAGCGTGTTCGACAAACTCTTTAGCATATTTGTATGGTGGATTGGTAATTATATCTCCACTCCATTTTTCAATTTCCATAAAGTCTGCCTGCTGTCCATAACCTCTATTCACAAGGTCGTAACTGAAAACATTATAGCCGTGGTTCTTTAACACTTCGCTCATGTGTCCTTCGCCGCAAGCTGGCTCTAAAATCTTATCGCCAAACTTTTCGACTTCTAAAAGCAGCTCTGTTGCTTTCGGCTCGGTTGCGTAGTAGTCGTTCTCTACACGCTCTTGAGTAGCGTATACTCTTGCGCCTAAAGTGCAAAAAGCCGTTCTGCTGTTTCCTGTCCAGTCATTACTCACAACATTTTTCGCTCCCTTCTTAATTCCAAAAACGCCTTTACTATCTCAACCGTTTTATTGCAAAGCTGGATAATTACTAAGGCAATACAAGCCCAGGTGAATGTATCGTAGTTGTCCCACGTTTTGCCAAAAGCTGCTAATCCGTCTGATACAACAAGCCAATTTGCTATACCTGCAACAGCTGCCAGTTTACCGATGCTGTAAGCGTTCTCGTCTTTTTGCAACATATTCAAAAACTTACGCATTAGTTTTCCTCCTTCCTGCAAATATTGCAACGGTGTTCAAGTTCTTTGATACGCTCGTTCTGCGTATCGTTCTCCTCAAACAAGGTTTTAACCTGCTCTTCAAATCTCGCGTGCTTTTGTTCCAGCTGCTGAATAGTTTCACGGTTCGCCTTCATTTCCACACGCAGCTCATCTACGCTTTTTTGCAAAGCAAGGATAGCCGTTTTTAGCGGATTCACAATGCACCATGTAACCACCATCGCCAAAAGGCTGATAACCACGCTGTACCAATTTAAATCCATATTTAATCAACCTTTACAAATTAATTCCCTGCCCACCCATAAAATCTAGCGTAAGCTAGTAAAAGACAACAACCCAGTCTTTTATTGATCCATAATACTAGCTAGCATCCTTATAGCTACATAGCTTTTAATAAGTTTTAGAGCATCCTCTTGAGACATAACAGCCTCAGGGGGCATAGGAACATATGCAGCTTCAAAAGTTTCTTTAGGAGACCAAGAGATATAGCCATCAGGATATACTACTTTATATCCCTCATCACCAACTTTGTGGTCTCCCGCATCTTTCCATGCTCTGCATGGTTCGGCTGCAATTACTTTACAGCCTACATATTTTTGTAACATATCATGCTACCTCCAATTCAATAGCATCCAGTTCTTCTTTAGTCGTAGCAGCTTCTACTTTTTCTTTTGCTTTTCTATAAGCCGTATGGAGCTTGTCGCTTCTCAATGCAACCTGTGCAATGACACCTCGCAGGTCAGCAGCAGTGACTTTCACGTCCTGATTGTCTGCCGTAGTCCATGTGAGAGTTGCGGAAGAGCCAGCGGATTCAAGGGCGATAATAGCAGCGTTGATACGCTCACGTGCCTTAGAATCATAGTCGAATGAATAGCCTTGGTAGGTGATTGGTTCTACTTCGGCGTCATCACGGTTAGCTTTAAGTTCATAGAGCTTTTGCTCTTTAAGAATTTCGATTGGTTCATCCTCGTGGGTGACAGTAACTCCTAAGGCAATGAGATTGTCTTCGGAGATGTCAAGGGGGATGAAGATAGCCTTTGAACCTAAAAACTCTGAAAGAGTGTAAAGGTTATCAAAGGTTTGATTGTCATATGTATATTTTGTAATCATTTTAGTTACCTCATGTTATTGATAAAATTTTGATAGTGTAGGTACTGCCTGCTTTAAATATAGTACTTCTATGAAAAAAGGACGCTCCACTATTAGCAGTT
>CAVCLW010000075.1:0-7407 GCA_963603005.1 Escherichia coli | reverse complement strand
ATTTAAACAATGCCTACGCTAACTTTACATTAAATTACAATAAAGATTATTCTATAAACATTTACGTAGACACTTATAATTGGAAAAAGCTTCAAAATGTAGGCTTTAAAATAAAAAACGGCGACCATGTAACAGTAACTGGATACCCTGAAATCGGAAAGAAAAAGAAAAACAATAAATTTGCTTTACAAATCAGAGCTAAAACAATTTCCCATTATAAGCCATCAGAGCCTGATTTTTATTGTGCGCCAAACCCAAACCCTAAACCTATTCCCAAAGAACCACAAATTACATTAATCTCCAATAAAGATAGGGCTGGAACACAAGATTTTATACGTATCTTAAGCCCCAACGTACAAATTAACGAAACAGAATCAGTTCCTTTGGAAGGTGATGAAGCATTAGAAAAAATTCCAGAAGCCATTGAAAAGGCCAATACTGATCCTGATACAAACTTGATATGTTTAGTTCGAGGTGGTGGTGACGCTATTGCTATCAGATATGTTTTTGATAACAAAAAAATATGCGAAGCTATCAAAGCATCTGAAAAGCCTGTTCTTGTTGGTGTCGGACATACGAAAGATTTTACAAACGCTGATAGAGCTTCGGATGCGCCCATTCTTGACAATGGTATGCACAAGTATTCTATAACACCAACAGATTTGGCAAAACAAATCAATAGTCATTGTTATAAAAATGGCACAAAAGGTACTACAAGTTATGAAAATACTACTAAAGTCACAGACACAACAAGCTATAACAAGTACCTTGTTGTCGTTATAGTGGTACTGCTGTTGTATATTTTCTTTGTAAAATAAAAAACCGTGCTAAATAAAATTTGACAATCCAGAACGCTCGTGGTAAGATAAAGGTAACCAAAAAGCGGTTATAGTGTGAGCATAGCTACACGCAAAAGAAAACCCCCGAGTGCCAGCTCGGGGGTTTTTAATTTAGGCTAGCTGTGGGCTACAGATTTCTGTCTAGCCATTTGCAAATGTAGTGACCAGCTACAGATGCTACGACAGAAATGAAAAAAGCGATTATAGTCTCAAGCATTACTACACCTCCTTCCTGCCGGAAAGAGTCACAGCGTTCTTATTATAACAAAACAAGATTTAAAATGCAAACTTGATAATTCAGAACGCTCGTGGTACAATAAGGGTAACCAAAGTAGATCATGTGAGGTATTGGCTACACGCAACAGAAACCCCCGAGTGCCAGCTCGGGGGTTTTTAATTTAGGCTGGCTGCTCGTGGTAATTAGACATTGACATCAGCGCTCCATTGTAGTACAATGTATTACAAGGAAAGGAGCTGATATTATGACATTTTCTATTAGATTGACACCGGAAGAAAGAATTCTTGCTGAGAGCTATGCAAAATTACATGCTGTTTCTTTGGGAGATGCATTTAAACGAGCACTTTTTGAACGCATTGAAGATGAATACGATATTGCTGTTGCTGATGAAGCGTATAACGAATATATCAATAGCGGTAAAAAGAGCAGACCAATCTCTGCACTTTGGAAAGAGCTTGACTTATGAGTTACAGTATCGAAACAACCGCTAGGTTTAACAAAGAGTTTAAGAAGTTAGATAAATATACACAACGCATGATAAAAGGCTGGATTGAAAAGAATTTAGTTGGAGAAGAAAATCCGCGTCGTCATGGAAAAGGTTTAACTGCTAACAGAAGCGGGCAATGGCGCTATAGAATTGGTGATTATCGTCTTCTTTGTCACATAGATGATGGTAAATTAATTATATTAGCATTGTCAGTTGGACATAGAAGAGAAATATACGAATTTTGACAATCCAGAACGCTCGTGGTAAGATATTCTTGACAAAAGAAAGAGCTGTGGAACATACTTCCCACGCAAAAAGAAAACTCCGAGCTGGCACTCGGGGTTTTTCAATTTTCAGGTGCGCAAAATAAATTAATAAATGAGAGGTGAGAGTCATGAGAGCTGTATTATATGCACGCTATTCATCAGATAATCAGCGCTATGAATCCATATCCGGACAATTTCATTGCAGCGAAGAATACTGTAAGCGCAAGGGTTATAACATTGTGCATTACTATTACGATGAAGCAAAGAGCGGCACGACTATAGCAGGTCGTGAACAATTCAATCAGATGATTGCTGATGCAGCACGTGATATATTTGATGTCATAGTATTTTACCAGATTGACCGCACAACACGTAATGAAATGGATTATTACGCAAGCGTAAATAAGCTCCTGGCTTTAGGTATACGCTACGAATACAGCGCGGAGGGTATAGATGTATCAACACCAAACGGAAAGCTCACAGAGGGCGTCAAGGTGGCTGTGGCAGCCTTCTACTCTCGTGACCTATCCATAAAAATTAAGCGCGGCAAGAAAGAAAACGTTTTACAGAGCAAGCATAATGGTGGCATCCCGCCTCTTGGCTATGACATCTCCCCTGATGGCCAGTATGTTGTCAACGATTATGAAGCTATTGCTGTCAAACAAATCTTTTCAATGAAGCTAGAAGGCTATGGATATGGGAAGATAGTAGACTGGCTAAAAGCTAATGGCTACAAAACTAAGCGTGGTGGAGATTACAGCAAAGCCGGAATACATGACATTCTCTGTAACCGCAAATATGTTGGCGTACTGGAATTAGGCAAAACATCTAATAACAGCAGCAGAAAGAAGGCTGAGAACTATATGGAAATAAAAGATGCTCTTCCAAAAATCATAGATACTAAAGACTTTGTAGAGGTGCAGGATATATTAGCTGCTCACCGTAATGGCAAAGCTAACGCTAAAGAAGTATATGCCCTCAGCGGTCGAATTTTTTGTCAATGTGGTGCTGCTATGACCGGTACAAGAATAGGTGCCAAAGGAAATAAGTATAGCTATTACGCTTGCGGTACTCAACGCTACAAACACGGTGATTGTGATGTGCCAATGATCCGCAAAGATAAAATCGAATACATCACATACCTTACTATTGTTGATTACATTAAAGCTCATAAACAATCTATCATTGCAGAATTTTTGCGCCAGGCTGAAGCAAACGATGATAAAGTGCGCGAAAATGAATTGCGTAAAAAAGTGGAGATACAAAAAAACAAGGCAAAGAAGCTCCTTGCCTTGTATGACGGACGAGATGATTTAATTTTAGATGCTTATAAAGATGCCAAAAGAACACTAGACCTGATGGAAGTAGAATTAGCTTCTTTTGTGCAAAGTGATAATACATCTATAGATAAAGAAATTTTAGAAGTGTTTATTGACTCATTCCTAATGGAAACAGGACATTCAGACGTTTATTTAAAGAACTTCTTTACATCCCTTGATGTAAAAGTTGTAGTAAACAAAATAAACGCTGAAATTCAGTTGAATCTCAGCGTTTTGCCATTCGTGGTAGCGCTAAGGGGAATCGAACCCTTGTAATTTAACGCTTTTTTGCAGGCGCATAATCCTTCATCCCCTCTATCGCACCGCCGGCAACCGCCCAAAGGTAAATGGCTGCCGTACTGCCGTAGGGGCTGTAACGTTTTTGATATTTATTAAACAGCTCGCGGGTTATTTTACGGTGATGGTACAACATCCGCAAGCCTCGCTGGATTGCCAGATCATCATAACTCAAAATATCCGGTCGCTGCAGGCAGAACAGCAATATCATTTCTGCCGTCCATTTCCCAATCCCCTTAAGGCTGCTCAAAACTGCAATCGCCTCTGCATCACTCATCTGCTCCACGGCCTGCAAATCAAATTCACCGCTGACTATTTTATCAGCAAAATCCTTGATGTATTCCGCCTTACGCAAACTCATACCCAACGCCTGAAGCTCCTGTGCCGACGCAGCATGCACTGCCGAAGGTGTAACTGTTGTCAGCTTTGCCTCCAAGCGCGCCCAAACAGTTGCCTGTGCCTTGGATGATATCTGCTGACCGACAATATGACGTACAACAGCAGCAAAAAGATTAGCGTCCAGTTTACGCTCAATATGACCGATTTGCTCTATTGCCAAAGCCAGCTTCTTATCCTTGCGCTTAAGATAATTTATTTCCGTATCGCCGTATTGAAAGTACATCATATCACCTGCCTTCTGAAAGTATAATGATATTATAACGCTTAAGAATCAAAAAGAATAGCGGATAAGCATACAAATTCAGCAGAAGCTTTGCGAAAAAAGAAAAGCCAGACAGCTTCACGCTGTATGGCTCATATTAAAGACACTCGATAATAGCTTTTAAAATCGCGCTAGTTTCTTCTATAGGCCTAGCAAGGCTTTCGTCAAACACCATTTCCGGCAGGAGCGGCACATGCACAAAGCCCACTTTCGTTGTCGTACCGGCGTAGGCATGGGCAGCACGGTAAAAAATTTCGTTGCAGACATAACCGCCGGAAGCAAACTCCAGCTGCACGGGCAACTTCTGCGCACGTAAAGAGCGGACTATTTCATGTACAGGAATCGTAGCAAAGTAGGCGGCGGGGGCGTCAGCAAGAATTGGCTCATTCCACGGCTTACGTCCCATATTATCCTCGATAAGCGCATCCTTGATGTTTAATGCCGCAAGATTGATATCTATTTTCGTCGTGCCGCTGTTCATGCCCGTCATAAGGATGACGTCAGGCTGCACGCGCTCTGCTTCTTCCAAAAGCAGGCGTGGAGCGAGGTTGAAGATGTTGGGCAGACGCAGTTTGTGTATATGGTAGTTGTTGATAGTTTCGGGTAACGCCTTCACCGCTTCCCACGACGGATTGAGTGTGTAATGGGCGAAGGGGTCGAAGGCTGTGAGGAGAAGAGATTTCATTTCAATGCCTTCCGCATATATTCCGTCCAATAGCTAATGCTATCAGAAACAATATTTGTTGCTGCATCAGACATAGCAAAGTCAAACAGCTCTTCTGGCAATATACGTTTTATATTTTCATCATTAGAATCAAGATTCTTCACTGTTCCTTCACTCGTGAATAAGAAAACCTTGCCTTGCAAATGCCTAAAGTCGTTTGCATCAATATCTACTTTGCCTTTTTTAACTTGGATATATACGTGTGTTCTATCCTTAGGATCGAGTAATACACATTCAAAAAGAGCGGTGGATTGCTTATTAGTCGAAGGAATTGCTATATATCCATACTTTTCAAACAAATATGCATATACCAAGTCTTCACAATCAGTTGAAGAAATTAGTGAATAAAACATTTCTTGGTCAGCTTTAATGGTCAAATCTTTATAACAATTATTATCAATTTTAGTATTATAATAATGTTTTGAAAAGATTTCTACTGCATCAGAATTTATTCTTTGCAATGTTGCTCCTGGTATAAAAAAATTTACTATTTTGCCAGGAACATGAAATTCATCGCCTACTTTATGCCACTTTATACAAGTTCGTTGTGTAGTAGAATCCCTATCTAACAACTCTCGACTACTATCATAAATCCATTGACTATTCTCGCCAACTCTACCAATATAGTAAATTCCCTTATCACGTATCCACACCAAATCATCAGGTTTTACATTATAATATAATCTTCTTACATTATCATCAACACTACCACCATAAACATTCCACTCTTTAATCAATGCCGCATAATCATCATAAGATTTAATGCCTGAACGCTGTTCCCGAACCTTTTGCATATCAGTTTCATTGATATTATTTTCCTCTAAATGCCTATCATTAAGCGACCATCCCATAGCTAATACACTTTTATTAAGGCAAAGTTCAATGCGACTCCCACCAGGACTACCAACAATCTTAATGTGTGATCTCCAAATAGTCATTGTAAAGCACCTCCAAAGCGCACAAAACTGGTTTTTATTTAAACATAAATGATGAACAAAATAAGCGATAAGCTTTTTTCTGTAATCCATCCATGTATTTCAACGCCTGCTGTTCAATTCGATAAGGTACACCATAATAAGCACCTGCAACCGCACCTGTTATAGCTGCAATTGTATCACTATCTCCACCGATAGATACTGCGTTTCTAATTGCATCTTCAAAATCAGTCGCTTCGAAAAAAGCTTTTAACGCCTGCGGAACAGTCTCCTGACACGTTTCATTAAATTCGTAATCAGCACGGATTTCGTCTAGCGTGAAGTTCATCGGATAATATTCATTATCTATCACAGTAAAAATTTCTTCTTTCTTGCTTCCATGTAAAGCCATATATGTTGCAACTGCAGTAGCTTCAGCACCCTTTATCCCTTCTGGATGGTTATGCGTAACGCTAGTAACAATTCTAGACAGTTCCTTCACTTCTTCTATAGATTTAGCAACGTAAGCTACTGGGCTAACACGCATAGCTGAACCATTGCCAAAACTATTATAAGGCTGCGGATTATTTGTTCCTAGCCAGTCAGAGAACATACTACCATATCCTGCTTTAGGATATTTCATTCCCCAAAACTGCATTTGTTTTATGGTTTCATCAGCAAGTTTGCTGTAATCTCTCTTACATTCTACCAAAGCACTCATAACAGCAAACGTCATAATACTGTCATCAGTAGGGCAGCAATGTTCAGAAAATAGCGGAAAGTCCTTGGTTTTTATTTCATTGAATTCATATACAGACCCAACGATATCGCCAACAACAGCACCTAACACACGACTCATCCTTCTTTTAGCAAAAGCTACTTCCTTCCAGTCAATCCCTTCAACATGCATGACTTCTGTACTTTCCTCTTTTTTCGCAAACACTTCCTCAGTTATCTCTTTCCAGTGCCAATCTGACGGAGCTTTACCTTCAATGCACACCATAGCGAAGACAGAGACTGCCATATCATAGTCGCACGCTCCATCTGGTGCTTCAAGAACATAGATATGATTATTGCCCTCTTTATCCATTTTGCCATACTCAACACGATAGTTTTTCTTGATATGTACGCCATCATAGCGAATATATCCTTCAACAAGACTTTGGATGAAGTCGACGGGTCTATCTGCAATTACATCAAGATTTACGCAGATGAATTCGTCCATGACTGGGCGCATATTACACATATACTTCATGATTTTGTCTTCAAACTCATATACATTCATATATGAATTGATGTTAAGCACACATGGAGCTGCTCCCTTGCACTGCATTCTTTTGCAAGGAACAATTTCCATATTACTGCCTCTAGATTTCATTTCTTCGTAAGTCATACTTGTCACCTCGTAACTAACACACCAGAAATGCATACTTCACTATTGAAATACGCTTCCATAAATTATATTCACCTATAGTTACGTTGCACGCTTAAAATTTCGCCCGGTTTTGGGAAAATTTTTTAGATATTATATACTATCCAGAGAAAAAGTGCAAATTTAAGTATCTATACATAGAAAAAAGAACTCATACTTTGTATGAGTTCTTTTCTCTAACCGGCAGCTATCTATCCTCCCAGGCCGCTTCCAGCCAAGTACTTTCGACG
>CAVCLW010000074.1:0-7494 GCA_963603005.1 Escherichia coli | reverse complement strand
GATAATTGCTTAATAGCATTTTGGAGCTTATAACTTTCTAATTTATAAATTTCGTTTGTTTCGTTTTCGTCCCAAAAGCGAACCTTTCTTGCAATGTAAAGCAAATTGCGTTCTAACATTTTAGCCTTTGGCATATTAAAGAAAAGGTTACGCTTGCTATAGCCTTGCTCCTTCATTTTTCTATTAAGGTAATTGCGCAGATACATCATAAGCTCTGATATTTTTTTACCTTTCCTATCTATTGCAGAATATGGCAGATACTGTAAAACAGTCTGCAATGGTTTGAGTAAATCTTTATAAAATCCTATTTCTCGTATCTCTTCAACATCGTTGACATATTTTTTCCATATAACACGTTTTTCCGTATAGAGAAAATCAAATTGCTCTATAACCTTATTATTCTCGGAATAATCATTATAGACGCTTTCACCTAAAATAATAGCTTCATATGTAAATTTTAACCGTATGCAGTTTTTCAATTCTAATAAACAAGCTCTTATATATAATGGCATGGTCGAAGAACTATCTTCGGTTACCAATACATTACTGATTTTATGTTGATATCCACATGAAGGGCAAAAAATAGCTTTTCTAGATAAAAGATTATCAATAGCACCAGGAACAACCATAAGCGTATCACAAGCTCTGCAATAGCAGTTTGTGACGCTACTTTTATGCCATTTGCGTTGTTGCTTATTTTGTGTATCTGCATGTGCAAGGTATAACGTCGGTGTATTAGTCGATAGGGTACGCTTTACAATAGTCCCCCAATAGCCGATAGTCGCAAATATTCCTTTATCAAAGAAATCTAGTTCCATTAACTTTTTCATTTATTTTCCTCCTGCAAGATATCAAACAAACCGACTTCTGTATTTTCTGAAGCTTTTGGTGTTATGTTACTGGTAATATTATTATGCTCATTAGCTTTTTGCTTAAACTCCTTTGCTCTTTTTTCCTTTTCAGCGTTAGCCTTAGTTTCTTCATCTTGCTTTAGAGCAGGTTCGTGCTTTTTAAGCAAGAGTGTCGCTATGTCCAAACTCCTGCGTTGCGTATCAACAAAGGCTTTCAGAACAACAGTTCTTTCAGCAGGCTGATTATTTTTTTCAGCCTGTTCTCGGTCATATTTAATAAGAAATTCCAAACAGTCTAAGGCTTTAGCTTGAAATGCTAAGAATTGCTTTATTTCATTAACTTTCATAAAACATACCCCCATGCGATAATTTATTTTGCTTTACGCACATATAAAAAAAAGCCTAGTCCAGGCTTATGCAAGGACGTAGCCGCTCGCGGTGCGGAGCATCCTTGCTATAAGCTGCAGACTAGGCTTATAATATGTGCGTGTAAAGCATTAATTTACATATTGCTTGTCTGTTTATATTCTGTTTTTTTGTGCCGCAGGCACTGTTTTATTATTACCTTTTCAATAACCTATCAAAATGAAAAACTGCCCTCAGAAGCTTTCAATACTTCTGGGGGCAGATCTATATTACCACCACACAATCTGTCCGCGGGCGTCGGTCTTGTAGTGATACCAATCTCCGCAGCTATAACGCACGCACAAGCAGCCGTCCTCGTCTTGCCATACATCAACTATATCGCCTATATTTGCATCGGCTGTTCTATGACGAGAAGCATAAACATCAGCCACGACCTCTAGCGTCTGCTCATCTCCGTGCAGCTCGGCAACGTAGCATCTTATCGTGTATTGCTGTGCAGCGTGCAGCTCACGATATTTACACAACATTTCTAACTCCTGCTCAGTTAAGTCTTTAACATCCATTATAGCAGCTCCCTTCTTTATATCAACAAACCTGCTTGCTTTAAAATCCTGCGTTCTGTCGCAAGAGGAATTGTATTACCGAGTCGATGTGATGGTATTGTTACTTTTCCTTTTTTATCTGGATGCCGATACTGTACGTGACTGCCACTCTGACCAATTTTTTGCCAGCCAGCCTTTTTAACCAGGCGTATCAATTCTCTCACACTAATCAGTTCCATGTCCAATATCCTCAAGCTGCTCAGAAAAATTAGTATCATTACTGTGCTTCTGTAAAATATCAGTAATGGCATTAGACAGGAAACGACGTACACGTATAGTCAAGGTTGTGCCATCAGCCCGACGGGGCAGCTGCTCTAAATTATAGACTGCATCATCATCAGATAGCTTGCAACCAAAATTCCAATTAGGACTATATAAGCACCAATTACGCCCAAAAATTGCACCACCATCGTAATAGCAGGCAAGCACAAGATTAAATAAAATACCATCTATACATACATCTGCTATAATGAGATGCTTTGAATATTCTTTGATCGAAACCTTTTCAACCATTGATATCACCTACTTTTTTATAACGTTCATTTGCCTCTGCGACAGCACGGATAAGATATTCAGCAAGGCTGATACCTTCGTTCAAGGCATTGATTTTCGCCTGCTTATGTACTGCCGGCGGAAAGGGTACATTATACATCTTGACGGCCTTTTTATCTGCAGATGAATAGGCCTTTGTAGTTTTTACAGGCGGCTTCTCACCAGAAAGAAATTTTTCCATAACATCTGCAGAAATTTGCGGGTTTTGCGGTATTTTCATAAGTAGTCACCTCATTACTGAAGAATATGCATAATTTCGTTGACCAGGGCTTCAAGTTCAGCTGCAGCTTTTTCAGTATGACGTTTAACATCAGCGTATTCAACAACATTCATGCCATTGAGCAGAGATTCTTTATAAGCCACACGGTTAAGGATTTTCGTTTCCATAAGCTTTACCTGATATTTTTTGCAAGCTTCATCAATAGCTTCTTTTATACCTTTAGCCATATTCTGCTTCGGATCGTATTCGTTCAAAAGCAGATATGTATTCTCTATCGTAAAATAGCTACGCCATTCTTCAAGGGTATTGAGGACATCATCCGTCACCCAGTAATCAAGGCCACTTGCCTTAAGAGGAATAAGCAGCATACCGAAGGCCGCGCAAGCTACTGTTGCCCTGGTAAGCTCGTTGTCACCGGCACCTGCGTCGACAACTACATAATCAAAGTTAGAGTAGTTTTGGATATCCTTAAATAAAGATTTTGCTTTCATCGAAACAGCACTAATTGGGGATAATTCTGCATTGCCATTACGGATTTCGACTACCTTCAAGGAAGAATTTTGCTTCTCGTCCATGTCTATAAGCAGAACTTTGTGCCCAAGCATGGCTAATCTAGTAGCAACATTGACAGAAATAGTGGTTTTGCCTGTTCCACCTTTAGAATTTACAACACTGATTACTTTCATAGAATTTTGCCTCCTTAATTTTTTTCAATAGAATCATAAAAATCAATGACCTTGCTTGATGTCATAAGCCATTTAGAATTAATATAACGTTGCTTGATATACAGGCCTTTGCTAGTGCTGGCACGAGATAAAGCCACGTATAACTGGCCCTCGCAGAAGCAGTAGGGATTAAGATTAATCTTGTTAAAGGTTTGCCCCTGGCTTTTGTGAATAGTGATTGCGTAGGCCAATTTAAGCGGGATTTGCGTATAAGTGCCGATAACGCTTTTTATTAATCTACCATCTTTTACATCGTATTCAACAATTTCCCAAGTATAAGGCTGTACCAGGATTTTGATACCATCGTCAATCTGAACAACAACTCCGTCATCTACAAATCCTTCCACATAACCCATGGATCCATTTTTATAATACCCCTCGACGTTATTAACCAAGGTCATTACCCTAGCACCGATTTTAAGGCAAATCTCATCATCTACAACTTTATCGTTAGCAGATACTTTGCCAATAATATCTGATATGAAATATCGTTCTTCCGTAGCTAATTTAGCTAAACTATCATTATTAAAATCAGCAGCTTCGCTGTTTGTGCTGCAGATATATATAGCATCTTTTATTGGCGCCGCTGCGCTTAATTGCTGTAAGCTAGTCAGAGCATCTATCGAACCACGTCTGATATTATTAAGGTTTTCTACAAAAGCCGGTTCATTCTGCCGCACAACTTGACTCAATACAATGTTCTGGAAGTTCATTTTAGCCCAATCAGGCGCCTCAAAAGCAAAGCCTTCTTTAATCTCCTTTTGCCAAAGCTGCTTTAAAATTTTACGCTGATAATCCGTTAATACCGGCGACAGCTGGAAAAAGTCTCCCACAACTATTAGCTGTTTAGCTTTTTTTGTGACTTTACAAGCTTTTTCTATAGCTCGAACAATATAGCTGAAGACGTCAAAACGCACCATAGATATTTCATCGATGATGATAATATCTGCATTTTTTAGAGCATCGGTAATTTTAGAAATTCTTGTTAACGGACCAATAGGATCTAATGGCACTTTAAAAGCACGGTGGATTGTGCTGCCATTAATATTTAAAGCAGCAATTCCTGTTGGTGCCGTTACCATTATATTTTTACCGTTCTTCTGGCTGTACTCGATAAAGGTTTTCACCAAAAAGCTTTTACCGGTACCTGCATTACCTGTCAGAAAGACATTTTTGCCGCTTGTCATTACTTCAAAAGCTTTTGTCTGTTCTTTGTTTAAAGTAGGCATCCTATCCCTCCTTAATATGAAAGTCATGTGCATAGACTCCATAAGACACAGTTTCTTTATCAGAAATATCAATGATACCATTAGGCATTGAAGCATTATCAGCACCGTAGATATCCCAAACTTTCTTTTCCGCTTCAGCTGAATTAGCAGCTTTAACAATTCCAAGTTTGATTTCTACCGTTCTCCCTGAATACCAATGATGATAATTAATCTGGAACATAAATGTTTTCATAACAAAACCTTCTTTCAAAAATATTATACTGCGAACATTTTTTGTTGCTTTTCGCACGTATTAGGAAATTGCGAGTAGTCAATCGACAAGGATGCGTAGCACCTGCTTGCAGGTTGCCTTGTCGGTTGGCGTATGAGCAATTACAATACGTGGACGAAAAGCAACGATAAAACAGTTTATTTTGTGCCGTAGGCACTGTTTTAAGCTGCTGCTCACCAAAACATCATAATTGTATATAATTCATATAAAACATATACCCTTATACGCTTTATACGCTTTATACCCTTATACGCTTTATACGCTTTATACATTTTATATGTTTTATATAGATATATAGGACTATATATGTTATGTATAGGTTTATATGTTTATATAAGGCGTTGCGTATCGCAACGCCTTAACCTTAATCGTTATCCCTCTTGCGTTCCAAACACCGTCCACAATCTTTTGGCAAATCACTTTGCTCTTGTTTATATATTCTTCTTTTGTTGCGTTCATTATTTGTGAAAAAAGCTATAACTTCTTTGATATTGCTCTTTTTCATAACACATTGCGCATTTTCATAAATAGAAATCTCGCCATTAGCAATATTATAGATAATACGATAATTACCATAATCAACAATTCGTTTGTTAAATATATCATCTATTAATTTCTGCTTTTGCTGACTGTCCATAGCCCCCTCCTTATCTGCTATGTTCATTTGAAATGCTGACCGGCTTAAGGTTATTGAGTATTAATTTACGTTTCGGCTTCGGAACAGAGTTTTCGGCTACTTTTTCACCATCATTATCAATCTTTCTATCCTCGACGCTGCTCTTCACTAAAGAAGCATTCGCTTCTCTAGTCTTAAGATACTCTTTCTCACGTTCGTATAGAAATTCGCATATAGCGTCAGCATCCTTGGCTGCACGAAATATTTCGTTCGGATCCTCTTTGAGAGCTTTAATCCAACTGCCAACATAAGCTGCGTGCTGCTCATTAGCAGCAGCATTTGCTATACCCAGCTCCGAACAAAGCATATAGCTGGCAATTTCAGCACGAAGTTCTTCTTTAGCATAATCTTCGCTGCCAAACTTATTAACGATGTCACGATTTAATCTGCTCTCGTGTCCAGTAGAGTGCCCAACTTCATGTAGCACCGTACTATAATATGCTTCACTATTAGGAAAACTAGCTTTAGGTGTAAGATGAATCTCATCAAGCTTAGGACGATAGAAATTTCTATCCGCCTGGTCATGATATATCGGTACACCAACAGCGTTTATAATATTTTCCGCGCGTTCTATAGCAGTCCATTTTTGTTCTGGTAGTTTAAGTTCCGGTAAGCCGTCACACTGCGCGGCGTTAAATACCGTACTACGAAACGGAACCGGATGGTCAAGCTCACGTTCAACCTCGTTACCGTCCTCATCTTTTTCTTTTTTTGTAAATTTCCAGTAAGTAACTACTGTTCCTTTTTCGCCCTTGCGCACCTTACCGCCCATTTCTTGAATTTGCTTAAAGGTCATCCAACGAGAATCAGCATATGCATTATTCATGCCAATATACATTAAGCGCAGAGCATTCATACCATGATAACGGCGTTTTGACACTCCGTTATGAGGAATCATCGACATGGTAGCAGTCCAAGGCTTTTGCCAAGGAGCAGTGCCTTTTTCAAGCATATCAATGATTTCTTGTGCAACTTGCTTGTGATAATCAGCCTGCTTTTCAAGGTTACTCTTCTTCGTGGTCGCCATCTACGGATGCCTCCTTTGCTTCTTCTTCAGATAATGCATCTTCTTTGAATGCAGCGTGATTGTAAATCCACGCTTCTCTTTCAGTCTGGGTGATAGCCATATCATAGCCCTCCTTTTCTTTTTAAAATTAACGCTTAATTTCTCTAGAACGTTCCTGCTCCGTGCTTTGTTCAGATTCTTTATTTGAGGTAATATTCACTAAGCGTGATTTCTTACGTGCTTTAATAGCTGCGGTCTGAATAGGTGGGGGAGTAGGAATGTTGTTGGCTTTAGCAAACTGCTCACTGGTTGACTGAATGCTGCTGCCATATTCATTCTGCTTTTCTGAAGGGATATTACGTACATAACGCACAACCGTATCAGCAATAGCAGCTTCCTGGCTGTTCAGCTTACGATGATAGTCTTTACGAGGCTCTTTCGCTGCTTCAACGACAATATCATGAGAAGCAGCAGCCTGCTCATGTACTGTAGTTTCTTGTTTGGAAGCCGTCTGCTTAACAATTTCTGTTTCATGCTTCGCCTCCTTGCTGGTTGTAGAAGGAACTACAGTTTTTGCTTTATTACCTGAAATATCTTTTATTTCAGACATTTTATAAGATAAAGTCATAACAGGATATTTAATATTAACCATATCCTCATTATTTTCTTTGTAAATCTTAGAAATAATACCTTTTCCAGAAGATTTACTGAAAATCACTTGTCCTGGCTTTAGGGATAATGCAGATTCCTCTTGATTATCGGTTTTGTCTAAAGCCTTTTTCTCAGATGCTTTTAAAAGCTTGCTTTTTATATTGGATTTAGCAGTTTTTTGTGCTTCATAGTAAGCTTCTGCTTTTTCAATAGCTTCACTTCCAAAATACCATTTACTATGTTTGGCATTCAATTGCGCCAGAGAATATAAACCACTACCAGTACCAGGTCCGCCATCACCGAAGATAATTTCAATTTTCGGTTTGCCATTTTCGGAAATATATT
>CAVCLW010000073.1:0-8069 GCA_963603005.1 Escherichia coli | reverse complement strand
CTTTATCGGTATCCTGAGTCTGCAAAAACATGTCTTCAGGTAATTTTTTCTGAGCTATTTTTAAAAATTTCTCGTAATCTGCTCTAGGCATAGATACATCACTATCATCATCCCAAGGAATAAACCCTTTGTGACGGACTGCACCTAAAAGAGTTCCTGCTTCCAGCCAGTATGTGAGATTATTTTCTACACAGATTTTGTGTATTTCCTGTAATATCTCCAACATAATTTTTTGAGCTGCTGCAATAGTCTTATCCTCGTTAAACAAAATTGCTCCCCCTATATTTCCTTTATATTTTTACTATATTTTTAATCAAATTGTCATGGCTATAAGCCTCATTAGCCTCAATCAACCCTTGCTTATACTGCCCATGCTTCTCCGGATAACTGTTAACAAATGCTTCCAGCTGCTCAGTAAATGCAGCAACGCTATCCAAGGCGACAGCCTCACCAACATTATATGCCTGCAAAACCTCTGGATTCATTTCCGGTGACTGCAAAATCGGCTTGTAAAAGCCAATAGCAGTAAACAGCATAGCACTCCAATGATAACGATAACGTTCTGCAGCATAAGGCGCTATTATAACATCAACCCCAAGCAATGCCTTCTGCCACTCTTCACCGATCAAATTTTTATGCCAAAACTCTATCCCCGGAACATCCCTGTATTCACTGATAATCTTCTCAAACTCTTCACGGTCTTCCGTACGCGCTGTTGCTCCCTGCATAATAAGTTTTACAGGAACAGTAAACTTAGCCTGCTTAAATGCATCTAAAAAGAATCGTACATTCTTTTCACGACGATACTGACCAAAAAAGCCCAATGTCAATGGCTCCGTATAAGTCAAATTTTTATCTACAGGCAAATCCTGCGGTTTAAATACAGGTGGAGCAATAAGGTCAACATTTTTCAAGCCATCATTTACAAAATCATTGCGCAAAGTAATGACTTTCAAATGAATATTAGGATAACGCTCACAACGTTTTGCCTGTTTCACAAAGTTAGCTTTTTCCTGAGGGTTAATACCATGGAAAATAATATATACCGGTATCTTGCTGTTTTTTAAATCTGTATCTAAAATTGCTCGCAGATATCTATAGGTTGCTGTAGGAATAATGATAGCATCATAATTATTTTCAATGCTTTTTTTATAAGCAGAATTAAACCACTTCCTGCGTCTACTTTCACGCTTTACAGATAACCACAGCTTTTGAAACTTATTGGCACCTGCATAAGTTACAACCTCTCCACCTTCAAGGTAATCAACCTTAGCATTGTATTTTATTTTAAACGGAAAGTTTTCCGGCACCAGCATCACCGGTTCATGCCCTTGGTTATTCAGCTCATCAACCAAGATACGGTCAAACTCAACCTCATGACCTGCCGGCATAATAATACTTTCTAAAATCGCTATTTTCATTTTTCTTTACCTCTTTGCAAATCTATAAGCTTAATATATTTAGTCAAGGTATACATAAAATGATATACAGATAAGGTTATTCCTAATCTACCATCAAGAATACCTTTTTTTAGTAACAACATCTGAATAAATGAAAAAAAAGCATGACCATATGCGGTGAAATAGCCTACTTTCTTCCCGTTTTCGTGAGCATTCTGCGCCCAGATAGTCGTATATTGGTTAAACTTATTAAAATACTGCTGCCATCCGGTATACGTATAATGTTCAATATAACCGTCCAACACCTTTAATTCATCCTTGCACATCGGCTTTTCATGTACTTTATTAACCCAATGCACATTTTTAGTCTTAAACAAGCGCGGTACAAAATCAGGCTTTAAAACACCATAATTAAATTCCTGCCCAAAAGCTACAGATTTGCGTTTTATTGAATACTGGCATGTTTTATCATTCCCAACAGCATTCTTTACGGAAGCTAAAAGTTCAGCATTCATTCTTTCATCTGCATCAAGATACAGCATCCATTCAGTTTCTACATGCTGCAAGGCAAAATTGCGCTGCGCCGCAAAGTCATTGTCCCAAGCACGATAAACAACCTTTGCGCCATTTTCTTCTGCTAATTGAACTGTTTTATCCGTACTGCCGGAATCAACAATCAGCACCTCTGCTGCCACTTTCTTGGCATTCTGCACAACAGCAGCTATATTTTTTTCTTCATTTTTTGTTAAAACCACTACTGTAACTTTACTCATTTTTATTTTCCTCATATTGAATTTATTATCTAAATATCTCATATCAGCAAATAGCAATCTTCCTGCTAAACACTCACGCTAGTAGGTATATTATACCATACTTTTCATTCAAAAGTTGACTATAATTATAAAAACTCTATTTAGTAATTATCAAGAAACTGCATCCGAAAACCTATTGCAAAAAATCACTTTTCGTTTTTACCAATCAAATATTAAGAACTACTACAAGTGAAAAAGTTTCATCTGTCTACCCATTCGTCAAGAAAAATGTAATTCATTGCACTTTTTCCTACGAAAAAATGCAATTTTTGACATTTTTCCTAACGAATATTATGTGCGTACATTGTTTCACTATACAACTACATTTAAAATGCAAAATAAGGAGCAGCTTACGCCGCTCCCTACCTATTCTTCATACTTCTTTATCCTGCGCTGCAGCAAAACAAGACGCAGCGATAAAACAACAGCACTGCAGATTACGCCGATATCCAGGCTCTGCCAATAAGCAAAGGCACCGTTATTGAACTTGTAATCCAAAAGCAAGCCCACCGGCAGGCAAATTGCCCAATAGGCCAGCATGCTGCACCAAAATGTAGCGTTAACATCCTTATAGCCACGCAAAATACCCTGAATCGGCGCCGCGATTGCGTCGCCTCCCTGCCACATAATAGCGTAGATAATAAACACCTTCACCAGCTCAATAACATGCGGATTCGTTGTATAAATGAGCGCAATATACTCACGCGCCACCAGCTCTAGCACCATGTAAATTATAGCGATAAAAAGGCTCATCTCCAAGCCAAGTGCCGTGTAATCGCGCGCTCCCTGATAGTTTTTCGCACCATATTCAACGCCCACCACGATCGTCAGCGCCAGCGAAAAGCTCATAGGGAACATATAAATAAGCGAGGAGAAGTTTAGTGCCGCCTGATGCGCAGCAATCACCTCTGTGCCAAATTTGGCAATAAACAGCGCCACAACGCCAAAGATACTTGTTTCCATAAAAATAGCCACACCCATAGGCACTCCAATGCGCAGATATTCTGCCACCAAATGCTTAACCGGACGCACAAAGCCCAGCACATCGTACTGCTTAAACGGTTGCAGCTTCGTAACCACCGCCGCGAACATCACCAAAAGCAGCCAAAAGGTGATGCCCGTTGCTACGCCGGCGCCAATGCCGCCCAGGCGCGGCAAGCCCAGCTTGCCGAAAATCAGCACATAGTTCAGGAAGGCGTTGACAGGCAGCGCCAAAAGATAAATCTTCATTGACAGCTTGGTATAGCCAAGTGTATCAACAAGACTGCGCAGCGGTGTAATAAGAAAGAACGGCAACACGCCTATGCCCAGGCCGGCCATATACCACAGCGCAATGTGATAAACCTCCGGCGCCAGGCCCATGCCCTGCAAAAACGGCGGCAGAAAGATAACACCGCCTACAATTATCAGTACAGAAAAGGCTACAGCCAACAACATTCCATGTCGTACTACCGTAGAGATTTTTTCCTTTTCGCCAGCACCCAAAAGGTTGGCAATCAAAGGCATCGCCGCCAGCAAAATGCCTGCAAAGCAGGTCTGCACCGGCATCCAGATATTACCGCCGATGGCAGCGCCGGCCAAATCCGCATCGCCAGCCTGCCCGGACATACTGGCATCAAAAAAGTTCATGCCCATAATCGCAATCTGCGTACCGATAATCGGCAGCATAACGCTCAGCAGACGCTTAACCTTATCCTTATAATCCTTGTGTAAAATTTTTAGCATATCCTTACTCCCATTTTCCCTAATATAACAAAAGCCACACGGCTGCAAACACAGTCGTGTGGCGAAAAGATGACTATTGAATCAGAAAAAATCCACAACAATTTTTCAGATTTAATTTTAACAATAAGCAGCCTGCTTGTCAAGCTCAGCCTTCTGCTTCTGCCAATTCGGAAAGATAAGCCCAACGATCCACCATCTCATCCAGCTTTTGCTGCACCGCCTCCTGCTGCTTCGTCAAATCTGCCAGACGGGTGAAGTCACTGCCGCACTGGTTGATTTCCGCACCCAGCATTTTCAGCTCTGCCTCGCTGCGTGCAATCTCCTGGTCAAGACGCTCCAGCTCCAGGCGCTCGCCGTAGGTCATTTTCTTCTTCGCAGGCTCTTCGGCAGGCTTTGCTGCAGCCACCGGCTTAGCCTTAATAGGCTGCGCCTGCTGCGCACTTTCCTCCTGCAATGCTTCTGCATAATCGCTGTAGCCGCCGATATAAGGCTTAATGCTGCCATCCTGCTCCAAAGCGAAAATCTTTTGCACAAAGCGGTCGAGGAAGTAACGGTCATGGGACACGGCGATAACCGCACCGGCAAAGCTGTCCAAATAATCCTCCAAAACAGAAAGCGTCGGAATATCCAGGTCATTTGTCGGTTCGTCCAAAAGCAGTACGTTCGGTGCCGTCATCAGCACGCGCAGCAGATACAGACGGCGTTTTTCGCCGCCGCTGAGCTTGGACACCGGCACCCATTGCAGCTCCGGCGGGAAGAGGAAACGCTCCAGCATCTGTGCCGCACTTATGCGCTGACCGTCGGCCGTTTCAATGTAATTATTCGCTTCCTTGATATATTCCAGCACACGCATATTGCTGTCCGGAAACTCGCTGTGCTGTGCAAAATAACCAATCTTCACAGTCTGGCCCACGCGCATTTCGCCGCTCGTAGGCTGCAGCTTACCGGCAATGATATCCATCAGCGTTGATTTGCCTGCACCGTTAGGACCGACGATACCGATGCGGTCATTACGCAGCAGAATATAGCTGAAATTCTTGATATAATCCTTGCCGTCCCACACCATGCCGATATCTTCCAACTCGATGATTGTTTTGCCAAGACGACTGCTGACGGAGGACATTTCCAGATTTGCTTCCGTCTTGACGTTCTTTACTTCCGCTTCAATCTGAGCAAAGCGCTCCACGCGGTCCTTCTTTTTAGTACGGCGTGCTTCCGCACCACGGCTGATCCATGCCAGTTCGCGGCGATAGATGTTACGCAGCTTTTGCGCAGCAGAGGCCTCCGCAATGCGGCGTTCCTCACGCTTTTGCAGGAAAAGGCTGTAGTTGCCGACGTAAACATACCCCTTACCGCCGTCTATCTCCAAAGTGCGGTTAACAACACGGTCAAAGAAATAACGGTCATGTGTTACCATCAGCAAAGCGCCCTTGCGCGCTAACAGCTTTTGCTCCAGCCAGGCAACAGTGGCGTTATCCATATGGTTGGTAGGCTCGTCCAAAATCAGCAGGTCCGACGGACGCACCAGCACACCTGCCAAGGCCACACGCTTGCGCTGGCCGCCGCTCATCTCGCCCATCTGCTGCTGCAGATTAGTAATGCCAAGCTGCGTGAGCACTGCCTTAGCTTCGCTTTCCAGCTGCCAAGCATATTTATCATCCATCTGCTGCTGCAAATCAAGCAAATGCTTTTGCAGCTTTTTGTTATCAGGTTCGGCTGCAGCCTGCTCCACCGCAGTTTCGTAATCGCGCAAGAGCACCATCAGCGGGGAATCGCCTTTAAAAACCTGCTCCAGAACAGTTGCGTCTGCCTCAAACGGCGGGTCCTGCGGCAGATATTCCATCGCCACGCCGCCGGGAATCGTCAGCTTGCCGTCACCGGCCTCATGATTGGCAATCATGCGCAGCAAGGTACTTTTACCGGTGCCGTTGACACCGATAATACCGTACTTGTCGCCCTCTTCTACGTTAAAGGTAATATTTTCAAACAACAATCTGTCGCCATAGCTGTACGACAAATCCTCTGCACTTAAAATCATTTTACTTATCTCCCTGTAAAAAATTTACACTCTAAAATTATATCACGCCTGCGGATAAAAGTAAAAAGGACGAACCGCCAAGGCCCGTCCTTCGTATTGCTATTTTACTGTTACCTGTAAATTTTTGTTTTCTTCCGCTGCGTCCTGCAACACCTGCAGCAGCTGCTCGCCATACCAGCCCAGCTTTTCATTATCCGTAACGTTGGCAGGCACAACAATTTGCGTAGGCTCGGCGATTTCCGTCAGGCAATCATACAACGCATCTAAATTGGCGCCGTAGTACACAGGCAATGCCAGAGCACTGCGCAGATATTTATGCAGCGCAGGCACAGATGTCATGCGCTCAAGGTCTAATGTGATTGTTCTCATAATAATCTCCTTATTTTCCGTAAAGCTTGCTGAAGGACTTGTAGTGATCACCGGTGTAGTAAATCAGGCCATCGTTGGAAAAGACAATGCGCTTCGCGTTACGATTGCCCTTCACATAATCAATATCGCATTCCTTCCAGTTGCGGCCGTTTTTCTTCGGCAGCTTGCCTTCGTAATTGCCGTAGCGGTCGCCGCCGATGGATTTACCCGGCGCAACCTTGTCGAGTGTGCCTTTAGTCTGCCAGCCCAGCTTTTTGGCCTCGTTTTTCGTGATATAATTGTGCGGCAGGCGCTTATATTCGTTGATGTAGGCAGCAACGTGCTCCTTGTCGGTGTAGGCAGCGCTTTCGCTGATTTTGATTTTGCCACTGTTGGCCTTGACGTTGGCCGTAGTATTCTGGCCGTTGTTGCTCTTGGTTGTATTAACAGTTGTTGTCTGGGTTGTCTGTTTATCATTGGTCTTAGGGCTGTTACTGCCGCAGCCGACAATTATGCTGACGCTGAGCAGCATCGCCAGGAAGAACGCTAAAAGTTTTTGCATAAGGATGCTCCTTTCTTAAAAACCACCATCATTATAAGCTCTTGCGATTACAAATACATAGCCAGAAATTCATCCAATCTCTTTTCTTCTAATGAAGCTATGTAATCAGCAAACGGCTCAATATTACCATGTAATGCATATTCTTCTAAGCGTTTAAAATACTCTAATCTGTCAAGTTTAGGAATAGATATGGGTATAAGCCGGTTAGCCAATAATTGGTAATTCATTATCAATCTGCTTGTACGTCCGTTGCCGTCAATGAATGGATGAATACGTACAAATTCTGCATGCGTCCAAGCAGCTAAAGTAATAGGATCATCTTTATATTTCCATGTCAAATCCGCAAAAAAATTCTTTACCTGCCTATATGCTTCATTGGGCTCAGGCGGTATATGATTAGCGCCGGTAATTCGGACATTCACATTACGATAGAATCCGCCAGCAAAAATATTTTCCATTAAAATGCTATGAATATCTTTTGTCATTGCTTCGTCTAAAGAGAAACCATCAGCGATTTTCTGCTTTATAAATTCATATGCTTTTTTATGATTAACAACCTCAAAAATTTCGCGCAAATGCTTGCCGCCAATAGAAATTCCATCTTCTAAGACCACTTTCGTTTCTAAAAGTGATAAGGTATTGCCTTCAATCGCTGTAGATTCATGAGTATACTCTAATTCGAAATTAGCTTCCCATTTAGTAAAAGCTAAAGAATCTACATGCTTCGCACATTGATGATATTTTTCTGCTTTTTTTATAATGTTTTCATACTTCATAAGTTTTCCTCTCATTCTATATTTTATGAAAAGATATCGGCTAATTTATCTGCCAGATTAGAATTTAAGCCATCCGCTTTTTCCTCCGATGCTTTTTCTTCACCATGCTGACTCTCATCATCAGATTGCAGCAATTCAAGCATTTTAATTTCAGCTTCCACATCTCCGCTTTTTGCTGCTTCAGCTAGCCATCTGATAGCATTATTTTTGCTTTTTTGCACAACAATACCATTAATATATAACTCAGCAAGCTTTTTCCGGCAAGCAATACTGCCACAATCTGCACCAAGCATAAAAACCTCAACAGCACGTTTAGCAGCACCATAATCTTTCTGTTGTAAATAGAAATTGCCTAATAAATATGCTGCTTCGGCAGAATCATTTGCAACAGCATCACGATAATAGTAC
>CAVCLW010000072.1:5367-8720 GCA_963603005.1 Escherichia coli | reverse complement strand
AAAACCGACCTCCTAAAATTAGATTTTTAGGTCTAACTTTAGGGGGTCGGTTCACAGCTACGTAAAGTTGTGGGATTTTATTCTTTCATCTATTCACTTTGTTGCAATTTCCACCTTCTTGCCACAGAATGCAATGCCATATTTATATATCGTACCAATTCCCTGCCTGCGCAGCTCCGTATCATAATGCTTTACTTCAATCTGCTCAAGCGCTTGCTCTGCCAGCATCTTCAATTGCTCGGCAGAAGCATCCTTGGCAGCCTTAATTTCGATAATTATTCCCGGCATTCCCTGCGTCTTCGGCGTAAGCTGAATATCAAAGCGACCCTCGCCACTTTCTCTGTTCGACAACGGATAATAGTCATTAGTAAACATGCCTGTCATACCTAGAAGCAGTCCTTGATAATAGTTCTCCTGCAACCCGTCATAGAAGCTGACAGCTTCCAGCAGAAATTTTCGCAGAGCAGCCTGCAGCTGCCTGCTGTTTTTCGTAATGAGATAAAGCTGCAGCTTATTTATCGTATCACTGCTTCTGCTTTCCTGAAGCAGCGATAAAATTTCACGCCGATACACTGTCTTAACTTCTTTATTAGGAATAGCCAGCTCACAGATATTCATGCCCTCAAGCTTCATTGTTTTTACTGCCTTCAGATATCCTGTTAAAAGCAGAAAGCCAAAAATATTCGTTGTTGTGTCCCGCAAGCTAGGATAGATGATATCGGTTTCCACGACAGACTGCACTGTTGCTCCGTTTAATAATTCCCGTAACTGCTCGCAGGCAGACTCATCAAGATTTTTAATAATCTCTCTGATGGTGAGATTAGCGGAGGTCTGTACCCAATATGGCTCTGCCTCACAATCATTGGCAAAATAATTAATCACCGACCACGGGTTATAAATTTCTACCTCACCAAATTTATAGCCATCATACCATTGCTTAATTTCCAGCAGCTTTGCTTCTGCCTCATAATACTCTGCCATAGTCTGCACCTCTGCGCTCGTAAAGCCAAAATAGCTGCTGAACCTTTTATCTAGCACCGAATACACCCGTACATTGTTCAGACCGCTGAAAATACTTTCCTTAGCTACCCGCAAAATTCCCGTCATCACGCTCAGCTTGACATAAGGATTATCCTTGAGCGCTGCCGAAAAAAAGTTTCTGATGAATTCCACGGACTGCGCATAATACCCATTTACATAGCCTTCCTGTATCGGCGTATCATATTCATCAATAATGATTACCACAGGCAGCTCATAATATGCTTGCAGCATCTGCGACAAACGCCGCAAGCTCAGCATATAATCTTCCTTGGCAGCCGTACCATTCACTATTTTTTTATAAAAAGAACTGTCCTCTTCGGCTATTTTAGTGCTGTCATCCAGTTCCCTATGCCGCGAAAACTCACTTGCTATTACCAGCTTCAGCAGGCCAAACGCAGTTTCCCACTCACTAGACTTGATATCCTTCAGGCTTAGATAAATTACAGGATATTTTCCCTGCTCCCTAGTATAAGCCTCTCCTTGCTGCCAGATTTTTTTATTTTTAAAGTAGATGCTCGTATCTTCGTCAGTTTTCTCGAAAAAAGTCCGCAGCATATCCATATTCAGCGTTTTGCCGAAGCGTCGCGGACGTGTAAGCAGCAGTATCTTTGCTCCATCATCTAATACATCCTTAATAAGCAAGGTTTTGTCAAGATAATAATAATGCGTGCATACCTCTTTATAATTTGTCGAACCTATTGGTAGCCGTAATTTTCTCTGCATAACTGCCTACCTCACTTTCCTGCACAACGACTGCTATCAAGATATCACTTTCTTGCTTTTTATTATAGCATTTTTTATAGCCACATACTACCTGCCAAACGCAAAAAAGGCGGCCCGGCTATCGCCGTTCCGCCCTTCTGCTTTTAAAAGGAGTATGAGTATATGATTTATTTAATCAAGGAGTTATCAGCTACAATCAGAAGCTCCAGCGCAGACCGGCATCTACACGCCACTTCTGCTCAACGTCGCCGCCGAAGGAGCGCTCGAAGCTTGCGTAAACCATGCTGTTGTCATTAAGCTTCACGCTACCGCCAAGCTGTGCTTCGAACCAGGTATCGCTGAAGCTGATGCTTGTGCTGCCGTCCGGCTCGCCCTCAACATGATAGCTGCTGTCGAAATCGCCGTTGAATTCATGTGCTGCTGCCAGCTTCACAAAATAGCTTGCATTATCCAGCTTCTGTCCCAGACGTACACCTACGCGTCCGATAAGGCTTGTGAAGGCATCCTGATGTACATACAGATCCTTGGCTTTGCCAAAAGCATCAAGATAATCGCTTGCTGCCTTATAGTCTTTGCCTGCCACGCGACCCAAGGTCAGCTCTACGCTCGGATCGACATACATACCGTTTTTGCCCTCAAAGCGCTTGCCATACTCAGCACTCAGTGATGCACCCCAGGTCTTATAGTCGCCGCTCAACTTATGGCCATAAAGGTTGCGTACATCATATTCGTTCTCCAGACGGCTGTATTTAGCAATCAAATCCACATATTGTCCGTCTTCGCCGGTCCAGGTGCCATACAGGCCTAAGCTTGTATTCTTGAGATCAGCATGACCAGTGCCGTAGGAAGAGCTGCCATCGTCATAGGAAAGAGCCACGCCTGCTTTCCAGCCATCGGCAACCTCTTTATCATAGCCAACCTGATAAGCGTTGTATCTTACGCTCATGTTAGTGTTTTGGCCGTCCATGCTGTACTTGCCGCCATAGTATTTTGCCCAGATACCGCTTTCGCCCTCGCTCAGACGCAGGTCGCCCATACGCTTCATAAGGTCGTTGTTCTCTGCACGCCATACCAGAGCGTTAGAAACCATCGCCGTCTTTGCACCCTTCATCATTGCGGTTTCTTTATCGCCGTAAATGACAGCAGGATTTTTCTTGCTATCCGGAGTTACTACAGAACCGGCTGCCAGACTGCCCTTGCCATCCTCGCCAGAGAATTCAACATCACCAAGCTTAAGAGCCGCAAAGCTAGAGGTCAAACCTTCGGCAATTTGTACATAGCCGTCCAAATTGCTTTCCGCACCGTCAATAGCGCCAAGATAATACAATTTATTAGCTAATTGATTTAACGTACCCTGAACATCATCCGGGTTGCTTGTATCAATGCCGTTGTTATCAGTGCTCAAGGTAATCTTAGAGCCCTCTGCTGCATTCTTAATCGTGAAGTTACCGCCAATAACATCAATGCCATCATTAGTCTTGGTATGCTTATAAATTACAGTTGCATTGCCGCTATAGTTGTTGACAACAACATTACCGGTTATGCCGTTCTCGCTCTCGGTAATAGAGGACGAGCCGTCAGCAGTTGTG
>CAVCLW010000072.1:0-4613 GCA_963603005.1 Escherichia coli | reverse complement strand
CCTTCTTCTCCAAATCACCGTCG
This sequence comes from Escherichia coli, assembly GCA_963603005.1. Taxonomy (GTDB): domain Bacteria; phylum Bacillota; class Negativicutes; order Acidaminococcales; family Acidaminococcaceae; genus Phascolarctobacterium_A. The sequence goes on along the minus strand of CAVCLW010000072.1, from coordinate 4,590 downwards.
CCGTTATGAATAGTCAGCTGGCCGCCGCCGTTTGCAAACAAAGCTGCTGTCTGGCCACCACCGTTTGCAGTTACGTTCATTGCTCCCGCATTATGGAGTTCTACAACACCATCGGCGATAGCAGCAATACCTGTCGAATGACTGTTAGCAATGCCGGTAACATTCATGCTGTTGCCGTTGAGATTGATCTGTGTATTCGTCCCTGCTGCACCAGAAATTGCTGCGCCGATAGCTGCAATCCACGGACCGCCCGGAATGGTGTAATTATCAACCGTCAAATTCGTGGTTTTCTTTGTAAAGCTGTATTCCTTGCTTTCAATATCCAGCACACCATCCTTGACATAATTGATATTGGTATCAATGTTTCCCGTAATAGCATCTGTATAAGCAAGCTTCGTCTGTGCCTTTTCTGCAACCCAGTCCAGCTTGCCCTGACCGGTAGTTTCATCAAAAATTACGCTGCCTACGCGTTTGTTCGTGATGTCGCCCTTCAAGGCATCATTTATGCTAACAAAGCTTGTGATATTGTCTTCACCTGTCATAGCACCGGTGTAGTGCAGCTTATTGGCAAGATTTCCCAGCGTCTCACTAACTACAGTATTATTATTCAGGTTAAGGCCGCTATCATTGGTAAGCAGGGAAATATAGGAGCCCTTTTCAGCACTGCCTACGGTAAAGTTGCCGCCTAAAACAGCTGTCGGTGTATCAGCATCACGCTTATAAATAAGCTTTGTATGACCGCTATAATTATCTACGCTTGTATCACGTACGCCCTCGGTCGTCATATCAACAAAGCCTGCTTCAGCAATGCTTGCGCCGCCACGCAAAGCCTTCAACGTTGTATTAAGCCCATCCTTGCCAATCTCCGGCGTATTATTGTTATACCAGGTAGCACCATTTTTAATTGTTGCCGATACAGCCTTATTTATAGAATGGCCTTCCCAGGAAGCGCCACTATCCATTTTTAAGTTAGTAGCAAATTTGGAATAGCCCTTCCATTGAGCCCCATTACCCATGAACAGGTTTACAACGCCATAATCGCCAGGTGTTACGCCCCAGCCAGCGCCATTAATATAGTTGCCGATCCAGTAGGAATCAGCAGTATTCAGACCGACGTTAATCGTGCCCTTCGTGCCCATGCCGCCGACAGTGTTGAAGTTGCCATTAATCTGCGTACGATTATTATCGGCAGCAATAGCCTTGCCTGTAGCAGTGTCTTCATCTTTAATAACATTGACGTTAACAATACCAGTATTGGGAGAAACAAATTCGCCATAAGCACGGATTGCACAGTTCGTTGCATTATCACCATAGCTTACGCCAGGGTTTTTACCGGAAGCACTCATGACGATTCTGCCGCCGCCGACGTCAATCGTAGACGCAACAGCGAGCAGACCTTCGGCCATACCAACGCCGTCAGTCGTATCTGCCTCGATATCAACCAAGCCATCGACCTTGAGCCAGGAACGCTCGCCTGACACACCATTCTTGGATTTGATAACAACACCATTCGTACTGTTCGTAGTTTTGCCGCGCAAGGTCAGAATCTTGCTTTCCGCATCATCGCCGCCATTATGAATGAACAAATGACCGCCGCCATTAACAAACAGAGTAGCAACATTAGAGCCTTTTGTGCTCTCAGCATACACGCTCATCGGTCCCGCATTGTCGATTTCTACCTTACTATTCGCAGCAATCGCTGCTATACCAGCGGTGTCTTGATCTGTTACCAAATTGATATTCAGCTTTTTGCCATTTAAATCAAGGTTAACGTTCTCCTGATTATAGCCGCTATAAATGCCCGCAGCAGTTGCCCAAAGCCACGTACCTGCAACCTGGCTGTTGTTCTCGACATTCATCGTAGTATCAGCGGTAAAATTATATTTTCCGTTTACAAATACACCTGCATCCTCATAATACTTTTTATTGCTGCGGTCACCAAGAATAGCCTTGATAAATTCAGTTTCTTTTTGTGCACCAGGCTTGGTAATTTCCTGAACAGTTGTATCTTTAGCAAAGTAGCCCTGACCTGTTGTCTTATCAAAGCTCATATCAGCAAAATATTTTTTTGCAGAGCGCGTGGTAAGGCCCTCAGCAATGCTGACCGTACCGCTGATATTGTCTTCGCCTGTCTTGTAGCCAGTATAATAAATCTTCTTTGCCAGCGCATTCAGCACAGCTTCACGACTAGCATCTGTATTCATATTGCTGTCATAATCAGTGAAAACATTCAACTCACTCTTGTTTTCTGCCTTAACGATGGTTACATCGCCGCCAAGAATTTTTTCAGGAGTTGTTTTGTCATGCTCATAAGCAATATTTAAAGCATTACTTTCAAGTGAGTCAATAGTTACTTTACCGCTTAAAGCATTCTGGTAAATAAGGCCATTAGTGCCGGATATCTTGTTGAAAACTGTATCTGTGCCAACATTACCTTTATTAGCAGCCTGATTATACCATACAGCTCCATCATTCAAGGCCATCCCGACATTGCTGAACTCACCGGCTTCTTTGATTACGCCTTTCAAATACGAATCAGCTCCGGTAGCACCAATCCATAAAACGCCAGCGCTGCTATCACCAACATAAACGTCACCATCAATCTGCGTACGATTGCCTTGGATTACTGGACCTCTATAATTATTAAGTCCGGCTAAAGTAGCAGCGCCATAATACACCCTACCGCCTTGATTATAGATTGCATAACGATCGCTGCCATCTTCGCTGGCAAGAACATTTATTCTGCCGCCCTTGGTAACAGTTACGCTTGCTTGTCCATCTGCTGCATTAACAACGATGCCGTTGCCTGCAACATTAAGATCAGCATAGCCGTCAATATTAATCTTGCTATCTTTAAGATTAACATAAAGACCTGCACTGTTATCTAACAAATCTGCTGCCTTTTTATTTTCACTTACATTAACATTAACATTACCATAAATCCAAATCGCGCTGGCATTAGAGGCAAGATTATCGACACCCTCCGGAGCAGATGCAGCAATACCATAACCACCATTAGCATTTTTTATATCAATGTTGACTTTTTTGCTGCTATAATCCCCTTTATTGGAATTAATAAACATGCCTTTATTGTTGGTATTAATCATTGAACGCCAGATGCCATAGCTTTTTTTAGTATTATCATCAGCACCGGTTACCGTAATATTATAATTAGCAACTTTACCATTAGTAGTAAAAATAGCCTGTTGTGCACCAGTCTGCAGCATACCTGCACCAATAGAGTCACCATGAGCAGTAACGTCAATACTCAAAGTCGAGTCATTAGGACTCAGATACAAATACGTAGCCTTTGTACTCATTGCAGCAATACCGGCAGCCACATCATAAGTATTACCATTAGCTGTAAACTGCAAAGGCGTATTGACACTGCTGTCAACTTTAATAGTTGCATCCTTGTCAAACGCATAAGATGGAGTAGAACCATTTAATTCAATAAAATCCTTATACGCTGTGTCCACAGCTGCATCACCGGTAATAGGTGCTTCAATCACCTGCGCACTAGCGCTTGCTGCCATACTGCAGCCAAGCGCAAAGGCAATGCCTAACGCTAATTTTCTTGAATGTTGCCAAGCTTTAATTTTTCTCACAACTAACAACTCCTTTTCTGAATATCCTTTGCTAAGTTTCGACTAAAGCAAACCTTTCTTTTATCCCCCACAAAACAATACACACCCCTGTATATCACTTATATAAATAAAAAAAGCTTAACATTTCTGTCATCATAAAATTAAGCCAACAGTCTAATCTTACGTTTACTTTAATATACACCGACTTCACGGTCTCCTGTTTAGGTAAGCATCGCTATTTTATTACTAAAGTAATTAAAAGATACTTTATTCAATTATCTTAACTGCACTTTTTTCTTATTTGTATGTTCTTATTTGTATGTATAGTGTATTACATTTACATATGTTTTGTCAATTGTATCGAATTAATTTTTATACTATTATCCATCTCATTCTTCACTCCGTTAGAAAAAGCTTTCATAACCCCCGTAGACAGAATAAACATGTAAATAAAAAATACCATCACACTAGCGCAGCTTTACAAATTTTGCGCTGACCGCACACAAAAAAATAACCTGATAAAAACGCTTATCAGGTTATTAGGCTTAAGCAATACTCTTCAATTTGGCTATAGCCTTAGCGAATGGCATCGGCTTGCATCCAGCATCAACAAGAATGGTGATGGCCGTTTTATTTTAAACGACGTCCAGATGCAGCTTGAGCTTTTCTGGGACGACGACGCGCAATGGTTTGGAGTGCGCTGCTTAAAATAAAAAACACCATTACAGGTGCATTTTCAAAAACTCAGGAATGGTTTTTCTATGTCCGTAACTGTCTTATTACTTTCGGTTCTGAAAAATGAACGTCAGCAATGCTACGATAAAAATTCCAAAGGACATTAAGTCCTGAAAACTGAAATATACCATAGACATCACCTCCATTCCTAAGAATTTTGGCAATGCCCCCCTGCAACACGGTCGTCTTGCATAGTATTTTATCATACAGAATATCGAGTAGGAGGGAATTTTGAATAAAATTCCCGACCTCTCACACCACCGTGCGT
>CAVCLW010000071.1:0-9154 GCA_963603005.1 Escherichia coli | reverse complement strand
AAATGGGTTTGGCTTTGATGGCAGTAAATTTAAGAAAATATATGCAGCATACAGATGCAGTTTAATTTTACGCAAAGTAAAAGGACTGGAATTTGAGAAAAAACTCAAATTCCAGTCCTTCTTTAGTTTGAGAGGTTGGTTTTGTCCCAGCCTCTTTTTCTATGCCTGCCTGCGGCTTTGCACTTGCTAACTTCTCTTGATAAGAGGTATAATATTATTATCTATAACTATAATTACTCCGCAAAAAACTCAGTTAAAATTAAACTTACCCCATTATAATTTACCACGGAGAGAATGGTGCAGGGAGGAAAGAAAGTGAATTTACAGAATCGCAAGGTTAAGATAGCACTTGGCCTGATGCTGGCGGTATGCGTAATTATCGGCTACCGTATATACAGCAATATTCAGGCTGATAAGGCGCGTGCTGCTAAGTTGTCGCAGGTACGCAATGTGGCGGTTGTTACTGCTCACCCCGTAAGGCAGACGATTGTTCCCAGTCTGAGCTTTTCCGGCAGTTTGGACCCGGAATGGCAGGCAGAGGTTGCCGCTAAGGTGGACGGACGCTTGGAAAAGGTTTATGTCCGTGAAGGCGACCATGTTAGCCGCGGGCAGGTACTGGCAATTTTGGAGCAGGCTGATACCGATGCCAATCTGTTAAGCGCCAAGGGCAGCTTTTTGGATGCACAGACCAGTCTGCGTAAGGCGGAAACAGATTTGCAGCGCTATGAAAAGCTATATGCTACGGGTGCGGTTTCGCAGCAGGTGGTAGATGATTACCGTTTTGCGCGTGATAATGCTGCAGCCAAACTGGAGGCAGCCAGAGGCAGTCTGCGGGCGATGGAGTCTAAATCCGAGGGCACGGTGCTGACAGCGCCGGCTGACGGCATTATTTCTAAGCGTTATTATCAGGAGGGCTATTACGCAAAGGCAGGTACGCCTATTTTTGCCGTTGCTGATATCTCTATGCTGAAAACTACGATTCATATTCCCGAAGGACAGATTGCCGGTGTACATGTCGGCAATGAAGCAAGCATTACCCTGCCTGCTTATCCCGGCAAAAAGCTGCTAGGAAAAATTACCCGCATCGCTCCGGTAGCAGATTTGCCGGCGCATACCTTTGCGGCAGAGGTGAGCGTGGATAACAGTGAAGGCCTTTTGGCTGGCGTCTATGCCAACGTTACGCTTACCGCTTCGCCTAAAGCTGATGTGCTTACTATTCCGGTGCAGGCTATTGTGATGCGTGATGACCAGCAGACGGTGTTTGTTGTTGATGACAAGGGCGTTGTGCAGCGTCGTGTGCTGAATGTCGGCTATACGAATGATAAGCTTGCTGAAATAGTGAGCGGACTGGATGAAAAGGATACTATTGTTACCGAAGGACATAACAAGCTGCGTGAAGGCAGCAAGATAGATTTGAAAAAGGCTGGTAAATAACGATGATTGGAACATTTATCAAGCGGCCGGTCTTTACTACCATGTTTATTTTGCTGTTGGTAGTATTCGGTATCCGCTGTTATCCGGAAATCGGCGTTGATCTGAATCCTGATGTTGATTTGCCTATTGTCAGCGTGCGTGTTACTTATAGCGGTGCTTCGCCGCAGGAAATGGAAACGCTGGTTACCAAGCCGATTGAAAACCGCGTCAGTCAGGTTTCCGGTATCAAGACGCTGTCCTCCACTGTGCTGGAAGGCTACAGTGAAACGGTTCTGGAATTTAATATCGGTGTAGACCCGCAGGTGAAGGCCAGTGAGGTGCGTGAAAAGGTTGCCAGCGTGCGCAAGGCTCTGCCGGATGATATCGACGAGCCTGTAACGCAGACAGTTGACATCAACTCCCGCGCGATTGTGGCCTATACTTTTGCTTCGCCTTCGCGCAGCCGTGGTGAAATCCGCCGCATTGTGGAGGATAATATCAAAGATGAGCTGCAGATGGTGGAGGGCGTATCCGAGGTTACTGTTGTCGGTGCCAGCCAGCGTGCTATCCGCATTGTGCTGAAGCCGGAAAAGCTGGCGGAATATGGTATTGCCTACCAGACAGTGCGCAGTAAGCTGAACGCCAACAACTATAATACTCCCGGCGGCAAGGCGAAAAATGACGCTATGGAAATCACTGTGCGTACCTTGGGCAAGTATAACAATATCAATGATATTAAGCAGGTGGTAGTTGCTAATCATAACGGCCGTCCTGTTTATATCAGTGAAATTGCCGATGTGCTTGATTCCTGGGAGGATGAGGATACCTTTGCCAGCGCTAACGGCGTTCCCTGTGTTATGACCTTTGTGCGTAAGCAGTCCAAAACTAATACTGTTGATGTTACCGATAATGTCAATGCCAAGATGGAGGAGCTGAAGCACAGTAATCTGCCGCCAGATATCATCGTTGATAAGGTGCGTGATCAGTCCAACTATATCCGCGATAACATTGCGGATGTCTGGAATGCGATTCTTTTCGGCGGTTTTCTGGCGCTTTTGATAACATATCTTTTCCTGCGCAATTTCCGTGCGACTATTATCGGCGGCCTGTGTATTCCTACGTCTATTATCGCCACCTTCTTTATGATGAAGGTTATGGGCTTTACACTGAATAATATGTCGCTGATGGCTTTGAGCCTGGCAGTCGGCATTTTGATTGATGATGCGATTGTAGTAATTGAAAATATTTTCCGCCATATCGAGATGGGGCAGACGCCGTTTACGGCGGCCAAGGAAGCGACGGAGGAGCTGACGCTGGCAATTTTGGCGACGTCCCTGAGCTTAATGGCTGTATTTGTGCCTATCGGCAATATGGGTGAAACCATCGGCCAGTTCTTCAAGCAGTTTGGTCTGACGGTTGCCTTTGCGGTAGCGTTCTCGACTATCGTAGCCTTTTCGCTTACGCCAATGGTTTCGGCGTATTGGATTAAGGCAGAAACCGAGGAGCAGAGCAGCAAGGAGCGCACGCATTTTGTGCAGAGGGCTCTCGATAAATTTGAAGCAGGCTTCCAGTCCGTGCGTGAAATGTATGACAGCTTAATGGCCTGGGCTTTGGAAAGACCTAAGAAGGTTGTTGCCGTAGGTATCATTTCGCTGTTGCTGAATTTGCTGCTGCTTCCATTTGTGGGCACGGAATTCCAGCCTACATATGATTCGGGTGAATTTAGTGTTAATGTTAAGGCGCCCATCGGCACCAGTCTGCAAAAAACTGTAGAACTGGCCAAGCCGCTGCAGCAGGAGATTTCGCAGCTGCCGGAGGTCAAAATCGTGGCGCTTAATATCGGCAACGGCCGTAATCCTGTTAACCAGGGTTCTCTGGATATCCGTCTGAAGCCAAGCAATGAGCGTGAACGCAGCATGCAGCAGATAATGGATGATTTGCGCGGACGCTTCCAAAATGTTGAAGGCCTGAAGGTTACCGTTGTATCAAACCAGGGCGGCGGCCGTGGCGACAGCCGTCCGGTGCAGATTGGTCTGCGTGGCAGCAATATCAAGGAGCTGAAAAATTACGCTCAGCAGCTGGCAGATATGATACGCCGGACTGAGGGTGCGACCGACGTTGATATATCTGATTCGGAAGAGCAGCCGGAAATCGTGGTCAAACTGGACCACGCCAAGGCCAGTGAATTCGGTCTTGATGCTACGGAGGTCGGCAAGGTTATCGAAATGGCTATTATGGGCAAAAGCACCAGCAACAGCTATACAATCGGTGACAATGACTATGATATTATTTTGCAGCTGGAGCAAAGTCAGCGCACTAATATCAATGATGTTATGAACCTGCGCATTTCTTCTTCCGCAGGTCAGTTTATCCGCCTGGGTGATATTGCAGATGTGCGTTACGGCAGCGGTCCTACACGCATTGAGCGTGAGGATAAGCAGCGCCAGATAGTTGTTTATGCCAACACAGTAGGTATTTCGCCCGGTGATTTAATCAGCAAGGTGCGCAACGAATATATTCCCGAGCTGAATTTGCCGCCGGGATATAACTATAAGATGATTGGTCAGGCCGATAATATGGCACGCTCCTTTAAAGAGGTTTATAAGGCCGTTATTCTGGCCATAGTTGTGGTATATATGGTGCTGGCGGCGCAGTTCGAAAGCTTTTCGCAGCCGCTGATTATCATGGTATCATTGCCGTTTGCGATTATCGGCGCTATCCTGGGCCTGCTTGTTGCAGGACAGACGGCGAATATGATGAGCATGATTGGCTTTACGATGCTTTTGGGCCTTGTTACCAAAAATGCAATTCTGCTGATTGACTATGCCAACCAGGAGCGAGAAAAGGGGATGTCTATCCGTGAAGCAGTGCTTTTAGCCTGCTCACTGCGTCTGCGTCCTATTCTGATGACAACATTGTCTACGATACTCGGTATGCTGCCGATTGCTTTGGGCATCGGCGAGGGTGCGGAGCTGCGTCAGTCTATGGGCGTGGTGCTTATCGGCGGTTTAACAACATCCACCTTGCTGACGCTGGTGGTTGTTCCGTTGATTTATCTGCTCTTTGAGGAGTGGAAGGCGAAAAACTATGTGCAAAGAGGAGAATAGGCGTGAAACAGTTGACACCTAAGGCCTTTGCCGATTATCTGGCAGAGGCTGCAGAAAAAATCCGTCAGGATGGTTTCAGTATTGTTAAGGATAAGCCGATTAATTATGGCCAGCAGATTGCAGTGCAGTTTTGCGAGGCTAAGGCATCCGTGAATATATATAACGGCAAAAAGGGACTGACGCATGTTTATAACGGTGACAGTGCCTTAAAGCAAAGATTAATGCTGCTGCTGGAAGGAGTGCAGACTGCGTCTGATGAGCTGCAGCCTGCAGCTGCGGGAGCAACCGTAAGCAACGGTCTGTGGGCAGGCAGTGATGAATCTGGCAAGGGTGATTTCTTCGGCAGCCTGGTTGTGGCGGCTACGGTAGTGGATAATACAACCGCAGCTAAGCTGCAGGCTGCAGGCGTTAAGGACTGCAAGCTGCTGACTGATAAAAAGATTCTTGAGCTGGAGGACGTTATCAAGGCTACGGTTGTTGATTACAGCGTGCTGGAGCTGAAGCCGAAGATTTATAATCTGCGCTACGAGCAAGTTGCGGCAGCCGGCGGCAAGCTCAACCAGCTTTTAGGCTACGGACACGTGGCGGCGCTCAGTCAGGTGCTGGAGCGTCAAAAGGATTGCCACAGCGCATTGATTGACCAGTTCACCCAGTCTACGGTAAATTTAAAGGCTTTGCAGCAGCGTTTCCCCGGCTGCAGTGTGCGCCAGCAGCCTAAGGCAGAAAGCAATCTGGCGGTTGCCGCTGCCTCGGTGCTGGCCCGCGCCCGCTTCTTGCGGACGATGGACGAGCTGGCGCAGCAGGCCGGCGTAGGCGAGCTGCCGAAGGGCGGCGGCGAGCAGGCAACGGCTTGCGCCCGCCGCTTAGCAGAAAAATACGGCAAGGATGCTTTGCGTGAATATGTAAAGCTGCACTTTGCCAATTACAAAAGAGTGTAGAGATTATGAAAAAACTAATTGTTAACGCAGATGATTTCGGTCTGCATCCTTTGATTAATGCAGGTATTATCAAGGGCTATAAGGAGGGCTTTATTACCAGCACCTCGTTGATGCCCAGCGCGCCATGCTGGCGGGAGGCTGTGCAGTTGGCGCAGGGAAATCCTCAGCTCGGTATAGGCGTGCATCTGACGCTTGTCGGTAGCGTGGCGCCGGTGCTGCCTGCAGGCAAGGTCAGTAGCCTTTTGGATGAGCAAGGATTGTTTTTGCCTGATTACGTTGCCTTTGCCAAACGCTTTTACAGCGGAAGCATTAAGCGCAGCGAGCTGGAAGCGGAGCTGCGCGCGCAAATCGAAAGGGCGTTGGAAGCTAAAATAAATATTACGCATATCGACAGTCATCAGCATACGCATGTGCTGCCGGGAATTAATGCACTTGTATTAAAGCTCTGTAATGAGTATAATATTATAAGGGTACGTATACCTAAGGAAGCCTATACCTTTACCGGAGGTTTTCATACAGGTATCGGCAGAATGATCGGACGTAGCGGGCTCAGCTTTTGTGCTCAGATGGCGGCGCAACGCGCCGACAACCTTGGCCTAAAGCATCCGCAGCATTTCTTCGGCATGCTGGCGGGAGGTCATCTGAATGCGGAGCTGGTAGGCAATATCCTGCGTCAGCTTCCGGATGGCGTCAGCGAGCTGATGACACATCCCGGTCTTGATTCTGCTGCCTTGGGAAAAATATTTCCTTGGCAATATCATTGGCAGGAGGAAATGCAGGCGTACCTTGACAGCGGCAATAAAAAGCTGCTGGAGCAGGAGCATATTCAGCCTGTTAATTTTACGGCCTGCTAAGGCTCTTGTACTAAAAAATAAGCTCATTTGGAGTCTGCTAGATGAATAAAAAATTATTGTTCCGCCTAGGTCTGCTTTTTGGCTTTGTGCTGTTGATTTCGGCGGCGGTTATTTATTTTACATTTGATATACGGACCTTGGAATACCTGACGATGTTCGAGCCTCGCTGTATTCTGCTGGCTTTGTCATGCCTTGCGATAGGCTTGATTTTTGATGGTCTGCGTCTGATTACCCTGGCTTCGGTGACAGACGAGAAGCTGACCTTTCATCAGATTGTGAATGTAGTTCTGAGTAACTACTTTTTGGCGCTGGTAACGCCGGGTGCCAGCGGTGGCGCTATTGCTCAGGTTATGTTTATGCGTAAGGCCGGGGTGCCTGTCGCTAAATCTACGGTAGTAGTTTTGGTGCGCACCGTTATGTCCATTATCTTTCTTATTCTGCTGGTGCCGGTGGTGCTGCACAGCGATGAGGATATAGTAAAATGGATGCCTGCATCGGTACTGACGCTTCTTTCGGTGCTGTTTATATCACTGCCGATAATCGTAATTTCCTTGCTGCAAACACGTTATCCTGAGAAGGCAATAATGTGGTTTACCCGCAAGCTTTCGTTTACTACGCAGCGCAACTGCTTTATCTGGTACAACGAATTTAAAAACGCTGTTGTAGTTATGGGCAAGCATCCGAAGATGGTTTTCCGTGCGTTTATCGAATCCGGTGTGAGCCTGCTCTTTATCTATGCCACCGTGCCTGCGTATTTCACCGGTCTGAATATTGATTTTGATTTGCAGCAGGTTATGGGACGCATGGTACTGCTGAATTTAATACTGTATTTTTCGCCGACACCCGGTGGCAGCGGTGTAGCGGAGGCAGGCTTCTTGGTGTTGTTTTCCAATATTCTGCCTAATGGTGTTGAAGGTATTATGGCAGTTCTCTGGCGCTTTACGGCAGAATATCTGCCCTTTATGCTGGGAGCGGTAGTAACAATCAGAGCTTTTGGCAGCGATGTGCTGAATATGGCATCGCTCAAAAGCAAAACTACCGAGGGTAAGAAAAATGAGTAGCTATAAGATAAAATTTGAAGTTATTTTGAGGGATGGAAACTGATGAATCAGATTGAAAAAAACAGCCTGCTGATTGTAGCAGGTACTGCGTTATTTATGATTATGTTCGGTATCGGCAGCATTCCGCTGCTGGATCCGGATGAACCGGTATATGCAGAAACAGCAAGAGAAATGCTGGCTGCCGGTGATTTTTTGTCACCGAGAATTTTTGGCAATTTCTGGTATGATAAGCCGCCTATGTATTATTGGTTGGTTGCTATTGCTCAGTTTATTTTCGGTGACAGCGAATTTGCGGCTCGCTTTCCTGCGGCATTGATGGCCTGCGGCACCTCTGTGATGATGTATGTAGGCATCACAAGGCTGTTCAATGAACGTGCAGGCTTCTGGTCTGCGATGATTCTTACAAGCTGTGTAGAATTTTTCTACATGGGCAAGGCGGCGGTGACAGACACAACGCTGCTCTTTTTTATGACAGGTGCGTTGCTGAGCTTTATCCATAAGCGTTATTGGCTGATGTATGTGTGCATGGCGCTGGCTACCGTTACTAAAGGTCCCATCGGTATCGTCTTCCCGGGAGCGATTATTTTTCTGTATCTGGTGGCTATGGGCCAGCTGCGTGAGATTTTGCGCATGCATGTTATCCGTGGCTTGCTGTTGTATTTTCTCATCGCATCACCCTGGTATTACGCTATGTATACAGTGCATGGCATGGAATTTATCAATACCTTCCTGGGCTTTCACAATATAACGCGCTTTACGACGGCAGAGCATGCCAACCGCGTTACCTTCTGGTATTATTTTCCTGTAATAATCTTAGGCTTGTTCCCCTGGACCGGTATGCTGTGGCAGGCTGCTAAAGCATCTGTCAGCGAAAGCCGTATAGATGATATGCGCAAGCTGCTGTTCTTCCACGTTTGGTGGATTTTCGTGCTGCTGTTCTTTACTATCTGCAAAACAAAGCTCGTATCATATATTCTGCCGTTATTCCCTGCTATGGCGGTAATAATCGGCTGGAATATAGCGAGAATGCAAAGCAGACTGCGTCATAATACAACCTTTTACGGTTGGGCGGCAGGCAGCGGTATTATGTTTGTCCTGCTTGGCGTGGGCTGGATTATCGGTGCGCAGTATCTGCCGGAGGCTGACTTCAGCCTGGTGATGTTGGGTGTGCTGACCTTGCTTTTGGGTGCAGCGGCAGTTTTCGCTCTGCTGTATTATCGCGATATCGAGCTGGCATCCTGGCTGCATGTGATGATCGGCGCTGTGACGATGTGCGTGGCCTTTGCTTTTGTTATGCCGGTGATTGCTGACCGCTTCAGTGTAAAAACTATGAGCAGTGTGTATAAGGAGCAATGTGAGCAGCAGACACCTATTTATGTCGATAAGTTCCTGCGTCCCGGCTTCATGTATTATGCAGGCAAGCCCGGTATCGAAATGATTCCGCAGACAGGTGCTTTGACCGATGCTTTGCGTGACGGCAGCAAAAAATATCTGTTGGTGCGCGGTTTGGAATACCGTCGCGTGCAGAAGGCAGGTCCGTTGCCGAATAATGTGCGTACAGTAAAAGAAATCAGCGATATTTATCTGCTGGAGCAAAATTGAGTATTAATAATCAATTGTTGAGAGGCTGGGACAAAACCTGGCCTTTAACAGAAAAAACAGTGGAGGGTTACCATGTAGTGACCCCAAAAAGTTAGACTTTTATTACGCAGCAGAATTTAGAATCTGTTGCGTATTTTTTATGCAACAAAACTAAGCCTGTACTCTACAGGACTCATCCA
>CAVCLW010000070.1:0-9311 GCA_963603005.1 Escherichia coli | reverse complement strand
ACAGATTCTAAATTCTGCTGCGTAATAAAAGTCTAACTTTTTGGGGTCACTACATTTGACCGGTAACGGAGTGGCTTTTCTACACTTTTTACGGGCAACCCACCTTGTTGCGGGTGCATCCAAGAAGCGAGTCCGTAGGACAATGCTGATTGGCTCATGCACGCCATGCGATAGTGCCCCAAGAGGCGTAGCCGATTGGATTGGCACGAACCGCTTAGGCGGTTGTTTTCTTGCCTATAATATAACATAAAGAAGTATTTTTCGCAAGCGAGTGTTTGTGACGTTTTGGTTAAAGACTGAAGTTCAAATACTTTATGTTAACAGAGCAGGATTAAGAATAATTCTTCGACTGGATTGTTAACATATGACTTTAGCAGTAAGAAGACTGAAGATGTGTATTATAAAATTTTGGCAGTGCAGGGCTCTTCACTCCTTGACTTATCACATTGTCTAATGTATAATATTAGCGTTTATTGATATTTGCTAACGCGATGAAAAAGACAGTAGCTTGCAGCGCAGGTTAAGCGAGCCGGGGTATGGTGCAAGCCCGGACGAAGTAAAGCAGGTGAAAATCACTTTGGAGCGGATGCGGCGAACCTGAGTAGCTGCATACGGGAGCGCCCGATATTGCGCACACGAGTGGCGTGCAGCAAAGGCTGTCGTCATGAGGGTGGTACCACGGAGTACACGTTTGATAATGATGCATGATACGCAAGCGTATTAATCGTTGTTAGTCTACAGCTTCGTCCCTTATCTGAGGGACGAAGCTTTTTTTATTATTGCTATATTTTTTTGTTTAATAAAATTGGAGGTTATTAGTAATGGACTATGGTAAAACACTGAATCTGCCCGAAACAGAGTTCCCTATGCGTGCCGGTCTGCCGCAGCGCGAACCTGATTTTCTGAAATTCTGGGAAGAAAACGATATTTATGGCAAAAAGCAGGCTCTGCATGCAGGCCACAAGAAATTTGTTCTGCATGACGGCCCTCCGTATGCAAACGGCAAAATCCACATGGGTCATGCCCTGAACAAAATCTTAAAAGATATCATCATGAAATACAAATATGCTCGTGGCTTCGATACCCCGTATGTTCCCGGCTGGGATACTCACGGCATGCCGATTGAGCACGCTGCTATCAAAGAGCTGGGCCTGAACCGCAATGAGCTGGATCCGCTGACTCTGCGCCGCAAATGCCATGACTTCGCTCTGCAATGGGTTGATATCCAACGCGAAGACTTCAAACGTCTGGGCGTTCTGGGCGATTGGGAAAACCCATACATCACTCTGCATCACAGCTTTGAAGCTGAGCAGATCCGTGTATTCGGTACTATGGCTAACAAAGGCTATATCTACAAAGGCAAAAAGACCGTTTACTGGTGCCCGCACTGCGAAACCGCTCTGGCTGAAGCAGAAATCGAATACGGCGAACAAAAAACTCCGACTATCTTCGTAAAAATGCCGTTGGTAAAAGACAACGGCCAAACTCCGGAAGCTGCTAAAGGCAAAAAAGCTTACATGGTAATTTGGACCACCACTCCGTGGACCATGCCTGCCAACGTTGCTGTTGCTCTGAACCCTGCTCTGGAATATGCCTGGGTTGAATGCGAAGGCGAAGTTCTCTTCATGGCTAAAGACCTGCTGGCTCAGGTTGGCGCTGTCTGCCACAAGGACCTCAGCAATATTCTCGGCACCACTCTTGGTAAAGATATGGAATTCGCTGAATGCGTGCATCCGTTCCCTGAATACAACAACCGCCGTTCTCTCGTAGTTATGGCTGACTATGTAACTACCGAAGCCGGTACCGGTTGCGTACATACCGCTCCCGGTCATGGCGATGTCGACTTTGAAACCGGCCTGAAATACAAGCTGCCGATTCTCTGCCCGGTTGATTCTCAGGGCAAGCTGACCGAAGAAGCAGGTGAACGCTTCAAGGGCATGTTTGTATTCGACGCTAATATCCCGGTACTGAAATATCTGGCTGAGCTGAACTGCCTGCTGGGTAAAGAAAACATTAAGCACCAATACGCACACTGCTGGCGCTGCAAAAACCCGATTATCTTCCGCGCAACCTCTCAATGGTTCGCTTCTATCGACGGCTTCCGTGATGAAGCACTGAAATCTATCGACGATGTACAGTGGATTCCTTCCTGGGGCCAACAACGTATCCATAACATGGTAAGCGACCGTCACGACTGGTGCATCAGCCGTCAGCGCGTATGGGGCGTTCCTATCCCGGTATTCTACTGCGATAACTGCGGCGAGCATCTGATTAACGAAGCTACCATCGATTCCGTTGCTAACTGGTTCGAAAAAGAAGGCAGCGATGCATGGTGGGCTCACACTGCAGAAGAGCTGCTGCCGGAAGGCACTGTTTGCCCGAAATGCGGCGGCAAGCACTTCCATAAAGAAAGCGATATCATGGACGTATGGTTCGACAGCGGTTCCTCTCACATGGCTGTTGCCGCAAAACGTCCGGAACTGTCCTGGCCGGTTGCTATGTACCTCGAAGGCAGTGACCAGCATCGTGGCTGGTTCCAGTCCTCTCTGCTGACCTCCGTTGCTGTTGCAGGCCGTGCTCCGTACGAATCCGTACTGACTCATGGCTATGTAGTTGACGGCGATGGCCGCAAGATGTCCAAATCCGTAGGCAACGTTATCGTTCCGCAGGACGTAATTAAACAATACGGCGCTGATATCATCCGTCTGTGGACTGCTTCCTCCGATTACAAGGCAGATATCCGTATCTCCCCGAAAATCCTGAAGCAGCTGGCTGAAGTATACCGCAAAATCCGTAACACCATCCGTTACATCCTGGGCAACACCAACGATTTCAACTATGAAACCGATGCTGTTCCGTTCAATGAAATGCTGGAGCTTGATCAATGGGCTCTGATGCATCTGCAGCTGCTGAAGAAGGAAGTTACCGCTGCTTACGAAAGCTATGATTTCCATGTACTGTATCATGCAATCCACAACTTCTGCACCGTTGAAATGTCCAGCTTCTATCTGGATATCCTCAAAGACCGCCTGTATGCTTACAAGGCTGACAGCAAAGAGCGTCGCAGTGCACAAACCGCTATGCATGAAATCCTCATGGACCTCATCGTTATGCTGTCCCCGGTACTGAGCTTCACTATGGAAGAAGTATGGCAGTTCATGAAGAAACCTGCTAATGCTCCGGAATCCGTACAAATGCTGCCCTGGCCAGAAGTTAAGGAAGAATACATCAACGAAGAGCTGGAAACTAAATGGGATAACTTCATTGAAATCCGCAGCGAAATCACCAAGGTGCTGGAGCTGGCTCGTCGTAACAAACAAATCGGTCACTCCCTGGACGCTAAGGTTGAGCTGCACGCCGAAGGCGAAGCTCTGGCTATCCTGAAATCCGTAGAAAAAGACCTGGCAACTCTGCTGATCGTTTCTCAGGCTGTTATTGTTGAAGGCGCTGCCGAAGGTGCCGAAGCAACCGGCCGCGAGGACCTGAAGGTTACCGTTGCTGCTGCCGAAGGCCACAAGTGCGAGCGTTGCTGGATTTACAGCGACGAGGTAGGTCAGGACGCTGAGCATCCGACTCTGTGCAAACGCTGCGCTGAAGCAGTTAAAGATTGAGTATAAGGCATCATCTTTGCATAAAGCTGTAGTCAACATAAAATAAAAACTTAAAGCCGTCGTATCATGTAAATTTTTGCTGATACGGCGGCTTTTTTGCTACAAATTTTACAAAAAATTATTTTGCTTTATCGTCTATGTATGGTACAATACTGTTAATATTATATATTTTACGGAGGTGAAACTGTTTTTCTGCAATCTGCAGGATTACAGAGATTTTTGGACTATCTCATATGTTTGTTTAATGTTATAGCGATTTTATTTTTGGTGGCGCTGAACGGCTTTTTCGTTGCTTCGGAGTTTTCTATTGTCAAGGTGCGTCCTTCGCGTCTTGATGCGCTGATTAAGGAAGGCAATACTCGGGCAGAAAGCGCTAAGCAGGTAACGGAGCATCTTGATGCCTATCTTTCGGTTACGCAGCTTGGTATAACCATTGCTTCGCTGGGCTTAGGCTGGATCGGCGAACCGACAGTGGCTAAGCTGATGCATCCTGTATTTAATCTGCTGCAGCTGCCGCCGCAAGTTGAGCATACAATAGCCTTTGTTGTCGGCTTCGGTGTTATCACCGCTTTGCATATTGTTTTAGGCGAGCTTGTGCCTAAATCTCTTTCCATCCAAAAGACGGAGCAGATTGTTCTGTTTGTGGCAACACCGCTGATTCTGTTTGATAAGCTGATGTATCCTGCTGTGTGGTTCCTCAATCACGTTGCTAACTGGGTGCTGCACAAACTGGGCGTTGAGGCTGCGAGCGAGGCGGAAGAGGCGCACAACGAGGATGAAATCCGCATACTGATGGAAGAAAGCCATAAGCATGGCTATATTGATAAAACAGAGCTTACTTATCTGGATAACGTTTTCGACTTTTCTGACCGTCGCGCCAGCGACATCATGGTGCCGCGTACCGATATGATTTGCCTGTATCTGGAGGATTCCTGGGAGGATAATATCAAGACGGCGCTGGAGGAGCGCATGACACGTTATCCTATCTGTGATGAGGACAAGGATCATATTATCGGCTTTTTGCATATCAAGGATTTGCTGCGCAGCTTAAATGCCGGCGAGCGTCCTGATTTGCGCAGTCTGGCGCGTAAGGTGCTGCTGGTGCCTGAATCTCTGCCTATCAGCAAGCTGCTGCGTATTCTGCAGAAGCATCGCAGCCAGCTGGCAATTTTGGTTGACGAGTACGGCGGTACTGCAGGTATGGTTACCGTTGAGGATATCCTGGAGGAAATCGTAGGCGAAATTCAGGACGAGTTTGACGAAGAACGTCCGGAGGTAGAAGAAAAGGGCAGCAAAACCTATTCTGTCGACGGCAAAATGCTGCTTGAGGATGTCAACGATACCTTCGAGCTGGCCTTGGATACCGAAAACTGTGATACTATCGGCGGCTGGGTTTACTCTCAGCTTGATTATCCGCCTAAGGTGGGGCAGAAGGTGCAGACACCTGCCGCTGCCTTTACGGTAGAAGAAATTGACAAGATGCGTATTGTGCGCGTCGGTATCCAGCTTTTGCATGAGCCGGAAAAGATTCACGAGGAGCTTCAGGAAGAGCACCTGGAGGATGTAAAATAATATCTGCATAAAAAGAGAGCACGCTGAGAAATTAATCTCAGCGTGCTCTTTAGCGTTGTGCTTATAAATCGTGGAATTTCATACCGATGTTGCTGTGACGCAGGAAGTTAAGTGTTACCTCAGGGAAGGAGGCATAGCTTAAAACGTCTTCAATCGGTGCGTTGGGGAAGCCTTCCTCAGCCAGCTTTTCGCGCAGCTTTTTCATCTGCGGCGGAATATCATCGGCGGGACGGTGGTCGATTTGCGGTGCATCACCGATGGCCAGACGTTTTACCTCAGGGTCAATCGGTCCCGGAGTACGGCCGTATTTGCCAAGAATCAAATCCTTAACCTCGCGGGGAATCATCTTGTAGCGTCCGAGTGCAACGTTCAATACGGACATAGAACCGACAATCTGGCTGGTAGGAGTAACCAGCGGCGGATAACCGAGCTCGGCACGCACGCGCGGCATTTCCTCAAGCAGCTGCGGATATTTGTCGGCAACGCCCATTTCCTTCATCTGGTTCAGCAGGTTGGAAAGCATACCGCCCGGAATCTGGAAGGTGAGCACCTTGGGATCGATGGGGATGTTGGCGTTCAGGTTGAAATCATGGATAAGGTTCTTGCGTACATCCTTGAAATAATCAGCTAAAGCATTGAGCTCAGCAAGGTTAATGCCTGTATCGTAGGGAGTTCCCTCCAGCGTTGCTACCAGAGATTCGGTGCAGGGCTGGCTGGTAGATTCGGAGAACGGAGAAAGTGCGGTATCAATCATGTCCGCACCGGCTTCAACAGCCTTCAGGTAGGTCATATCGCCCATACCGCTGGTGAAGTGTGTGTGCAGGTCGATAGGCAGGTCAAGCTCTGCCTTCAGGCTGCGGATAAGGCTTTCGGCAGCGTAGGGACGCAGCAGGCCTGCCATATCCTTAATGCAGATGGAATCTGCGCCCATCTGTGCCAGCTCTTTACCGAGCTGTACAAAGTCCTTGTCCTGATGGTAGGGGCTGATGGTATATACAATACAGCCCTGAACATGTGCGCCTGCTTCCTTAGCGGCACGCATTGCACATTCCAGGTTGCGTGTATCGTTAAGAGCATCGAAAATACGGATGATGGATACGCCGTTATCAACAGAACGGTTTACAAATTCGCGTACAACGTCATCGGCATAATGGTTATAGCCCAAAATGTTCTGACCGCGCAGCAGCATTTGAATTGGGGTTTTGCGCAGATGCTTTTTGAGCGTGCGCAGACGTTGCCAGGGATCCTCGTTAAGGAAGCGCAGGCAGGAGTCAAAGGTGGCGCCGCCCCAAGCCTCCAAAGCATAGTAGCCGGCGTTATCCAACTGTTCCAGTGCCGGCAGCATGTCGCTGATGCGCATTCTGGTGGCAGCAAGGGACTGGTGGCCGTCACGCAGGACGGTTTCAACTATTTTTACAGGTTTCTTCTCCATGGCAGTACTCCTTTTATTAGTATAGTTCGTTAATTAAAGCTGATTTATAGCTGTCATTATTATAGCATAAATCTGTATTCATGTATACAATATACTTAGTTTCGAGCAATAAAAAATGGTGGCCACACTTAGTGACCACCATAAAAGTGAATTAGTTACGCGGAGTAGGCTGATTGCTGACAACAGGCTTGCCCATGATTTCGTTAACGCGGTCCTTAATGCTGCGTTTCTTTTTAGTTGGCTGGTTGCTTACTACAGGTGCCTGGTTGGCATTGCCTTCAGTTGTTACCGTAGCGGGAGCCTGCTTGTCTTTGTCCTTATCTTTATCCTTTTCTTTATCTTTGTCCTTATCATCCTGCTTGATTTCCGGTTCCGGCGGAACAGCTACGCCCGGATTGCTGAAGCCGGTGCGCGGAGTAGAGGCCAGAGCGTTGACCATGAAATCATGCCAGATAGAAAGCGGAGCGCCGCTGCCGTACATACGGTTCATAGATTTGTTGTTATCATCGCCAACCCATACGGCAGTACTGAGGTCGGGAGTGTAACCAACGAACCAGGCATCGATGTAGGTATCGGTAGTACCGGTTTTACCTGCTGCCGGACGGCCGATTCCCATGCCGCCTGCAGTGCCGATGATAAGAACATCCTGCAGCATATTAGTAGTCAGGTATGCTGCTTCGGCATCAATAACACGTTTGGGTTCAGGCTTAGCTTCGTACAGAACCTTACCCTCGCGGTCAACAATCTTCAGCAGAGCAATAGGCTTGCAATACATACCATTGCTTGCCAGAACGCCGTAGGCTGCAGCCATTTCCAGAGGATTAACGCCCTTGCTGAGACCGCCGAGTGCCATAGCAAGGTTTGCATCGCTGTAAGCACCGCTGTCAACCAGAGTAGTAATACCCATTTTTTCGGCATTGTTAATAATTTTGCTTACACCAACCTCTTGGGCCAGCTTAACGGTAGGCACGTTCATAGAACGTACCAGAGCAGTACGCAGGCTTACCTTACCATGCCATGCTCTGTCGGAGTTCTGCGGCTTCCAGCCGGGAGAGAATTCTTCTTCCTTATCTTCGATAACGCTGGCAGGAGAATAACCGTTCTGCATTGCGGTCAGATAGACAAAAGGCTTGAAGGCAGAACCAGGCTGACGTACTGCAAGAGTAGCACGGTTGAACTTATCCTGGCCGCGGCCGCCGATCATAGCTTTAACATAACCGTTATGCGGGTCAACGGCAACCAGAGCCATTTGCGGCTGAGTCAGCTTCTTGCCGTCTGTATAATAGCCCGGCAGATGCTTCATAGCATTTTCAGCAGCCTTTTGCATATCCGGGTCTAAAGTGGTGTAAATTTTAAGACCGCCCTTATAGAGAGCGTCTGCACCAACCTCTTCGATAACCTTTTGGGTAATCATATCGAAGAAATAGGAGCGAGGATCGGAATTGGTTTTATGTGTTGTGCTGAAGACAAGCTTTTCTGCTTTGGCAGCATTACCGTCGGCAGCAGAGATAAAACCGTATTTAACCATCTGGTCGATAACAAGCTCCTGACGTTTTTTACTTTCCTGCGGATTTTCAAAAGGATTAAAATAGTTAGGGCTCTTGGGAATAGCTGCCAGAGTAGCAGCTTCGGCGATATCCAGATTCTGGACATGCTTATTGAAGTAATACATGGAAGCACTTTCAATACCGTATGCGCCCTGACCGAAATAAATCTGGTTCAGATACATAGTGAGGATTTCATCCTTAGTATATTTGTGCTCCAGCTCCTTGGCAATAAAAGCTTCCTTAATTTTACGGATGATGGAACGTTCCTGGGTAAGGAAAGCATTCTTTGCCAGCTGCTGGGTAATGGTACTGCCGCCCTGTACTTCGTGACCGCTTAATGTAGAAAGCAGAGCACGTGCTGTGCCGCGGTAGTCAATACCACCGTGTTCATAGAAGCGATTATCTTCAATAGCAATAAAAGCACGCTGCACATGCTTAGGAATCTTATCAATAGTAACAGGTACTCTGCGTTCTTCCGAAAGCGTAGTATAGATTGCGTTACCATTGATATCGTAGAACTGTGAAGCAGCGTCTGGAATCAGTGTTTCATCCATATTAGGAGGTGCAAAAAGACTGGAGAAGCCATAAAGCACTGATGCTCCCATTATAATGAGGCAAACAACACTGATGACAATGAATTTTAGTACTTTAAACATTTTCTACCTCTTCTTCATTATATTGACTGCGCAGCCAATACCAAAGGCTGCAAATAGAAGTCATCTTATTATAGCATTTTCAGACAACTTTGTCATAGAATTATTGAAAACTCAGCGTATTTATTTTAAAGGAAAGTATGTAAAAGCATGCTCCGGAATGATATGTATTGAATCGGCAGTCTGCGGATAATGAAGATAGAAGAAAAAACCTACATGATTTTAAGAAAAAATCTGCAGAACAAAGAAAAATTTTACTGATTTTCGGCGGTTTTTATGGAAAAAACAGCTGAAAATGCTACTTTTTTTGAGATTTTTTGAAGAATTTTTAAGGCCGATAAAAGCGATAATCAAGCATATTTCTTTTTCCACTAATCCTAGTGTTTCGCGAAAAAATCTTAAAAAAGTGCCGAAAAAAGTGTTGACATAACCTAGGTCACGTGGTATTATATACAAGTCGACGCGATACGGCAACAAAACAAAAGCCAAAATCGCT
>CAVCLW010000069.1:0-9525 GCA_963603005.1 Escherichia coli | reverse complement strand
ATTATCATGATATCTTAGAATTTAATACGACTAATACTTTAGCTTATACAACGGATCTATCTGAGCTTTCTCAGGAAATTCGACTAAAGCCGTCCATAGTTAATGACTTAGCAAGTCGTTATAATTGTGATTATTTCTTGTATGGTGAATTAAAAACTGTTGAAGTTGGTATTGACCACAATGATAGTTCCTTGGAAGCATTGCTGGCTATGAGATGGGGTGGCAGCTATGATAAAGAAATGCCTATTGTCAGAGCTAAAGTTAAGGTTAGCCTGATTGATGCCCAAACAGGTAAATGTGTTTTTAGCAAGTATTATTCCGATAAGGATGAAAATACTTTGGCAACAATGGAACGTAAAAACGACAAACTTACAGCGGGGAGCAAAACTATTAATGATGACATGCTGTTGATTGCTATGTCGAAAATAGCTAATGCAGTGTCAAGAGATTTGCAAAAAATTTTATGATTAACATCAATATTTTTGAAGTACCTGTGCATTAGTAAATTTTGGTGGGAGGCCTACACAATGAAAAAACTCTTATCGCTAACGCTTGCGTTAGCAATACTTTCTGCAACCTGTTATGCGGAGCAGCCTAAAGCAGCAGATTACAGAAATATTATGTCATCTGGTAGTTATTATGTTGAGTATGAGTATAACTACGCTAAAAAGATTCTTGCAGTGCAGAACGGCAAGCGTATGGATTATACAATGCTGCAAAGCCAGCCTAATACCGCATTGGCAGCTCTCGGTTTCATCAATCCGCTTTTTGCAATCGCTGGACTTTTTGGCGGCGGAGAAAAGAGAGTTCCGAGCACACTGTATCAGGATGGCAAGTATTACCAATTTGAAGGCAAGAAGAAAGCAACTATGGCGTATTATAATCAACTGGATGATCCCAATATTGATCCTGCTGCAGGCTGGAATATGGTGCGTGTAAAGCTGGCGCTGCCGGAAGCATTAGTAACTTTTGCTCCTAATGATGTGTTTAATTCGTTTACCGGTTTTAAAGCACCGCGTTTTATCGAAAGCGGTAAGAAGACTTTCGGCAAAAAAGAATTCAATTACGATAAGTATTCTACAACTTACAATAACATGAATGGCCAGCCTATGTATAAAAAGAATTTCTACATGCTTTACGATTTGGAGAAAGGCGAGCTGCAAAATATCAAGGTTATGATTCGTGTTGGTAACGAAGAAGAGGTTGAAGCAGAAGAGATTAAAAATATAAAAATCACTGGCGAATTGCCCGAAAAGATTACTGATATTCCCGAAGGCTGCAAAGTATATGCGGTGGGCTTGGGCGATATTAATGACTTGACGCAAAGGCCTGTATTAGTTGAGGATTACAGCAAGAAGGAGGCTGAGGCAAAATGAAGATGAAGAGATTTTGTAAAGTAACCTTGGCTTTGGCTGTTGCTGTAAGTACTATGGCGAGTATTGTTTGTGAGGCAAGTAATCTTGACACTTATCGTAATTTGTTGATGAGAAAAACTTATACAATTAAATATCAGGAAATTACGCCACAGGCGCGTGCTACTAATAAAGACAGAATTAATCTTTATGGCAAAAATAGCATGGATACAAGCACTAGTGACATATTTGTCAATAAACCGGCACAAAGTATTTTAGTTTGCGATGGTGATGATAAGTACGAGGAAATTGGTGTAGGTAGCAATTATCTGGCAAGTATAGGCATGAAAGATATGGCAACCTGCCGCTTGCAGAAAGGCAAAGAGGTTTTCAATTTCACGCGCTATTACGATAAGGACAAGCTTGTTTATCGAGGAGCAAAAAAAGGTTCTGTAAGTGCTGTGAATTATAATGTCTTAGCAACACTGACACAAGGTGATTCTTTTGGCACAGCAAATATGACAAGATTGTTAAACGCTATGCTTCCTGATAGTAGAAAACCTGCCGGAATGCCTTCTTTTAGATTTGTTGACTCTGGGTGGCTCAATAATGGCTTGAATTACGAAGATTATCGTAGTGACCATAATGGAATGTTTGAAGCTGTAAGATATTATTTCAATGGATATACTTTAGTAAAGATTGCTTCTGCAACCTACTATACAAATGCAAAAGGTGAACTTGACGGAACACGTTGCATTATTAAGATTGATGAATTTTCTCCTACGCCTGATAAGAAGTATCTGAACTTACCGGCAGGATTGAAAGATACAACTAAACGTAAGTCTGAAGATAAATAAGGGGGCAGAGAAAATGAAAAAAGTAGCTTTATTGTTAGCTGCTTTGGCTGTAAGCAGCGTTATGCAGGCTTCTGTAAGTTTTGCAGAAAATCCTACTTGCGTATTGATGAAATTTACTGATGATACTCGTTTTGATAAAGTCGATTCCGCAGGTATGTTATCCGATTTGGTTATGGAAAAACTGGTGAATACAGGTAAATTAAATTTCCGTGGTACTAAGGTTATTAATCAAGATATTGAAAAGATGCTTTATAATGAGCGTGCTGCTGAATTACGCAATGCACGTCGTGCCATGAGCTGGGGCGATTATAATACTTTGTTTGAAGGTCCAGGTTTTAAAGAAAATATGGCACAGTCTATGGCAACGGCGACAGTGGGACAGATTGTTGATCCGAATCTTACAGCGCCTATTGGCAGAAATAATGGCGCAGATTATCTTATTCAAGGGACTATCTGTAACATTGGTACAGGTCAATGGATAAATACGGATATCAATTCAGCTGTTGGTTATGCTAATATGGCAGCTTCTACACTTGGTATGGCGGGTATATCCAGTCTTCTTGGCCCCGTAGGCCCATTATTAAGCGGATTACAAAACAAGAAGACATCTATTGGTGTACAGAGTGAATTGCGTTTGATTAAGGCTGCTACTGGTGAAGTTGTATGGTACAAAAAGTGTGTGAGCAAGGTGGAATCGGATCATTTCACACTTGCTGGTGCAGGTGGATTGCTTGGTGCAGGCGGTTTGGCAGGCGTGGCAATGGATAATATTCCTGCTAGTTGGGGTAATGATAAGCTGAGTTCGGAGCTTTTGTACAAGGTGTTAGATAAGGCTTCACAGGAAATTAGTGATGCTATTGTTGCCGATGTTGATGCGGGCAAGCTGTTTTTGAAGTAAGGGGATAGACATGAAAAAAATTATTCTTCCACTGATATTTACAGCTTTGCTTGGCATTTGCACAAGTGCTTTTGCTATTGATAGAAACTGTGAAATAGCTATTATGGATTTTGGCACCAGACCTGGAGCCACTGAAACAGAGATCAGTTTAAATAATGCCGAATATGTTACAAGCGAATATATAATTGACCGTCTGGTTGATGACAAATGCTTTTTTGTAAAAGAGAAAGATTTTGTTATGGGACAAGTTAATGATGCTGCTATTTCAACGGTTGGTATTATAGATCCTGATATGGCTCAAAAAATTGGTAAATTACTTAATGTGCGCTATATTTTGTGTGGGAACATAGCTAATGTGAGCTTGAGCGAAGCTGGTGGAGCACTAGGCGGTACAGGACTTACGAAAAATACTGTTCAGGCACATATTGTTGGCAGAATTATGGATACGCAAACAGGCAATATTTTGTATATGGCTAAAGGAACCGGAAAATCTGCAAGCACATATACGAAAGTTAAAGGAATTGTTGGTGGTACACTGACATTAGGAACTGTTAAAGTTACTCAGGATAGTGTGCATAATGCTATTCAAAAGGCAGCTTATGCTATGGTAGATGAGCTGAATAAAAAAATTAAGTAGAAGTTGCTTAATATGAAAAAATGATTAGTGTAATAGTGTTGCTTTGATAAGGAAGCCATTCAATGGTTAAGTAACCATTCCCATAAAGAGTGGTAAGTTATATAAGGAGATGTATTCAAAATGAACAAAAATTTACTCGCTGCTGTCGTACTTGGCATGTCCATGTCTTTGACAAGTGTTGCACCTGCTATTGCAAGTGCGGATGATGTTTCCGTACAGGTAAACGTACAACATGAAGCTAAAAGCATTGTTACCTGGGAAAAAGGTTCTAACGCTGCAATTGAGGTTTGGGGTGTAGGTTATGCTCCGGCTAATGTTCCTGCTGCTCGTGGTCAGGCTTTGGCTCGTCGTGCTGCAATGGTTGATGGTTATCGTCAATTAGCTGAAACTATTGAAGGCGTACAGGTTGATTCTGAAACTACGATGAGAGATCTCGCTATTGAAAGCGACGTTGTAAAAACTAATGTCAAAGCTCTTGTTAAAGGCGCTCGTATTGTTGATGAGCATAACAATGAAGATGGCAGCTATAGTGTAAAGATGACAATTCCTATGTTTGGTGAAAGCAGTGTAGCATCTGTCGCTTTGCCGCAGGTTAAACAAACTGCCTTCATTTCTGACATCCCGAAGGCTAGCGAGGCCTTCAAACCGACTAAAGAAGAGCAAAAGGTTGCTGTTGGCTATACCGGCATAATCATTGATGCGTCCGGTCTTGGCTTGCAATGCACCTTCTCTCCTGTTGTTTTCGATACTAATGGTCGTGCTATCTATGGCATGCTCGAAATTGATAGAGATTATGCTATCAGCCATGGCATGGTAGAGTATTCCAATGATTTGCAAGCTTCTGCTGCTAATTCTCGTGCAGGTGCTAATCCGCTCGTAGTTAAGGCTATCAGCGTTAAAGGCGGTGGCAACTCTGTTAACCCTGTAAACCCCGTTATCAGTGTCGAGGATGGTGACAAGATTTTATTTGCAAATGAAAAATCTGGTATGCTTAGCAAGCACGCTGTAGTTTTTGTAAAATAATTTGCTTAACCACAAAGGGAATACTCTTTTCATATGAGTATTCCCTTTTTTGAAAGGTGGGTGAGACATATGTTAAAGAAGTTTTTGCTCACGGCTTGTCTGCTTGCGCTTTGTCATAGCTGCTTTGCGGAGGTTAAAACAGCTGTTGCGCTTGCTGATGGTGCGCAGATTGCAGCTGCTACCATGGTGAGCAGAGATAACGGCTATGAGGATTATCGTCATGCATGGAGCAGATATAATGATGCTTTAAAGGCTTGGGATGATGTTCCGCAGAAAACAGAGGCTTTTAATGATGCGATTAAGGCTATTAACCTTGCTACTACCAAGGATGCAGAAAATCCGTCTTATTGGCTGCTAGATTCACGAATCTATCGCTCTCGCGGTGGTGTAGCTTATGCAAAAAACTTTTTTGCTAAGGCTTGTGCGCTGTATGAACAGCTGCTGAAAAAAGATCCTACGTCTGCAACATATAATCTGCAATATGCTATAGCTTGTTATGCAGGAGATGCGCAACTTTATGCTGATTATAGCAGTTATAAAGCAAAAGCCGTTCAACACGCTCACGCTGCTTTGCAAATGATTGATATGCTGGAAAAAGACTCTGAAAAGAAATGGTTTTTTGACGCAGTCGAAGAAGAGTTTTTGGAAGAAAGATTCCTGGCATATGTAATTTTGCATGACTATAAAAGTCTAGAAAAATTAAGAGAGCAGATTGGCAATAATTATAAGGCACCAGATAATTTATATTATATGAAGAGTGATTATGAAAATCTTGTTCTGCATGGTAAATGGCATTGGAAGGTGAACAACAAGGAAAGTGCTGAAAAGGCTTTCCTGATGTATTACCTTCATGATTGGATGAATTAATAAAAAGTTGAAGGAGCAGTTTTGATATGAAGAGATATACGAAAATTTTAATGCTGATGATGCTGAGCTTGCTGGTTATGGCTTTTAGCGCAACCTGCTTTGCTGCCAAAAAAGTTGTGGCAGTAACTGGTGTGGAATATTCTAGCAGCGCTTACATGGGCCGAAGAGCTGCTGCAGATTTTGAAAGCCAGCTTGTTACAGTATTAGTAGACAGCGGCAGATATGACGTTGTTGAGAGAAACCAGCTGAATTATGTTGTACGTGAACTGGGCTTGCAGAGCAGTGGTATGATTTCCGGCAATACTGCTATTAAGTTTGGTCAGATGACTGGTGCAGATTACACTGTTGTGGGCAACGTTATTGCTGCTGATGTTCAGCGTTTCGATAACTATCTCTATAAAGGACATAAGGCCAAGGTAAAGTTCAACTTTAAATTTATTGATAATAAAACCGGTATGATCAAGATTGCTAAAATTGTAGAAGGCTCTGACACAGTTAGTGAGTTTGAAAACAGCAACCCGGATAAAAATATTCTTCTGAGTGGAGCTGTAAATGATGCAAGCAAGAAAATCGTAGAAATGATTAACAGCCTCAATATTCTTACTGGCGTTGTTGCTGCTATCAACAATGATAAGGTTTACATTGATATCGGTTCTGATGCAGGTGCACATGTAGGCGAAAAATATATTCTTTATCGTGAAGGCAATGTCGTTACTCATCCGGTTACCGGTGAAATAATTACTGTAGAATAGGATTATTTTGGCCAGCTGAAGGTTGTTGAAGTAAACAGCAATTATTCTGTTTGCGAAATTGTTAAAGCTAAAAAAGACGTTCAAAAGGGCGATAAGATTAAAAGAGGTACTCTTAAATGAAAAAGCTAGTCATATTGCTGTGTGCAGTGATGATGCTGCTTTGCAGCAGTGCTTTTGCTAAGGTGGTGACTGTTACCGGCGTAGGCGCTTCTCAGACAGAGGCTCAGAATGACGCTATGCGTGTTGCTGTAGAGCAGGCCGTTGGCAGTTTGATTGACTCTCAGACTATAGTTGATAAGTCTATGGTTTTAGAGGATAACATTTATGCAACATCCAAGGGCTTTGTACAAAGTGTAGATATTGTCAGCACTCAGCGTACAGCGGACGGCGGTTATCGCGTAACCGCTAATGTTGATGTTGATACTAATCCCAATTCTAAGCTGATGAATGAGCTGACTCGTCTGCAGGTTATTCAGGTAAACATGCGTAATGCTAAGATTGCCGTAGTCATTCCGGAAGAGCATATTAGATATCGTATTCCTGATCCTGCCGGGGAAACGGCTGTAGTTAAAAAATTTCTGGAAGCCGGTTTCCAGAATATCATTGATATCAGCAAAGACAGATTGACTTATAACCAGCCTTTCAATATGAATGAAGCACAGCTGCAAAATTTTGCGCAATCTATGCAGGCAGATATTTTGGTTGTTGGACAGGCTTTCAGTGAAGGTGCAGGCGATATTGGTCAGTTTATTAATGGCAGACGTACTAATGTTGTTTCCTGCAAGGCACGTGTAGAAGCAAAAATGTATATTGCACGTACAGGCCAGATTATTGCTGCTGATGGCACTTATGGTGCAGGCGTAGATATCACCGAGGCTATTGCTGCGAAAAAGGCTTTAGCTGATGCAGGTGAAAAAATGGGCGATTATCTTGTAGAGCAGGTGCTGAACATGTACAGCGGTAATCGTCAGCAAATGGAAATGACAGTTATTGCCAACGGCATTAGCGACATCAATACTGTTAAGCTTGGCTTGAACGGTGTTCCCGGCGTGAAGAATGTTGCTTTCAATAACTATAGCAATGGTCGTGGGGTGCTTAGCATTCAATACAGCGGCTCTCCGCAGACTCTGTTTAAACATCTGCAGGAAAATGTAGAGCTTAATCTTGAGCTGACGGAAAGCACCTTTAATACGATTACTATAAAGGTTAGATAAGTGAATTTTTTAGCCTGATATTTGGCTGGTGAGATGCTTATGAGATATTTTCTTTCATTTTGCTTTGCTATATTGATGCTTAGTCAGAGCGTGCTTGGCTATGCTGCTGAAGCTTATGATAGCGAAGAAACTGTTGAACTAAAAAGTTACTTTGGAGTTCAGGCGGCAGATGTCCATTTTACAGTTCTACAAGGAAATGCTGAGATAGTTTTAAAGGATGGAGCAGAGTGCTTATATTTTCCGCAGGCTGGCGATGTGCTGGCGGAGGCCGATTTTATGGTGCCGAATTTTGCTGAGAGATTTAAGCTTAGGTATCTGCTTCATGTCAAGGCTTCAGATGTTCAACTAAAAATGGAATCATATGCTCAGAAGCCAGCTGATTTTGCAAGCTTTCCCGAACAAGTTTTACAGTTGGTGAATCATGAGCGTGCTAAGGCAGGAGTTACTCCGTTATACCTGTCGCCGGAGCTGCAGCGTGCAGCGATGCTGAGAGCTGTGGAGATTACGAAGTTTTTTTCGCATACACGTCCAGATGGACGAGACTGTAATACAGTATTGAGCAGTCCTTGGGGTGTGGGCGAGAATATATCTGCTGGCAGCAATACAGCGCAAGAGGTAGTTGCCAGATGGATGAATTCTCCCGGACATAGGCGCAATATCCTCTATGCGCGCTTTAAGGAGCTGGGTGTTGGCTATTGTTATGCTCCTGATGGCGTCGGCGGCTATGTACACTATTGGGTACAGATTTTTCGTGAATAAAAAGCTTTGTAAATTTGAAATTAGAACGTGTTTATAAGGATGGCATGGATTATGAAAATGAGAATGTTTTGGGGAACACTTTTAGGTATAACAGGAAGTCTGCTTTTATCTGCAGTTTCTGAAGCTCGTATTATTACTGGTACGGCAGAATATTACGTTGATAATACTAGCAGAGTAGAGATTGAAAAAGTAGCGTTAGAAAGTGCAAAGCGTGAAGCATTGGAGCAGGCTGGAGTGTATATTGAATCAGAAAGCTTGGTAAAAAATAATGCTTTAGAAAAAGATGCGGTTAAGGCAATAACTATTGGAACTACAAAATTAGTGAATAACTCAATTAAAAAACAATACAGTCAGGAAAATGGCAGGGAAAAGTTGACTTTGACAGCAAAATTTGATATTGACGAAAAAGAGGTTAGCGAGAATCTCAAAAGGGTTATAGAACAAAAAGATTTATTAGCTTTATTTGAACAGGAGATGAATTCTTATACAGATCAGTTGTTAAAATATGAATATTTAAAGGCAGTGAGTGATTTTTATGTAGATCAAGATGAGAACTTATTAACAGAACAAGAAAAAAATTACTTGTTAGAATATATGCAATTGGGAACAATAGATGGATTACAAGATTGTATTTCATATGCGTATGGGTCATATGTATATGGGAAATATAAGCGTGCAGAGCAAATCTATAAAATGATAATTGATAATGCTGGTAGTTTGAAATTCGACGATGGAACTGAAAAAAATTTTTATGGTCATATGTATGAGATGCTTGCTGAAATTAGGTTAAAGCTGAACGATTATGCTGGAGCAGAAACTTATGTTGATAAAGCATTGTCCTATGATGCTGGGAGAACGAAAGCTATGGTACAGAAAGGGGAGATTTTGTCAGCAAGAGGAGCTAGTATTGATGAACGATTAAAGCATGCTGAAAAAATAGGAAAGACATACTATGCGGCTGGATATAGTTCTAAAGCACTTATTTTAATGGATGCATGTCGATATAAAGAAGCTGTTGACAGTTTAAATAAAGCTATTTTTTTTGTTAAATCTCATCCTAATGAAGATAGTAGACGTCACTTGTCTGTTTTGTATGATAATTTAGGACAAGTGTATAGAAAAGTTAGTGATTATAAAAATGCTGAGAAAAGCTATAAGAAAGGGAT
>CAVCLW010000068.1:0-9745 GCA_963603005.1 Escherichia coli | reverse complement strand
AATACATCTAT
The DNA here is from genome assembly GCA_963603005.1 of Escherichia coli. Lineage (GTDB taxonomy): Bacteria > Bacillota > Negativicutes > Acidaminococcales > Acidaminococcaceae > Phascolarctobacterium_A. The sequence goes on along the minus strand of CAVCLW010000068.1, from coordinate 9,734 downwards.
TTCCGCCACTCAAAATCCCCCTTTCGGAAAATCAACTTTATATAACAAACGTAAGAAAAAGCTATTAATATAATTCTACAACATTTTTGGAAATCCTTTTAGGAAAATTTGGTACGCATTCTCTTCATAACGAAGTTTTAATACTTTCAGTTGTTTCTTCTATATCTATTAACCTTAACTCCGACATTTCTCAATTACTCTTCTAATTGTTTTTATCATCCTCACCAATATTCGCATACACTTCTCTTTATACAAAACTCCGCATTTACAATAACTTTAGTTTTTAAAGTTATTCTTTTATACATTGTTGCATTTGCAGTTGACAAGAAGAAATTTCGCTTTGTAAAATAAATTTAAGAGGAGTATCTTTCTTTTTATTGCTTTGACGGAGGTGAAGCCATGTTACGAAAATTATCAGCCATTTTTTTACTCATACTGACCTCACTGGGATTTATAGCAGGCAATGTCGATGCCGCTAAGGAGCAAGCAAAGCAAGAGGTTGTTTTTGCCGACGCCGGTTGGGACAGTGTCAAATTCCACAACGCTGTTGCCGGTTTTATCGGCACTCACGCCTATAACATCACGCCTAAGATTATCAGTGGCTCTACACCTATCATCCAGACGGCGCTGCTCCGCGGCGACGTAGATGTACATATGGAGCTGTGGACCGATAACGTACCTACCTTTGAAGCTGACATGAAAACCGGCAAGCTGCTCAACCTAGGCATCAACTTTGATGATGATAAGCAGGGCCTTTATGTTCCCCGCTATCTTATTGAGGGTGACGCCAAGCGCGGCATCAAGGCACTCGCTCCGGATTTGAAAACCGTCAAAGACCTGGCACGCTACGCGCACCTGTTCAAGGATCCCGAAGATCCTACAAAGGGCCGTCTTTACGGCGCTATTCCCGGCTGGAGCATTGATAAGATACTTTATTTGAAATATGAAGCCCACGGCTTAAATAAAAATTACGTCTACTTCCGTTCCGGCAGCGAGCCAGCGCTGAACAGCGCCTTCCTCGCCGCCTACACTAAGGGAGAACCGATTGTAGGCTACAACTACGAACCGACCTGGCTCACCGGCAAGCTGGACCTCGTCCTGCTGCAGGACGAGCCCTACAACGAAGTCGGCTTTCAGCGCGGCCTGACGGAAGCACGCTCTGTTCCCGTCTGCATCGTTGCCAACAAGCAGCTGCAAAGCAAAGCACCGGAGTTTGTTGCCTTCCTGCAAAAATATCACACAACCAGCGCACTCACCGCAGAAGCGCTGGCACACATTGCAGATACCAAATGCACCTATGACGAGGCTGCCATCTGGTTCATGCAGCGCCATCCCGAGCTACTCGCACAGTGGTTGCCTGAGGATAAGCTGCAAAGCATCAACAAAGCACTCAAAGGCGATAATGCTACTGCAGCCAACTGGCTTCTTAGCTTTCCGGAAGAAGTGCAGGTAGACTGGACTAAGCCCATCGACAATTTCGTCAACTACATCAACACCACCTACGCAAGCTTCTTCAATAAAGTGAAGGACATTCTCACCTGGTGCATTCTTTCTATCGAACGATTGCTGAACTTTATCCCCTGGTGGCTGACCATTATCGCAGTCGCTGCCTTGGGCAAGCTGCTCACCGGTAAGCTGTCGCGCGGTATTATCTACGGTTTGGGACTCTTCGCCATTGGCGCCTTTGGCTATTGGAGCATGATGAATGAAACACTGGCGGTAGTTATTTCCTCAGTTATCATCTCGCTGCTTTTAGGCCTGCCCATAGGCATTCTTGTGTCCACCAGCAGGCTGGCGAATCGCCTGCTGCGCCCTCTGCTTGACGCAATGCAGACTATGCCAACCTTTGTTTATATGATTCCCGCAGTTATGCTGCTCGGTCCCGGCAAGGTGCCCGCAGTTCTTGCCACAGTAGTTTATGCCGTTGTACCTGTAATCCGCCTCACCAGCCATGGCATCCAACAGGTTGATCCCAACGTTGTTGAAGCCTCCGCTGCCTTCGGCGCTTCGCGTTGGCAAACGCTGTTCAAGGTACAGATTCCGCAGGCCATGCCCACGATTATGACAGGCATCAACCAAACGATGATGATGGCCGTAGCGATGGTTGTAACCTGCGCGATGATTGGTGCCAACGGCCTCGGCATGGAGGTGCTGATTGCCATTAACCGTACCGAATCCGGTCGCGGACTTATCGCCGGTATCTCTATCGTTATTATCGCGATTATCATTGACCGCCTGACGCAAAGTCTGGCTGACAAGAAAAAGGAGGGAAAATAAATGACTGTGCCCGTATTGCAAGTAAAAAACCTGTACAAGCTGTTTATTCCTCTGGAGCATTCGCAAAACGAGAAAAAAGCTATGTCCATGCTGGAGCAAGGCGCTTCCCGCACCGAGGTGCAGGAAGCCACCGGCATCACCGCCGGCCTTATTGATATAAACTTTACCGTCAACAAAGGTGAGGTTTTTGTACTTATCGGTCTTTCCGGCAGCGGCAAATCCACACTTATCCGTTGCCTGAATATGCTTAACCCGCCAACCTCAGGCACAGTTTATCTTGAAGGCGATAACATTACCGACTTCAGCAATAAGCAGCTGCAGGAGCTGCGCCGAACTAAGGTAGCAATGGTTTTCCAGAACTTCGGGCTTATCAGCAACCGTAATGTCTTGGAAAACACCTATTATGGTCTGGAAATACGCGGCGTACCACTAAAGGATCGTACCGAAAAGGCTATGCAAATGCTGGAGATGGTTGGCCTGCAGGGATGGGAAAAAACGCGCATCAGTGTCCTTTCCGGCGGCATGAAGCAACGCGTCGGCATTGCCCGCGCACTCGCCAACGATCCCGACATCCTGCTGATGGACGAAGCCTTTTCCGCCCTCGACCCCTTGGTACGCAACGATTTACAGTTTGAGCTGCTGCGTATTCAGGAAAAAACCGGCAAAACCATTGTTTTTATTACGCATGATATCAACGAAGCCTTCCGCTTAGGAACACACGTCGGCATTTTGCGCGACGGTCGCATGGTGCAGATTGGTACGCCGGAGGAAATGATTACCAATCCTGCTGATGACTATGTGCGCAGCTTTATCAACAATGCCGATTCCAGCAAAATCTTCACTGTGCGAAACGTCATGAGTACGCAGACCTGTATCGTGCGCAATATCGACGGTGCCGCCGTTGCACTGCGCAATATGAAAAACAGCGGCGTATCCAGTGCCTACGTAGTTGACGAGCATCTGCGCTTTATCGGTATTATCACTTTAGATTGCGCTATGCAGGTGCTTTCCGGTTATACAACCTTTGAGAAAAGTATTCTGCGTAATGTGCCTGTGATAGATAATCTCGATACCCCCGTAGCAGATATTATGCCGCTTTCGGCAAGCACGCCCTTCCCTTTACCTGTAATTGATGAGAACAAACTGTTTTGCGGCATTGTTACCAAGGCTTCAGTGATATCCTCCTTTGTCACCAACTAAACTCTCATCCTCTCGCAAGCAGCAAAAAAGCTGATGCTCCGGCAGTTATCTGCCTTAGCATCAGCTTTTTATCTGCATTTATTACTCAACATGTACAACGTTAGTTGCCTGTTCGCCACGGTCACCCTGGATAACGTCAAATTCTACGTTCCAGCCTTCTTCCAAGGTTTTAAAGCCTTCGCTCTTAATACCGGAGAAGTGAACGAACAAATCCTTGCCGCCTTCTCTTTGGATAAAACCATAGCCTTTTTCTGCATTAAACCATTTAACTTTGCCTGTCATCTGTAGGCCTCCCTAATTCCTATTTGAGCCTCTAAAACTCACTTAGCTTATTATAGCCTATATCTACAGGAAAAGCAAATATTTGTCTGAATCTTTATAATTTTATTCTGCAATGCTAGCCTGCCAGGTCTGCAGCAAAGCGAGCTTCTGCTCCCGCCGCAGCTTTTTTATGACACATTCGCGTCGCAAAGCCGCTTCCTTATCCGGCAGCTCCTCGCTGTAGACCAGCTCCAAAGGGCCGCGTCCACGCGTATATTTAGCTCCGCGTCCGCTGTTATGCATAGCCAGACGGTGCTCCAGATCATTGGTCCAGCCTGTATATAAGCTGCCGTCCTTGCAGCGCAACATATATACAAACGCCGCCATTTATTTTACAACCTCTACCTTTTCCATGGTAACAGCTTCACGCGGACGGTCACGGAAATCAGTCGGTACTACACCAATCAGACGTACAACATCCATGCCTTCAACAACTTTGCCGAAAATTGCATGGTGGCCGTTCAGCCAGGGAGTAGGTGCCAGAGTAATGAAGAACTGGCTGCCGCCGGTGTTCGGGCCTGCATTAGCCATGGACAGAATACCCTCGTCATCATGCTTCAGACCTTCACCAAACTCGTCTTTAATCTTGTAGCCGGGACCACCCATGCCGCTACCGGTCGGGTCCCCGCCCTGAATCATAAAACCGTCGATTACACGGTGGAATATAATACCGTCATAAAAGCCTTTTTCTACCAGCTCGATAAAGTTTTTGGTAGTCAGCGGAGCCTTGTCCTCGAACATTTCGGCAACAAAAACACCTTTATTAGTCGTAAATTTAATTTTTCTGTTTTCACTCATTGATTTTTACCTCCAAAACAGTTTTAAAATACTTCATGCTTCAGCAGCGCAACAAACAAATAAATACCGCAGCCTGCTGCAGCACCTACAGCCGGCATCAAAGACGGTACTATAGCGTTACCATGCAAAAAGGTCAGGCTGAAAAGCATCATGCAGAAATAACCCTGCATGGTCTGCAAACGCTTCGGCAGCAGACGCTTGCCGTTTTTGTCACCCTTGGACTTCACATAATCTGCCACGCGGATTTCCGGCAGGAAAAGGATAAAGGCCAGTGCCATGATAATAATATTGCTCATGGACAGCTCATTGGCAACAGTATCATACTTCGCAAAAATCAAGCAAGCCAGAGAAATACCTGCCAGATAAAGGCTGCGGAAATAGCCTGCCTGAATTTGGCTTTCCAGAATATAGGCAGCACCGGTCAGCAGCGGGAATACCCACAAGCCCTGCAGTCCGAGCCAGGCAGCACTGCCAATCATAATAACATTATCAATCAGACGATGTCTGTCACCGGAGCTGCGGTTCAGCATACGCAGGATAAAGAGCAGCCACAGCATTACCAGGATATTGCCCTCGCCCATAAAATAGGTTGCTATCAGCGTCAGGCCGCCGCCGATGAAACCGCCGAGCTGACGGTCGGGATCAAGCTCCAAAGCCAGCATATAGCTGAAGAGGAAGGATAAAGCATAACCTAAAGCGCTTACTACAGCAGCACCGGAATCCATACCGGTAGAGCATTTCCACAGCGTTACCACAACGGAAATGGCAACAGCGCACATCATAGCAATACGCACCGGCTTTTTATCAAAGTCAATCGGGCGTCCCAGGCCAAGATACTCGCTTACACCCGTAGGATCGTAAGCGGCAGGCTGATCACCTGCATATTTATTACTTTTTTTCGACATATCATCACACCTTATCTGTAAGATTTTAACTATTTTATTATACCACAAGTGCAGTGTCTAGTCATTATGTAAAACATATAAAGGTTGGCAGAAAGTCAGAATATAGCAAAAAAGTTTCCCCGACGCACATTCAGTACGCGGGGAAAGCTTTCAGCTCATTATGAAATTTTTATCAGAAGGTTTCTGCCAGCTCCGCCAGCGTCAGTGCAAAGGCTGTCGTTCTGGGAACTGCGGTGTTCAAATCTACAGATTCATGGTCGGTATGCTCATCATAGTTTTCTACACCCAAAGCATCCAGTGTCGGTACGAACTTCGCTGTGCGGTTACCATCGGTCAGACCGCCTGCTACCCATTCGTTCACCTCAGCGCCGTATTCCTCTTTAACTATGCGCTTATATACATCAACCATCTTCTGTGCCTGCGCCGTTTTCTGCATCGGTCCGGTAACAATGCCGCCGGTAATTTTAATGCTTGTGCCGGGGATAACAACCTTATCTGCCAACGCCTTAACCTCAGCATCAATGCGCTGCTGCTCTTCAATCGTAAAGCAACGGATATTTACCTCACAGAAGGCATCACCCGGAATAACGCTGATTTTGTCATTGGTAGAACCGATTACGCCAACATTGACGGTATTCTGCGGAATAAACTGACCCGCATCAACAATGCCGCGCGCCTTCAGCGCTGCTGCCGTGAAATCCTCCGGATTCCCCGGCATGGGGCTGGCAAGCTTCTGCAGCTCGGTAATTGTATAAGCCAGCTGGTGAATAGCGTTAGCGCAGGATTGAGATGCGTTGCCGTGGTGTCCGCCCTTACCGGTAACCTCAACGCGATATTTGGCATTGCCCTTGCGCTGGGTAACAATGCCCCAGTTCGGACGGGCAACGTCCATGATAATCGCAAAATCGGACTGCTGCGACAGCTCTGCCACAATATCCTCGGCAGTCTTGCTGCCACCTTCCTCTTCACCGTTGGTGTAATAAATAATTTCCTTGAAATTATCAAAGCCTGCAGCCTTTAAAGCTTCCAAGCCATATATAACCTCTACAACAGTAGCCTTGTCATCGCCTACGCCTGGACCCCAGGCAAAGTTATTTTCGTCAACACGGAACGGACGACGGGCAGCTTCACCCTTTTTAAATACTGTATCAACATGGGCAACGAGCAGAATCGTGTATTTGCCTGTTCCCTTTAAGCGGGAAATCAGGTGGCAGGCTCTGTCATTATATCTGAACTCCGTGGCAGCACCGATAGCTGTCATTTTTTCAGCAACAAATTTATTTGCTGCCTCTGTGCCTTCTCTGTCACCATTACCGGAGTCAATATTGGTCAAGGCTTCCAAATCCTTCACATAATCCTCATAATGCTCGGCAATATACTTTTTTACGGCTTCTCTCATTTTATTACCCCTTTCGTATTCGGAATCATATTTATATTTATTCGTTAGGGTGTGTAAAAAATCCTGCCACAGGAGATTTTTTTAAGTTGATAAAGTGAAAAGCAACAGCCATTACTGACTGTTGCTTTGCCAAACTTTATATATTTTTCAGTGAGTGCCGTCTACGATGGTAATTCCTGCTTTCTGCAGTTCATCAATAATCTCTTTAATCTTGGGACAGAGATGCTTTTCGCCATTGTCATCCTTTTTGTGCGTGCAGTGGCTGATATGCAGCGCATCCAGCTCCAGAGCCTTCATACGTTCAATTTTTTTACGAATACCCTCCTGATTTTCCAGCATAGAATCACCGCAGCCATTGCAGGTCCACATCGCCATCAGACGCAGCTCTTCATCTCCATACTGTGCAAAGGCTTTGTCCTTTTCATAAAAAGCACGCAAGCAGCCTGCTCCCGCACAGGAAGCGGAGGTTTTCAGGCAGCGCAGAATTGCTATTTTCTTCATAATATAATCCTCCAAAAAATAACTTGCAGGCATTGTAAGCCTTGCTGTCCATTTGATTTTATCATTATTGAGGAGGGTTGGCAAGTAAGCATTGCTTAATATACTTCAACGTTCCTAACAAATCACTGCCTGGAGCTACTATCTGTTTATAAGCTATAGGATAAACCTGACCACTTGCTACTGCCGGTAAATGCTTATACAGGGGATTATGCAGTTGTGCTAGCGCTACTTGCTTCTGTTGTTCCCCGCCATGATAGACAATAAAGATTTTAGCAGCCTGCATTTCCATCATTTCTTCCTGACTGATGAAGGGAGCGCTGTAACTCACTAACGAACAACCATAATGACGAATTATATCTCCACATAAAAGGTCATTACCAAAGACTTCTATATTACCATTGAGAAATTCTACAAACAGAACCTTTTGTGCCGGTATTTTCTCAACAGCCTGCAATTCTGCATCAATCCTTTGGATTATATCCTGCGCCTGCTGCTGCTTTCCTAGTGCAAGTCCCATATTGCTGATAAACCTTTTCTCACTGGCAATGGTACAGGCAGGAAATCTTCCCTTCGCCGGTACAGGTCCTGATGCATCCTGAATGTATGCTGGTATTCCCTTAGCTATCCAGCTTGACGTATCACCTAATTGATTATCTGCAAAATACCTGCGCCACCCAAGAATAAAATCCGGTTGTAGTGCTACAGCAGCCTCCAGCTGCAGAGGCTGCGTATAAATTCTAGTATTTGGCAAAAGAGCTTGCAGACGTCCTTTATCTTCAGCTTCCGTCAGAACAGCTGCTGTAATTTTATCACCAGCACCCAAAGCCACTAAGGTTTCAACTCCGCTATTACCGCACACTAAAATACGTTGTGGTACTTGTTTAAATATAACCTTCTGTTCATCTCCAAAAAAATTATAATTGTTTACACTAATATTTTGCCGGTCGCTACTTTTATCTTGCTGAGGTCCGCAAGCTACGCATCCCAAGCAGCATAGCAACAAACAAAAGCACCAGAATAATTTCTTCATAGGCTTAGAAATTATAATTCAATCCTACCAGGAATGTTCTTCCTTGTGTATAATACAAACCATCGGGATCAGTCAAATCTCTACGATTAAAGATATTATTGATATCCAGTGTCAATGTTGCGTTAGCAAAAACCTCATGGCCGACATGCAGATTAGAAAGCAGAATCGGCTTCACATCTGTTTGCTTGCTGTTGTTTACACGACCACCCATATAGCTCAAATTTAAAGATGCATTAGTCTTATCGTGCTGATAATCAATTGATGTCATCACCTGATACTTGCCCAATACATCCTTCCAAGGTGCTGTATTTGTGGTTTTGTTTTGCGGCTTGCTATAAATACCGCCAACAGTCCAAGTAAGATTTTCATCAAGCTGATTGGTGTAGCTTAATTCTATACCAGTATTTTTATATTTGGCAGCATTATAGGACTGAGAAAGACCATTAACCTTTCTGCTTGTAATCTGATCATCTAAGTCAATATGGAAAACTGCAGCCTTAAACTGTTCTTTACCATTATCATGCTTATAACCAGCCTCATAATTCCAACCATATTCTGGTTTCAAATCCGGATTAGACGCAATCATGCCACTAGAATAATATAATTGTCTAAACGTCGGCATTCTAAATGAACGACCTGCGTTAGCATACAAAGAATTTTCACTATCTAACTTCGTAAGTACCTGTAACTGTGGCAGAAAAGCATCATAGTTACCTGCATCACTGCGAACTAAGTCCTCGCGCATACTAAGAACCAAGTTAGTAGCATCACTAAGCTTACGGTCATATTGACCATACAGAGAATACCCATTAAGTGCAAATGTACCGAAGCAAGCATAATCCTTCAAATTGTTAGTCGGATATTTGAATTTTTGGTTTTCATTAATATAAAGCTCACGTTTGGTATTAACGCCGACCAGAATCTTGTCATCTTCATTCTCCCAAACTTTTTTCACATCAGCACCATAATGTTTATGATTGCTGCGTTCCCATTCTAAAACATTCGGAGTTACAGCCCAATAATCCGGATTACGAATACTGCGTTCATTATAATAAGCAGTTGCCTCTAAGCCTTTTTTATCATCAAAATGCATTTGTGCAAAATGTTCACGATCATCATACATAAAATGCTGTACAATTTCTTCATTTGCACTCAGATAATCCATTGTATATTTCTTTTTATTGAACATATAATTAAACTGCAAATTATCATCAAATTTGTAGCTCACACCGATATGATCTTTTTTGCTATCCCCATATCCCATATAATAAGGAATATTGGTCCCAAATACATTCTTAGTACC
>CAVCLW010000067.1:0-10011 GCA_963603005.1 Escherichia coli | reverse complement strand
TTTATATGCTCCCTGAAAGGGAGCTGGCATCGCCGAAGGCGATGACTGAGGGTTGTGTTGCGATATATAAATTGCTCGTGTGAGCTTTAGTCTGTCTTTTTTGCCTCTCTTTGGGGAGACAAGGTGAATTGCCCGTAGGGCAAGAGAAGGCGCCCTGGGGCGGGTGGCATCGCGCAGCGATGACGGAGAGGGGGATTACGACGTTCTAACGCATTCTTCTTTCTTCTACCTTTGTTTTTCTCTTAAGAGGTCCTGGATATGAATTTCAAAAAACTGATATGTTCTGTTTTTATGCTGGCTGCGCTGTGTGCCGCTCCGCTTGCGGCAAGCGCCGCTCCCGTTACGGCGGTACGCAGCAGCGTTAGTCCTGCTCGTGTACGTCTGGTGTTCGACAGTACGGAGCCTGTTAAATATACTGCTGCAAAAAACGGTCTGCAGCTTGTTGTTACCCTGCCTGAGGGCACGGCGCTGACGCAGAAGCCTGTCTTTAAGCAGGATGCGGTGATTAAAAATATCACTGTTCCTGTCAAAAAGAAGAAAAAGGCCCAGGTGGTTATAGATTTAACTAAGGATTGCCAATACAAGCTGTATAATCTGAAAAATCCTGACCGTCTGGTGCTGGATATTTACCGCATTCCTATCAGCAAAACAACAACGCAGCTTGCAGGAGGTGTTACCTATACCTATGCGCAGGAGGAGCTGAACGGCAGACCGTTGGTAAGCTATCTGGTGAGTGTTGCGCCTTCGGCGCGCCTGGAGCTGAGGCCTTTTTCGGCCGCAGGCATGTATAACGGACGCGGCAGCCTGGCTAAGCAGGCGGCGCAAAGAGGCCTTGTGGCTGCCATCAATGCGTCGTATTTTGATACCGACGGCTGGGTTATCGGCAACGTTAAGGATAAGGGCAATTTTGTCGCTATGGATGCTACGCCGCGCAGCGGTTATGTAGTGCAGGGCAACGAGCAGAAGATTGTGCGCGACATTGCTTATACCGGTAGCGTTATTTTGCCTGACGGCAAGGCGCTGCAGCTGCGGGGCATGAACCGTGCGCGCATTGCCAATGATTTGGTACTGTTTAATTCCTATTACGCTACCTCGACCAAAACGAATCAGTACGGGCGTGAGGTAAAAATAAAAAATGGCCGTGTTGTTGCTGTTTCTACGGCAGGCAATATGTCCTTGGAGCCGGGCTGCGTAGTGCTTTCCGGTCATGGCACAAATGCGGCTGCTTTGGCAGGCCTGCGCCTGGGTGACCATGTAGCGCTTACGCAGAGCCTGGGCAGCAGCATAGCTGATGCGGCAACAACTGTTGTCAGCGGCGGTCCGCTGTTGGTAGAAAACGGCAGAGTGAATGTGCGTACTGCGGAGGAGCAGATGGCACCTGATATTGCGCGTGGCAGAGCGCCCCGTACTGCGATAGGCCTAAAACAGGACGGCACGCTTTTGCTGCTTGTTGTTGACGGCAGAAGCAGTGCTTCCGCAGGCATGACGCTTGCGGAGCTGGCGCAGTATTTTGTGAAGCTGGGTGCGGTGAGCGCTGTCAATTATGATGGCGGCGGCAGCAGCGAAATGGTCATCAACGGAAAAATCGTCAACAATCCTTCGGACGGACGCGAGCGCTTAGTGAGCATCGGTCTGGGACTGTTCATCAAATAAGCTGGTTATATAGGCAAAATAAAAAACAAGGGGCGGTCACGCTTAGGCTGTGACAGCTCCTTGTTTTGTTGTTGCGGTTTATAGTTTAATCCTCGGTGATGATTACACCTGTGCCGATGCCACCGTTATCGCTGCAGACAAGCTCCTTCAGGCTTTGGATATCCGCATTGCGCAGGCGGATGCAGCCCTCGGAGGCCATGGTACCGATAGAGGCGGGGTCATGTGTACCGTGAATGCCGATGCCTATCCAGCCGGTGTCCAGCGAAAGGAACCAGGGACCGTAGGCACCTTCGATTACGCCCTTGCCGTCACCGAAATCGTGCGTCCAGTAATGCGCCGGGCAAACCTCCTCGATGCGGAAGGGAACCTGCGCCGAAGGCACGCCGGCTGCCGCACCTGTGTAGTAGGACGGGATTGCTGCTGCACTGCCCCAGGAGGTGGGAGTGCGGTTGTCACCGGTGTATTGCTTGTCACCGGGATTTTTGGCAACAGCGATAGGATAGCTGCAGACTGCTTCCTCCACGCCCTGCTGATAGACGTCAAGGCGGTAGCTTTGCTTGTGGATGCAGATGAGATATCTGGCGTTGCCGAACAGGGCGGACGCAGGCGCCGCAGCTGCCAAGCCGCAGCTTAGCAGCAGGCAGACGCTGAATATTAAGCCTAAAAGTTTTTTGAGCATTGCTGATACTTCCTTAATGCTTATTTAGCAGGCTACGCGTACAAAATCTGCGCTTACATAGCCAACCTCGCCTTGAGCGTTAATAGCCTTCCACCATTGGCGGCCTTCGGCTTCGAAAGCGCCTTCTAACGGTGCTATTTCTTCGCCGGACATCAGCGAATCAATTACATTGCTGCTTGTGGAGGGGGCGGTGCGGAAGTTTACATAGTCACCGGTTAAAACCAGTCTTACACCGGGAGCCCAATAGCTGTCCATGTTTTCAAATTTGCTGTAGAGGTTGTATATTCTTTGATTGGAGTATTGTAAACTTTCGGCAGACATGCTGTCCCCGTATTGAGCATAGCCTTTGCTGGCAGGGATAGAGTGTGCATTTTCGGTGCGGAGCTCATCGTAGGTACTGATAAAAGCATTGATATATTTTTTGTTGTCATAAATAGTAGTCAGCCAGTAATCACCGTCACCGGAATCGGCTTCGCCCTTGGCGCTGAAGCTTACAGTGGCGCCGTTACTGTTTTGCTGCACATCATACATCTGCAAGGCGGCGAAGGCAATCGCTTTGGCCTCCATATCACTGATGTAGATGCCCTTGCGGCTGAAGCAGGGAGCGACATATTCTTCAGCATAGTTTTCGGTCATGGTATGCTTTACATCAAAGCGGGTATTTTTCAGCAGAAAGGCTTCTGTTCTGCCGCAGCGGGAGTCAATATTAGTAGGGAGTCTGCTTGCGGAGGTATTATATACTGCTGCCTCCATAACAGATGTGCCGGTGAAGAGCATTGCTGTTGCCAGTGCTCCGATAGCAAAATTTTTGATTTTCATAACAACATCTCCTTTCCAGATGTGGAAATTATATTCTTTGATGCTTATATTATAGCCAAAAAAACGCTTTTGCACCCTACCCCAAAGGGTGATTTCGGGTAGGACAGGCGAAAAAAACGTAAAAAATTATGTGCCGGTATTTTTTTAACTGCAGATGATTTTAATAATGTTTTATTTAAGAGCTGTTTACAGTCTGTTCACTTGTCAAAATATTGCTGAGGCTGTATAATTTATGTTAGAGAAATATATCTGAAATGAGGTGAGTCACATGGGTAAAAAGTTGATAGTGATTTTGACTATTGCCGCTTTAGGCATCTTTACGCTTGCTGCCGTTGGCTGTGCTGCTGTGACTGACCAGCGCGCCGCTGTCAGCGGTATTGTAGTTGCCGAAGGACTGGTACAGGAGGGCACCCAGGTTAAGCAGGGTGACATTCTGGTAAAGGTAAAATCTATAGCTGGCGGCAGTATTGCTGCTGCGCGTGCTACAACTGCAGGTAAGGTTAGCCAGGTACTGGTTAAACCCGGTGATAAGATTGAGGCACAGCAGGTTGTAGCTAAGGTGAGTGAATAACGGTAAAGAAAACCGGCGAGCTTCTTAGCCGCCGGTTTTTGCAGTATTATGACGTAAATACCGGAAGCAGACCGGTATATATTTTATTATTAGGAGCGAGTATGAGAGTATTTTTATTAGCATTATTGTTTTGCTGCCAGCTGCTGACGGTAGCTGCCGCCAATGTTCCTCTGATGCCGGTGCGCGACCTGCGTGCAGGTATGCAGGGCATAGGCAAAACCGTTATCAGCGGTGATACTATTGAAACCTTCAATGTAGAAATTTTAGGTGTCAACGGCAGTGAAGCTATGGGTTATAATATTTTTGTGCGCCTTTACGGCGATCTGATTGAAAAGACCGGCGGTGTTGCTCAGGGCATGAGCGGCAGTCCTGTTTATGTAGACGGCAGACTTGTCGGTGCTGTGGCCTTCGGCAAGACCTTCAACGACCCGCATTACTGCTTTTTGACACCAATCGGCAAAATGCTGCCGCTTCTGGACGAACCGAGAGAGCTGCCGGCAGACTGGATTCCTAAGGGAACGGCGCTGATGGCAGGCGGTTTTACGGAATATGGCATGGAATATCTGCAGGAGAAGCTGCAGCCCTTCGGCCTGACTGCTGTCAACAGCGGCGGTACGGGCGCTTCCAGCGATAAGCCGTTGGAGCCGGGCAGCAGCGTCGGCGTTGCTCTGATGCAGGGTGATATGACTCTTGGCGCTCTCGGTACTGTTACCTGGACCGATGACAGCGGTAAGATTCTTGCCTTCGGCCATCCCTTTATGCAGCGCGGCAGTAGCAATTTCTTTATGAATAAGGTGTGGGTGCTGGGTGTAGTGCCCAACCTGCAGAGCAGCTATAAGGTAGGCAATCTGGGCGAGGCTATCGGCAGCATTACGCAGGACCGTTCCAGCGGTATCGGCGGTGTAGTAGGCAAGCAGCCTGCTTCTATTCCTATGTTTGTTACGGTTAACGACAGCAGCCGCGGACAGGCCAACAGCATGCGCATGCGCCTGATTGACGACGAGCAGCTGGTGCCTTCGATGGTAGATGCAGCCGTAGTAAATACGGTGAGCAAGACTGTGGACCGCAATGGCGGCGGTACGGCCAAGCTGCATTTTACCATTACCGGCGTGGACAGCAAAAAGGAAATGCTGAAGATTGACCGCGAAAATATGTATTATTCCAATGACGCGCTGCTGAAAAACCTCGATGCGGAGCTGACGGAGGCTGTAACAATTCTGATGCAGAACAAGTTCGAGCCTGTGCAGATTTACGGCATTAATGTAGAGGCAGAGGTAAGCAATGCGGTGCAGGTAGCGGAGATTCTTAACGTGCGCACTAAGAACGCCAAGGTTAAGCCCGGTGATAAGGTAGCAATTGATGTTACTATGAAGCCTTACCGCGGCGAAGAATTTACCAAGACAGTTTATTTCAAGGTGCCTAAGGATCATCCGGGCGGCAAGCTGGCACTGAACGTGCGCGGCGGCAGCAGCATGGCCTGGGCTATCGAATTGCTGCGCAAGCAGCAGTCCGAGGGTGTTCCCGCTGCCAAGAAAAAGGAAACACGCCACAAGCTCAGCGATTATATCAAGAGCGTGAATACGGCCGACAAGAATAATGAACTGATTATTGATGTGGCGATGGGACAAATGCAGCCGCCCAATCCGGAGGCTGCTGCTAACGATGCCGGCCTTGCGGGTATGCTGCAGGGTTCTCCGTTTAAGCAGAAGTATCCCTTTGATTTTATTATTGACGGCGAGAGCGAAATCGTGCTTACCGTTGACAAGTAAATCTGCAGAGTGATATTTTCTTTCGCTTAACAAAATTTTTCCCGTTACTGTATCGGTATGGCTGTTTTGTGTCATACATTCGCCATATTTTGGCGGTATAATAATTATGTAGAAAAAGCTGAAGATAAGGATGTAAAGATGCTGAAATCTATCTGTGAAGCAATGGGCAACAGAATATTGGCCTTCTGTGCTGCCAGCGGCAGGCTGACGCTGCTGTTGTTGACGACGCTGCGACATCTGAAGGATGCCAACGGCAAGGAGGTTGTGCGTCAGATGGCGCTTTTGGGAGCGGATTCGCTGCCGATTGTGATGATGACCATTCTCTGTACCGGTATGGTTTTTTCCGTGCAGACGGCAAAGGAGTTCGTGCGTCTGGGTGCATCCTCTTCCGTAGGCGGCATTGTAGCTATCGCTATGGCGCGTGAGCTGGTGCCGGTACTGACAGGCGTTGTTGTTGCCGGCCGTATAGGTGCGGCGATTGCGGCGGAGCTTGGCACGATGAAGGTTACCGAGCAGATTGACGCGCTGCGTGTTATGGCTGCCAATCCGGTGAGCTATCTGGTAGTACCGCGCTTTATCGCGCTGGTGCTGATGATGCCCGTGCTGGTTGTTTTTGCTAACTTTATCGGTAATATCGGCGGCTGGGTTGTGGCGCATTATTACGCCGGCATCGGCAGCTTTACTTATGAAAATTCTATCAGGACACTGGCAGAGTTCTATGACGTATTTGGCGGCATGGTCAAAAGCTGTGTCTTTGGTGCGATAATTGCTATCGTAGGCTGCTATAAGGGCCTGAACGCGCCGAATGGCGCTGAGGGCGTTGGTCTTGCGACCACGGCTTCGGTAGTGCTTTCGATTATTCTGGTGTTCATCACCAACTATTTTCTTTCGATTGTTTTGTATGTGTAAGGAGCCGGAAATATGTCCAATGAAGCAATGATTCAGCTCCGACAACTTAAAATGGCCTTTGGCAGCAAGGTAATTCTTGATAATCTGGATTTGGACGTGCGTCAGGGTGAAACGCTGGCGGTTATCGGTCCCTCCGGTACAGGCAAGAGTACTATTATCAAGCTGCTGACAGGACTGCTGGCACCTACTGCCGGCAGTATCATCATCGATGGTCAGGAGGTAAGCTCCTTCACCGAGGATGAATGGGATGGCCTACGCCAGCATATGGGCGTAGTTTTTCAGTATTCAGCCTTATTCGACTTTTTAAGCGTAGGCGAGAATGTAGCCTTTGGCCTGCGGCGTCACTTTAAGCTGCCGGAGGAGGAAATACAGAAACGTGTCAGCAGTCTGCTGGAGATGGTAGGCATGCCGAATACGCAGCACATGCTGCCGGCAGAGCTTTCCGGCGGTATGAAAAAGCGCGTCGGCCTGGCGCGGGCGCTGGCCATGCAGCCGCAGATGGTTTTTTATGACGAGCCCACCTCCGGTCTGGACCCGGTGATGACAATGACCATCAGCAGGCTGATACGCAAAACCCAGCAGACGCTGGGAGTAACCTCGGTTTTGGTAACACACGATATGGAATCGGCCTATTACGCCGCTGACCGTATCGCTATGCTATATAATGGACGCATTGTGCAGGTAGGCACGGTTGCGGAGATAAAAAACAGCACTAATCCTGTCGTTAAAGCTTTTATTAACGGCATGGAATTGAAAGAGGAGGAGAAGGATGAGCAGCAATGAGGTTAAGGTAGGTGCCTTTGCATTAGGCGGCGCGGTGGTGCTGGCCGGCATTATTACCTTTATGGGTGCTTTCAGCTTTGGCAAAAAGGGCTATGAGCTGCGCATTAACTATCCTCAGGTCAGCGGCCTGATGCCCGGGCATGTTGTGCGCTATGCAGGCGTGCAGGTAGGCACGGTTAAAAAGATTAATGTGGCACCGGATAAGGTAGAGGTCATCACAGAAATTAATGACGATATCAAAATACCGCAGGGAGCAACCTTTACGATTTCCTCCGACGGTATCATGGGTGAAAAATTTGTCAGCGTTATTCCTCCTGCTAAGCAGGGGCAGGGCTATGTAGCCGAAGGCAGTACAATTAACGGTGTTCCCGGCGGCGGTATGGATGAATTTTTTGCTTCCTCCGGTGATCTGGTAAAGCGTATGGAAAATATCGCCAATGCTTTTGAAAATGTTTTTGGCGACAAGGAAGTTCAGCAGTCCATGAAATCCGGCTTTAAGAATATGAATGATATCGCGGAGAACATGAATACCTTTACGAAGGTAATGGCTGATGTGGCAGTAGCCAACCAGCAGGATATTACTTCGATGATTCATCAGATTAATGAGCTGAGCCGACGCATGAACGGCACAGCGGCACATATCGAAAGCATTATGGCCGGTGTGGACAATAACGGCAAGACGGGCCAGAATGTGGCTGCCATTGCCCAGAATATGGCAGATACCAGCCAACGTATGGAAAATATCGTCGAGGTGCTGGAAACGGTAGCCAAGGATCCCGTGACACAGAAATCGCTGAAGGAAACCCTGGTCAACGTTAAAGAAACGAGTGAGCGTGCCAATAAGATTTTGGGAACGCTTACCGAGGCGAAGGTTTCGACTGACGCCGGCTTTGCTGCCAAGGGCGGCGACTGGCGCGGCAGCTTGGGCGTAACGCTGCATCCTGCTGATGATACCTTCCTTTATATGGGCGGTTACGATATCGGCAATGCCAATAAATTTGATTTTCTCGTAGGCAGGCAGTATGGCAACGCAGCCTTCAGCATGGGCGCTATGCAGGGTGATTTCGGTGTCGGTGCCAGCTACGATTTAGGCAGGGATTTCAGATTGTATTCCCAGTTATATGACTTTGATGATCTCAAGGTGCGCTTGGGCGGCGAATTCCGCTTGCATGATAATTTGTCGCTTTACGGCGAAACCATGGATGTGCGCGGCAATAAAGCTAATACTTATATGGGTGTGCGCACTTATTTCTAAAAAATATTTGACAAAGCACCCTAAATAAATATATAATTTTACTACTGACTGGTTAGTCAGTTTTAGAAAATGGAGGTTTTTCGGATGAATAGAAATAAATTAACAAAACGCTTTCTGCTTTTATCTGCAGCGCTGACCATGGCACTGGGCCAAAGTGCTTTTGCCGGCGAAACTGTAGCCCTGAATCTGGACGATGCTATGCTGCGCGCGTTCCAGACTAACCCGACTGTAAGCATTGCCCAATACGAGCTTGACAGCGCACGTGCCAGCTACAATGCTGCGCGCCAAAGCCGCGGTATCA
Source organism: Escherichia coli (assembly GCA_963603005.1). Taxonomy (GTDB): domain Bacteria; phylum Bacillota; class Negativicutes; order Acidaminococcales; family Acidaminococcaceae; genus Phascolarctobacterium_A. The sequence goes on along the minus strand of CAVCLW010000067.1, from coordinate 1,272 downwards.
GCATCAGTGCCAGCCATACTACTCAGCGCGGCGGTTATGATGATGCTCATGAAGCTGCTCCCGGTCTTTGGACCAAGGGAATCGGCAACAATCATGCCAACAGCCTGACTGCTTCTCTGCCTATTTTTACCGGCGGTAAATTAAAGGGTACCATTAAACAGGCAAAGGCTAACTATCAATACAATCAGGTTGGCGTACAGCGCACCTATAACGAAATGCGTTCTACCGTTACCGACGGTTATTTTAATATGCTGCAGGCAGATAATATCCAGAAGCTCAGTGCGGAGTCTGTTACCCGCCTGGAGGACCATCTGAAAAATGTTCAGGCACAGTATGACGTTGGCGTTGTAGCCAAGGTTGACGTGCTGCGCTCCCAGGTTGAGCTGGCCAACGCTAAGCAGACACTGATTCAGGCAGAAAATTCCTATCAGGTTGCCGAAGCGAACATGAATAAAATCGTCGGCCTGCCGATGGATACTACTCTGCAGCTCGATAATCTGCTTGTTTATAATGCTTATGATAAAAACATGGATGACTGCCTGGCTTATGCTGCCGAGCACCGTCCGGAGCTGATGCAGGCTAAATATAATGTGGATGCAGCCAAAGGTGCATTGATGGTTGCCCGCAGCGGTCATATGCCGCAGGTTGCTGCCAGTGCTACTCAGCAATGGAGTGACTCCAGCTGGCCCGGTGATGACAACGGAAAATGGGGCGTTGGCGTAAATGTCAGCATGAACGTTTTCGATACCGGTGTAACTCTGTCCAAGATTCACGGTGCTGAGGCTGATTTAAAAAAGGCTGAGGAAACCTACCGCAATACTGTGGACTCTGTAAATCTGGACGTCCGCAGCAATTACCTGGGACTGCGCGAAGCAGAAAAACGTATCAGCACTACTAAGCTGGCTGTAGAGCAGGCTGATGAGGATTACCGCATCGCTCAGCTGCGTTATATGTCCGGCGTTGGCACCAACACCGACGTGCTTGATGCTCAGGTTGCGCTGACTCAGGCTAAGACCAACTATACTAAGGCTCTGTATGATTACAACACCTCTAAGACCGCACTGGAAACCTCTATCGGCGTGCCGATGAGCAATCCTGTGACCACTGTAAAAGCGCAGGCTGCCAAAACTGCGGAAGCAGTACAGGCAACCGAAGAAGCTGCCAAATAATTAAGGCTCAATTTAATATTTGATGATACAACTAAGCTGGTGAGGCATTGATATGTACCCAGTTTTCTGGACACCACAAAAAATTTGAATAATTATATTTACA
>CAVCLW010000066.1:0-10235 GCA_963603005.1 Escherichia coli | reverse complement strand
ATGGTACTGCCAGCGGCGTAGATAACCTGAACACAAACTACGATGTAACAGTTAACGCAGGCAAGTCCGACGTAACGAAGGCCAGCCTCGTAGTAAATCTGAACGATATTACCCGCGTTTACGGTAACCTTGATGCTAAGAACTACAGCAACGCATATACCTTTGGCGCAAATGCAGGCTTAGTCAATGGCGATAAAGGTCTGGTAATCGACGCCAATGCTGATGGCGCAATTGCCGAAGGCAGTGTAAGCGACGTTAAGAAAACCAACAACGTAGGCAAATATGAGTGGCATGGTACTGCCAGCGGCGTAGATAACCTGAACACAAACTACGATGTAACAGTTAACGCAGGCAAGTCCGACGTAACGAAGGCCAGCCTCGTAGTAAATCTGAACGATATTACCCGCGTTTACGGTAACCTTGATGCTAAGAACTACAGCAACGCATATACCTTTGGCGCAAATGCAGGCTTAGTCAATGGCGATAAAGGTCTGGTAATCGACGCCAATGCTGATGGCGCAATTGCCGAAGGCAGTGTAAGCGACGTTAAGAAAACCAACAACGTAGGCAAATATGAGTGGCATGGTACTGCCAGCGGCGTAGATAACCTGAACACAAACTACGATGTAACAGTTAACGCAGGCAAGTCTGACGTAACACCTGCTAAGCTGACCTTTGTTGTAGATGATAAAACTATTACCCAAGGCGTACCGGCAGAATACACCGGCAAAGCCAATGGCTTGACCAATGGCGACACCCTGGCTGGTATCGGCGTAGGTGGCTATGAGCTGGACAGCTCGGTAAATCCGTTAATCGTCGGCGTTTACGAAGACAAAATCGGCGTCCTGATTAATGGCAGCTTGCATCTGACAGGTGGCGACGGCCTGCTCAAAAACTACAAAGTGGAAATTGACCCGGGTACCCTGACCGTTTTGGCAAGCTTTAATCCGGCAGACGATTACTGGTTCGGCACTGCTCCCTGGGATAAGGAACGTAACCTGCGTGAGCGCAAGGCTGAATTCCATTATGTAGCTGGCGGTATGAGCCTCTAAGCAAAATTAAATATTGACGGTTAAAGCACTTTTATGGATTGTACAATCCTGATAGAAGCGCAGCTAAAGCAAAACCCCGGCATTTGCCGCATCGTAAACGATGCGTCTGTGCCGGGGCTTTTGTCAGGACGCTTTGCTGCAGCATTACCTGAAGTAAAGCTTAATGTAAACACTCTTTTTTGCAAGTTAACCAGAAAAACACAGCTTTTTCGCTCAAAATGTGCTACAATATATTTACGAAAAACGAAAGGAGTGTTGTTTCGTATGGCTGAAGTATCTCAAGAAACTATGATGTTCAAACGTGAGCCGGAAAAGCTTAACGTTGCCGAAACTATAAAAGAAGTATATGCTGCCCTGGAAAAGAAGGGCTATAACCCTGTGGACCAATTAGCAGGCTACCTGCTGAGCGGTGACCCCACTTATATCACCAGCTTTGAGGACGCACGCACCAAGCTGCGCCGTCACGAGCGCTATGAGCTGATTGAAGAGCTGGTAAAGAATTATCTGCAGCAGATTAACAAGTAAAAGGAGAACGTAACTTAATGCGTAAAATGTCCCTTGATGTAGGAACAAGAACTATCGGTATTGCCGTAAGCGATTTGCTTGGCATGATTGCCAACGGCGTGGAAACTATTCATCGTACTACGGAGGAACGCGACTATGCCCGCATTGCCGAGCTGATAGCCGAGCATGAGGTTGATACCTTGGTTGTAGGCTATCCCAAAAACATGAACGGCACTATCGGTGAACGCGCGCAGGCCTGTGAAGCAATGGCCGAAAAGCTCCGCACCATGTTCCCGAAGGTGCAGGTTGTGCTTTGGGATGAACGCCTGAGCACAGTGGCTGCCGAAAAGGTGCTGGTTGATGCGGATTTGCGCCGTAAAAAGCGTAAGAAGGTTATTGATATGATGGCGGCAGTAGTTATTCTGCAAAATTATCTGGACAGCAAGAGCTTTAAAATTTGACAGATAGCGTTACCTATTATACAATATGGGTAGATTAAAATTGAGCTTTTTATTTATTGAGCTATAACGAAAGAGGTGCCTTTATGGAAAAAGACATTAGAGATGAAGAATTAGCAGCTATGCAAGCTGAAGGTGAAGAAGAAGTTATCTGCGTTGTTCTGACTGACGAGCAAGGCAACGAGCACGAGTTCTATCAGGACATGGTTATCACTGTTGATGACAAACAATTCGCAGTACTGGTTCCGATGGAAGACTGCTGCTGCGAGGATGACGACTGCGATTGCCACGAGCATGACGAAGAAGAAGATACCTGCGTTATCGCACGCATGGACTTTGACGAAAACGGCGAAGCTGTTTACACCGCTCCGACTGACGAAGAATACGAAGCAGTTGCTGCTAAGTATGACGAAATGTTTGAGGACGAGGAGTAATTCACAGTCAATAATTTTACCGGACTTCGGTCCGGTATTTTTATGCGATGTGACGATGTTTTCTGATGGATATAGAAAAGCTGAAAAAGCTGGTACGCGACAATCCGGTGCAGGCTGCAGCAGGTGCTTTGGCGGTGCTGCTGGTTGCCGGCGTGGTAGCATTTACGATTTATCTTAACGGACAGGGCAATAATAAGGGCTTTGCCGTAGAAGGCTCACGCCTTATTGTTGTCAAGGACGGCATGACTACGGCGGATATCGCCGAGCTGCTGCATGAAAAAAAGCTGGTAAAAAATCCCGTTGCCTTTAAAATGGAGGCGCGCTGGAAGGGATTGGCTACCAAGCTGCAGGCAGGTGCCTACCAGATTGACGGCGGCATGAGCAACCAGCAGATTGTCGATGTTATGGTTAAGGGACGCATCAAGCAGGTGCGCTTTACCGTACCGGAAGGCTACAGCGTGGCGAAAACTGCGAAGAAGCTGGAGGCAGAAGGCCTTGGCAGTGCTGATAAGTTCATGGCGGCGGCGAAGGATTATGCGCCTTATCCTTATATGCAGACAGATGACAGCAATGTGCTGTTTAAAGCCGAGGGCTTTATCTACCCGGCAACCTATGATTTCCCGGTGGGAATCAGCGAGCAGGAGATGCTCAAAATGATGGTTGCACAGTTTGATAAGGAAATGCAGAGTAGCGGTATTGCCAAAACTGTGGCAGAACGTAACCTGCCCTTGCGTGATGTAGTAAATATGGCTTCGATGGTGGAGCTGGAGGCAGTATTTGCCGAGGAGCAGCCGAAAATCGCCGGCGTTTTCCTCAAGCGTGTGGCAATCGGCATGCCTATTCAGTCGGATACGACCATCCAGTATCTTTTGGGAACGCAGAAGGAAGTAGTTACCTTTGCGGACACCAAAATCCAAAGTCCGTATAATACTTACCAAAATCCTGGCTTGCCTCCGGGACCGATTGGCAGTCCGGGACTGACCGCAATTAAGGCGGTGCTGCAACCGGAACAGACAGATTATCTGTACTTTGTTGCGGAAAAGGACGGACACCATCGATTTACCAAAACCTACGCCGAGCATCTGAAGGCGATTGAGGAAATAGGTTAACAACAGTTTATTACATATTTTTGCGCTGTCAGTGTGGCGGAGCAGAGAAGTGTTTTAAGGAGAATTAATGAGCAGAAACTTAGTTAAACCCGAATTACTGGCTCCTGCCGGTAATATGGAAAAAGGAAAAATGGCCCTGCTTTACGGTGCTGATGCTATTTATCTGGGCGGCAAGCTGTTCGGTCTGCGTGCCTTTGCCAACAATTTCTCTTTAGAGGAAATTGCGGAGATGGCAGAGTATGCACACAGTTTCGGCAAAAAGGTTTATGTAACGGTAAATATTTTTGCGCATAACGAGGATATCGACAGACTGCCGGATTATCTGCGCGGTTTGCAGCAGGCCAAGGTTGACGCACTGCTAATCAGTGATTTGGGCGTATGGAGCACTGCCCGTCAGGTTGTGCCTGATATGCCGCTGCACGTGAGCACGCAGGCTAATACCACCAACTATGCTACTGTGCAGGCGTGGGAGCAGCTGGGCGCTGAACGCGTGGTGCTGGCACGCGAGCTGTCCTTGGCGGAAATAAGCGAAATCAGCGAAAAAACCTCGGTAGAGCTGGAAACCTTCGTGCATGGCGCGATGTGTATTTCCTACAGCGGACGCTGCCTTTTGAGCGCCTATCTGACTGGGCGCGACGGCAACCGCGGTGCCTGCACTCAGGCCTGCCGTTGGGAATATAATATGTATAAGCTGGGTGAGCAAAAGCGCCCGGGCGAATACTTCGACCTCGAGGAGGACGAGCGCGGTACCTATGTGATGAACTCTAAGGACCTGTGCCTGATTGAATATCTGCCGGAGCTGATGCGCTCCGGTGTGTGCAGCCTGAAGATTGAAGGCCGCATGAAGAGCGTGCATTATGTTGCAACGGTAGTCAGCGTTTACCGCAAGGCTATTGACCAATGTTGGGCAGACATGGAGCATTACAGCGTGCCGGAGGCGTGGATTACCGAGCTGAACAAGGTTTCCCACCGCCAGTACACTACAGGCTTTGCTGTGGCTAAGCCTGACAGAAATGCGCAGGTTTATACCAGCTCGAAGTATGAGCAGACACACGATTTTGTCGGTATCGTTACAGGCTACGATGCCGAGAAAAAGCGCGCTTATTTTGAGCAGCGCAATAATGTAAAGGCAGGCGAGCCGCTGGAGCTTTTGATGCCTGACGGCAGCACGATGCCCTTTGTTTTGACAGAAATGCTGGATGAGGCAGGTACCCCGATTGACTGCGCACCGCATGCCCAGCAGAAATTTTCCGCAGCCAGCGAAAAGCCGCTGCTGCAATTCAGCTTATTACGCAGAAAGGTTGTAAAAGAATGAGTGACAATGACCCCGGACCCCACAGTATGATCTACGCGCAGGTTGAGCCTGAGCGTATTGCAGATGTTAACTGGATTATGGAAGGCTATGAGCATCTGGCCATGGTGAGCACCGTAGACGGCACCAGCGGACTGATTAAGTTTTATGCTACGCCGGATACGTATTTTGATACACTGGATATTATTGAAAATATGCCGTTTAAGGTAGATGTAATCGATAATATGGAAAACGGAGTGTATCACAGACTTTGGCAGATTTAAACTGCAGGGAAAGGATTGCCGCAGGCAGCTTTCGTTTTTTCTACAATCGCATATAGTATAAGGCTGAGAGCGTTGCTCTCAGCCTTTTTTGCATGCTTAGCAGTTAAATGCAGCCTCTTTTACTACTGTTAAAATTTTTACCTAAATTTTACAGGCATTTTTTCTGATTTGCGTATATAATTATAGCGAAAGAGTATTGATTGGTGGTGTTTTTCATGATTTTCTGCGTGGAGGATGAACAAAATATTTGCGAGCTGGAGGTTTACACCCTGCAGTCCGTTGGCATGGAGGCACAGGGCTGCGGCAGCGGCAGAGAGCTTTTCGCTTTGCTGGAAAAGCAGGTGCCGGAGCTGATTGTTTTAGATATTATGCTGCCGGATGAGGATGGCGTGAGCATATTAAGACGTTTGCGTGCTGATAAACGTTATGCGAATATACCTGTGATTATGGCTACGGCCAAGGGCTCGGAGTTCGATAAGGTCAAGGGCCTGGACAGCGGTGCCGATGACTATATCGCCAAGCCCTTCGGTATGCTGGAGATGGTGGCGCGCATCAAGGCTGTGCTGCGCCGCTGCGCAGCACCACGCCCCAGTGAGGACGAGAAAGAAATCATCCGCATCGGTTGCCTGGAGGTCAACCAGCTGGAGCATAAGGTGAGCGTAGGCGGCAGTGAGGTTGTACTGACGCTGAAGGAATACGAGCTGCTGCGCAAGTTTTTGCAGCATCCCGGTATTGTCTTTTCGCGCGACAAGCTGCTAAACGATATCTGGGGCTATGAATTCAGCGGTGAAACCCGTACCGTTGATGTGCATATCCGTACTCTGCGCCAGAAGCTGGGCGATGCAGGCGAGTTGATTGAAACTATCCGTGGCGTTGGCTACAGAATGGCGGCTGTAAAATGAAGCAGAGGCTTTTTCGCAGCATACTGCTGCTGACAGGGGCAGCGGTATGCCTTGTACTGGCGCTTTTCTTTTGGTTTTCCTGCAGGTATATTACGCAGGACAGCTTCGCCAGCCTTAAGCGTGAGGCTAATCTGCTGATTGTGGCTGACGGAGAGGGCAATGTGCCGGTGAGCGAGCTGCAGCGCTTGCAGCTTGCCGATCGCGTAACGCTGATTGCGCCGGATGGTCACGCCTTGTACGACAATTATGCTGATGCCGAATCTATGGAGAACCATCTGCAGCGCGAGGAGGTGCAGAAGGCACTGAAAGGCGGTGAGGGCCGCAGCCAGCGTGCATCCGAAACCTTGGGCAAAAACATTCTGTACTATGCTGTGCGCTTGCCGGACGGCAATGTGTTGCGCCTGTCGCGCACGAATGACGCTGTTTTTCAGCAGTATAAAATAATTCTTGGTTACTTTGTGCTGTTGGCGCTGGTAGTTTTGTGCGGTGCCTTTTGGGCAGCCAAAACAATTACCGCCAGAATACTGCAGCCCTTGGAAAAGCTCAATCTGGAGCAGCCTGATTCGGAAGCTGTAGTTTATCCTGAGCTGAAGCCGATTGTGGAGTATTTTGAGCTGCAGCAGGAAAAGCTGCAGAAGGAAATGCGCCGCTACAAAAATAAAAAGCAGGAGCTGAAGGCCGTAACCAATAATATGGATGAAGGCCTGCTGTTCCTCAATCCGGTTTGGGAAATCGAATCGATTAATAAAAGTGCCGTAAAATTCTTTGGCAAGGAAAAGCAGGAGCTTTTGGGAACGAGCTTTTTTATGCTTGATGACAGCGCAGAAATCCGTCAGCTTTTGGCAAAAATTGAGCAGGAGGGCAAGGGGCGCCTGGTAATCAACCGCGGCAGCAGCTATTATCAGCTCAACGGCAGCAGAATTACCGATAAGGGCTTTGTGCTGCTGATTATGGATGTAACAGCGCGTACTGCTTCGGAGAAAATCCGCCGTGAGTTTTCGGCTAACGTTTCGCATGAGCTGAAGACACCGCTGCAGTCGGTGCTGGGGTATTCAGAAATTATGCTCAGCGGCCTGGTAAAGCCGGAGGATACCAAGCGCTTTCTGCAGAAAATCAACGACGAGGCGCACAATCTGCTGCGTCTGATTGACGATATCATGCAGCTGTCGAAGCTCGATGAGCTGACGCACGATATGATGGAGGAATTTACGCTGCAGGATGTGGCGCAGAGTGCGCTGGCACGCCTGAAGGATAAGGCAGGCAGATTGCAGGTCAGCCTGCAGCTTGTTGACAGCACTGGCGGCGACAGCAAGCTGCTGGGTATTTCTTCGCTGATGGAGGAAATTTTCTTTAACCTGTTGGATAACGGTCTGAAATATAATCATCCCGGCGGTGAGGTTACGCTGCGCCTGAGTGAAGGAGAAAATAAGTATACGGTGAGCGTGGCTGACACCGGTATGGGCATTCCCGGCAGCGAGCTGCCGCATATTTTCGAACGCTTTTACCGTGTCGACCGCAGCCGTCATAAAGCGATTGAGGGCACGGGCCTCGGCCTTTCCATCGTCAAGCATGGCGTTAATTTCCATGGCGGCAGTATCCGTGTGTTGAGCACAGTGGGACAGGGGACGGAGTTCATTATGAAGTTCCCTAAGCCGAAGTATGAGGCTAAAAAATAAGCGCCTGCTTCATGTATACAACACAGAGCTCCCAAGATGTGATACAATAGGAGCAGTACTATGAGTGCTGCTCTTAATTTATTTTGAAGGAGGACGCAGATATGCGAGTTGTTTTAACTATCGTAGGCAAGGATAAGGTAGGTATTACCGCTAAGGTGAGCAATGCTTTAGCAGAAATGAATATTAACATTATCAACATCAACCAAAACATTATGCAAGGCTTTTTCAATATGGTGCTGATTGCTGATATGGCAGAGGCTAATGTGCCTATTGCCGAAGCACGCGACAAAATGGCTACGCTGGGTGTAGAAATCGGCGTAGAAATCCGTCTGCAGAGCGAAGAGATTTTCAGTGCAATGCATCGTATATAGGAGGCTGTCATGTTATTCAATACTGACGATATTTTAGAAACTACGCGCATGATTACCCAAAACAAGCTGGACGTGCGTACTATCACCATGGGCATCAGCCTGCGTGATTGCGGTCATCCGGATATCAAGGTAACAGCGCAGAAAATTTATGATAAGATTTGCCGCAAGGCAGAGCATCTTGTAAAAACCGGTGAGGATATCGAAGTTGAATTGGGCGTGCCCATCATCAACAAGCGTATTTCCGTAACCCCGATTTCCATGGTTGGCGAAAGCTGCGACAGCAACGATTATGTACCGCTGGCACAGGCTCTGGACAACGCAGGTAAGCAGGTTGGCGTTAACTTCATTGGCGGCTTTTCCGCTCTCGTGGACAAGGGCTACACCAAAGGCGACCGCAATCTGATTGCTTCTATTCCGGAAGCATTGGCGGTTACCGATATTGTCTGCTCCTCTGTCAGCGTCGGCTCTACCAAATGCGGTATCAACATGGACGCTGTAAAACAAATGGGCGAGGTTGTGAAGGCTGCTGCCGAGCGTACTGCGGACCGCGATGCAATCGGCTGCGCTAAGCTGGTAGTATTCTGCAACGCTGTACCTGATAACCCGTTTATGGCAGGTGCCTTCCACGGCGTAACCGAGCCGGAAAGCGTTATCAACGTTGGTGTCAGCGGACCGGGCGTTGTTAAATACGCATTGGAGCAGGTGCGTGACGGCGACATAGGTATGGTTGCCGAAACGATTAAAAAGACTGCCTTCAAGATTACCCGCGTTGGACAATTGGTAGCACAGGAGGCTGCACGCCGCCTGAATACCCAGTTCGGCATTATCGATCTGTCCTTGGCTCCGACTCCGGCAATAGGCGACAGTGTTGCGCATATTCTGGAGGAAATCGGTCTGGAAAGCTGCGGCGGCCCCGGCACTACCGCTACCCTGGCTATGCTGAACGACGCAGTTAAAAAGGGCGGCCTGATGGCTTCCAGCTATGTTGGCGGCCTGAGCGGTGCCTTCATTCCCGTAAGTGAGGATGCAGGCATGATTGCTGCGGTAGAACGCGGCGCTCTGTCCTTGGAAAAGCTGGAGGCTATGACCTGCGTATGCTCCGTTGGCCTTGATATGATTGCTATTCCCGGCGATACCACGGCAGCTACTATTTCCGCAATTATTGCCGATGAGGCTGCTATCGGTATGATTAACAATAAAACTACTGCAGTACGTCTGATTCCTGTTCCGGGCAAGGACGTAGGCGACCGCGTTGAATTCGGCGGTCTGCTGGGTTATGCGCCGGTTCTGGGCGTGAAGAAGTTCAGTGCTGAAAAATTCATCAACCGCGGCGGACGTATTCCTGCACCGGTAAGGAGCCTGACCAACTGATGCGTAAGGCTCAAAGAGAAGCTATTCTGGCCAAGCTGGAGGAAACTTACAAGGGCAGCAAGACGGCGCTGAATTATAATTCGCCGTTCGAGCTTTTGGTAGCGGTGATCCTTTCGGCCCAATGTACGGATGAACGTGTAAATGTGATTACGGCGCGTATGTTTCCGCGTCTGAACACGCCGGAAAAAATGGGCGCCCTGACGCAGGAGGAAATGGAAGCGGAAATCCGCGACTGCGGCTTATATCATGCCAAGGCTAAAAACCTGCTGGGAATGTGCCATATGCTGACACAGCGCTTCAACAGCGTGATTCCGAATGATATTAAAACGCTGATGGAATTACCCGGCGTGGGGCAGAAAACGGCGAACGTCATCGCCAGCATTATCTACAACATTCCGGCGCTGGCGGTAGATACGCATGTTTTCCGTGTGTCGCACCGTCTGGGGCTGGCGAAGGGCAAGGACCCGCTGGCTACGGAAAAGGAGCTGGAAAAAATTATTCCGCGTGAAAAGTGGAGTGACGCGCATCACTGGTTTATCTGGCATGGGCGCAAAATCTGCAAGGCACGCAAGCCGTTGTGCCGCGGTTGTGTGGTTGTAGAGGAATGCCCGTTCAAAGAGAAAAACTTTGAGTAAGTCTGCCTGCTGCTAAACGCGTAAGCGTTTACAGGCGGTGCTTGCGGTAGAAGTACTGACATAAGTGATAAGTAAAAAGCGAAGCAAAAAAATTGAGGCTGGGACAAAACCACCCACTCAAACTAAAGAAGGACTGGAATTTGAGTTT
>CAVCLW010000065.1:0-10614 GCA_963603005.1 Escherichia coli | reverse complement strand
GTAAAACTCCACTGGTTTTTCTGTTTAAGGCTGGGTTTTGTCCCAGCCTCTTTATTTTTTGCTTACTTGTCACTGCCTATGATTGCTTTGCTAAACTGTCTGGTAGTTTTTTGGTAAAAGAAAGTCAATACTGATCATATACGTCTCAATCAGAGTCTCTAAGTGCAAGTGTTATGTATTTATCAACAGGGAAAGCGCTTAAATCACTTATTTCTTTACGCTGAGCAATGAACCTCAACGCATAAACATCTCGTGCAAATTCTATTTGCTTAACTACATTTGTCATACGTTTTTTTACATTACATAGGCTTAAAATTTTAGCATAACGAACCCTGATATAACAAGGTTCTCCTTTCCCTGCCAATTTTTTTGATAACAGTTTTACATAGTTCAGCTTAAAGAAAAAATATAAAGCTAAAAATCTGTCAGATGAAAAATCCTCAGGAAAATTTAAGCTCTTTCCTAAATCGTGTTCGAGTAGTGTTATTTCATCTTCTATAGCTCGTTTATTTTCTAAATACTGATTACAATAAGCTATATCATAACCCAGCCTTTTACGATTCTCTCTGTAGCAAGCAATCAACAAATTTTCATGAGCTCGCCACAAACAGTCTATAAGCTGCATTTGCACTTTTATCCCTAAATCTAGCTTATAAAATATTGCTGCTAAATCCCAGGCATTGATAAGCGCAATATTTTGTCCGTGTATATCAGTAAATTTATTTATCGCTCTTTTTTCCATTACACCTACGACACAATATCTGCAAATTTTCAGGGCGAGTTTTGCCACCTTTATTCATGGGTACTATATGATCAACCTGGAAAGGAATTCTTGTTTCATCTGCAAACCCACAAATAGCGCAGTGATAACGGCCATCTTTACCTAAAGCTTTTGCAAATGCAGCATCTCGTAACTGTTTTTCTAAATCAGGAGCAATTTTTCTAATTTCCTCGAGCGACATATCCTCTATACGCTGCCAATCCCAATCTACTAGTTCGCCAATACCACTATCAATACCATGCGCTAATTTCTCTAATTCTATACTTACATTCCTGATAAAATAACTTTTTCTACTGAAAAACAAGCGTAAAATATTTTCATCACCCTCATTCCAGATACTCTCCAGATATTCTGCCTGCTTTCTAGCTCCCATATCTTCTTCCCAAATGCGTTTTGCAATTATGCTGACATCTACCTTGCTTCTATCAACGTCCTCAAAAGGATAAAAATTAGGTGCAGAATCATATTGAGCAAAATATTTCAATACGTTAATTACATCCTCTGCTTCATATGCAGGAATCATATCTCCAAGGAAATACGTTGTATGACATTGCTCTTCCATCTGCTTTAATTGCTTATCAGTTAAATACTCCTCACGTTCAGCATCAAAGCTTTTAAAAAGTGCTGGTAAAGCTTTCATCAAATCTGCATATGCTTCTCTAGTACTATCATAAACCATAACCTGACAAGAAACATCTACATCACCTTTATCCATATACGTGAACAAGTACATTCCCAATGGTATGCGTTTTTCAAAAGGCACAGCTTCTAATTTAGTGGTATCAAGTGCTCCGTCCAACAATTTAGCAAATTCTTCAATTTTAGCTATAGCAATTAAGCGTACATTTTGCTTAAATCTTTCTTTGCTATCATTATCATGAAATTCATTGCCCTGCTCAACAAAAATACTCTCAGGATTAACCCAGGCAATATGCTCATTCCACCTATCAACAAATGATACAATGTAAGCTTCATTTGTACCACCAGCACGCTCTCCTCGCAAAGCCCTGCCTATCATCTGCGTCATTAAGGTCGTAGAAACAGTTGGCCGTACCAAAAACACAGTCTTCGTCTGCGGCAGATCTACACCTTCTGTCAAAATATTTACATTGACTAAAACTTGTAGTTCGCCCTTTCTATACAGCTCTAATATTTTTTCATTATCTTCACGACTACGATTTATTCCGGTAGTCATATCCTTAATATCAGATACAACAAAATCAGCTTTTATCCCACATTTATTGAATAACGCACTTAACGTAATAGCATGATTTACATTAACAGCAAACACTATAGTCTGCCCATATTTCGTCATATTCTTTTTGTATGTTTCAACAATTAATTTATTACGTGCCGCACTATCAGCAATTTCTGTTGCTAATTCATCTGGCAAAGTATCTAAATGCTGTATATTAGACCAAGCTTCTACACCTAAATTTTTGCCATAATCTTCCTCTGTTAAGTGGCTTTCAAAAATCGGCTTAGCTAAAATTCTTTTGCTAATCAAATCTTTCAAGCCAATCGCATAAGCTATACCCTTTTCATTATGTACAGCACAACCATCTTCTACACCATCGTAATATATTTTTGAAAGTAGCCCTTGCTCATTAGCTGCTGTACGAAAAGGCGTTGCAGTAAGGCCAATTAATTTAAAATTAGGAATCCGCTGTTTCACATAATCAATAACTTTACGATAAGTTTTTGCGGTAGAATGATGCGCTTCATCAATAACCATATAAATTTCTTTTTCATCTTTCAGCCAATTATCTAAACAAGCCAGATTGCGCCCAAGGCTATCCTTGCTAATGATCAACAGATTGTCTTTTCTCTTTATGTTAATAGTGCGGTCATGCTTAGGCGAACCGGATACAATTCTAAAGGCAAAAGACGAAACATGAGGAACAGTTTCAACATAAGCAAATTTTTGAAATGATTCAGCAGCTTGATCTAAGAGCATTTGCCTGTGCGCAATCCACAAAATTTTTTTATGTTGATCTATTGCATTTTTCAACAACCATGTCGAAGCAGTATATGTCTTGCCGCCACCTGTGGGCAAAACTACCAATGTACTATAATTATCTTCCTTATCTAATATATCAAGGCATTTCATAGCGTTCCTTTGATGTTCATACGGAACTCTAGGATTAGCCCTGTTATCAGGAGTTACTGTACCACTAAATGCTACTTGTATCTTATCAGTTAAATTCAACATTGTTTATCTCCCCTTTAAGCTTATTTTTATTTAACATCATTCCATTATAAAGCATTATACCACCATCAAACACTAGTGTTTATTGAATGCACAGCTCGGGGTTATTATGCAAAAAAAAGCCTCTATTTTCATGACATATGAACCGACCCCCTAAAGTTAGACCTAAAAATCTAATTTTAGGAGGTCGGTTCAAACGGTAAAACTCCACTGGTTTTTTTGTTTAAGGCTGGGTTTTGTCCCAGCCTCTTTCGACAATTTGAAGTTAAGCTTACAGGCCAGCCTGCTCGCGCAGTGCAGCAGCCTTTTCAGTATGCTCCCACGGCAGATCTACATCGGTACGGCCGAAATGACCATAAGCAGCAGTTTGCTTGTAGATAGGACGCAGCAGATCCAGCTCACGGATAATGCCGGTCGGGCTCAAAGCGAAGTTTTTGCGAACCAGCTCAGCAATCTTGTCTTCGCTGATTTTGCCGGTGCCGAAGGTTTCAACCAGAACGGAAACCGGATGTGCTACGCCGATAGCGTATGCCAGCTGGATTTCGCATTTATCTGCCAGACCTGCAGCAACGATGTTTTTAGCAACGTGACGTGCAGCATATGCAGCACTGCGGTCAACCTTAGAGGGATCCTTGCCGCTGAAAGCACCGCCGCCATGACGAGCCATGCCGCCATAGGTGTCAACGATGATTTTACGACCGGTCAGACCAGCGTCACCCTGCGGACCGCCGATAACGAAACGGCCGGTCGGGTTGATGTAGTATTTGGTTTCCGCATCCAGCATTTCTGCGGGAACAATCGGATTAATAACCTTTTCGATAATATCCTTGCGAATCTGCTCGTTGGAAACTTCCGGTGCATGTTGAGAAGAAATAACGATAGCATCTACGCGAACAGGTTTGCCGTCATCATATTCAACAGTAACCTGAGTTTTGCCGTCCGGACGCAGGTAAGGCAGCACGCCTTCCTTACGAACCTTAGTCAGCTGCAGAGCCAGCTTGTTAGCCAGATATGCAGGCATCGGCATGTAGCTTTCGGTTTCGTTGGTTGCATAACCGAACATCATGCCTTGGTCGCCGGCACCGGTTTCTTCCTCAGCAGCCTGGCCTTCCTTAGCTTCCAGCGCTTTATCAACGCCCATAGCGATATCAGGAGATTGCTCGTCGATAGAAATCAGCACGCCGCAGGTGTTGCCGTCAAAGCCGAATTTAGCACGGTTGTAACCGATATTGTTGATGGTTTCGCGGGCAATGCGTGCGATATCAACATAGCATTGGGTAGAAATTTCACCGAAAATGTGAACCTGACCGGTAGTAACGATAGTTTCGCAAGCAACACGGCCTTTAGGATCTTGAGCCAGGATGGCATCAAGCACAGCATCGGAAATTTGGTCTGCTATTTTATCGGGATGACCTTCGGTAACGGATTCGGAAGTAAATAATTTTCTCATTGGTAGCTCCTTTCATAAATAAAAAACGTTGTTGAGAGTGTTTAGATGGTATAAGAAAAGGCGTTCTCATTATGAGAACGCCTTAAATTATTACTTTAAGCATTCTCATCTTACAGATAAACTGCAGGACTTAGCACCGTTTTACAGCTGTCACACTGCAATGGTTGCTGCGACTTCACAGGGCCATTCCCTCCATCGCTCTTGATGAGTTGTGTTAAATTGTTTACAGATGCCATTATATAACAAAATCAAGATAATGACAAGTATTTTTTTACGAAAAAAATGTGAAAACACATTTTTCGTTGCCGCTTGTTTTAAATAGAATTAATTTCTATTATAGATGTACTTCTTACGAAAATGTCACCCAACACCGCTGCACCAAAAAGCGCTGTGAAGGCTGCAGATGCTATATGATTGCGACGACGGCGTACTTCTAGTACGTCGAGGAGCAGTCATGACGCAGATGCGGTCTTATACGCGCTCTATCAAGCAACGGTCATGACGCAGATGCGGTCTTATACGCGCTCTATCAAGCACGCTCGTTACGAATACGCAACGCCTCATCCAAAATACGGTTCGCCACATCAACCTTAGGCATCTGCTCCAGCTCGCATACATCGCCGTTGGCATAAAGGAACTTAACGATATTGGTATCGGAATTGAAACCGGCACCGGCAGCCGTAACATCGTTGGCTACAATCATATCGAGATTCTTCTTGACTACCTTTTCGCGGGCATTAGCCAGCAGATTTTGTGTTTCTGCAGCAAAGCCAACCAAAACCTGATGCGTTTTCTTGGCCCCCAAGGTTTTGAGGATGTCCGGATTTTTATCCATAACGACAATCAGAGCGTCATCTGTTTTCTTCTTAATCTTTTGGTCTGCCACATCACGCGGACGGTAATCGGCAACTGCTGCTGCCTTGATAACGATATCTACGCCATCGTAGGCTGCAAGGCAGGCTTCCAGCATTTCATTGGTGGATTCAACCTGAATAGCCTTCACATTAGGCGGTACAGCAAGCGCAGAGGGACCGCTGATAAGCAGTACTTCAGCACCGCGCTCGGCAGCCATCTGAGCTACGGCATAGCCCATCTTGCCGCTGGAACGGTTGCCGACAAAGCGGACGGGGTCAATCGGTTCACGTGTACCTGCTGCGGTAACGAGTACCTTCAAGCCACGCAAATCGCCCTCACGAGCGGCAAAAAAGCTGCTCATAAACTCCACAATCTGCTGCGGTTCAGGCAGACGGCCGGGGCCGCTGGTGCCGCAGGCAAGATGTCCGGAAGCAGGCGGCATTACAGTAATACCGCGGCTTTGCAGCTTAGCGATATTTTCCTGGGTTGCAGCATTAAGATACATACCGGTATTCATTGCGGGGCAGACAACTATCGGTGCCTGAGCTGCCAAAAGCGTAGTGCTCAGCAGATCATCCGCAATGCCATATGTCATTTTAGCCAGAATATTAGCGGTAGCAGGCGCAACTAAGAAAGCGTCTGCCCAATTTGCCAAAGCAATATGCTCAACATTGAATTCCTGGTTGCTGTTCCACATGCTGGTAGCAACGGCATTACCGCTGATTTCCTTGAAGGTTAACGGAGTAACAAACTGCTGTGCATGCTCGGTCATGACTACACGCACCTCGCAGCCCTGCTTACGCAGACGGCTGACAAGATCTACAACCTTATAAACGGCAATACCGCCGGTTACTCCCAAAACAATTTTTTTGCCCTTTAACAAGGTTTTACCCTCCCGCTGTTATACGTTTTTAGTACGCTCGTAGGTAATAGTATCGTTAGCAATTTCCTTCAGCGCAGCGCTGACCTCTTTTTCCGCAGAATTTACACCGGGAATAGTGAGCTCGCGTGCTCTTTTTGCTGCCAAAATAACCAAAGTGTATTTGCTATCTACTTTTTCTGCCAAATAGTCAATAGACGGATCTACCATAGACATTATAGAATCACTCCTTTAAGTATTTCATGGTTCACACAGCAGACTGCTGCATAATGTAAATTTATTTTTTAGCTTTACAAATCTTATCAACAATAAAATATGTTCTGGCTACGCGGTAACGCTCAGCCTCCATAATTGTCAGCACCTTTTGCGCTGCCTTTTCCGCAATATCATTAATGATGATATAATCATATTCTGCAGCATAGGTCAGCTCGCTGGCTGCGGAAGCCATACGGCGCTTAATAACATCCTCGCTGTCGGTACCACGCTTATAAATACGTGCGGAAAGCTCATCTAAGGAAGGCGGTACGATGAAAACAAATACACCCTCGGGGAAGCGCTTTTTAATCTGCAAAGCGCCCTGAATATCAATCTCCAGCAGTACGTCACGGCCGGATTCCAGCTGCTCTTCCACGTATTTGCGCGGTGTGCCGTAATAATTGCCGTATACTTCGGCATATTCCAGCAGCTCGCCCTTTTCAATCATCTGCTTAACCTCGGGAATTGTCTTGAAGAAATAGCTTTCTCCGTCAACCTCACCCGTGCGCGGTGCGCGTGTAGTAACAGAAATAGAATAACCTAAATCCGGCAGCTGGTCTCTCAGCATCTGGCAAATAGTTCCTTTGCCTGCTCCAGACGGACCGGATACTACAAGAAGTACTCCCTTGGGAGTAACATTATCAATATCGTTGCTCATGATCCAATTACTCCTCTTCTTCAGAATCAGCAGTTTGTGCCACCAGACGGTTGGCTACTGTTTCCGGCTGTACCGCAGACAGGATAATATGACCGCTGTCCACAACAACTACAGCACGAGTACGACGTCCGTAGGTTGCATCAACCAGCATGCCTTTGTCACGGGCCTCCTGGATAATACGTTTAATCGGTGCTGATTCCGGACTGATAATAGAAATAATGCGGTTGGCTGCGACAATATTGCCAAAGCCGATATTAACTAGCTTTATATCCATAACTTCCTCCAGTTTTATTCGATGTTCTGAATCTGCTCACGGATTTTTTCTATTTCCGCCTTAATTTCTACAACAATCTGCGCCATAGTATAATCATTTGCTTTGGAAGCAATGGTGTTTGCTTCACGGTTGAATTCCTGAATAAGGAAGTCGAGCTTACGTCCTACCGGCTGGTCGGAAGCGATGATAGTCTTGAATTGCTTGATATGGCTCTTCAAGCGGACAATTTCTTCCGTAATGCTGGTGCGGTCAGCAAAAATTGCAACCTCCTGCAGCAAGCGCTCCGGCTCAACCTTGATATTATTGTCAGCCAGCAGATTAGTCAGACGCTCCTGCAGCTTAGCCTGATATTCTTCCACAACTAAGGGAGAACGCTCTTCAATCTGTGCCAGCTTTTCGGCAATCAGATCTGCACGGTAGATAAAATCACCGTAGATATTGCCACCCTCTGTTTCACGCATAGCTACCAGATTAGCAACAGCCTGCTCAACAGCCTGTTCAACCTTAGGCCAAACACTTTCTACATCAAAAAAGCCTTCCTTAACGTTAATCACGTCAGGGCATTTTGATAAATAGAGAATTTCTGCAGCAGCGTTAATGCCTGCAGCGTCAGCTCCAATAGCAACGCCTACCTCCTGCAATGCCTTATGATAGGCAGCAGCAAGGTTTTTATCAACCTTCAGAGTGCAGTTGCCGCTGACATTATAATCAGCAGTAATAAACACATCAATACGTCCACGGCTAACGGTTTTTAAAATAGTTTTGCGGATTTTATCCTCCAAAGGATTCAAAAATCGCGGTAAACGGATAGCAACCTCGTTATACCGGTGGTTCACGGTTTTCATTTCAATGTTAACAGAAAAATCTGCATCCTCATAGGAACCACGGCCGAAACCGGTCATACTTTTTAACACAGGCTTCCTCCTCCATCTTCACCAGTAAAGGTGATTTTTTCAGCTTAAAAGATAAGTATTTTTTGCTTCAATCTTATCTTGAAAATCTATTATACCATATTTCTCTAATGATTTCAGCATTTTTCTTCGTTTTTCGTCGCTTAGATAAAGAAATGGCCCATTTTTGTTTTGCTATACTTGTTGCAGGTAATGGAGTATAATATGATAAATAATAAATTAGCATTGTCTTCCCGCAGGTTCAAAAAACTTTGCCGAGCCTGCACCGAAAGGAGTCCCTATGAACATTGAAGGCTTAACTTTAAAGCTGCTTACAGATACATTAAACGAAGAGCTGCTGGGCAGCAAGATATATAAGGTATATATGCCTAATCCGCAGTCACTTCTGCTGCTTGTACGCAGAACCCGCGATACAAGCAGTCTGCTAGCTGATATGCACAACGGCAGCTGTGTGCTTTATCTGCCGCAGCAGCTGCCGGAAAACCCGGAAACTCCGCCCACCTTCTGTATGCTTCTGCGCAAGCATCTGGAAGAAGGACGCATCACAAAAATCAGCCAAAGCGGCCTGGACCGCATTATTACGCTGGAGATTGATCTTTTAGGCGCTTCCAGTAAAATTATTACCAAAAAGCTGATTTTTGAGCTTACCGGTAAAAACAGTAATATCATTCTTACGCAGGATGATGTTATTATCGACTCTCTGAAGCATGTAAGCGCAGCACAGAGCAGCTATCGCACTATCCTTCCCGGCAAAGCCTATATTGCGCCCCCGCCACAGGAAGGACTTAACCTTTTGACTGATGACCCGGCAAAAATTGTGCAGACTGCCAACAGTCTGCCTGCGGCCAACTTCGCCAAGGCCTTTATAAGTGCTACCACCGGTGTCGGCAAAATGACGACGCTAGAGCTTTTAGCCGCTGCAGATATCCTGCCGCAGGAAGTACGTCTGGAAACCTGCGCCTGCCAGTCCCTGGCGCAGGTTATCGGCAAGCTGCAAGCAGATATGCAGTTGCAGGCCGCCAAGCATCCTGTCTATGCGCTCATAAGCCGTACAAATCGAGTAAAAACCTTGCTGGTATTGCCTCCGCAAAATGTGCAGGAAGGCATGCAGGTCAAAGAATTTGCCGATATCAACAGTGCGCTGAATTTTGCTGTCAGCCTGAAGCCTATCCAGCTGCCGCGCCATGAACAGCTGCAAAAGCTGGTGAACAGCGAAACTGCCAAACTGAAGAAAAAGCTACAGGCTCTGCAAGAAGATTTGGCTAATGCCGCCAATGCAGAAGAACAGCGTATGCTGGCAGATACTATCATGGCCAATATCTATCAGATAAAAAAAGGTCAGACAAGCGCCGAGCTGATTAATATTTATGACGGCGAACCGGTTACAGTCAGCCTTTCTCCCATCCTTTCGCCTACGGAAAACGCACAGGCTTATTACAAGCGCTATAATAAATACAAACGCGCTCAAACCGAAGTGCGTATCCAGCAGAAAT
Organism: Escherichia coli; assembly: GCA_963603005.1. Classification (GTDB taxonomy): domain Bacteria; phylum Bacillota; class Negativicutes; order Acidaminococcales; family Acidaminococcaceae; genus Phascolarctobacterium_A. The sequence goes on along the minus strand of CAVCLW010000065.1, from coordinate 848 downwards.
CTACGGAAGAAATGCTTGCTTATCTGGAAAGTCTGGACGCTTCGCTGCTTACCGCTACAACGAAGGAAGAAATTGAGGAAATCAATCAGGAAATGCTAAGCAGCGGTTTGCTTAAGGACACGAATAAAAAGAAGAAAAATGCCGGACTGCAAAAATCTCAGCCTCTGCATATCCGTTTAAATCCTGAAGCAGATTTATATATCGGTAAGAATAATAAGCAGAACGATTATGTTACCTTTACCTTGGGCAATCCGAAGGATTTATGGTTCCATACCAAGGATATCCCCGGCTCGCACGTTATTTTGAAAACGTCGCTGCCGGAAGCACGTCAGGAGGATATTAATCTTGCTGTGCAGCTGGCAGCATATTTCAGCAAAGCGCGCGATGGCAGCAATGTTCCTGTCGACTGCGTACAAAGACGCTATGTAAAGAAGCCTGCAGGCAGCAAACCCGGCTTTGTTATTTTTACAAACCAGAATACTTATTACACAACACCTGATATGGAGTTAATCCAAAAATATTTAAAGTAAGGATTTAGTCAGAACTAAATACGTTAGTATATAGTAACGCGCCCTGATTCATAGAAATATGAATCGGGGCGCGTTTTAGGCTAGGGTGAAGTTTTTTGAGTGTAGATATAGATTGCAATATCTATACTGTAAGTATAACTCTGTAGGAGAACACTGATTAGCAGTCAAGCACATCGAACTCAAATAAACTGAGCGAGGGATATATCGTGTAAGGAATAGCAATTTTAGCAAATGAGCATTTGGAACCATATGCGGGCGCATCCAAGAAGCGAGTCCGCAGGGCGATGCTGATTGGCTCATGCGCGCCATGCGATAGTG
>CAVCLW010000064.1:2382-10919 GCA_963603005.1 Escherichia coli | reverse complement strand
GTGGTAAACTATATGTAGGCTCTTAGCATTGTAGGCTTCACTCTCAAAGATGGAGGTAGTAATGCAATCTTTATTAACTACTATTTACAGACTACTGGAAGGCATAGAGAACGAAGAAACACTTGCTAGTATTTATCTTTTTATTCTTGGCTTTGTAAGCGACGAATGATGAACAACGGATTATGATTTAAAGGGAAAAGAAAAAGGAAATCCCCGTACCTTAATTGGTACGGGGATTTTTTTATTTGCCTTCTTTTACAAGCTGTTTGACAAATTGCTCAAACAGTTTTTTCATTTCCGGCGGCAGCTTTAAATATTCCAGAAAAAGATTCTTGGTGAATTCGTCTTCGCTACGCAACAGTTTCCCTACTTCAAAAGCTAATTCGTTTTGAACGCTTTTGGCTTGCACTTGCAATTTTGTAGAAAACATTTCACCTTCACCATTGCGCAACCATTCTTCATTGACATTGAACACTCTACATATATCAATAATAGCTCGTTCAGGGATATTTGCTCCTTCTTTTTCGTAAGCGGAATAAGTTCCTTGCTTTCGATTGATTTTAGAAGCAAAGTCAGTTTGGTTAAGATTGAGCGTACTTCTTAATTCAATCAATCGTCTACATATACTCATCGCATTCACTCCTTTCTATATACATATTATAACAGAAAATCCGATAAAATCAATAATAGAAAAACGTTAAAATCTATATTGACTTTAACGGAATAAGAAGGTATAATATCGATATAAACGATATAGAAAATATCGAAATCGAGGTTTGTTATAAACTACGCTTATAACAAACAGAAAAAGCTTGACAGCTTTTTCTAATAATCATTGAGAGGAGAGAAGGACATGAGAAAACGTTGTTCTTTTAAAAAACTAAATAAGCTGTATGCTCACCGCGAACGTCAGCGCACGGGCGATACTCACAGCTGGGGGGTTCCTGCTGGTGCTTGCCCGAAAAAGCGCAAACTGCATTATGTTGTAGGGTACAGATATTAAAATGGATACTTTAGCATTCATTTTAATATCTCTTAGCGGCTGGGTAGTTGGGCTTGCGGTTTTTGTGGTGGCAACAAGTCTTCCAGAATTGCGTCAATGGCTTCTAAAGCGGGGCTATAATCAAGCGTTCCAGGAGCAAGACCAGCATATTCTTCATATTGAACAGCAAGTAGAACGCTTGCAAAAGCGGTTGTCTGTTTTGGAAAGAACGTTGCAAGCTCATGTTGTTCACGACACCATAAAGGATGTTGAAAAGGATATTGCGGAGCGTTTTGGAGATGCTTCTTGTAAGCGTGAAGCATGATTCTAAAAAGCACTCTGTAAGCTTCTTTCCTGACTTCCTTTTCCTGGTTCTTTTCGGTGGCTTGTCGTTCAGCGGTATATCGTTGAGTGAAATAAGCAACAACAAGAGCAACAATAGTTGCTAAGACTTGAGTAAAAAGCTGGGCTAAAACAGTTTCAGCAGTAATAACATTCACCCCCTTCCTATTCTTCCATTATAGCACGGGGCAGCAAAGGCAGGTGAAAACAATGGATGTAAAGCAGTCACCATCGCCAATCAGCGACAATGAAAAGCGCACGGCGAAAGATGTGAAGAAACTAAAAGCTGCTGGCTTAATTATGGCGGCAAGCTATATGCAAGGCTTACAGGCAGCTATTAAAGTTTACGAACAACAACAGGTAGTCGGCCAGTAGTAGGGCTGATATAAATTAAGTCCCGCGCCTAGCGTCGGCGTGGGCAGGAGGTGCAACTTAATCATGAGTAATGATTGGGATATGAACGACATTGAACGTTCTTTAAAGTTTGCGGCACTTGAAAAACAAGAAAAGCAGCAACAAACAAACGCTGCTGCAAAGCGTATGGCGGCACGCCGTGCAACTGCCTTCCGTTTTCTCGGGGGGGGTACAGGCAGCACGCCAACACCACGAAATGGCAATGGCTTTAATGAAGGAGGAGAAGAAAAATGACTAACATCACGGTGGCACAGGCAGCAAAACTCTTAGGAGTAGGTATCCAATATGTTCGTGTGGGTATCCGTAACGGACAACTCCCCATCGGTTCGGCGGTCAACGTCAACGGTAAGGGAACACGCTGGACTTTCCATATCGCCGCCCCAAAACTGGCTGCTTACATTGGTATTAGCCAGGAACAATTGGAAAAGGAGTTAGCAGCGAATGGCTAAGAAGAAAAGAAAATGCGCTGTGTGCGGCAAAGACTTAACTCATCTTAACTATTCTAAAGTGGTTGATAAGGAAAGCGGACAGCTCGTCACCGTGTGCAGCGGTGGCGAGTGCTGGCGCAAGATGGTAATGAAAGGGTGGAAATGAGAATGAGCAAAACGACTAAAGGTTTAATAAAAGCATTCCTTATTACGGCAATGCTTTTAGCCGGGCTTATCTTTTTGACTGGCGGCAAGGCTGCCAGAATGGCAGCTGTGGCTCACGGTTTTTTGTTCCCTAGCTATAAAGAAGAGCTTGTATCTGTATCTGTAACACCAGGTACGACATTATGGGAACTCGCAGGGCATTTCATTGATAAGCAAGACAAAGCGAAACGCATAGACGAATTTGTCTATGACATTTCAACATATAACAATATCGGCGGGAACGACCATTTAATTCCTGGTCAGGAAATTATTATCCCGCTGTATAAAGAGATTTAAGAAAAGAGGTTAGAACATGAAAGGCAAATTGATTATGACTGTTGAGCAAGCCGCAGACCGCGTGGCTTGGGAACGTATCAGAAAAAGCGGTATCGGCGGCAGTGACATTGCCGCTATTATGGGGCTGAATCCCTGGAAGAGTGCTTTCGCTCTCTATGCTGAAAAGCATGGCGACGTTGAAGCAGAAGACCTCTCCAACAATGAATATGTTTATTGGGGCACTGTTCTTGAGCAGGTTGTGGCTGACAGATTTTGTGAGCTGGCCGGCAAGAAGGTTCGTAAATGCGGTACGCTGCAAGATGAGAATTACGAATTCATGCTTGCGAATGTAGACCGCCTTGTCGTGGGCGAGAACGCAGGGCTTGAGTGCAAAACTGCCAACGGCTTTAAGGCTAAAGAATGGGACGGCGACGAAGTACCGGACGCTTACTATTGTCAATGCCAATGGTACATGATGATCACTGGCTTTGAAAAATGGTATATCGCCTGCCTTATCGGTGGTAACCATTTTGTATGGAAGGAAATTCCACGCAATGAAAACTTCGTCGATGAGCTGCGAACGGCAGCGGTTGTGTTCTGGGATAACTTAGAAAACAACATTGCTCCCGAAGCTGATGGCAGCGAAAGCACGACAGAAGCTATTGAAAAAATGACGGCTGCTAAAATCGGCGCTGACGAAATCTCATTAGGTACGCAGGCTGCGCCGTTCATTCAACGTTATAACGAACTTTGTGTTACCGAAAAAGTAATCAAAGAACAGAAAACGCAGTGTCAAAACTCCCTGCTGCTGCTTTTAAACGGCGCAGAGTGTGGCACGTATCAAGGCTATAAAGTATGTAACAAGATGGTGAAAGGTAGAACTACCATCGACACAAAAGCACTGAAAAAAGACCTGCCAGATGTATACGCAAAGTATGCGAAGGTTGGTAAAGATAGCACACGTTTTAGCATTAAGGAGGATAAAAAATAATGGCAACAGTAAACGGTATCACAACAAGAAAAACTACTAGCGTGGCAAATGCTGCGCCGTCTACGCTGGGCGTAATGATTGGTTCTCAATCTGTACAGCAACGTTTTGAAAAAATGTTAGGCAAAAAGAGCGCAGGCTTTCTCTCTAGCTTGCTTACCTTAACGAATAATAACCGCCTGCTGCAAACGGCGAACCCGAAAACTATCCTCGCTGCTGCTGCTACGGCTGCAAGCCTGGACCTGCCTATTAATCCCTCTTTAGGCAAGGCGTGGATCGTACCGTATAAAGGTGCGGCTCAATTTCAAATCGGTTACAAAGGTGTAATTGAACTGGCAATGCGCAGCGGTAAAATGAAATCTATCGTTATGACACCTGTATACGAAGGTGAGATTGAAGATTGGAACAGATTTGCGGAAACATATACAGCAGGCGTGAAGAAAAGCGATATGGTAGTAGGCTACTTTGCCAGATTTGAAACTATCAACGGCTTTTCTAAAGCTACTTACTGGACTAAAGAAGAAGTCGAAGCTCACGCTAAACGTTTTAGCAAAGCTTATAATAGTGGCCCTTGGAAGAGCGACTTCGACAAGATGGCGTGCAAGACTGTTCTTCTCTCCATTATGAAAACTTACGCTCCGATGAGCATTGAAATGCAGGAAGCGTTAGAGAGCGACGGCAAGGTTGCTACAATCAACGAAACTACTGGCGAGGCAGAATATATCGACGTTGACGCAAACGACGTGGAGAACGCAAGCCACGAGCTGGCAGACGGTAGAACTGTTGATACTGTTAGCAGGGAAATTCATGAGGCAGAAGCGCAAAGCGTGCCTATGCCGGATAGTATGTTTGAACAATAAAATTGAGGTGCAGCGATGGCAGATGTGGGCTGGGTGCGGTTATCTACTAGAATGTTTGAGAACCGCAAAATAAAACATCTTCTTAATCAGCCTAAAGGCGCAGAGCTAACGCTGCTGTGGGTGCGCCTGCTGTGTTTGGCAGGCACTATCAATGATGGGGGCAGAGTATACGTTACATCTAAAGTAACGTATACTCCCCAAACTTTAGCCATTGATACAGGCGTACCGCTGGCGGTAGTTAAAAAAGCATGGGAGTTATTCCAGGACTTAGAGATGATTGAAATTACCGAAGAAGGTTATATTGAAATCATTGGCTGGGAGAAACACCAAAATGTCACGGGACTTGAAAAATTAAAAGAGGATGCAAAAATTAGACAAAGACGCTCAAGATTTAAAAAGGTTGGGCTTGAATATGAAGAAGGTATGCGGTGTGCTTATTGCGGCGAAGAAGCTGTTACAGTAGACCATATAATACCTAAGTCTAAAGGTGGCAAGGATGTAGTTACCAACGTAGTTCCTTGCTGCAAATTGTGCAACAACACTAAAAATAACAGGGATGTAGCAGACTTCTTAAATGCTCAACTAGCAACGGGGGGCAAGGTTGATATTGAACGCATTAGTCACAATAGCATCTTAACAAAATACGTTAAATATAATGTGACTAACGGTGTGTTTGAAGTAGTTAGTCACGTGACTAACGGTGTGACTGACGCACCAATCACGCACCAATCACGCACTAGAGAAGAAAAGAATAAGAGAAGAATAGAAGATAATGACTATCGTCATCATCTTCTTAATCGTGACGATGACGACGACAAAAATTCTCACACGGAAATTTTTTCCTTGTGGGAGAAAAACATGATGCCTTTAACTGCCTTGATAGCAGAAAGGCTACAAGCCTTAATCGGTGAAGTTGGTGAAGCTGCTGTGGAGCAAGGTGTTATTGCTGCTGTGGAGCATGGAGCTAGGAACTTTAGCTACGTGCAGACGGTAGCGAGAAACTTTGTAAGTGGCAAGGGCAGACAACAGGCTAAAGCTAGTGCCGGATATAGCAGCATGGACTTAGTGAACGAGCTTTATGGAGAAGGTGGACAAAATGGCGATAACGCAGGCGCAGATAGCGCAGACAATAGTTAAATTACAGCAGGCAGGAAAGCGGATGCCGCAAGATATGCGCCCTGGCTTTGACCGTCTGGAAGAGGCTAAACGTATTCTTTCCGAGACGGTGAACTTGTGGGACAGCATTTTCAATGCTCAAAATATTGGCGTTGAACGCTGGCAGCGTGCGGAAACAATAGCTTTGACGCTTAGCGGTGCACAAGGCTTAAACGTGAATGTTATATCCCCTGCGCTCATGCAGGAAGCATTAAAACAGGCGGAAACGGAACACGTGCAGGCTAATATCAACCGCAATAATGCGTATAAGCGTGAAAGCTGGAACGTGCCGTTGGAAACACGAATCAATGCGCAGTTATGGGCGTGGACCAGCAAAAAACGTGCTGAAAGACGTGAGGTTATGCCGTATATGCCGCAAGAAAAAGATATTGCCGCCTATGGCAAGCAGCTTGGACTTGATGATAATGCTATACGGCGCGAAAGAATGCTGCTGCGCTGCTTTTTGAATGACTGGAATTACAGCCAAAAGCACAAAAAGCCTATGACTAGCAAGTTATTGCTGGATAAGGTAAAGCAGCAGGTTACGCTAGAGGTGCAAGAAGTATGCTGAAACGTGAAAGAGTTGTGCATTATACCGATTTGAGTTATATAAACAATTTGCCACCTATGGAGCCGGAAGATAAAAGCCTGGAACGGTTCAAGTGGCGCAAGTATGGACGGCTCACAGTGCTTAGAGTGCATAACAAAATAAAAAACAAAACGCAAAAAGTCGACGTGCTTTGTGAATGTGGGCGCATCGTAACGTTACCTTGGCGCAATGTTTACAGGGGCGAAATAAAAGTTTGCGGACACAAAGAATGTTATCTGACGCAGGAGCAGGAAGAGAGAAAAGCGCAGGTTACGCCTGCTATTCTTGTTGCTACGCAAGCTAAATATATTTGCCCCTGCCCTGCGGAAAGCTGCGTAATCAGCAGCGTTTGTCATATCTGTTGCTGGGAATGTAACCGTCCTTGCAAACAGTGTGAAAACAGTCCCAAAAAATGCGGGGCAAAGAAAAGAAAGGTGGAGTGAAAAATGGAAATGAAAGAAACAACGAGAGCTGAGGCTAAAGTAAAAATCAATGTTGCTATGATTTTTATAGACCGCTATTTTTGCAGCGGCGATACTGACAATCTGAAACAAGCTAGAGCGTATATCAACAAAGCACTAACAATGCTGGAGGAAGAAAACAAGTGAAATTCGTGGACTTTTTCGCAGGGATTGGCGGTATACGCTTAGGCTTGGGACAAGCCGGGCATAAATGCGCCGGCTTTTGCGAATTTGATAAATATGCACGCAAAGCGTACAAAGCAATGTACGACACGGAAGGAGAGTGGGAAAGCCATGATGTACGAACAGTTAAGCCTTATGACGTACCCGAAGCAGACTTGTGGAGTTTCGGCTTCCCGTGCCAGGACATCAGCGTCGCAGGCAAACAAAAAGGCTTACAAGAGGGTGAGCGAAGCGGATTGTTTTATGAAATTATGCGACTGCTTGCCGGCCGTCGGAAAGAAGATAGACCTAAATGGCTGCTCATTGAAAATGTTAAAAATTTACTTAGCATTGGAAACGGATTTGATTTCGCGCGGTTGCTCTGTGAAGTGGGGGGGTACGGGTACTCTCTCCAATGGGACACTCTCAACAGTAAAGACTTCGGCGTGCCACAAAATAGGGAGCGAGTGTTCATTGTCGGCTATCTTGGAAACATCTGTGGACGAGAAGTATTTCCTCTCCGACGAACAGACGGCGAGAATCCTTGCAAACTCAAAGAGATAACGCAGAGTGATAAGACCGGGCTGCATGTAGTAAAAATTATAGGCAATACTAATCCTTGTGGACATGGGCAAGGCGGTAATGTGTATGACGGTGCAGGCGTTGCGCCAGCATTGACGGTAGCGAATTCTACACCGTTGCAAGTTACAGTGCGTTTCCGCTACTCAGTGCGCGGCGTGGGAAGCAGGCAGAAGAGCGCAAAATGTGAACTTACTGATATAGCTGGCACACTAACTGCTAAACACTGCGGAGACCAGACAGCAGATTGTAGTAATGGCGTATTGGTTGCACCAGTGCTTACGCCAGACCGCGCAGAGAAACGGCAGAATGGGCGGCGTATGAAAGAACCGGGTGAACCTAGCTTTACACTTACAGCGCAAGACAGGCATGGCGTAGCGATATTTGACGATAATGTCCGCATCCGTCGCTTAACGCCGAGGGAATGTTTTCGCTTACAGGGTTTTCCTGATGAGTATTTTGATAAAGCTAAAGCGGCCGGCATAAGTGACACGCAACTATATAAACAAGCTGGCAACGGTGTTACTGTTAATGTTGCTAGGGCGATTGGGGAAAGATTGAAGGAGGTAGAAAATGTATATGAAATATCAATATGTAAAACTCAATGATTTGCTAGAGGCTGAAAGATACCTGCTTGACCGTATGCGTAATAGTGGGTTGAACTGCTGGGGTAAAGATCATGCAAGAATTGCCGTTATGCTTAATAAATTGCATGAGCATTTTGCTAACAGCACACTGGAAATTCCACCGGATGAGCTGGAAGAATTAAATAAGCTAACTAATAGCAGAATAGGGTGAGAAAATGAAATTAAAAACATATAAAGTAGAAGTTGTCGTACCCTTATACGTAGAAGCCTTAACCGAAGAGGATGCAGGGCGTAAAGCTGTTATGATGGTACGTGAGGCAGAAAATTTAAAGTTAAGATTAGCAAGCTTTGCGGAGATTGCATGGACTAAAGCGGAGGAAGTGGAAGAATGAAACAAAAATTTTTACCAGAAGAACAAAAAACAATCAATGTAGTACGTGATACTTTTAGAGAAACCTACAACGAAATTATTGATATATCGCTTGCTAGAGCACTAAACTTGCCTTTGCC
>CAVCLW010000064.1:1832-2372 GCA_963603005.1 Escherichia coli | reverse complement strand
CCAGATGGTTTAAAAGCCTTGGGTATGTGTCACGGTAAGTACTTGATTTTGCAAGGTTTGAGAAAATTTGCCGTAGAACTTGAAGCTGAAATCGAAAAAGAAGCGCAGGCAAACGGCGTTACTATTTATTTTCGTGACAAGGAGGAAGAATAATGGCTTATCCACCTAGATTTGACTCTCAAACAATTTTAGACCCATGCTGTGGAAGTAAAATGTTTTACTACGATAAAGAAGCTCATGATGTTGTTTTATATGGCGATATTCGAGAAGTCCATACAAAGTTGTGCGATGGCCGAGAATTACACATTAGACCATCAATGCTGATGGATGTAACCAACATGAAAGAGCTTGAAGATGATGCTTTTAACTGCGTGATATTCGACCCGCCGCATCTTGTACAAGTTGGTGAAACAAGCTGGCTTGCTCAAAAATATGGACATTTACCGTTGCTTTGGGAAGAATGGATGAACAAAGCTTTTGCCGAATGCTTTAGAGTGTTAAAGCCGGGCGGAATGCTATTATTTAAATGGAGCGAAGAAG
>CAVCLW010000064.1:879-1822 GCA_963603005.1 Escherichia coli | reverse complement strand
TGTACAGTCTTACGATGTGCATTGCCTTATCGACCATTAGCTGGCGATAGGCGAGGGAAAACACGTTGGACGTTCTTTTGTAAATATAAGGAGGAAGAATAATGGCTAAAAATTTAATCCCGGAAATAGCTAAAATGCTGGGCGTAGAGATTGGCGAAGAATTTAAGATTAAAGACGGCACCGAAGTAATGCAAGGTACTTATTGCATTGATGAACGTGGATATTTGTTTGAAATTACACAAGGGCGAAAACAAGTTTCTAGAATTATTTCTGTTCTTGATGTTTATGGCGGTTTTTTTGAAATCGTCAAACTACCGTGGAAACCGCAGCTTAAAGAAAAGTACTGGATAATTACGAAAGATGTTGATTGTGACCATAACATACATTTAGTCATCTTGGAAGATTATTGGTATGGTTGTTTTGATGAAAAAGTTTTCCTGAAAGCGGGTTTAATATTCCACACCCGTGAAGAAGCAGAAGCTGCATTGCCAGAAGTTGCGAAAGAGCTGGGAGTAGAATATGAACTATGACGAACCTTAAAGAAATGTGCAAGGAGGGAGTGAGCAGGAATGAGTAATTGGCTAGATTGCGTTAATGGCTATGTCAAGAAGTCAGAAATTGTTGCTGTCGAAATTAAGCGTATGGAAAACATAGCAAAAGAACCATGGTATAGAATAGTGCTTACGACTAGACACGGCATACAGATTACTTACGCTTGGGATAAAAACAGAACAGCATTGCAAGACGAGATGATAATGCTTGCACAGAGGCTTGATATTGAGGAGTGAGCAACATGTCAACACTTAAACGGAAACAGTGGTGGGATAACCTGCCAGCGAGAGAAAAATACCTGCGAGAAGAAATCTGGGCTTTAGAAGATAAACGGCGCTTGGAAAAAGCTAAGCTGAATGGTAAATTTGAAAGCCGCTTAATGAAAAAATAT
>CAVCLW010000064.1:0-869 GCA_963603005.1 Escherichia coli | reverse complement strand
TGGCACTCTTCATATCAATAATCTTACTGCCCATATTAGAGCACTGAAACATGAGCTTGATAGAACAACAAGTATCAAGTTATTAGTAAAATCTAATGTTATGTGCAACATTTACGAATGTGAAAAGTGCGGGAGTGGCATAGGCTGGTTAGATAAAGAGCCACCCAAATACTGCCCGTGGTGTGGTAGAAAAATTAGGGAGTGAAAAATGAAAGCATATTGTTTTGCGAACGCAAGCGATTTTGATATTGAAGATGTTGACGAAGTGACTTTTGCGGAGTCTGCTGGTAAGGCTAAACAAAATTTTAGCATGGAATCTGGCGTACATTTTCGTAACATCCGTGTACAGCGTATGCCTTGGGCTGATAAATATGCTTCTGTTGAGGCTATTCCAGCGGAAGAGTGGTTAGAACACGGCTGGTACTTTATCTGCAACATTTGCGGAGAATACATAGACGACGCAACGAATCTTTTTAGCAACAATAAAGGCTATTGCTGCAAGAAATGTTATGAAGCAAGGAGTGGAAAGAATGACTGTTAAAGAACTCATCGCATGGCTACAAGGCTTGCCATCAGATATGGATATTACCGTATTGGCAGAATTGATTAAATCGGGAAAGATTAAAAAATAATTAGCTTATAAAAGGCAAGGCACAAAAAAATAAAACAGCAAGGAGGAAACTCCAACTATCACTTTCACACAACGCCTTGCCTTTTATCATAAATTTTAGGAGTGAAATATCACTATGAAAATTAAATTCTTGATTCCTGGCGAACCGACGGCGCAGGGTAGACCGCGTTTTTCTAATCGCGGACCTTTCGTCAAGGCTTACGATCCGGAAAAATCTCGGAACTACAAAGCCTTTGTG
>CAVCLW010000063.1:0-11032 GCA_963603005.1 Escherichia coli | reverse complement strand
TAGTGATGATGAGCTGTTTGAAGAGCTGCTAGTAAATAAACGATATATTGACAGGCATTATAATATTAGACCAGAAACCAAAGCACAGTTTTTTGAAGAATATCCTGAATTTGCGGCAGGTTTGAAATCAGGCAAGGTCAAAGATAGAAATAATGAGAAACCTAAGCTGGTCAAGATTCGTAAAGCAGTATATAACGAGATTAAAGAACTTTGGGAAACAATAAATCACCGTTATCTGATGTTTTATGATGACGAGCTTAATGATGCTATTGAGGATATTGTACTATCTATTTTTGAAAAAGACGTATTTACAACTCTTGTCATGTTAAGTGAACGTAATAAAATTCATAGTGATGGTTCTACGGTTAATGTTATAAGCGAAGCTGGCGTACAATACGTAGTTGCAAACAGAATATCCTATGGTTTGTTTTTGAAGCGCATTTCTAACGTTACAAATTTGCCAATTAAAGTTCTTCATGGTGCATTGTGTAAATACGCTAAAAAACATGGTACTAGCTTTACATCTTTGCTTAATGATAATTCAGTTGCTGCCTTCTGCAAGGAATTTGCAACTTGGAAAACAGAAAATTTACAGGGCCGATTTAAATATGAACGTAGCAAGGCACCATTGGGAGCTACAGCATTGACATATGCTGATGGTTCTGTACGAAGCGAAGTAGCTCAAGGCAGAATCGGTACTAAGATTATGCCAGGAACTCCTAGCGCAAAATATTTGTATGACGCATATGCTTATGATTCACCTCTTGAAAGGGATAATATCATGGCAGATATTGAGGAAGTAATTGTTTATGGTAAAATCCCTAGAGCAAGTATTGCAATTCCTACAATCGCCGGAAGTATGTATAGTCCTGATTTTATGTATGTTGTTAAACACAGTAATGGTGAGAAGGAATTAAACATAATAGTTGAAACAAAAGATGTTGAAGGAAAGACGGATTTGCGAAGCGAAGAAAAGGTTAAAATAGATTGCGCAAAGGTTTTCTTTAATACTCTTACGGCTGATGGCTATAAGGTCCATTTTAGAACTCAAATTGGCAATAAGCAAATGATTCAGATTATCAATGAAGTGATGTGTAATCCTTAGAATGTAGTATTAAATTTAGAATGCGACCATCTCATTCTCAAAAATTAAAGCTGGACAAAAGCACTTAATATCTGCTATAATAATGGAACAGTCAACGAGGACTTTTTTGAGTAAGGAAGTAGTATGTCCATGCTTAAAAAGGTCCTTTTTCGTTTATCTTGCAGAAAATATGTAGGGAGCATTTTTCTGCAGCATGATAATTAGGGAGTATTGAGAAAGGAGGCAGCCTTATGGCTGCACTGATCATGAACAACAAAGATTTACTGTATGTAATTAAACCTGAAGAACAAAACGAAAGCACTCTGCGTGAGCTTCTGACTCTGCATCCGGAGATTCAGTTTGTATCTCTGATGGGTGTGGATTTTGCCGGTAATGATACCGACGAAAAAATCCCGATGAAGATTTTCCTCGAGGATATCGATGGCTTTTTGGCAGGCAGCGCAGCACAGACTGACGGTTCTTCCGTTGTGCTGACCGGTATCGCTACTCTGAACGATGCCCGCGTTGATATGAAGGTTGATAAAACCGTTAACTGGTTTGTTGATTATAACTATGAGCATTTTGACGCAGAAAGCGGTCGCATGATCGGTACTCTGCGTATTCCCTGCTATCTGATTCACAACGGCAATCATGTTGATTCCCGTTCTATTTTGAATGATACTCTGGCTTATGTAGAAAAAGAAATCATAGATTTGTTTGCTAAGCATCCGGTAATTGCCGGCCTGGAGCATGTAAATCCTGCTGAGATTGAAAAGCTGCTCTTCACCAGTGCTACCGAGCTGGAATTTTGGGTAAAAACTCCGCGTGAGGACGCACCGCTGGAGGCTTTGAGCTCTTCTCAGGTAATGCAGGAGCAATACTGGCAGCGTACCCGCGGCAACGTGCGTACTGCATTGGAGCAGACTATTCAGACTTTGGAGCTGTACGGCCTGGAGCCTGAAATGGGCCATAAGGAATGTGGCGGCGTTAAAGGTCAGATTGATGCCGCAGGTCATATGACTCACGTTATGGAGCAGCTTGAGGTTGACTGGAAGTTCAGCAGCGGCGTTCAGACTGCGGATAACGAGCTTTTGGCACGTATCATCGTTAAAGAAGTTTTCCGCATGAACGGCTTGGAGGTTTCCTTCCAGGCTAAACCGATTCCCGGTGTTGCAGGCAGCGGTGAGCATACACATGTAGGCATTGCCGCAAAAATGAAAAACGGCAAGATTGTCAACCTGTTCTCGCCGAAGGATATGCACAAGGACTTCCTTTCCGCTATCGGTTACGGCGCTCTCATGGGCCTTTTGAAAAACTACGAGGTAACCAATCCGTTTATCTCCTGCACCATTGACTCTCTGAACCGTCTGAAACCAGGCTTTGAAGCTCCTGTCTGCATCGTTACCAGCCTCGGTCTGAGCCCGGATAACCCGTCCCGTAACAGAACCATTCTTGCAGGTCTGATCCGCGATCTGGACAACGATAAAGCTACCCGTATTGAAATGCGTTCTCCGAACCCGTACACCAATACCTACATCGCCATTGCAGCCTTCTACCTGTCCTGCCTCGACGGTATCAAGGCTTGCGTAGAATCCGGCAAGGACCTGAAGGCTCTGGAAAAAGAAATTTCCAAGAAGGCCGGCGAAGAGGGCTTCTATCTGGATACCGACCGTCAATACCGTACTGAGGAAGACGTATTTGAAGATTTCACTGCGGAAGAACGCAGCAAGCTGTTCGGCGAACCGCCTGCTACCGTTTGGGAAAATCTCTGCGCCTTTGAAAAATATCCGGAAAAGGTTGCAGTGCTCACCCAAGGCAATATCCTGAAGAAGGAATATATCGACTCCTTCATGCAGGGTGCGCTGATTCGCTGGAAAACCGAGCTTCTGACTCGTCTGATTCCGGAAAATTATCAGGCTGTTATCGATATGAAGCGCTTGCACAACCAGGAAACCTGCACCGACTGCGACCTGGCAATGTGGCGTAAAATCCAGAACCTGCGTGCTAAGCTGGCTAAGGATTCCTTTGAGGAGAAGAGCATCTTCACCAGCATCCGCAGAGCTGTTGCCGAAGGCGACTACGATACTGTTTCCAAGCTTAAAGTTGAGATGGGAGCAACTATGGAAGAGCTCAAGACTCTGTATCACGATTACAAGCAAAATATTATCGATTAATTTATATGCTTCTTGCATGGCTGCTGTACTCAAAGTGCGGCAGCCATTTTGTTTCGCGCTTATACCAAAGTGCGATTATTGAAAAAATTATCCCTAAAACTTTCCTTTCAGCTTATTTTTTTGCATGAAACTGTTGAGTTAAGCGCTGTTTTGTGGTAAAATATCAAAGATATATTGACAGTAATATTTTCTGCTGTCCGAAGAAAGGCGATGATAGCTGTGGAGCAGGTCAAGGATGTTCCTGCCTATATTCGCCAGATGTACACGGATAATAATTTTATGACTAAATTCGGTGTGCATATTGGTGAGATAAAGTGTGGCAGTGCTGAAGTCAGCATTGACGTTGATCCGGCGAAGCATTTTAATCATCGTGACATTTGTCACGGCGGAGTGATGTTGGCCTTGGCAGACTCCGTTCTGGGTGTTACCGGTGCAAGCGTGGGCGCTGTAGTGGCAACTCTTAATTTCAGCATGAATTTTATCAAAGGTGTCCATGAGCCGACTACCTTAACGGTACGAAGCCATATTAAGCATTCCGGACATTCTACGATGGTTATCGAGGCTGAAATGACTGACAGCAAAAAGAATTTAATTGGGACGATTTTAACAACAATGTTTGTCGTCGACAGATTTAAAGAAATACCCGCCAAATGGTGAGCTTGCCTGAGTTGATTTGGAAGGGAAATGACGCGGAAGACCGCTTGATATCAAGGAGGATATGATGGATTTTGCATTAAACGAGGAACAATTAGAATTACAGGAAATGGTAAGGGAGTTTGTTGAAAAAGAAATTACTCCTTATGCTGCTGAAATGGATGCAGAAAACCATATGCGTGACGGCCTGATTGACAAGGCTAACGAAATGGGCTTGCTGAACGTTATTGTTCCGGAAGAATTAGATGGCCCCGGTCTGGACAGCATTTCTGTTGCTACTATTTATGAAGAGCTGGGCAAAGGCTGCGCAGGTGTTGCAACCTCTTTGGCTGCTAACAGCCTGGCAACTGTACCTGTTCTGCTGGCAGGCACCGACGAACAAAAGAAAATGTATTGCGATATCCTGAACAACGGCGGTCTGGCTGCTTTCGCACTGACCGAGCCCGGTGCAGGCAGTGATGCAGGCGGCGTTTCTACCCGCGCTGTACGCAACAAGGAAGAAGGTACCTACACTCTGAACGGTACCAAAATGTTCATCACCAACGGTGGTCTGGCAGAAATCTTCCTGGTATTCGCTAACACCCGTAAAACCGGCGGTATCCGTGGTTTGACTGCTTTCATCGTTCCGAAAGACACCCCGGGCTTCTCCGTTGGCAAGAAAGAAAACAAAATGGGCATCCGTCCTTCCAATACTACCGAGCTGGTTCTGCAAGACGTTGTTATTCCTGAGTCCTATCGCGTAGGCCGCGAAGGCGAAGGCTTCCGTATTGCTATGAACACCTTAGACAGCGCTCGTCCGTTCGTTGGCGCTGTTTCCGTAGGTATCGCTCAGGCTGCTCTGGATTGCGCTGTTAAATATGCTAAAGAGCGCCGTCAGTTCGGCCAACCGATTGCTTCCTTCCAAATGGTTCAAGGCATGTTGGCTGACATGGCTATGAAGGTTGAAACCGCTCGCCTCATGGTTCAAAAGGCTTGCTGGATGCGTGACCAGGGCATGGAATTCTCCAAAGAGGCTGCTATGGCTAAATGCTATGCCGCTGACGTTGCTATGCAAGTAACCACCGATGCTGTTCAGGTAATGGGCGGCTATGGCTACACCAAAGAGTACCCTGTAGAGAAGATGATGCGTGACGCTAAAATCATGCAAATCTACGAAGGCACCAACCAAATTCAACGTCTGGTTATTGCCAACAAACTGTTATACTAATAGCTATCATAACAAAGATAATTTTATTGAGAGCTGCTGCACTTTTGTGTGGCAGCTCTTTGTTGTTTTTATTCGTGACAATGGTTTACACGTATGCTAAAATATAAAGATAAAGAGCTTTTAAAGCATAATAAAAAGCAGAATCTTTGCTACAAATCATTTTGCTGAGAATTGGGGGGGCAAATACATTGTTAGCTGATAATTTAAAGCAGGTTCAGGAGCAGATAGCGTCTGCTTTGGACAAGCGTAAAAATAAAGACCTGCTCACAGGAGATAAGGTAACGCTGGTGGCGGTGACGAAAAATCATCCGCCCGAAATTATTACAGATATCGAAGCCTTGGGCATTGCCAACGTAGGCGAAAACCGCGTGCAGGAGGCTAAGCATAAGCAGGAGGCCTTGGGCAAACACGGCTACTGGCATCTTATCGGTCATTTGCAGACGAATAAGGCGCGCCAGGCAGTTGCCTTGTTTGATCTTATCGAATCGGTTGACAGTGAGCATTTGCTGGCTGCGGTTGATAAGGAGGCAGAACGCATCGGTAAGGTGCAGGATATCCTTTTGCAGCTGAATATTGCCCATGAGGAGCAGAAGTCCGGCTTGGATAAAGAGGATTATCTGGCGCTGCTGCCGAAGCTGCCCGAATATAAGCATGTGCGTCTGCGCGGACTGATGGTTATTGCCCAGAAATGCGAAGATATCGAGCAGACAAGACCTGTATTTGCGGCAGGCTATCGCGCGTTCGCCCGCTTAAAGCAGCAGTATCCTCAGGCAGATATTCTGTCTATGGGTATGAGCAATGATTACACAGTTGCGATTGAAGAGGGCGCTAATATTGTGCGTGTAGGCACAGCCTTGTTCGGACAGCGTGATTATAGTCTGAAATTTTAAGACATAGATAAGGTTGGTGACGTAATGAATATTATTGATAAAATCATGAATGCATTAAGTCTTTATGACGAGGAAGAAATCATCGAGGAAGAAGTGGAGCAAAAGCCTGCCAAGACCGAGCAGGAGCCGGCTAAACCCAAGAAGCGTTTCTTCGGCAGCAAGGAGCCTGCTGCTGCAGCACCGGCAGAGGAGCCTAAGCGTGAACGCAAATCCATTTTGAACTTTAAGGGTTCGGCAGCAAAGCCGGAGCCGGTTAAAAATGAAAAAATGGGCAGCAAAACCATTAACCTGCCTATTGCCGATAAGCTTATGACAGTTGTACTGCTGGAGCCTGTAGATTTCAATGATTCTCCTAAGATTGCCGATTATCTGCGTGATAATCAGGCTGTAGTTGTTAATTACGATAAGACAGACAATGTTGTTGCCAAACGTATGACCGATTTTATCAGCGGTACTGTTTATGCTATCGGCGGCAGCATGAAAAAGCTGGGCCGCAATATTGTTATCTGCGCCCCGAAAAACGTAGATATAGATGCGGGCGAAGAGCACGAGCTTGACGAGAGGGGAAATAATCCATGGGACAAATAGCAGTAAAGAAGATTGCATTTATCGGCGGCGGTGCTATGGCCAAAGCCATTATCAAGGGTATTATAGGCGGCGGTTTGATTGCGCCGGAGATGATTACCGTAGGCGAGCCGACTGAGGCACATGCGCGCAGTCTGCATGAAGCCTTTGGCGTAAATGTCACTACGGATAATAAAGAGGCGGTAAAGGATGCTGATTTGGTAATTTTTGCCGTTAAGCCTCAGGTTGCACCGGTGGCGCTGGTGCCTGAGCTGATAGCTGCGATGAAAAAAGATGCCTGGGTGCTTTCTATCATGGGCAGTGTTACGCTGGAGCAGCTGCATGCCTATGCTCCGGGGTTCCCGGTAGTCCGCACGATGCCGAATACGCCGCTGGCAGCAGGCGCAGGCATGACTGCCATCTGCTGCGATGAGGCGGTAACCGAGCCGATGAAGCAGACTGCGGCAGCAATTTTCAGCAGCTGCGGCGAAATAGAATTTGTAGATGAAAAAGCATTGCAGGCGATTACCGCTATTTCCGGCTGCGGACCGGGCTATTGCTTTGTGATTATTGATGCACTGGCTGACGCAGGCGTGCGTGCCGGTCTGCCGCGTGCGCTGGCTATCAAGCTGGCGGCACAGACATTGGCAGGCAGCGGCAAGCTGTGCGTAGAAAGCGGCCTGCATCCGGCACAGCTGCGCGACCAGGTAACAAGCCCCGGCGGCACGACTATTGCCGGTATCCATGCTTTGGAAAACCATGGTGTGCGCGGTGCTTTTTATGATGCAGTGCAGGCAGTGCTGCAAAGAGATAAGGAATTACAGGGGAAATAATTTATGGCAGACAGAGAAAAAATTCTGCGTTACTTTAAAGCCGGCGGTGACGAACAGCTGGCGGCCAAGCTGCTGGACTTGGCCGAGGGCGCCAATAAATCACGCAAGTTCCGTGTGAGCGAGTTTCTTGATCCTCATGCCTATAACGTTGCGGAAATTATTGCGGCGAACTACGAAAATGTGCGTCTGGAAAGCGACGGTGGCTTCAGTAATGCCGAAAGGGTGAAGGCTGCCTTTGTTGCCGATGATTTTTACGGTCAGCCGGATTTTGGTATGGCCTGTTTCCTGGCAGCCTGGGATAAGCGCTATTATGATTTGTCGCATCGCGATATTCTGGGCGCGTTTATGGGCACAGGCTGCAAGCGCGAGGCCTTGGGCGATATCGTTTTTGTGCCTGAGGGAGCGCAGTTCGTGGTAGAAAAATCGTTGGTAAATTATCTTACCGGTAATCTGACGCAGATCGGTTCTGCGCCGGTAACGCTTACGGAAATTCCCCGCGAGGAATTGCTGCAGAAGGAAGAAAAGGTTAAGCTGATTAACGCAACAGTCGCTGATTTGCGTCTTGATGCCGTGGCAGCGGCAGGCTATGGCGTAAGCCGCAGCCGTATGGCGGATGAAATCAAAAGCCTGAATGTCAAGGTTAACTGGAAAGAAGCTAAGAAGGCAGCACAGCCGGTGAACGAGGGCGATGTAATTTCCTTCCGCGGCCGTGGAAGGGTAGAGATTGAGGAAATTCGCGGCACTACTAAAAAAGGACGCATCAGCGTAACGCTGAAGCGTTATATCTAGGAGGATAAACCATGCTTAATCCGGAGGATTTAAAGAAAAAAACTTTTACCAAGGGTTTTCGTGGCTATGAGGTAGAAGAAGTAGACAAGTTTCTTGCCAAGCTGATTAAGGAATACGAATACCTTTATCTGGATAACCTGGAGCAGAAGGAAACTATCGAGCGCGTCAGCTCCAAGCTGGAATATTATCAGCAGATGGAGGCTACCATGCAGAGCACTTTGGCTGTGGCGCAGGAAACCGCTGATGAGGTGAAGAACGCCAGTGAAAAGAAGGCGGCGCTGCTGGAGAAGGAAACGGCAGTGAAGTGCGAGCAGCAGCTGAGCGAAGCGAAGGCTGCGGCGCAGAAGCTGCACGATGATACCATGGCGCATGCCGAGGATTTGTATAATCAGACGAAAAACAAAACCGATAACATGCTGCAGGCAGCGATGGCTGAATGCAACAAGCTGCGCGAAGAGGCTAAGGCTTATGCAGATAAGCTGCGCAGCAGTGCTGAGGTAGATGCAGAAAAGCTACGTGTTACTACGGAAGATGTCTGCAAAAAACGTGCCAACAGCGCTGCCAGTGAGGCTAACAAGCTGCTGGAGGATGCTCGCAGCGAAGCCGGCAGAATGATGCTGGATGCAAATACTAAATATCGTAAACTGGTGGGGGATGCGGAGGAACGCAGCCGTAAAATTATTTTTGAGGCTGACGCCAAGGCTGCTATGGCCGAACAGGCTTATAACGAGCAGGTGAAAAAGGCGGCGCTGCATCGTAAAAATATGCTGCATCTGCTGGAAACGCAGGTTGAGCTGCTCAAAAACTATGCCAGTCATAACGAAGAATAGTCGGAGGCTGAATGATGATTATCTTAGTGAGGCATGGGGAAGCAACGCATCATACGCAAAGATTGACCGGCGGCTGGACTGATTCGCAGCTGACCGAAAAGGGCAGGGCGCAGATAAAGGCAGCTGCGGTAAAGCTGGCGAAGGATTTTGCCGGACGTAATTGCAAGCTGCGTATTTTGGCAAGTGATTTGCAGCGCGCTTCCGCATCGGCGCAGATTATTGCCGAGGAGCTTGGCTTTAAGGGCGAAATAGAGCATTGCCGCTTCCTGAGGGAAAAGAATAACGGCATTGCTGCCGGCATGACCGAGGAGGAGGCCAAGAAGCATTTTTGCAAGCCTGCTTCCGAGCAGGAGCTGGATCACCGCAACTATCCCGGCGGTGAAACCCGCAATGAGTTCTATCGCCGTAATGTACACGGCCTGTGGCATTGTGCGGATGTCGACAAGGAAAATCTGCTGATTGTTGCGCATAAGGGCACGATTCAGAATATTATTTTCCGTTGGCTGGGAATGGATATGCAGCAGGTGGCGGCGTTTAACTTTTCTGTTGATGTGCAGCCTGCCAGCGTAACTGTTCTGGGGATTAACAAATGGCATGAGCATGCTGTTTTCCGCTTGAATGACGTTAGTCATCTGACGCAGGGAAAGGGCTTTGGCGTGTTTGAGTTTAAGTACGAGAAGTGAATAAGGCTGTGAATGACCGCTTGGGTGCTTGGGGAAAAGCGCTTAAGCGGTTGTTTTTGTGTTCTCACTATACTA
Organism: Escherichia coli; assembly: GCA_963603005.1. Taxonomy (GTDB): domain Bacteria; phylum Bacillota; class Negativicutes; order Acidaminococcales; family Acidaminococcaceae; genus Phascolarctobacterium_A. The sequence goes on along the minus strand of CAVCLW010000063.1, from coordinate 1,249 downwards.
ATGGCTTTTTTTGTCGTTTTATTCACCCCCTAACGAAAAAAAATAAGCAGGAGAAATTTGAAGATAGTTTATCCTGCTTGCGTTTATCATATAATTTATCTGAGTAATACGGCAGATAAATAATTGGTTGGGTAGTTACTTAACTTCATTTTGTCAACAATAAAAATGCTCCGCTTACTCTTTTTTTAGGGTAGGCGGAGCATTTTATTATTTATTGTTCAGTTCTATAGCCAAAAGCTTAATTTTCTCCTGTGCTTCTTCTTCCGTTTGGTGCATAGAAAGAATGACTGGTGCCTTAGACCAGTTAACGAAAGCCATCACATAATAATAATCTTTGTATTTGCCATCAGCAGAAAAATACCAATCACCAACATCATATACCAGATTAGTAATTGTATCGCTGTTTATGTAATCCGGCAGACGGTTCATACATCTCCAATGATTATCATAGAAATCCAATCCTTCAATATTATCTGAAACACTAAAGTAAGATGGCCAATTAGGTGTGTTAAAAGTTCTGATAAACATTATTCATTCTCCTTCCGATGTTTTCTTCTGAAATCCCAAGGCTTTTCAATTTTTTCCTGTGACCATAAGCCTTGGCGGCAGCGCTTTGCTGCTGCCTCAAATTTATCATACATTTCGCATTTATCGAAGTTCATGTGGTAATGCAGTGCCATGCCTTCCTTCAGCATTTTGGCGCTCACGTCCTTTCCTTCGCAATATACAAAAGCAACTTCGCGGTTATACTTATCAATACACTTAACTTTCAAGCGGACTGTGCTTTGGCGTAACAGTTCGCTTAGTTTTTTTGTTGATTCCGTGCCAAAGGGCTGCTCCCTTTCCGGTGCATCTATCATAGCAAGTCGGATGCGGTGTGCTTCGCCTGTTGTATCGCGTACATGGATGGTGTCACCGTCTATAATGCGTACCACATGTGCTGTATAGGTGCTGGCCTCGCTTGTGCGCTGACTATGGAGGCTATGCCGATAAGACCGAGGGCAAAGAGCAGAAAGAGAGTATAGGTAATTATTTTATAGCGCATATTATGTTCCTTTCCTATAAAAAGAGGCTGCCGTACTTTGTGTACGACAGCCCTGTGCCATATGATTAGTTCTTAGTATATTTTTGCTTGTATATACTATTTACTGCTGTACATATGGAAATTGCATCACAAGTCTTTCCTGCAATACGCGGGTTAGGGTGTCGATATTGGCACTCAGCTTTTCAATTCTGCCTTCCATACGGA
>CAVCLW010000062.1:0-11079 GCA_963603005.1 Escherichia coli | reverse complement strand
ATATTATCTGTACAAAAAATACCCCCTCTGTGTCTAAAATAAGTTTACCACTTCAGAATCCAGCACTCATTTCCTAAAATTTTCTCTCAAACCACCCTAAAAACCCAAAAATATCCCAAAAATCCCCCTTCCTCCTACCCGAAATCCCCCTTTCGGGTGGGGCGCTTTTACTCTTTTTAGGCTACACTATAGTTGTAAACAATCAGCTGTAAAGCAGGCAGCAGGAAGCGGAGGGATTGATATGCTGAAAGAAAGCTGGAAAAACATTTTGCTGGGAGCATTACTGCTTACCGGATTGACAATGCTCCTAGGCAGTGACAGCTCTGACAAAAAAGCAGTATCGCTGCTAGCTATGCCTAAGGCAGAAGCCACCGCTATGCCTGCCTACGAGCAGGAATATAGAAAAATTGTGGCTAGTGTCTGCGATTATTTGACCACGGGTAATACTGCCGGACTGCCGGCGCAGGGACTGACAGGCTTTGAGGAGCTGGAGGGCCATAATGATCCCGGTCAGGGTGTAAGCAGTGTTGGCTATACGCTGCAGGATATCAATAATGATAAGGTGCCGGAGCTGATTTTTGGCCTGATTGATTATCCCGAGGGCAAGGGCTATTATGGCCAGGATATATATGCTGTCTATACCTTTGTGGATAGTAAGATAAAATTTGTTGACGAGGGCTGGTCGCGCAGCCGACTGCGTCTGCTTCCTCAAGATATGCTGAGCAAGCGCACCTGTATCGACGATAACGATATGGAATGGATGCTGGAAATGAAGGATTTGCTGCGGGACGGCAGTTTGCGTCAGGGAGAAACCTTCTATACAAAGGTTGAGGATGGCAGATGTAATGTTTACCGAAAATATTTAGATGTAAATGATACATTTGTTACCCAAAAAACCTCCATGCACTTTGACGATATGATGAATATTGACCTTGGTGCCCAAAAGCTCGAGTTTTTACCGCTTGCGGAATACAGCAATCGTGGCTTTAAGGGATTGGTAATGCAGCACCTTAACTGCATGGGCTTGCATGAGCTGCAGGATGATAGGGTAGATCTTTCCGCATATGAGCATGTTTATGCGGATAATCCCTCCCCGGGAGCAGAAGTGTTGTTTAGCAGCAATACTTCTCTGGATAGCTTTGAAGTGCTGGATTTGCAGGGTGATAGCAGCAGAGTTATCTACAGCAAAGGACTGCTGAACCCGGAAGAAAAGCTGGTGCTGCATCTGGAAAGCTTTGAAACTGATCCCGAGCTAAGCTATGAAACTGTTATCAAGAACGGTATCAGCTTCAGGGACGATACCGGCAGCCTGCGCAAGTTTGCGATTCGGGCGAAGGTTATGGACGGCAGTGTTTATCTGGAGGAGATTGATTAAGGTAAAATCTGCATTCTGTGCGGAAATTTATAAAATCAGGTTGGAAAATTAAGGAGGTAATAAAGATGAAAATGAAAAAATTAACCAGCTTATGTGGTTGCCTGTTGCTTTCCATGTGCATGGGCGTTGGCGCTATGACTGCTCCGCTGTCTGCTGAGGCTGCAGCACGCGAAAAGGTTATTCTTGACGCAGATATGGTGGATTTGTTTGATGACGGCATTGCTATGATGATGCTTGCCGAATCTCCCAAAATGGATTTGAAGGGTGTTACCATCGTTATCGGCAATACCTGGGTTGAAACCGGTACCGCTTCCGCTATCCGTCAGCTGGAGGGCATCGGCCGCACCGATATCCCTGTATATATGGGCGTTAATGAAACCGTTCGCAAGGACCGTTTCGCTAATATGAAGGAAGAAAAACGCATTTACGGCCGTGGCCATGACTCCCATCTGGGCGCTGCAGGCTATCCTCAGCCGGCATCCTGGCAGGCTGAATACCGCAAGAATTATAATGATGAGCCTGTTATGAACCCGCAAAAGCAGCATGCTGCTGATTTCATCATTGATACTATCAAAAAGCATCCGGGCGAAGTAACCATCGTTGCTATCGGCAGCGGTGCTAACCTGGCAGCTGCTCTGGACAAGGCTCCGGAAATTGCTCCGCTGGCTAAACGCGTTGTTTATATGGCAGGTGCATTCTTCTGCGAGGGCAACGTAATGCCGACCTCCGAGTTCAACGTTTGGATTGATCCGGAAACCGCTAAAAAGGCTTACCGTGCTCCCTGGAAGGAGCAAATCTTCCTGCCGCTGGATGTTTGCAGCAAGGAACTGTTGAGCCACGATGATTTTACCGATCTGGAAAGCCGCATTAAGAGCGACCGCTTCAAGGCTATGTGGGAAAGCCATTATGCTACTCCGATGTTCCGCAAGGATCCGTCCTTCAAGAACTACATGTGGGACGTTCTGGCAGCAGCAGTTGCTATTGATCCGTCCGTAATTCTGGAATCCGAAACTCTGCCGGTTGATGTTGATGACCAATACGGTTATGGCTACGGTCAGACTATGGGCTTCCGTGGTGCTGCTCCTGAGGGCACTCAGAATGCGAAGATTGTTTACGCTGTAGATCGCGCTAAGGTTTGGAAGATGGTTGAGGATGTATTCAACAAGCTGTAAGCAATAATTTTGTGATTTAAAGCTTGCGCCCTACCCGAATTTGCTGTTTCGGGTGGGGCGCTTTAGTTTTTTTTAGGGTAAAATATAGGTATAAAAGATTAGCTGCAAAGCGGGAAGCGGAGGGATGGAGATGTTGAAGAAAAGCTGTAAAAATGTCCTGGTGGGAGCAATGCTGCTGGCTTCATTGGCAATGCTGCTGAATGGCTGCGGTTCGGATAAGCAGGCTGCGGCAACACAGCCCAAGGCCACGAAGGTGGAGGAAACTGCTGCAACTGTGGCGAAGGTGCCTGCCTATGAGCGCGAATACGGCAAGCTTGTGGAGGGGATCTATAATTTTGTGAATGATGGCGATATGGGTAAAGTGCCGCAGCAGGGCATGACCGGAATTTATGAGCTGCGGGACCATATGGGTTACGTTGATGCGTTGAACATGCTTGGTTATACGCTGCAGGATATCAATAATGACAAGGTACCGGAGCTGATTTTTGCTATTATGGATAACGAAAAGCAGGGCAAGGGCTATTATGGCAAGGATATCTATGCTATCTATACCTTTGTGGACGGCAAAATAAAATTTGTTGATGAGGGCTGGGCACGCAGCAATATTAAGCTGTTGGCGAACAATATGTTGCTGACACGCGGCAACAGCAGTAATACAGACTATGTGCTGGTGCTTAAGGATTTGCTGCCGAACGGCAATAAAAGATGTGTTGATATGTATTTTACCCGTTCGAAGAACGGTAATGCGGCTGCCAACGGCCTTGATGTCTACCGTAACGATGTGGGCAGAGATGATGTAGCTGTTTCGCAAAAGACGAATATGACTGCTGATGATTTCTTTGATATGGGCGCAGAGATGGCCGGTGACAGCGTGAAGCTTGAGCTGCTGCCGTTGAAGGAATATAAGCAACGAGGCTTTAAGGGACTGGCGATGCAGTATCTGGAATGCATGGGAGTACATGAGCTGCAGGATGCAAAGTTTGATCTTTCCAAGTACGAGCAGGTTTCCGTGCCTAATCCCTTTAAGGGTGCGGACGTGATTTTCCGCAGTACGAAAAATCTGGAAGAGTTCCGCCTGCTGGAGCTTGCTTCTGGCAAGAGCGTTTACAGCAAGGATTTGCTGATGGCTGATGAAAAGCTGGTGCTGCATCTGGAGAGCCTGGAAACTATTCCCAAGAACGGTATCAGCTTTAAGGATGATGCAGGCAGGGAGCGCAAATTTGCGATTCTGCAAAGCGGTAAGGACGGCAGTATTTATCTGCAGGAGATTGAGTAAGGTGTAACGCCTGAAGAGGGCTTAAATTAAGAAATGATGTAAAAAACTTTGGAGGTGTTTTTTATGCGTAAAAGATTTTTAGGTGCAATGTTATTGGCACTGGGTATTGGTTTGTTTGGCGGTTGGGGCAGTGCTCAGGCGAACAGTGCGCCGGAGCCTACGCAAAGCATGCTGCATGTGTGCTGGCTGAAGGATGCTCATGTTAATCCTGCGGCCTGCGAGGTTGTGCGGATGCCGGACGCTTTTGAGCCGGCGAAGGCTGTGGTGACGAGCTCGGTGGATTTCCCTGATTTTCAGGTGGTGGCGCTGGATTTGCGTGAGGTGAGCGCTGAGGGTTATCCTGTTTTTAACGTGCAGTCTATTTATTATAAGGATTTTCTGCGTGCAACGGAGCCGATTATTATTGTGATGCGTGATTCCGAGTCCTTCCCGCGCAACGGTATTGCGGTGCGCGATTCTTTGGGCAGGGAGCGTATTTTCGGTATTGCTATCAGCGGTGAGGACGGCAGCCTGCTGCTGAGCGAGGTTGAGAGATAGAGGTGCTGGCGATGAAGAGATTATTTAGCTTGCTTATGTTCAGCCTGCTGCTGCTTGTCAGCGCAACAGCAATGGCAGCGTCTTATGCTTATGGTGCGTATTCGTATATGCGTTATGGTGCGAATGGCAGGGATAATGCTTCTTTGCATCTGATTTATACGCAGTCCGGCATTTTTGCTTCTGTTGTTACTTATGATTTGCAGGACGGTAATGCGCCGATGTTTAAGGGCGTGGGTATGCTGGAGAACGGTTCGTTGGTGCTGGAGGATTATTCGTTTGACGTTGGCCGTCATGGTGAGGATATCCGTTATTTTGGTTATGGCTCTCAGCCGCTTGTTTGCGAGGCCAGAGTGCAAGAAAGCAAGCAGGTTGTGCTGCTGCCGACGGTTGATGCACGTGAGATGGGGATTACTAAGGTGAGTGAGCCTGATATCGGCGGTACTTATAGGTTTGAGGGAATGCAGGCGGAAGAGGATTATACTATGGCGCTGTATTTTCTGCGTAAGCTGAATGTGAAGAATACCGGTTTGGATTTGAGCAGTAAGGATTATTGGTTTGGCTATGGCAGTCGTTTTGCCGAGGCTCCGAACAGCGTTTTTAATTCGTATCTGCCGCAGGAGTACGGCGATTATTTTGGGGTTTATGTTTATAATAAGAATGATGAGCTGGTTATGACTTATTATGTGCATCCGAATTTGTGGGATGCGTATCGTGTGACTGTTGATGGTGAGGTTAAGCTGCTGTGCAGCAATGATGCTGTGGGTTGAGGCAGTGAGTTGAGTTTGAGGTCCTTGCGACGTAAGTTAATATTGCGGAGCAGGGGCCTTTTTGATGTTGAAAAAGGGGTTGTGTGTGCGTCGCAATTAAATATCGTTTCAGTCAGTAGCAATTTTCCTATGCCTTAGGGCATAACGCAAATTTCGTGCGGAACCAGGACGAAGCATCGGTACAATTTGTCAGACGGTAAAAGAATGTTACGTACCCTTGCTTCTATGGTTCCAAGCACTCATTTGCTAAAATTGCTATTCCTTACACGATATATTAATTGCTTGTTATGTCATTGTGCTAACCTTCTTGCCTGCCACCTCGGGGAAGGTGCCGAACGTAGTGAGGCGGAAGGGGGTTGTATTTCTGGAGGTGAGCTTATGAAGAAGCTATTGAGTGCTTTGGCGTGCGGTGCGCTGCTGTTGTGTGGCGGGATGTCGGTTGCGCGGGCTGATTATTATGAGATGTATAATCCTGCTACCCATGTTGAGGGTGGTGCTATGGTGTACGAGACTACGCACGGTACTCTGATGAGCCTGAAGGTGCACAGCGGTGAATGGCAGGACGACCATTACCGCTATGAGACCGAGGCGAGCGGCGTGGTGCGTTTTGCGCATGACGGTGAGCGTTTTATCGGTTATCTGCATGTGCCGAATCTTACGAGCTTGGAAAATGGAATGGGGTATCCTTCTCAGTACAGATATAGTATGCCGCTTTATGAAAAGTATGCTTTGAGTAATCCGCAGGGCTATCAGGCGCAAGCCAAGCTATACAGTGCCTGGATTTTGGGTGAGCCTGAGGGTAATAATCGGGTGCAGCCTTCCTTGGCAGGTACTTATGAAAGAAGCAACAAAAGAGGTACACGCTTTGTGCAGGGTGAAACGGAAATGCCTTGGGCTGTAGCTGCGCTGTTTTTACAGCTGGTGCTGGAGCCGAATGTTAATTTGCTGGACAAAAATGCCTTCAGCTTTAGCTTCTGGGATTATCAGTGGGAACGAGAAAAGGCTTTGTATCCTGATGTTGATAAGCGTTACAGCTATCATACTATGACTAAGGCGGGAGATCCCGATTCTCCTAATCCGGTGAAGTTTAAGGATGCGCGCTATCTGGTAGAGAAGAGCGGCAGGCTGATTTATAATGTTGCCGATGATGGTACGGTAAGGAAAATTTACGATTTGGCTGATGAGTAAGCAGCAGATGCTGGCGCGCGATTTTGGCAATGGGGGTGGCGCTGATGCGGTTACTGAGATTGCTGTGTATGACAATGCTGGGGCTGCTGCTTTGTGCAGCAGGTCCGTTATCGGGAGGTGTGGCTATGGAAAGGGCGGTTGACTGGCAGGAGCTGTCTGTGAGCAGCAGAGGTATGAGCAGCGCAAGCTGTTATTCATTTAACCTTTGCCGACGCGATAAGGAACTGCTGTTTGACAGTGAGTGCTTTGCAGATGGCGAGCGCCTGAAGTTTTACGAGGTACCTGTTACGGCAGAGGAGCTTACACCGCTGGATAAGCTAATACAGCAGCTGCCATGGCAGCTGCGCCAGCCTTCGGCATCTCGTCCTGCGAATTTGCCGCGTGAGATGATTGAGGTGCACGACTGCGGCAGCTTTTCGTTGACGCTGCTGACGGCAACGGGCGAAAAGCTGGTATGCCGTACTGACATTGAGCAGCAGCAGGAGCTGTTGCGTGAGCTGCAAAGGCTGGCTAAGCAGGTGCATGAACAGAAGCGTGATGCAGGCCATGAGAAGATGCATCCTATGCGTGGATTTAGGCTGTTCAGGGAATTGCCGGAAAAATAAGCATGAAAGCAGTACGGGCTGCGTTTTTGGCAGGAATTTAGCCGAAAAACAGAAAAAATTTACTCATCCTACCCGAAATCGACAGTTTGGGTGGGGTGCTTTAGCACATTTCGTTGTACAATGAGCTTGTAAGGAAACATGCCTGCGTATCTAACAGCGCAGGATAATTCTGAGGAGGTGCAACAAATGAAGAAAGGTATTGTATTAGCTTGCTGCGCAATGCTTTTGGCGGGACAATTGCAATCTGCAGAAGCTCTTGACTGGAACAGAAGAATCGGCGTAGACAGAATGATCGACAGAACCATTGATAATACTATTAACAGGGCGGTGAATAAAGTGGAGAAACAGGAAAAAACCAAACGTGTAATTTTCCAGAATCTGCCGCAATCGGCAGCTGAAATCGGACCGGAAACCGATGCTCAGCAGGTAGCGGCTTATACCGTGGCAGCATTGGCTCGCTACGAAACTAATCCGACAGAGGCTATTGTTATGCTCAACAAGCTGCTGGGACCTCGTCCGGTACCTAAAAGAGATGAACAGTTCCTCGCAGACCGCTTCCGCGGCAGACAGTATCTGATGCGCTCCTACTTCATGGGCGCAACTCCGGCGAACAACTATCAGCCGGATATGCCGTATACCGTAGAGATTAAAACTAATGCCTATACCTATCAGGAGGAAGGCTATGCACGCTTCCTGATTACCTGCGGCGGCGCTGACAGCCCGCGTCCGATGACCGTGCGCCAAAAGGCTTCTACCGGCGAATGGTTCCTGTGGGATTATAAGGGCTTGCTGAGCGGCATCAAGACTCCGGCAGCGGATGATCCGTGGTCTTAAGAATTGTGTAGCTGAGAAACTCAGTGTAGCATAAAGCAGGCAGCTTTCCTGTGGCAGCAAGCAAAATTGCTTGCCTGCCACCTAGGAAGCTGTATTTTTTTTCCATAATAGCCTGAAAATCTGTAAAATTTCCTGCCACCCTACCCGAAATCAGCCTTTCGGGTAGGGTGCTTTTGCTTTTTTGAGCGTATAATGAAGGTACAAAAGCTGGAAGGAAGTGGTGTATATGAAAAAGTTCTGGAAAAAAACATCGCTGTTTTTAGTGACTGCGGCGATGACGGTTTCCGCTCCGCTGATGGCGTGGGCGCTGGAGCATGACATTGTTATTCTGCATACTAACGATATCCATTGTGGTATTAATGATAATATCGGCTTTGCCGGTCTGGCGCAGATTAAAAAGGATGCCCTGGCAAGAACGCCGAATGTGGCGCTGGTGGATGCAGGCGATGCTATTCAGGGCGCACCTATCGGCAAGCTTTCCCGTGGTCTGGCAGTTGTCGATATTATGAATTACCTGGGCTATGACTTCTGCATTCCCGGTAACCATGAATTTGACTACGGCATGGAGCGCTTCCTAGAGCTGGTACCGCTGCAGCGTGCAGGCTATTACTGCGCAAATTTTGTTTATGCAGGCAACAACAAGCAGGTCCTGCCGGGCTACAAAATTATGCAGTATGAGGATACCAAGGTGGCCTTTGTGGGTGCGAGCACACCGGAAAGCCTGACAACCTCTACGCCTACCTTCTTCCAAAATGAGAAGGGCAAGTATATTTACAGCTTCTGCGAGGATAAAACCGGTGATAAGCTGTACAAGCAGCTGCAGAAGAATGTCGATAAGGCACGCAAGGACGGCGCAGATTATGTATTTATCGTAGGTCATTTGGGTATGGACGGCACCACCCCGCAGTGGAGCAGCGAAAGCGTTGCGAAAAATACTCAGGGCGTAGACGCTGTTATCGACGGACACTCTCACGAGCGTTTCACTCGTATGGTTAAAAATAAGGTAGGTAAGGACGTGCTGCTGGCGCAGACAGGCACTAAGCTGAAAACTGTCGGCGAGCTGGTAATTACTCCTGACGGCAAGTTGAAGAGTCGGCTGATTACCGAATCCAACGGCAAGGATGCCAATATCGCAAGAGTTATTGCCCAGGAAATAAAGACCTATGAGCCTTTGCTGAAGCAGCCTGTGGGCGAAGCCTTGGTACAGCTGCGCAGCAATGATCCTGCAACCGGTGAGCGTATCGTGCGCAACCGTGAATGCAGCTTGGGCGACTTTGTTGCCGATGCTTATCGAGCAGTGCTGGATTGCGATGTAGTGCTGGCGAACGGCGGCAGCATCCGCAACGAAATCAAAACCGGCGTAATCAGCTACAACGATTTGCTGGAGGCCTTCCCCTTCGGTAACATGTGCGTAGTTTTAGAGGTAAACGGCCAGCAGATTCTGGATGCTCTGGAAATGGGTGCTATCAGCTATCCTGAAGAAAGCGGCGGCTTTATGCAGGTATCTGGACTGAGCTACACGATTGACAGCTCTGTTCCCTCCAGCATCGAGCTTGATGCCAAGGGCAATTTCCTGCGTGTTGCCGGTGCCCGTCGCGTAAGCGATGTCAAGATTGATGGCAAACCGTTAGACGTTAAGAAAAAATACACCGTGGGTGGAACCTCCTACATGCTTAAATTCGGTGGCGACGGCATGACGATGTTCAAGGGAGCGCGTCTGGTGCAGGACGAAATGATGAGCGACGCAGATACGATTATGGAATATCTGCAGAATCATCTGAATGGCAAGGTTGGCGAGCAATATGCTAATCCTTACGGCGATGGCCGTATTGTAATCAAATAAAAAGCTTTTCCATAGTAAAATGAGGAGATGATTGTTATGTTGAAGAAACGTATTGCGATGGGAATTTTGGCCGGACTGCTGGCATGCAGCTTTATTGCCGGCTGCGGCGGGGGCGACAAAGGCACCAGTGAGCCCCCTAAACCGAAACCGATTGCTGCTGATTTGAAGGATTTGCCGAACAAGGATGTTAAGGTCGGCATTAATACATTTAAGCTCTTTACTCTGAACAATAATCCTAATCTGCATTTGCAAAATACTTATAGCAAGGGTATGAGGGTGGCTGTTGTCGGCAGAGATATGATTTATGCCAATATTAAGGACAGACTCGTTCAGATGCGGTGGGATAAAGATGGTCTGCGTATGGTGGACAATAATGTTGATTCTATGTCCGGTAATGCTAAGATTTCTTCCGATGGCACCAGAGGCATTTTCTATACCAATAAGAGAATGAGACTCAACTATTTCGATAGCGAAACCAAACGTATTGAAGAGGCACAAGGACGCTTCAATAACCTTGTTATAATTCCTAAGGGCAATGCGGACAAGGCTTTGATTTGGATGAACCAGGGCGAAATGAGAAAGGTGGATCTTCGCAACGGCTACAGAGTAGGCAAGGATTTGGGCGAAGTACGTAAGGAATCCAGAAGCCGTAATGCTGACGACAAGGATAAAATCAATATTCCGCAAAGCGTTGTTGCAGACAAAAACGGTGATTTCTATGTTGGCGGCAATGCGCGTATCGGCACTCAGGATGTAGGCCTGGTAAGCGTTTATGACTTCAATGGCAAGCAAAAACGCGTCATCGGCAAGGAAAAACGTGAAGATAGCAAGGCCATCAATTCCTTAACCGATATAGCTTTGACTGATGAATATCTGGTAGTCAGCGATTCCTCTGTAGACAAGCAGCAGCTGCAGATTTACAGAAAGAACACCGGCACTCTGGTTGGTACCGTAAGTTATAAGGATTTGACCGATAATAAGGAAACCAGCATCGGTGCATGTGTAAACCTGGCAAATATGCCTGATAACAGAGTTCTGGTTGCCCTCAGCAATGACAGAAAAAATATTAAAGATGAATTCTTCATCCTGCAGCTGTAATGTAGGGTAGAAGGCATGACAGAAACTGTAAAATTTAAGAAATAAAAAATAAAATTTTTATACGCAACAGATGCTAAGGTCTGTTGCGTATTTTTTATGCAGTTAGTAGTTAAATGAACAGATTACAATTTTTTATTTTCAGGTAAAATTGTAGTATGCTGGTCATAGAACGCTTATTTATGACAAGGTTGATTTTTAGTAAGTAAAGTTATAAAATAAATGTATATGGTAATTTGCTATAGAAATATTTATTGCAAAATACTTGGCAAAATAAGTAAAGATAATTTGTCGTAAATATAAGGAGATTGTTTATGAACACAGATGGCGAAATTTATAAAACAATAGTTGTATCTAAACCTGATAAGTATACAGATGAGCTGAAGG
>CAVCLW010000061.1:0-11578 GCA_963603005.1 Escherichia coli | reverse complement strand
TATTTCATTAAAATACCCCCAATACTGGGTGTCCAGTATTGGGGGTACATATCACCGGCTTAAGCCGGATGCTGGCAGCTTTAATTATAGCTGGAAGCTGATGATATTTTTCCTTAAGCGGATTCTTTTGCTTAGCTTATGTTGCTTCTGCAGTAAAATAAATAAAAACTTTTGGGTAAAAGAAAAAACACGGCTGATCAACACCGTGTTTTTCTTAGTTGCTGTATCTCATGGAAGGATGATGAGATATAGCGGAATAAATGCAACGAATTTATAAGTAAGCATCAATCTTACAAATGATATTATATACTAATAGAATAATCCTGTCTAATAGACAGTAGGCATAACTATTATTTTGCTTTGTTCAGATTTCTGTATTTCGTTACGAAGAGGGAGATGCGCTCCAGTGCTTTATGCAGGATTTCCTCACTGTAAGCATAGGAGCAGCGGATATAGCCTTCGCCGCCGGCACCGAAGATATTGCCGGGGATTACGAGAACCTCCTGCTCCTCCAGCAGCTTTTCAACAAATTCCATGCTGGAAAGGCCGGTTTCCTTGATGCAGGGGAAAACATAGAAGGCGCCCTCGGGCTCATACAGCGGCAGGCCCATCTTGTGGAAGCCGTCAATCATAATCTGACGGCGGCGGCTGTATTCGGCAACCATGTTATCAACGTCCTGACGGCAGTATTTCAGTGCTGCAATCGCACCGTACTGTGCTGTAACGTTGGGGCAGAGAACAACATACTGATGCAGGATATTCATAGCGTTGATGATTGCCGCCGGTGCCATGATATAGCCAAGACGCAGGCCGGTCATAGCGTAGGCCTTGGAGAAGCCGTTGAAGATAATGGTGCGGTCACGGAATTCCGGGAAGTGGGTGAACATGGTGTGTGTTTTGCCACCGTAGGTAAGATGAGCATAAAGCTCGTCACTGATGACGATCAGGTCATGCTTCACAGCCCAGTCACCGATAGCCTTAATCTGTTCCTTGCTCATAATAGCGCCGGTCGGATTATTGGGGTAGCCAAGCATAATAGCCTTGGTCTTGGGCGTAACAGCCTTTTCCAAATCTTCAATGGTAGGCACAAAGCCGTTTTCCTGATATGTTTCCACAGAAACAGGCTTGCCGCCTGCCAGAATAACGCAGGCCTTGTTGGCAACGTAACAGGGCTCAGGCAGAATAATTTCATCACCGGGATGCATAATGGTAGTAATAGTGGTGTACAGTGCTTCGCTGACACCGACAGTTACCATGATTTCAGTTTTAGGATCATATTTCACGCCGTAGTTTTTATGGATATCATCCGCAATTGCCTCGCGCAGCTCCAAGAGGCCGAGCGTGGGAGTGTAGCAGCTCTTGCCTTCGCAGATGCTATTGATTTCGGCATCTTTGACAGCCTGCGGAATATCAAAATCGGGTTCGCCTACACTGAGAGGCACGATGTTGGGGTTAGCGGCCATAATATCAAGAAACTTTGCCAGACCGGAGGGAGGCAGTGCTTTAATAAAGGGAGAAACTGCAGCATCAAAATTATAGGACATAATAATACCACCTTTCATAAAAAGCTTGTCGATAAAGCGCCCTTGTCCAAACTGACACTTTTTCCACAATCTCTATCTGTTTACTATATTACTGTAGCAGATATTTTTGCGACTGACAAGGGAAAGCAGAGTGTATACATTTTCCATGGCAGATTTAGCATTTTTTTGTATAAAATTTAACATATAATAACTAGATATAGCGTCAGCTACTTGCAAGACTTGTCAACAGATGCTATAATAAGAATAGCCAAAATAAGTATGACTTGTGAAAGAGTGGGTTTAAAGCCCGCTCTTTCCGCTTATTACGATGTTTCTGATGCATTTGCGGCGGAAGCAGGTGTTGACCGCAAGGTTAATACAAAAAGAAAAACTTAATATGGAGGTGAAAATGATGCAGGCAAAAGAAGTTGAAGCACTGATTACCGCAATGGTAGAACCTCTTCTGCAGGATACCGGGCTTACTCTGGTAGATGTAGAATATGTGCGTGAAAAGGACTGGTACCTACGGATTTTTCTCGATAAGCCTGGTGGAGTTGAAATTGATGACTGCCAGATGGTGAGCGAAAAGCTGACGGAGATTCTGGATGCAGAGGATCCTATTCCCGACAAATACTTTTTGGAGGTTTCTTCTCCGGGCATTGACCGTCCGCTGAAGAAGGACAAGGACTTTGAAGCTGCCTACGGCACCAAGGTTGACATTATGTTCTATACTCCGTGGGAGGGAATGAAAAATCTGACCGGCATTCTGGTAGCACATGATGACGAAGCTGTACAGGTTAAAAAGATTATTAAAGGTAAGGAATTCAAAAATCCTGACCGCATTGAACGTAGGCTGATTGCGAATATCAGACCGCATATAGACTTTTAATTTAAGAAATAGGAGGCTTATTAAGTGAACGCAGATTTTATCTCAGCAATCCAGGAATTAGGAAAGGAAAAGGGTATTAACCCCGAGCTTTTGTTCCAGGCTGTTGATGACGCTTTGGTTGCTGCTTACAAGAAGAACACCGGCACCAACCAGAATGTCCGTGTTGAAATGAATAAAGAAACCGGTGAAATCCATGTATATGCTCAGCGCACTGTAGTTGAAGGCGAGGCTGACGGCATTAACGAAATGACTTTGGAGGATGCTCAGGCAATCAACCCGCAGTATCTTGCAGGCGATATCGTAGAGGTTGAGGTTACTCCGAAAAACTTCGGCCGTATTGCTGCCCAAAACGCTAAGCAGTTTGTTGTACAGCGTATCCGTGAGGCAGAGCGCGGACAGGTATATGAACGCTTCCAAAGCCGTGCCAACGATATCGTTACCGGTATTATCGAGCGCATGGAAAACCAAAACGTTTATATCGATTTGGGCAAGGTTGAAGCCGTGCTGACTCCGAACGAGCAGATTCCCAGTGAAATCTACCAATACCATGAGCGTATGAAAACCTATATTGTTGAGGTTAAGCGCACCAACAAGGGACCGCAGATTATGGTTTCCCGCACTCATCCCGGCCTGCTGAAGCGCCTGTTTGAGCTGGAGGTTCCGGAAATCCATGACGGTGTTGTTGAAATCAAATCCGTTGCCCGCGAGCCCGGTATGCGCTCCAAGATTTCCGTATATACCGCTGACAGCAATGTTGATCCGGTAGGTGCCTGCGTAGGCCACAAGGGCATGCGCGTGCAGACTATCGTAAACGAGCTGCGCGGTGAAAAGATTGATATTGTAAAATACAGTGAAGATCCGGCACAATACGTTGCCAATGCTCTGAGCCCGGCAAAGGTTGTTAAGACAACAGTTAACGAAGCAGAGAAAATCTGCCGTGTTGTCGTACCGGATTACCAGCTGTCCCTGGCTATCGGCAAGGAAGGCCAAAATGCCCGCCTGGCTGCTAAGCTGACCGGCTGGAAGATTGATATTAAGAGCGAAACTCAGGCTGCCGAAGAGGCTGCTGCTGAGCCGGCTCCCGTGGAAGAAGCATGATGAAGGTTAAAAAAGTTCCGCAGCGTAAATGCTTAGGCTGCAATGAAATGAAGGATAAAAAGGCTCTGCTGCGCGTTGTACGTTCGCCTGAGGGCGAGGTCAGCCTTGACCTTACCGGCAAGAAGAACGGACGCGGCGCCTATGTCTGCCCCGATAAGGAATGCATTACCAAGGCTGTGAAGGAGAAACGTCTGGAGCGCGCTTTGGAGAAGCCTATCGGCGAGGATGTACTCAAGCAGCTGCTGGAGGATTTCGAACATGGCAGGCAATAATGTTGCTTTTGCTTTAGGGTTGGCGCAAAAAGCCGGCAAAACCGCTTCCGGCGATGTAGCTGTGCGTGCTGCCTTGAAAAGCGGCAAGGTTAAGGTACTTGTTTTGGCACAAGATGCTGCCCCTAATTCAAAAAAGGAAATTTATTTCCTGGCAGAGATGGCAGGCGTGCAGGTCATTGAACTGTTGACGCGCAATGAGCTGGGCTATGCAATCGGCAAAGGACCGAGAATAGCTGTGGCTATTACCGACGCGAACTTTGCCAATATGCTGCTGAAAAAATAATAAAGTTAAATCACAGTTGTCTGCGCAGCTTGCGCAAGCTCCGCAGATGAGTCTGCTTCTTATTATCTGGTCTGGAGGTGGATGAATGGGTAATAAAAGAATATATGAGGTTGCCAAGGATTATGGCAAACCGGTAAATGAGGTCATTGACCTACTGAAGAAAAATAATATCGAAAAAACTAATTTTAGTGCAGCTGATGACAAGGCTATGTCTGTTATCCGTAAAGCATACGATAAAAAACCAGAACCGCCCAAACCGGCGAAGACGGAAAAACGTGATGTCAGCAAACCGGCTGCTCCTGCGCGTCCGCAGGATACAGCTAAAAGAAACGATAACAATATGAATAGGAATAACGGACAGAGGAATATGCAACAAAATCAGCAACAAAATCAACGCAATAACAACAACGCTCAGCAAGGGCGTAACGAAAATCGTCAGGGTGGCCGCAACGAAGGCCGCCCGCAGCAAAACCGCGGTGGCCAGCAGGGCAACCGTCAAGGCGGCCAGGGTGGCCGTAACGAAGGCCGTCCGCAAAACCGTAACGGCCAGCAGGGTGCTCAGGGCAACCGTCAGGGTAACCGCAACGGCCAACAACGCCAGGGCGGTATCTTTGTAGGTCCTAAGAGCCAGCAGGGCCCGAGCGTACATGGCGAAAGCCGTGCACAGGTTAGCGGTGGCCGCAGCGAAGGCCGCAGCAGCGGTCGCAGCGAAGGTGCTCGTGATAACCGTCAGGGCGGTCGCAACGCAGGCAAGAGCCGTAAGGACAACAAGCCGCAGATTAAGGGCAGCTACGCTACCCGCGAAAGCCGTCCGAACCGCAGCGCCGGCCATCAGATGCCGGTAAACCGCGGCGGCAAGAAGCCCGCACCGAAGCAACAACAGGCTCCGGTAGAAATCGTTCGTCCGACCTACGTTGAAATCGGCGAATCTATCAATGTACAGGAATTTTCCAAGCTCATTAAGCGTGAGGTTAATGAAGTAATCAAGGCTCTGTTTATGCTGGGCGTAATGGTTACCATCAACCAGGATATCGATTTCGATACCGCACAGCTTATCGGCGACAACTTCGGCGTAGAGGTTGGCCAGAAGGCTCCGGAAGAGGATCCGACCGAGATTCCCGAGGTTGACGATCCGCCTGAAAAACGCGTTCCGCGTCCGCCTGTTATTACCGTTATGGGCCACGTTGACCATGGTAAAACCTCCTTGCTGGACGCTATCCGCAAAACCAACGTTACTTCCCGC
This sequence comes from Escherichia coli, assembly GCA_963603005.1. Taxonomy (GTDB): domain Bacteria; phylum Bacillota; class Negativicutes; order Acidaminococcales; family Acidaminococcaceae; genus Phascolarctobacterium_A. The sequence goes on along the minus strand of CAVCLW010000061.1, from coordinate 6,270 downwards.
GAGGCCGGCGGTATTACACAGCACATTGGTGCTTATAAGGTAAACTACCAGGGCAAGCAGATTGTATTCCTGGATACCCCGGGCCATGAGGCTTTCACAGCTATGCGTGCCCGCGGCGCACAGGTAACCGACGTTGCAATTCTGGTTGTAGCAGCAGATGACGGTGTAATGCCGCAGACCATCGAGGCTATCAACCATGCTAAGGCTGCAAAGGTACCTATCATTGTAGCTATCAATAAAATCGACCGTCCGGGCGCAAATCCGGATCACGTTAAACAACAGCTGGCAGAGCATGAGCTCATTCCTGAGGATTGGGGCGGCGACACCATTATGGTACCGGTTTCCGCACATCAGAAAACCGGTATCAGCGACCTGCTCGAAATGATTTTGCTGGTTGCTGAAATGCAGGAGCTGAAGGCTAACCCGAATCTGCCTGCTCACGGCACCATCATCGAAGCACAGCTGGACAAAGGCCGTGGCCCGGTTGCTACCGTACTGGTACAACGCGGTACTCTGCATATCGGTGATACCATTATTGCCGGCACCTCCTATGGTAAGGTTCGTGCAATGATCAATGACCGTGGCGAAAAGGTTAAGAAAGCTCTGCCTTCTACCCCTGTAGAGGTACTGGGCCTGAACGATGTACCGGCTGCCGGCGATATCCTGGACAGTACCGATGAAAAGACTGCCCGCGGCGTTGCCGAAAAACGTATCGCCAAGAAGAAGGAAGAGGAAATCAAGCTGAACTCCAAGGTTTCTCTGGATGACCTGTTCCAACGCATTAAAGAAGGCGAAATCAAAGAGCTGAACATCGTTGTTAAGGCTGACGTTCAGGGTACCATCGAAGCATTGAAGGCATCCCTGGAGAAAATCAAAAACGATGAGGTTAAGGTTGCCGTTGTCCATGCAGGCGTAGGCGCTATCACCGAGTCCGACGTAATGCTGGCATCCGCTGCCAACGCACTGATTATCGGCTTTAACGTTCGTCCTGACGCTAACGCGCGCAAGGCTGCCGAAACCGAGAAGGTTGATGTACGCACCTACCGTGTTATCTATGACGCTATCAATGACGTTGAGGCTGCTATCAAGGGTATGCTTGCTCCTAAATTCAAAGAGGTTATCCAAGGCCGCGTAGAAATCCGTCAGATGATTACTATTTCCAAGCTGAAGATTGCCGGCTGCTATGTAGTTGAAGGCAAGGTTACCAACAGCTCAAAGGTTCGTGTTGTCCGTGACGGTATCGTTGTTCACGAGGGCGTTATCGAATCTCTGCGCCGCTTCAAGGACGATGTGAAGGAAGTTGCCCAAGGCTACGAATGTGGTATTACTTTGGAGAAGTTCAGCGACCTCAAAGAGGGCGATGTCTTTGAAGTATACGACATGGAAGAAATCGTAGTAGAATAGTCTGCCGCATAAGGCACATTGCGCAGGAATGCAGGCCGCATACGCCGCATTCCCCGCAGCTGCTGCCTGTACGTCAGTCTGTATCTATATATAGAGGAAAAGAAAATGGCAAGACTTAGAGTAGAAAAAGTACAGGAGGCCATCAAGCACGAAATCAGCAAAATGCTGCTGCATGATGTCAAGGATCCGCGCATTCAGTTTATTACCGTAACCGGCGTGGAGCTGACAGATGACATGAGCTATGCAAAGATTTTCATCAGCATGTATGGTCCCAAGGATAAACAGGATGAAACCTGGAAGGCTCTGAACAAGGCATTAGGCTTTATGCGTACGGAAATTGCCAAACGCATCCGCCTGCGCTTTGCACCTACCCTGATTCTGCAGAAGGATACCTCCGCAGAATACAGTGCGCATATTCAGAGCATCTTAGATAAGATTAAGCAGGAAGAAAAGCCTGCAGCCGAGGAAGCAGAGCATGAGTAAGGAGCTTAGCCTGCAGGAAACAGGCGCTATGCTGCTGGCGGCAGAAAAAATTGTGCTGTGTACCCACGTAAGCCCGGATGGTGACACCCTGGGCTCCACTTTGGGACTGGCGCGTTTTTTGCTGGCACAGGGCAAACAGGTTACTGTTTTCTGTGATGACGTTATCAACAAAAGCTTTAGCTTTTTTCCCGGTATTGAATTGTGTGAACGCCCGGTAGAGGGCAGCAAGCTGCAGACGGATTTGCTGGTAGTTATTGATGCCAGCTCTTTTGACCGCATTGGTCTGGTGTCTGAGGTTGTGGAAGCAAAAACGCTGCTGAACATCGACCACCATATTTCCAACGAACGCTTTGCCGAATATCTCTATCTGGATGCCAAGGCGGCAGCCGTGGGCGAGGTAATGTGTGATCTGTTCATGGCTATGCAATGGCCCTTTGATAAGGAAATTGCTACCTGCTTTTATACAGCAATCAGCACAGACTGCGGTTCCTTCCGCTATGCCAACACTACGCCGAAAACGATGCGTAATGCTGCCAAGCTGCTGGAATACGGCGTGCAGCCTAACGAAATCAGCGACGCTCTGGACGTGCGCTCCCGTGATACGGTAGAGATGCTGGCCAAGGTATTGCCTTCGCTGACCTTTGCTTATGACGGCAAAATTGCTTATCTCACAATTACCAACGATATATATGACAAGGAAGTCCAGACCGACAGCTTTGTATCCTACCCGCGCTATATTGAGGGCGTTGACGTAGCTATTATGTTCAAGGCCGTTGAGCCGGCGGTAACGCGCGTGAGCATGCGCTCCAAGAGCGTTGATGTATCCGCTGTGGCTGTAGCCTTCGGCGGCGGTGGTCATCTGCGGGCAGCAGGCTGTACGATTTATGCACCGGTAGAGGAGGCTCGCACTCAGCTGCTGGAGGCATTGGGCAAATTGGTTTAAGATGGACGCAATTTTTAATGTATTAAAACCACCACAGATGACATCGCATGATGTTATCGGTTTTTTGCGGCGCGTACTTAACACAAAGAAAATCGGACATGGGGGAACTCTTGACCCTGACGCGGCAGGAGTTCTTCCTGTTTTTGCGGGCAGTGCAACCCGTTTGCTGGAATTTGCTGTGGAGGGCCGCAAGGAATATATTGCTGAATTTACGCTGGGAGCGCAGACTGTTACCGGCGATGACAGCGGCGAGGTTGTCAAAACAATGCCTGTGCCCGCATTCGGCAGAGAGAAGCTGGAAGCTGTGCTGGCGCAATTTACCGGCAAACAGCTGCAGCTGCCGCCGATGTATTCGGCAATTAAAATCAACGGCAAAAAGCTGTATCAGCTGGCACGTCAGGGCGTAGAGGTGGAGCGCACCGCACGTCCCATCGAAGTCTATAAGCTGGAGCTTTTGCATTATACGGCAAACAGCTTCACCGTGCGCGTGGCCTGCTCCAAGGGCACCTATATCCGCGTACTGGGCGAGGACCTGGCGACGGCGCTGGGAACCTGCGGTACGATGAGCTTTTTGCTGCGCACACAGGTGGGAGCCTACACGATTGACAAGGCCTGCACGCTGCAGGAAATCGCGGAGAATCCCGAAGCTTGTGCCGCAGAGCCGCTGACTGCTGTTGCCGAGCTGCCAAAGCTCAAGGTGAACGCCCGTCAGGCGGCGCGCATTACTAACGGTGTGCGCACCACGGTGGCGCAGACTGCCGACGGCAGATACGTCCTGCTGGGGCCGGGGGATGAATTCTTAGGCATCGTCCGCTGTGAGCAGGAGCGCCTGCAGGCAGAAAAAATCTTAGAGCATTACCCGATGCCAGAGGAATAAGCATGGAGATTATTACTTCTTTAGAACAACTGCATAAATTTGCCGCTCCCTGTGTGGTAGCATTGGGTACCTTTGACGGTTTGCATCGCGGTCATCTTGATGTAATTGAAACCGCAAGGGAGAAGGCGCATGAATGTAATTCGCAGCTGGCTGTCTTTACCTTCAGCAACCATCCCTTTGAATGGATTCGTCCGGGCATGGTGCCGCCGGCGCTGATAACAGGCGCGCAAAAGCAGGAGCTTTTGCAGCAGCTTGGCGTGGATGTACTGGTGGATATTCCCTTTAATCAGCAGGTGGCGGACCTTTCACCGCAGGAGTTTTTGCAGCGACTGCAGCAGCTTGATTACAGCTGTCTGGTAGTCGGTGCCAACTTCACCTACGGCTGCCGCGGACAGGGAACTGTTTATACGCTGGCTGCTTCCGCCAAGGCCATGGGCTTTGAGCTGATTGTACGTGAGCTGGTAAGTGAGGGTGCAACCGTTATCAGCAGCACTGCTATTCGTCAGCTGATTGCCGCAGGCAAGGTAGCAGAGGCTGCTGACATGCTGGGGCGCAGCTACAGCATCAGCGGCACTGTGGCGCACGGCAACGAGCGCGGCAGACTGCTGGGATATCCTACAGCTAATATTGAGCTGGAGGATGCTCATGTTGCGGTTCCTCTGGGGGGAGTGTATGCTGTGCGGGTAATTGTCAACGGCAAAAGCTATCACGGCATGGCCAATATCGGCTACAATCCGACCTTTGGCGATGTTGCCAAACCGCGTCTGGAAACGAACATCTTTGATTTTACCGGGAACCTTTACGGTAAACAGCTCACGGTGCAGTTTGTGCAGCGCATTCGCGGCGAAGTAAAATTTGCCGGCATTGAGCAGCTCAAGCAGCAGCTGGCGCAGGATAAGCATGACTGCGAAGCGGCTTTGCGGTAAATTAAAGCTGTTTTTATAAAAATCTTTACAAAATACTTGCTATCTGGTGGCAAGATATGGTATACTATCATAGTATTTGAACCAAGGCCTGGCAGTTCGATTCTCCAACGGCTGCTACGCTTATGGCAATTTGAAATTTTAGGAGGAAACAAACAATGTTAACTAGCGAAGCTAAACAAGCAGTAATTCTGGCAAACGCACGTCATGAAGGTGACACCGGTTCTTCTGAGGTACAAATCGCAGTTCTGACCGAACGCATCAAATATTTGACCGAGCATCTGAAAGAGCACAAAAAAGATCATCATTCCCGTCGTGGCCTGCTGAAACTGGTAGGTAAACGTCGTGGCCTGCTGAACTACTTGGCTAGCAAAGACATCGAGCGCTATCGTGCAATCATTGCTAAACTGGGTATCCGTAAATAATCCGGTTTATGCTGAAAAGTCCGTCCGTAAGGGCGGGCTTTTTTTGTGCCTGCGTTTAGGTTAAAGATGAGTATCTCGTGCAATAGTATTAAAAATAATTAACACTAACGCGAAAATCACTCATAGTGTTAAAATAAATTAATGCTATCGACAAAATGTGCGATAGTGTTAAAAATAATTAACACTGTTGCGGAGGGGAGTGGGTTGTGTTAGAATATAATAAAGGAAAATGTGCTGACAAAGCGGAAAGGAGCAGGGTTATGGTTATCAGAACACAGTATCTGGAACGTTTGCGCCCGTTTTATGATTCGGAGCTGGTAAAGGTTATTACCGGCATCAGACGTTGCGGTAAATCTACTATTTTGCGTCAGGTTATTGCTGAAATAAAGGAAAATGGTATCGAGGATTCGCATATCGTTTACATAAATTTTGAAGATTACAAGTATCATAAGCTGACAGATGCAGATGCTTTTTATGAATATGTTGAGCAAAAAATTATTGATGAAAGTAAATATTATTTGTTTTTCGATGAAATTCAAAATGTAAATAATTTTGAGCTTGTGGTAAATTCTTTTCGGGCAACGCATAATGTGAGTATTTTTATTACTGGTTCTAATTCCAAACTGCTTTCGGGAGAATTAGCTACGCATTTAAGTGGCAGGACTGTATCTTTGCGCGTATTACCGTTCAATTTTATGGAGTTCTGTCAATACAAAGATATATCTGCACCGGATTATGAAAGCCTGTTGGCGGAATACATGACTTATGGCGGCTTGCCTTTGGTATGTGGTGCTGCCAATAAGGAAACCAAAGAGGTTATTTTAAATAATATATATGATGCAGTTGTACTGAAGGATATAGTCATGCGTAACAAAATAAATTCGCCGCTGGTGTTGGAAAAGGTACTTGATTATATTGTAGGTAACTCTTCACTGACTGTTTCCGGTAATGCTATTGCGAGCACGCTTTCAAGTAATGGGCATAAGGTTTCTGCACCTGTTGTATATGATTATCTGCGCTGCATTGTTGATGCCTGTGTTTGTGATAAGGTTTCGCGTTATGATATTCGTGGCAAGAAGGCGCTTGCATTTGAAGAGAAGTATTATGTTTGCGACCTTGGCTTTCTGCATTTGAAGAAAAACAGAATTAAGGACGAGTATAACTATATTATTGAAACAATTTGCTATAATGAGCTGATTTCGCGTGGCTACAAGG
>CAVCLW010000060.1:0-12232 GCA_963603005.1 Escherichia coli | reverse complement strand
ACTTAGAGTAGAGAATGGTAGCAGATAAATTAAGTACAAGTTTTAAAAATAAAATAGATACCAAAGACTTTAACATGCGAAATAGCATATGCTTACCTAAATAGAAGACCGTAAAGTCGGATTGCAGTTAAAGCTTAGTGATTACCTGACTATTGGCTTGGTTTCACTGTGGAATCGGTGCGCCTTGGTGCGCCTGATACACGAGTGATACCAAGCTTTTTCTTTTGCGAAGCGTTAGCTGTTGCCAGGAAAAGGATATATATGATTGAAGAAAGGAGTTTGACGTCGTATTTAATCATTTAGAAGACCACCAAGATAATTAAAGGGGGAAATATTATGTCAAAAAGTAATTCTTTTAAAAATCAAGAAAATTAGCTTTGGGTATTGCTGTGGCAATGGGATGCAGCTTTGCAGCTGTGGCGTTTGCTGAAGATACTAATCCTGTGAATGATACAGACGGATTAGTATTCAACACTTCAATTACAGGTGATGCAAGTGAAGATACGGATTATGTCAATGCAGGTGTAATTGATCAAGGTAACGGCTCCTATAATTTTAAAGAAAATGTTACGATAAACTCTGAGGTGGGTGCATTGGTTCAACCATCGTCTAGTTATACAACTTATAATAAATTTGTAGCACCTATATATACAGCAGTCGGTAAAGATATTACTATCAATATGAATAATAATACATTAAATATAAATCATATTGCTGGAAATGAATATAACGCGTCAAAATTAGTGGGGCTTGCTGCAGGACAGGGAAGTTCGCTGGAAATAAATAATGCAGGAAATATTAATGTTACTTTTGCTAACGAAAAAGGTAATAACCATACCGGCGCTTTAGCATATGGTGGCGGAAAGCTGATTATTCATAACGGCGGAGAAAATCAGGATCAAAAAATCTTTTCCTTTAATGGCTTATATGAAGCTAAAGGTAAACGAGGTCTTTATGCAGAAACTAAAAAATCCGACAGTGGTGAAGAGTCACAAATCGTCATAGATGGTCTTGTGAACATTGTAGCCAAAGATACATCCGTATATGGTGGAGCTGCTGTTTCTGAAAGCTATGCTGTTCAGGCTGATTCTGCACAAATTGACATTGGCGGTGGCAAGTTTGTGGGCAGACTTGAAGCTAAACATACTTATAATTATGGCGATATGACGAGAATTAATGTTAATACCCAAAAAGACAATGATGGTAATGTAATTGGCGCTGGTGACAATGTAGTTCAAATTGACGGTGACTTACGTGCTAAAGGTAGTAAGAAAGCAGCACAGGTCAATGTTGGATTAAATGGTGAAGATTCATATTTACGTGGAAATGTTATTGGTACGCAAAGCTCTAATGCAACTTTAGATAATGAAAGTGCATATGATAGTACTACTAAATATGGTGTTAATATTTATATGGACAATGGTGCTGACTGGACTGGTGGTGCTAAAGGCGCTTTGACATTACGGATGCATAATGGAGCAACCTGGCACGGTGGTTCTAATGCAGAAAAAGATAGTGATGCAATAAATCATATGTCCATGACGCTTGATACTGGTGCTGTTTGGTATCATAACGGTACTCATGATATAGCAGTTGATTACTTTACTGGTGGTAAAGATGAAGCGGCACGTGGCACTATAGTTATGGACGGGGATAAAAATATTACATTGAGTAATTATACTGGTAATACGATAGTGTCCTTTGTCCGCGACAGCGAATACCCAACCCGTGTTCTCGGCGGCAACATCACCATCGGCAGTGCAGCCGAAGGCTCCGCAATCACCCTGAGCACGGATAACGACGGCATTGATACCAGTAACGCAGGCGAAGTAAGCAAGGTGCTGAGAAAGCTGGCTAACAAGCTTACCTACACAGGCGCAATTGAAGGTGCGGAAAATAATCTTGATGGTTATGTGCAGATTGCCGAAGGCCTGACAGCCAGCTCTGCAGCTCTTAAGCTTGGTGACATCAACTTCTCTGCGGAAGATGGCAAGGGCAGCCTGAAGGATGGCTCTATTATTACTCCGGAAAACAAAAAGAATCCTGAAGTAATCTACGGCGATAAAGAAACCGCTATGATGAAGGGCGCTAAGACTGCCATGGCTTCCACCGCTTTGCTGTGGCGTGCGGAAAACAATGATCTTATGAAGCGTATGGGCGACCTGCGTCTGAGCGAAGATGAAAGCGGTATTTGGGCTAAGTATTATGGCGGCAAATATAGCATGGATGCGCAAAATACCGACCTGAATCTGAAATATAACGCTTATCAGGTTGGCTATGATAAGGAAGTAGGAAACGGTTGGAAAGCAGGCGTGGCTCTTTCCTACAATGATGGCAATTCTTCCTATGGCAACGGTCGTGCCGACATTAAGGGTACAAGCTTGGGACTGTATGGTACTTGGCAGGGTGATAGCGGTCAATATCTTGATTTGATTGCTAAATACACTCGCCTGGAAAACGAATTCGATGTACGCAATGCTTATGGTCATAAGCTGAATGGCGATTATAAAACATGGGGTGCATCTTTGAGCGCAGAATATGGCAAGCGTTTTGAAGGCAAAAACGGTTTGTATGTTGATCCGAGCTTAGAGCTGACTGTAGGCCGTATTGCTGCGAAGGACTATGCTGCAACAAGCGACTATCTCAATGCCTGGGGCAAGAATAAGAATATGGATGTTGCACAGGATGCATTCACCAGCTGCATCGCTCGCTTGGGCGTACGTGTAGGCCAGACAACTGATAATGCAAGCTACTTTGTAAAACTGGCAGCAGCACATGAATTCAGCGGTGACTTTGACAGTGCGTTCCGTGCAGTAGGCGAACAGGGCGGTAAAACAAGCCTTGACTTTGGCGATACCTGGTATGAAGCACAGGTTGGCGTGACTGCGAAGCTTAGTGCTGCCAACACCTTCTATGCAACCTATGGCTGCAGCTTTGGCGGAGATGTAGAGCAAAAATATCGTCTTGATGCCGGCCTGCGCTGGAGCTTCTAAGCTTTAAAGCCCCTTACTTTTAGTTTTGTATAAAGCTTGTAGAATCAGGCTTTAAATACTCCTTTTCAAAAAACTCATCAACTCCTCTCAAAAAATGTCGGATAGCAGGTTTTCCGTTACGGTTTATCTGCTATTTGACATTTTTGATATTTTAGGAAAAGATGATTTGCTGCAGAAGTTTGCTTAATTGTAAATTAGTAAATAAGTGATGATGTTCAAGAATATGCAGTTAACAGAAAAAGCTCATGGTGTTGTTTTACTGAGAGTTTTGTAAATAAAATTAAAAAAGTATCCAAAGAGCTTTCTTGACTAAAGAATATTTCACATGTTATAATTAAATCGGCAAATGATACAAACAATCAATAAGCAAATAGAGATAAATGAAAAGCAAATAGATTACAAACTGATATCATTTATTGTTCCGCGTATAATAAAAAGTTAAAAACATATTAAACAAATAGGGAAGCATGGTGAGAATCCGGCACTGTACCGCAATTGTATTAGGGAGTGCCTTCATCATATAAACTGATTGCCGCAGCTTATACCTTTCGCACAGGGATGGAGACATGAAGATCTTGAGTCAAAGCGCTGTTTGTTTAAGATATCCATTGAACCTGCGATTTACAGGCGGATAAGAGCAATTGCTTTCGTGTGTCTAAAAGGGGGACGAGGATTCATTATGAAGTATGAGGATTTAAAGGCAAGATTTAATCAGTTTTCAAAATGCGACGAAACATATGTAACAATACCGCGTGAGTATTTGCTGACGCTTATAGGTGAGCTTTTAAGGCTGCGCCGGCGCGATGGAGCTAGAGCGCATCAAGGTAAAATTAATGATGCCCGTGCTAACTGTTAAAAAACAGATCTTTAAACACATGGTTTAATATAATAAAAAAATATACATCATGTACTTCAGCACGCCAAATAGCTCTAGCTTACCTGCACAGGAGACCGTAAAGTCGGATTGCAGCTGAAGACATATAAAATTAATCTGATGACTTAATTTTATAATGGGATTAGTATGCCCATTTTAAAATTAAGTCTTTTTTTTTTATAAGTTTATGATAAATTTCCGGGTTAAGGAGGAGATTTTAGTGAAAAATATTCATGGCCAAAATATTTTAGCTGCGGCAATTGCTGTATCTCTGGGATGCTCTCTTACAGAATTTCTGCCTGCTGCATACGCAGCCCCAACTGATACTGCGCAGACAGCAAGCAATGATGCTGATGACTCATTGATGGACTTCAGCCTTGATGCTATGACGGTAGAAGCTAAACGTCCTGATTGGGAAAGCAAGCTTTCTCCCGGTACGGTAAACATTGTGCGTCCTGATGAATTCAAAGGTGAGCAGAAATCATTGCCTGACTTGCTTTTGACCGTGCCCGGTGTGCACGTGCGTGAGGTAAACGGCAAAGGGCAATATACAACTGTGACGATGCGTGGCTCCACTGCTGCGCAGGTCGGCATTTTTATTGACGGTGTATTGGCTAACCTTGGCGGTGATACTGCTGTCGATCTTTCGACAATTCCTGTAAAAAATGTAGAACGTATTGAGGTTTACCGTGGTTATATTCCCAGCCGTTTTGGCGGTACTTTTATGGGCGGTGTTATCAACATTGTTACCAAAAAGCCGGAAACGACAGATGTATCATTGGAAGTTGGCAAAAGCTCTTATGGTGGCAAAAGAGGCTCTATGGAAATAACAGCTCCTCTGGGGGATGGTTCGTTAATGGTTGGCACTAACTATGAATCCAGTGACGGTGATTTCAAATATAAAAACTATGCTGCGGAAAGATATTTGCCATATGGTGAGCAGCAGATAGCAGGTCAGCAGAAAGTAATCGATAATTTTAATAATGAAACCATAGATTATATGACCAAAGGTGCTGTGATAAATCTGCAGCAGGAACAAATAGATTACTATAAAGCAAATAATGATGCCTGGTTGGGATTTGTAAGAAGCGACAGCCTGAAGGATGCTATTTATGACAACAGGTATGAATATGCGAAAAAAGATGTCGGCAATTCCAATCTGTATTTAATTGAACAACAGGTGGTAGACAGAGGTCTTAAGGATGAGTATCTTAAAAGAGGCTATGATGACAGTGACTGGCATGAGGCGCTGCAATATGACTGGATCGGCAGTTCCTTCGGCGAAGGTGTTCTTACACCTGAAATCAAGGAAGAAATTCTTAAAGAGTATGGCGATAAAGTAGTTCAGAATAATATAGATAAGTGGACGAACGATGCGGACCCTGATAAAAATAAAAATCAGGCCGGCAGAAAAGAATCACTGGAAAAATTAAAACAAAAACAGAAGGAAGCAGAAAATGCTACCAGATACAGAAAATACAATGACTATGAAAAGACCAGTACGATTGTAAAATGGCAAAATAAAAACTGGGTTATCAAAGGCACATATGATACTTTGGACAGACATATGCCGGACAGTGTATGGCTGGGTGATGTCAATGCGGCGGTTTATAATAATGGCGTTGATTTGAGCGACAGATATTATTATGACAGCCGCAGACAGAAACAGAACAGTGCCAGCCTGATGCTGCAGAACCGTCAGGAGGTTGGCAAGCTTGAATGGGGCTGGATGCTTGACTACATGTATCAGAATAAAAAATATCGGGCCGAGCATATCAATACAGCGTATCCGAACAGTGAATGGGATATGCAGAACCAGCCGTTGCGCGAATGGAGCCGTTATAAATCCAATAAATACACAGCTCAGATTGATGGCGGTTACAAGCTGAATGATAACAATATGCTGGACTTTTTGATTAACTATTCCAAAGAAGGCTTGGATATAGACGGTTCCAACATGGCTAAAATTTTAGGTGGACAGGCCAGTCAGAATTTCCTTTCCGCTCAAATCCGTAACCGTTATGAGCAGGAGCTGTTCAACGTACAGCTGCAGGATTCTATTACCTTAGATAAAGAAGGTACCTGGATTTTTACGCCTAGTGTACGTTATAACCAATCAAAGATTACCGGCTTCAGTGATGGCAAGCGCTTTACCGATGGACAGGCAAGCTGGATTCATCCTAAGGATTCGCAGACCAAGGGTAAGGCAACATGGCAGCTGGCTTTGAAGAAAGAAGTAAATGAAAACCTTACTCTGCGTATGACGGGCGGTACCTATTACCGTTTGCTGAACATGGCGGAAATTGCCGGTGACGGTGCCGGCATCCTGCCTGCTCCGCGGAATCATAATGGTGAAGGTGCAATGTTCCCTGTGCCGGAGGAAGGCAAGCAGTTTGATATCAGTGCGATTATGCATAACAAGCTGTTGGGAGCAGATAATTCCACTACCTTGACTTATTATTGGCGAGATTCTACCAATATGCTGCAGCTGGAGCGTGCAGGCAAGGATTATTGGTCGTATTTTAATGATAATAAGGGTAAATCTCATGGCATTGAATTGCAGAGCAGCTTTAAATGGAATAAATTCGATCTTGATTTACAGGTAACTTACCTTAATACCAGCGCCTATAACAAGCATACGGCTACGCAGTTTGGTGAATACGCTCCGGTGTGGCCTACCTACCAGCCGGAATGGGAGGGCAATATCCGCCTGACCTACAGACCTTCAGAGAAGTTCTCTGTCTTTGCCGAAGGACATTACACAGATGAATACTTCACTTATTACAATAAAGCAACGAGTGGCAAGCTGTCACCGTATCTGTCCGGCAAACCGGTATGCTCGCTGTTTGTTATGAATAGCGGCCTGAAGTGGATGCCGAAGAAAAATTGGCAGCTGACATTTGGCTGCAATGACATTCTCAATAAAGGTCCTAAATCTAAAATTCGCAGTGATGCAGCGTTCATGGTTCCCGGCTATATTAATCCGGAATTTCCGATACAGGGCCGCACCTATTATGTTACAGCGCGTTATCAGTTCTAAAGGGGGAATTATCAATGCGTAAGTTCAGTAAAAGTAAAAAGGCGGCGATTTTAGCCTCGATAATGGGTGGATGGATGATTGGCGGCAGCGCTTTCGCAGCCAATCTGTTGATAACTGTTCCTTCTAACTATGGTGCCAGCAATATGACTGCTATTACCGGCTCACGTGTTACCGATAAGGTTGACAGCAAAGCAAATGTAGCAGTAATTGAATCCTTGAATAAGGATCCCGGCACCTATAGCTTTGTGCTGGATGGCAAAAGCATGTTTTTGCTGCGTCAGTATAATTATAGTACAGTTGATTTGATTCCTTCTAAGGTAATCGGTGCCGATACAACCTGGAGTAAGGATGAGGTTTATCCATCCGGCATCATTACCAAAGGTGCCAATCCGCATTCCGCAGCCGGTTATAATGGATATGTCTATGTCGGTGATTATGATTTAGGTACTATCGGCGTTGTAAAGTACGATAAGAATGTTTTGACCGAAGAGGTCAGCAAATCCCGTAATCTGATGGAGGATCTTAATAAGTACTGCGGCATGAGTTACAGTTCTCCGGGCTGGGTGCATGGCGAAGGCATGGTTGTCAAAAACGGACAGCTTTATGTAGTTGTCAGCATCAATCCTAAGGGTGGTTATGATCCTTATGATGACAGTATAATTATGCAATATCAGATAAAGGATGACGGTAGTCTGGAATATGTTAATTATACCTGCAGTGCACGTAATCCTGACTCGGTTAAACTGAACAATTATAATGATATACTGCTGCATACAGGTATCGGCGGTTACCAATATGTAGGACACGGCAATAGTGAATCTGCTATAACTTTGGCCACGATTAACAATAATGTTCTGAATCAGGAATCTAAATCTGTAGTATTGCCGGAAAACGTCAAGAGTAATGGCCTTGATTTTCGTGATATGACTGTCTGGCCTAATGGTACCGCCTATATCCTGGCATATAATTTGGCAACCGGTGGCGGCGGCAGCAATCTGAAGGTTTATAAAACTACAGTGGCTAATCTGAGCTCGGATAACCCTGTAGATTGGGAAATTGTTGTTGAAGGCAGTACAGAGGGCGGCGGCAATACCGGTGTAGGCACCGGTTGGTTCAATAAGCTGTTTGCCGAATATTATACTAAGCGTGTCTGGGGAGAATTTGGCAATAATATCGTAGTTTATACCGATGGCGCTTCTAAGCCTACCTATACCTGGAGTGCCTATGAGCTGGCGGGCAACACATCCTACCACACATTTAACTCTGTTTCCTTGCTTTCCGGTGATACTGTTTTCGGCAACAAGGCTTTGCTGACAACATCACGGGAAGAAGGGCTTACATCTCCTTCTGTGACTACAACCAAGATTGTCAACATCAATGCCAATAGTAAAACAGGCGATTATTTTCAACGCATCAGCGGCACAGATGCTGACAGTTCCGTTTACAGCGGTGTCAGCAGTGATAACAGTGTTTATACATTTACTGCTGATAAAACTATCAGCCTGAAGCCTAATGCATGGAAAACACAGGCTGATTTAAGCAATAATATTCTGGCTGCTGTTTATGCGCATGACGGTAATGATGTTACTGTCAACGCCGGCAGCAATACTTTGCAGCTGCAGGTACAGAACAGTGTTGCTACACCTGTCGGTGTTTATGCCGGCAATGGTAAGAATATTACTATTAATGCAGGTAAGCTGAATATTATTACTATTGGCGCTGTGAATGGTAATTCCTTGAATAATGCTATCATGAATGATGCCGGCAAATCGGCTGCCAGCAAGATTACTGTTAACGGAGATGTTAATATCTCTATGAACGGCAGCTACGGCGGTAATGGTGTTGCTGTACAGAAAACAGACCGTTGGGGTGAAGCAAGTTATGCTTCTGATGTTGCCAATACAATTACGATTAATGGCAATCTGACTATAAAGGGCTCTGACAGCGAAACATGGGGTATTCCTATAAATGCAGATAATGTGTTGTCACGTTTTAACAACGCCGGTATTCTTGCGCAGGTAGAAAACAGCCGTGTAGATGTCAGCGGTACTGCTGATATGGATGTGTATGGCAATGGTATTACAACGAATGCCAAGAACAGTACGGTTTCTATTGGCGGTGGCGAGATTAATGTTCCTAAGGGTATGAATTATGGTTACTACACCTTGGGAGCATATCAGGGAACCATTAACGTCAATACCGGTAAGGATGGCACAGCGGCCGGCAATAACAGCGTTAAGCTTGGCGGTGATATCTTCGCGTTGAAAACAGGTACGGTAAATGTAGCTTTGACTACGGATGATTCTTATCTGCGCGGCATTGTAGATAATGGCGGCACAGTAAATATGTGGCTGCAAAACGGTGCAAGCTGGATAAACCAGGCCAATAATACACGTTATGCACAGGATAATGAAGATGTCGGCAGCAATGGAGCAAGCCATATCAGCAAACTTACAGGTGGCAGTGCAGGTGCTGCAGGCGTTATTTTCCAGAAGAGTGGCAGCAAGGATATAACCATAGACAAATACAGCGGTAATACTATGGTTATTTATGAGCATGATAACAGTAACCCGGAAAATATTTTGGGTGGCAATTTTACGGTGAAGACTGCTGAAACCGGCTCTGCTGTAGCTTTGCGCACGGACAGCAGCGGCGTAAATACATCTTCTGAAGCAACTGTTAATAAGGTTCTCGATGCTTTGGCCAATAAGCTTTATTATACAGATTATGTCAATGGCAGCAGAAATCTGGACGGGCAGGTACAGATTGCTGAAGGTCTGACAGCAGCTTCCGCAGCTAAATATGTAGGCAGTGTTAAATACAGCGATACCACTGGACAGGGAAGCCTGGGTGAAAAAATCAGTGTGCAGACTGAAACTCCCGAGGGCGATAACACTGATGCAGATAAAAACTTCCTTTTAGAAAAAGGCGATTGGCATGGCAATAACAGCGGTGACAATGTAAATCTGACATTAAAGGATAAAGCAAGCTGGATCGGTGACAACAGCGGCAGCAATATGGTGGTTAATGCAGCCGATTCTGTCTGGACCGGTGATAATAAGGGCGCGGGAACTAATGTAACGCTGAATGCATCCGCTTGGAATGGTAAAAATGATGGCAGTAAGGCTGTTGTTACCCTGAAAAATAAGGCAAGCTGGACCGGTGACAGCAGTGGCAGCGATTTGCAGCTCACACTTGATAATTCTGCTTATCAGGGAAATATCAGGGGTGACAGATCTTCTGTAACTCTTAATAATGGCAGCAGCTGGAGCGGTAATGTCATTGGTAGTGGCAGTACGCTGAATATGCATGGTGACAGCCTTTGGCAACTAAAAGGAGATAATGTTCTTGACAGCTTTAATGCCGGCAGTGTCAGCAAAATGAGAAAGGCTGCAGCTGTGGCGGCCGGTGGCGGTACTACAGTTGATATGACGGATGCAACTGCAGGAAATCTCACTATTAATAAATATAATGGTAAGGCTACGTTTGTTTATCAGCATGATGCAAATGATGTTACCAAAATTAATGGTGGTGATATTACAATTGGTACAGCAACAACCGGTTCAGGGATTACCCTGCTGACAGATTCTAACGGTTTGGAAACTACCAATAAATATGCCATCAATGACGCCTTGAATGCTTTGGCTAATAAGCTGTATTATACCGGATACTTAAAGGGTGAAAAAAATCTTGATGGTTATGTAAAAATTGCTGAGGGACTTACGTCTGCATCAGCAACTAAATTTGCCGGTAATATTGGTTACGATAGTAAAACAGGTCAGGGCAGTCTTGATAAAGCAACCGTTGATTATGGTACAAGCATTCCTAATGTACAGTCTAAGACAGATTTTAAAACAACTGTAACCGGTGATTATGTAACTGATAAAGAATACCGTGATGCAGGTGTACTCCCTGATACTGACAATATCTATAACTTCACGAAAGACGCAACCACGATTACGACCGCTGGCAGTGCAGTTACTACAGCCAAAGATACTACCTTGAAGCTGAACAACCACGATCTGACTATTACTGCCAACAGCGGTGACGGTATCGCAACAACCGGCGCTACACTGACAGTTCAGGATGCAGGAAACTTTGCTGTAACTGGTGCGAAAGCAATCAATGCCAATAACAGCAAGGTAGAGATCACTGCAGTTAACGCAACGCTGAACGGTGACGTAAGCACAAATAATGTCGTAAATATTAAGGCAACGAAGGCTGCGAAGGTCAACGGTGCAGTGAGCGCTAATGGTGCAAACAGCAGCGTAAGTATTAATGGCGGCGAAGCTACGACTGTTACAGGTGCAGTAAATGCTGACGGCGTAAATGCGGCAGTAACGATTGATTCTGCTGATACCACCATTGGCAGCGACATTACTGCCAACGGCAAAGGTGCTAAAGTAACAGCCAAGAACCTCAGCAAGCTGGACGGCGATGTGGCAACAGATGCTGACGGCAGCGTAGAGCTGAACTTCAAGGAAGGCGCAGCGTGGAGTGGCGACAATGCAGGCAACACTACCATGAGTCTGAGCAAGGGCACCTGGAACGGAGCCAACACCGGCAAGCTGAACGCAACGCTGACGAACGGCACAACCTGGACAGGCGACAGCAGCGGAGCAGGAAGCACAATCAAGCTGGATGCTTCTAGCTGGAGCGGTATGAACAGCGGTGCAAATGCAAATGTAACTTTGACCAACGGCGCAAGCTGGACTAAAGGCAATACCGCAGACGGAGTAACTGTGAAAGCCGATAAAGCAACTTGGACAGGAGCTAACGGCGGTGCAAAAGCTAACATTACTTTGACCAATAGCGCAAGCTGGACTGGCACAAATACCGGCAGCAATGCGACTATTAGCCTGACTGATAGCAACTGGACTGGTGACAACAGCGGTGCAAATGTAACAATTACTGCTAACAACAGCAAGTGGAACGGCAGTACAAGTGCTGCAGGCAGTGCAACTTTGACAAACGGTAGTATCTGGAACGGTGCAAGCACTAGTGCAGACTTCAGCCTGACGCTGAACGGCAGCACCTGGAACAACAGTGGCGCTAGCAGCCTGAAGAGCTTCACTGCTACTAACGGCATAGTTGATATGACTAACGCTGCAGCTAGCGTAACGATTGGCAGCTACAGCGGTGACGCAACAGTCATTTACAAGCACAACAGCAGCAATCCTGCTGAAGTATACGGCGGTAACTTTACTGTTAACAAGGCAGCAGCCAACAGCAAGATTACCATGCTGACGGATAACACCGGCGTAGATACGACGGATGAGGATAAGATTAACGAAGCACTGGATGCACTGGCAGGCAAGCTGTTCT
>CAVCLW010000059.1:0-12714 GCA_963603005.1 Escherichia coli | reverse complement strand
ACAAATTTTAAATTCTGTTGCGTAATAAAAGTCTAACTTTTTGGGGTCACTACATTAGAAACTGCTTTAAAACGGTTTTTTTGCAAAATTTTTAGGCCTTTTTTTCACTAATGTCATATTTAAAAAAGTTATTTACTTGTTTTTTGCGGATTATAGCTGTATTATATAATTGATATAATAGTAGGATGAAATACTATGTATCAGAAATTCAGAGAAAGGAGGAATTGAAATGCTGAGAAAAATTATTAGCCTGAGCATATCGTTAATTATTATTGTAACCGGACTCATACTAACAAATTTATCTTTACCGTTTTTATCAAATTACTTGGGCTATGATTTACACGGCAATGGCTTAATGGGAATTACCTTTGCTACCATGATACTGACCTTACCAGGTCTTTTTATATCTTCCTGGCTTGGCTTAGTATTGGCACCGTTTATTACAAAATGGCTGTTCAATTACGCTGAACGTCTGACGGTTTCTCTCTCCGGCGTACCTACCAGTGATATTCTGGTAATGATTTTCGGTATCGGCATCGGTCTGATTTTAGCAAATCTGATAGGCAGTCCTTTTTCCAGACTGCCGGTTATCGGACCGTTTATTCCCATCGTACTAAGCCTTGTACTTTCGGTTGTCGGTGCTAAACTGGCTTTGCGTAAGCATAATGATATTGTGGAGTTTTTTAACCGTATTCCTACGCGTAAGCCCGTAAAGTCTGTCGATGAAACAAAGAGTGTATTGGAGGGCCCTTTGGGGGACCGTCTTTACAGCAGCAATAAATTGCTTGATACCAGCGTCATTATTGACGGACGTGTTATGGATATTATGGCTGCAGGCTTTTTGGACGGTCAGCTGGTAGTGCCGAATTTTGTGTTGGAGGAGCTGCAGAAGCTGGCGGATTCTTCGGATAATATGAAGCGTGCTAAAGGCCGTCGCGGTCTGGACTTGGTGCATGATTTGCAGATAAGCTACAAGGGCCGTATTCTGGTCGTAGATAACGATTACGATGATCTGGAAGGCGTGGATGCTAAGCTTGTACGTTTGGCAAGACAGGCTAACGCTGACATTATTACCAATGATTATAACCTGAATAAGGTTGCAGGTATTCAGGGCGTTAAGGTGTTGAATATCAATGAGCTGGCGAACGCTATTAAACCAGTAGTTGTTGCAGGCGAGGAAATGAACGTATTCCTGGTTAAGGAAGGCAAGGAGCAGGGACAGGCTGTTGCTTATCTTGATGACGGTACTATGATTGTTGTAGAAAACGGACGTCACTTCATCGGCCACAGCGCAATTGTTGTTGTAACCAGCGTGCTGCAGACTTCTGCCGGAAGAATGATTTTCGCAAAAACAAAATAGGAGCTTTGAGATGGGAAAGGATGAACTTATTGTAATTGTTCCGGCCGCAGGCGCCGGTAAGCGTCTGGGGCTGGGGATTAATAAGGCCTTTGCTATGCTGAACGGTGCACCGCTTCTGGTGCACTGTCTGCATATGCTGGAGGCAACAGGTCTGGTTAAGCGTGCCGTTGTCGTGTTGGCGCCGCAGGAGGTTGTTGAAGGCCGTGAGCTTTTGGCAGGCTATCAGAAAGATTATTTCCGGACGCTGCCGTTTTGCGTAGTAGCCGGCGGCAAGGAGCGTCAGGACAGTGTTGCCAATGCGTTGGCCGCAGTAGAGGAAACAGATTGCTATATCGCTGTACACGATGGCGCGCGTCCCTTTGCGGGACGCGCTGTTTTTGAACGCACCTTAGCGGCTGCTAAGGTGCATGGTGCCGCAATTGCTGCCGTTCCGGTGAAGGATACCATCAAGGTTGTCGGCACCGACGGTATTGTAACTGCTACGCCTGAGCGCAGTACGCTGATGGCAGTACAGACACCGCAGATTTTTACCGCAGAACTGCTGAAGCAGGCTTACGCGCAGCTGGCGGCACATCCCGCTGCTGTTACCGACGATGCTTCGGTAGTAGAGCTGATGGGCCATAAGGTAGCGACAGCGTTAGGACGCTACGAAAATATTAAAATTACTACGCCGGAGGATTTGCTTTTTGCAGAAAATCTGCTGGCGCAACAGGAGCAGGAAGATGGAAAATAAAATTGTAATGCCGCAATTTCGCATCGGCTGCGGCTATGATGTACATAAGCTGGCAGAAGAGCGCAAATTAATTATCTGTGGTGTTGAGGTTCCATATGAAAAAGGTCTTTTGGGACACAGTGATGCAGATGTAGCTTTGCATGCGCTGATGGATGCGCTTTTGGGCGCTGCGGCTATGGGCGATATCGGTAAGCACTTCCCTGATACGGATGAACGCTTTAAGGGAGCGGACAGCATGCAGCTGACGCTACATGTCAAAAAGCTTTTGCAGGAGGCAGGCTGGCAGGTTAATAACGTGGATGTGACGATTATTGCCCAACGCCCGAAGCTGGCAGGCTATATTGCCGCAATGCGTACTAATGTTGCCAAGGTCTTGGATGTTGCTGAGTCCGTAGTAAATATTAAGGCGACAACAACAGAAAAGCTCGGTTTTACAGGAAGAGGCGAAGGTATTGCCGCTGAAGCTGTGGCGAGCATTGTCAAGATGTGATATAATAATTAGACTGATAAGTGTAATCTGTTTGGGTATACCGGCGGAAGGAAATTTATTTTAGCCGGAGCCAGAGTGATTGTGCTTTTTTGGTAAATCTAATGTTAATAGATAAATTTGGAGGGATATATCAATGTGTAATGATGAAGTTAGAGTAAGATTTGCGCCGAGCCCGACCGGCCCGTTCCATATCGGTGGTGCGCGCAGTGCGCTGTTCAACTATCTGCTGGCCCGCAAAACCGGTGGCAAGCTGATTCTGCGTATCGAGGATACCGACCGTGAGCGTTCTACCCCGGAATCCGAGGAAAATATCAAGGCTGCTTTGAAGTGGCTGGGTATGGACTGGGATGAGGGCGTTGATGTTGGCGGCCCGAACGGACCGTATCATCAGATGGAACGTCTTGATATCTACAAAAAATATACTGACAAGCTGCTGGCTGAAGGCAAGGCTTACTATTGCTACTGCACCGATGAGGAGCTGGAGGAAGAACGCCAGAGCCTGATCAAAGAAGGCAAAATGCCGCGTTATATGGGCAAATGCCGTCATCTGACCGAAGAGCAGATTGCTCAGTTCAAAGCTGAAGGCCGCAAACCGACCGTTCGCTTCCGCGTTCCTGCCGACCAGCAGATTCTTGTTCGCGACATGGTTCGTGGCGATGTAGTTTTTGATTCCAATAATATCGGTGATTTCGTTATTGTTAAATCCGACGGTATTCCGACCTATAACTATGCCGTAGTTATCGATGATGCGCTGATGCACATTACTCATGTAATCCGCGCTGAGGAGCATCTGTCCAACACTCCGCGTCAATGCCTCGTTTATGATGCATTGGGCTTCAAACAACCGACCTTCGGTCACATTTCCCTGATTCTGGGCAAGGACCACACCAAAATGAGCAAGCGTCACGGCGCTACCAGTGTTGACCAATATCGTCAGCTGGGTTACCTGCCGGAAGCTATCAACAATTTCTTGGCACTTTTGGGTTGGGCTCCGAACAGCGAGCAGGAAATCTTCAGCATGGACGAGCTGATTCACGAATTCAGCATGGACCGTGTTGCCAAGAACCCTGCTGTTTTCGATATCGACAAGCTGAACTGGATTAACCAGCACTATATGCGTCAGCTGGATGCGGAAGCATTCTTTGAAGCTGCTAAACCGCACATGATTGCTGCAGGCTACATGACCGGCGAAGAAGAAGGCGAGAAGCTGACTTGGCTCAAACGCGTTGTAGCAACCGCACAGGAGCACATTTCCTATGCTGCCCAGATTCCTGAATGCGTAGAAATGTACTTCAATGATGAATTCGAATTTGAAAACGAGGAAGCAGAAGCAGTCCTGAAGGCTGAAACTGTACCGACCGTTATCAATATGCTGCTGGAAGAGCTGCCGAATGTAGAAAACCTGGACAATGCTGCAGTTAAAGCTCTGTTCAAGCATCTTCAGAAAGCAACTAAGCTGAAGGGCAAGGATGTATTCATGCCGATTCGTGTTGCTCTGACCGGCAATCAGCATGGTCCTGAGCTGGCAGCAATGGTTCCGTTGCTGGGCGTTGAGCGTACTGCAAAACGCATTAAATCAAGCTTGGCAAAAGCAGGCGTAACTCTTTGATTGATGAACGACGACAAGGCCTCATCTGCTTCGTAACGGCGTTGCTCGCACCCAAGGCCTTCTTGTCGCTCAGAGAATTTTTGCAAAGGAATAGTTATTATGAGCATTAAAGTATATAACACCTTAACCAAACAAAAAGAAGAATTCGTACCTATTCATCCCGGCAAAGCCAACATCTATGTTTGCGGTGTTACTCCGTACAATCATCCGCATGTTGGTAATGCGCGTCCGTTCGTAACCTGGGACGTTATCCGCCGCTTCCTGGAGCATGAAGGCTATGACGTAACCCATGTACAGAACTTTACCGATGTTGATGACAAGATTATCAATACTGCCAATAAAGAGGGCGTACAATGGTATGATATCTGCAACCGCTATATTGACTCCTACTTTGAAGTAATGGATAAGCTTAATGTACGTCGTGCGCATGTTTATCCGCGTGTATCCGAGCATATCGATGATATCATCAAAACTGTACAATGCCTGATTGACAATGGCTATGGCTATGTTGTTGACGGCGATGTTTTCTACAGTGTAGAAAAGTTTAAATACTATGGTCAGCTTTCCGGCCGTAACATTGAGGATATGATGGCCGGCGCGCGTGTAGACGTTGATGACCGCAAGCATAATCCGATGGATTTTGCGTTGTGGAAATCCGCTAAACCGGGCGAGCCTGCTTGGGAGAGCCCTTGGGGTCCCGGTCGTCCCGGCTGGCATATTGAATGCTCTACCATGAGCATGAAGTATCTGGGCGAAACCTTTGACTTCCATGGCGGCGGCAGCGACTTGATTTTCCCGCATCATGAAAACGAGATTGCCCAGTCCGAAGGCTGCACCGGCATTCATCCTTTCGTGCATTACTGGCTGCATAACGGCTTTATTACTGTTAACGAAGAAAAAATGTCCAAATCTCTGGGCAACTTCTTCATGGTTATCGATATTTTAGAGCATTACGATCCGGAAACTTTGCGTTTCTTCATCGTTTCCACGCATTATCGCAGCCCGCTGGACTTCAGCGATGCACGTCTCACCGAAGCACAAAAGAGCCTTGCACGTCTGCGTCAGGCACAGGAAACTTTGGGTGAGCTGAGCGAAATGCTGAGCGCCGGCCCGACTGCCGAAAGCTTGGCACTGCGCGAGAAGGTTAAAGAGCTACGTGAAGCATTTATGGAAGCTATGCGCGATGACTTCAATACTGCGCTGGCTATCAGCCATATGTTTGCTCTGGCTAAGGAAATCAACATTTACCATAAGGCAGTTGTTGATGCCGGCATTAAACCGGACGGTAAGCTGGTTGCTATGTTCAATGATGTCTTTGCAGAAACCTGCTCTATCATCGGTGTACTGGAAAAAACTGCTGCTCCGGCTGCAGAAGAGGCAGGCGACAGCAAGGAAGCTGAGCTGGTGGAAATGCTTATCGCTATGCGTCAGGATGCACGCAAAAACAAAAATTACGCACTGGCAGATGAGCTGCGCAACAAGCTGAATGAAATCGGCATTGTGCTGCAGGATACTCCGCAAGGCGTAAAGTGGTCTAAGCAATAATGAAATTTGAACAATACAAAATGCTAAAGGAGCATGCCCTGGCAGCCTGTGCGGCTGCCGGTGCTCCTTTTCCTGCAACTAAGGAAATAAATCCGATTCTGCTGGCGTATATCGGCGACGTAGTTTTTTCTATGTATGTCCGTCTGCGCCTTTTGCCGACTTCCAAGCATGTACGCATTGTACATGACATAGGTTCCAAGATGGTTTCTGCAGTCTGCCAATGTCAGGCAATGCAGCAGCTGGAGGCAGGCCTGAGCGAGGAGGAAAGCGTTATTTTCCGCCGCGGCCGTAATGCCAAGTCGATGGTGCCGAAAAGCGCCTCAGTGCATGAATACCGTATGGCAACAGCTTTTGAAGCACTTTTGGGCTGGTTGTTCCTTGAAGAACGCGAGGAACGCCTGCAAGAGGTTATGGATCTTTCCTTTGATATTATCAGCAAATATATGCAGGAAAATCACAAAAAATAATACCCCTCTATTTGTCCGTTGAAAAGAGAGGAGATGATAAATATGATGGTAAAATTAGTACGTCATACGCCGGAGCCGGAGCGTACTGTGGCTATGAGCGCACGTCTGTGCTATTCACCGATCGGCGCTGCTCAGCTGGAAGAAAAAATCAGTGATGAGCAGGCAGCAAATCTGGTACGCAAATTGGTAAGCATGGGGCACTTGTCAACCTTGGAGCATGTTACCTTTACCTTTGCTATCGAAGGTGTATCCCGCGTTTTGACACATCAGCTGGTGCGCCACCGTATTGCTTCTTATTCCCAGCAATCTCAGCGCTATGTGAAAGAGCATGATTTTGAAACAATCGTTCCTGCTTCTATTGCTTCTAAGCCTGAGGCTAAGGCTAAATTCGATAAGCTGATGACTGAGATTCAGGCAATGTATGATGAGTTTATCGCGCTTGATATTCCGGCTGAGGATGCCCGTTATATTCTGCCTAACGCAACAGAAACGAAGATTGTCTGCACGTTTAATGCACGCTCCTTGCTGAACTTCTTCAGCCTGCGCTGCTGCACCCGTGCACAATGGGAAATCCGTGCGCTGGCTAATGAGATGCTGCGCCAATGTCAGGCTGTAGCACCGGTTATTTTTGAAAATGCAGGTCCGACCTGTGTATCTGAGGGAGTTTGTCACGAGGGCGCTATGTCCTGCGGACGTCTGCAGGCAATTTTGGCGGCAAAAGCCAAGGCAGAGCAAAAGCAGTAAGGAGAAACTATGGCTGAGCAGAATAATGATTTAATAGCTGGACGTAATGCGGTTAGTGAAGCCTTGCGCAGTCAGCGTTCAATAAACAAAATACTTTTGCAGGAAGGCGCTCATGGCGGCAGCCTGGGCGAAATCATTGCTTTGGCAAAGCAAAAGGGTGTGCCGGTAGAAACCGTAAAGGCCGAAAAGCTGGATAAGCTTGCTAAAGGCCTGCGTCATCAGGGTGTAGCTGCTTTGGCGGCACCGATTGCATTCCGTACTTTGGATGATGTTTTTGCTCGTGCGGCAGAAAAAAATGAAGAGCCGTTTATTTTTCTTTTGGATGAGCTGCAGGATCCGCAGAACGTGGGCGCGCTTATCCGCAGTGCTGACGCTGCAGGTGTACATGGTGTGCTGATGCCGCGCCGTCGCAGCTGTCCGCTGAACGCTGTTGTTGCCAAGATTTCCGCAGGTGCGGTTGAATATGTACCCGTTGTGCAAATCGGCAATATCGCCCAGACTATCGAAGAGCTTAAGCAGCGCGGCTGCTGGGTTGTCGGCGCTGATATGGATGGCGTTGATTTTTATGCTGCCAATATGAGCGGTCCGATTGTACTGGTAATCGGCGCTGAAGGCAGAGGCTTAGGCCGACTGGTAAAACAAAAATGTGATGATGTTGTCAGCATTCCGATGAACGGCGGCGTTAATTCTTTGAACGCATCGGCTGCGGGAGCTGTTCTGATGTACGAGGTAGTGCGTCAACGACATCAATTCTAAAGAGGTGAAGGCATGGGCGAATATCTGATAATTGATGGGTATAATGTAATTAACGCCTGGAAGGATTTTGCCCAGCTGCGCCAGGAAAACCTGGAGCATGCACGCGAGCTGCTGGTAGCGGGTGTGGCAGAATATGCTGCCTTTAAGGGCTATCGTGCTGTCGTAGTTTTTGATGCTCAGGAGGTGGCAGGCGCTGCTGCTTCAGAAAAGATTCATGGCATTGATGTTGTGTTTACTAATGAAGGTGAAACAGCAGATTCCTGGATTGAACGCAGAGCCTACGAGCTTAGACGTGTACAGGCAAAGGTTTTCGTTGTAACCAGTGACTACGCGGAGCAGATTAACATTTTAGGAGCAGGTGCGTACCGCATTTCTTCTAGGGAATTCCGCGAGCAGTATTATAAGACTAAAAAGGAAATTGCCGAGCGTCTGCATGTCCCCAGACGTGCTTTAAACCGCAATGAGCTTGGTGGCAGAGTGAGCGGACATGTGCTGGCGCATTTGGAAAAATTGCGTCGGGAGAAAAGTTGACGGAAAACACCAGGCAGGATATAATAAAAACACTGATGCTTTTATTATGAAGATATTTGCAATAACTGTTTTGCAAGACAGTGGCAGATAGATAAACAGACGGAGGATATGCTATTGATGGCTACAGATACTGTAATGCAAAACGATCCCAATGACGCTTTTGCAAAAATGACTGATGAGGAAATCGTTTTAGAATCACAACAGCATGATAATGTTTTAGCACAGGAATATCTGCTGCATAAATACAGAAACTTCGTCAGAGCCAAGGCTCGCAGCTATTTTTTAATAGGTGCCGAGCGTGAAGATATTATTCAGGAAGGCATGATCGGTCTTTATAAGGCTATCCGTGATTTTCGTGCCGATAAGCAGGCATCGTTCCGTGCGTTTGCCGAGCTGTGTGTAACAAGGCAGATTATTACGGCGATAAAGACTGCTACCAGACAGAAGCATATCCCTCTCAACTCCTATGTATCGCTTAACAAGCCTATTTATGAGGAGGACAGTGACCGCACGCTGCTGGATGTCATCAGCGGTGTGAAGGTTGCTAATCCGGAGGATATGATTATCAGCCGTGAGGAATTCAGCGATATTGAAAGCAAGATGAATGATATTCTCAGTGACCTGGAATGGAAGGTTCTGATGAGCTATCTTGATGGCAAATCCTATCAGGAAATTGCTGCTGAGCTGGGGCGTCATATCAAATCCATTGATAATGCGCTGCAGCGTGTAAAGCGTAAACTTGAAAAATATATCATCAGCAAAGGAGATATTACTGATCTGCGTACAGTTTACAGCGGACTGCTGGCTATTGATCCGTATGAGCGTTTCAAGAATAAGAATTCCTGAAAAAGCGGATAATTGATAAAACTGTAACAAAAATCTACATCATTTTGAAATTTTCAGAATGGTGTTTTTTTATTAAGAGGATTTTTGACAAGTATAGCGAATAGATATATTAACAAGTCAGTAAAGAAAAATTGACACTTCGGTGTTAGAGGAGGTTTTTCAGATGAATCAAGTTGAAGAATTAGTGAAGGTTGTAGCAGAGGCTCAGGCCGACAAAGGAAATGTTGTTATTGTTACCGGTAAACCGGGCAGTGGCAAGAGCAAAGTTTTACGTGAAGCTGCAGAATCTCAAAAATGGACCTACGTTGACTGCCGTATGCTGATCAGTGAGGAATTCCTGGCAATTCCGGCTGCTGACAGAGGCTTGTATGCTCCTGATATGTTTGCTGATATTCTGGCAAGCTACAATGCAGATGTTATCATTCTTGACAGACTGCAGACCTTGTTTGTACCTGTATTCCACATCAATACCGACAGCCTGATGCGTAAACTGAGCAAAAAGTTTACCATCGTAACCGCATGGCCCGGATACATTGATAACGGTAACCTGTGCTATGACAAATTTGACGGTACCGAAGCTATCCGTATCAGCCCCGATGGCTTTAAGATCTGGAACGTAGAAGGTTAATAGTTAATAAGCGGAGGCTTGATATGGAGCAAAAAAAACGTCGCTTTGCTGTTTTGACCGGCGGAGGTGACTGCCCGGGATTAAACGCTGTAATTCGTGCGGTTGTAAAAACCTTCCTGCAGAACGATTGTGAGGTTTATGGCGTACTCAATGGCTTTAACGGCCTGATAAACGATAATCTTAAATTAATGGATTATGCTGCAGTATCGGGTATTTTACCGCGTGGCGGAACAATTTTAGGAACCACGAATCGTGATAATCCCTTTCATTTTGCTGTTGAAGAAAATGGTGAGCTTGTATATAAGGATATGCGTGAAAAGGTTATCGAAAACCTGCGTAAATACGATATAGAAGCCTTGGTTGTTATCGGCGGTGACGGTAGCCTGAATATTGGTGCCGAGCTGGCGCGTGAATGTGATATTAAGGTTGTTGGCGTACCCAAGACCATTGATAATGATTTGCCCTGCACAGAGCGGACATTCGGCTTTGATACTGCTATGGCTATGGCTACCGAAGCGCTTGACAGACTGCATACTACAGCCGAATCACATCACCGTGTTATGGTGTTGGAGGTTATGGGCCGTTATGCCGGCTGGATTGCTTTGCACAGTGGTATTGCCGGCGGTGCGGACGTTATTTTGCTACCGGAAATTCCTTACAAGCTGGAGCCGGTGATTGCTAAGATTCAGGCACGCAAGGCTGCCGGAAAGAATTTTAGTATTGTTGTTGTTGCCGAAGGCGCACGCCCTGAGGGTGGCGAGATGTCAATCGCACGTATGGTTGAGGGCAGCTTTGAGCCAATCCGCCTTGGCGGTGCAGGCGAAAAGGTGGCGCAGGCCATTGAAGAGCAGACAGGCATTGAATCACGCTGTACCGTATTAGGTTATCTGCAGCGTGGTGGTTCGCCTACAGCGTTTGACCGTGTGCTGTCGACGCGTTACGGCGTGGCAGCAGCAGAGGCTTGCCTAAGACGTGAATATAATGTTATGGTTTCACTGTATCATGATCAGATTGTTACCGTCTTTATTCAAAAGGCAGCATCAAAACCGCGTCAGGTTCCTGTGGACAGCGAAATTATCCGTACAGGACGCCAGCTGGGATTGTGCTTTGGCGATTGATTTAAACTTGATTACTAGATTTAACCCCAGATTAAGATAATACACTTATATTACAGAGGGTGGTGCTTGCACCATCCTCTGTTTTTGTGTGCAGCTTTATGAACTGTGAAAAATTTTTAAAAATAGTGAGATTTCATTGCAGTTAAGCGTGATTCAGAGTATAATAAAAAGGCTTAGTGTTTGCGAAAGGGAGTAAATCATGGACTTAAATTTAATTGCCGTTATTGTGGGTATTGTCGAAGGTTTGACAGAATTTTTACCGGTTTCTTCTACCGGACATATGATTATTGTCGGTCACGTTTTGGGCTTTGAAGGCCAGCTGGCAGATGTTTTTGATGTCTTTGTACAGCTGGGTGCTATTCTATCTGTTGTTTTTATTTACAAAGAGCGCTTTGCCAGATTTTTTACTAAGGATGGCTGGGATATCAACAAGGGACTTTCTGTCTGGCATGTTGCTGCCGGTATCGTACCGGTTATGCTGGTAGCCTTCTTCCTGTATCACTATATCAAGGAGTATCTGTTTTCTCCTTTTACGGTAGCAATAGGCCTTTTCTTGGGCGGTCTGCTGCTGATGTTTGCGGAATATAGAACTAAAGGCCGTGAGGCTGAACTGGTTGATGATGTTGATAAAATTTCTATCCGTCAGGCAGTATGGGTTGGCATTTATCAATTTCTTTCCCTGTGGCCCGGTTTTTCCCGCAGCGGCAGTACTATTGCCGGTGGCCTCTTGGTGGGCCTTACTCGCAGTGCTGCAGCAAATTATACCTTTGTGATTGCTGTACCGCTGATGTTTGTGGCCTGCATTTATGATCTGCTTAAAAACCTTCAGTATCTTTCTGCAGGTGATTTGCAGGTATTGGTAATAGGTTTCGTTGTATCCTTTATCGTTGCTTATATTTCGGTATTATGGTTCCTGAAATTTTTGCAGAATTCCAAGCTGACCAGCTTTGCTGTTTACAGAATACTGTTGGCCGGTGTAACCTACTGGTATTTCTACATGTAAGCATGCTATAAAATCTTTGCTTGCGAAAGTATTGACAAAACAGGCTTTATCCTTTATAATAATAAAAGAATTTTGTGCTGGCATAGCTCAATTGGCAGAGCAGCTGATTTGTAATCAGCAGGTTGTGGGTTCGATTCCTATTGCCAGCTCCAATGAGTTTTTCGCCGTTAGATATTTATCTGACGGCGTTTTTAGTATAATTTCATGGAGGTGTATAATATGGTATATCCTTATATGACTCTTGCTGATGGAACAGAAATTGTTTATACTAATGTATTCGAAGAGGATGGCATAAAAAAAGTAGAGGTTCATTTCGAAAGACCTACTGAAAAGGGGTTTGATACTGCCAGGTGTCAATTACCGTCATATACTTGGCTTATACGGGAAGGCTTCTCCGATGAAGAGATG
This sequence comes from Escherichia coli, assembly GCA_963603005.1. Taxonomy (GTDB): domain Bacteria; phylum Bacillota; class Negativicutes; order Acidaminococcales; family Acidaminococcaceae; genus Phascolarctobacterium_A. The sequence continues at coordinate 476 of CAVCLW010000059.1, read as the reverse complement.
AAGATGTTTGATGAATTTATGCATAGTAATGCGCACCTATTCTATAAGTACGGTGCGAACGGAGGACTAAAGATTGCCTAATTTATTTACTATTTTAGGATATAAGGTTTATTTTTGGTCAAATGAAAATGATGAGCCTATACATGTGCATATTTCTAAAGGAATACCCAGTAAGAATGCTGCTAAAATATGGTTGACAAGAAATGGTGGCTGTATTTTAGATAGTAATCCTGAGCGTATTCCTAGAAAAGACCTGTCTGAGCTTTTAGAAATAGTTCAAGCGCAGTTTTTTATGATTTGCACAGCATGGAAAAAGCATTTTAAGGTTGAACAGATTAAGTTTTACTGCTAAGTCCGGTAATATGAATTTTTCGCCGTTAGATATTTATCTGACGGCGTTTTTATTTTCCTGCAAAAAAATAGAGGCTGGGACAAAACCACCCACTCAAACTAAAGAAGGACTGGAATTTGAGTTT
>CAVCLW010000058.1:0-13484 GCA_963603005.1 Escherichia coli | reverse complement strand
GACTTCATTCGTATTGAGTGAAGTCTTTTTTTCGAGGTGTAAGATGCTAACTGGTCATTTTTATTACATACGAGATGAGTATTTCCGTGATTTTCAAGATGAAAAACTGATGTCTAATAAAGAAATTTCTCAAGGACAGGCTCATGACAGACCATGTTTTTATGCGTTTGAAGACAAAAAAACAGGACTCTTTTGGCTTATCCCTATATCGTCACAAGTTGAAAAATATGAAGCTATTTACGATAAGAAAGTAGCCAAGTATAAACGATGTGATACGTTAGTCTTTGCGGAAGTTTTAGGTTATAAAAAGGTCTTCTTGTTGCAAAATATGTGTCCTATATCGCAGCAATATATTAAAAATGAATATTGTAATAAGGCTGGGGAAGCTGTAAAAGTAAAATTTTCTGTTGAGAAGGAAATTATTAAAAAAGCTAAACGGATATTAGCTATGCATAGAAAAGGAATAGGTCTTATTTTTCCCGATGTCATTCACCTAGAAAAATTATTACTGCAAATTAAGGAAAATGTTTAATGAGCTGTATTGATCTATACCCGATAGTATTTCCTTGAAAAGCCTAAAGCGAATAAGTTACAGCGAAAGCATGAATAATTTTATTAAAGTAAGAGGACGGTGCGCACCGTCCTCTTTTTGCTACATTCCGATGTATAAAACCTCTCAAAAACACCAACTACATACATTGCAATGTATGTAGTTGACAAAAATCAGTACTTTTCTGAATCGCAATGTATGAAGTTCTTGCAAAATCAAAGCATGCTGTAATCAGTATGCTTTTTTTATGATATAATATAAATTAGTATAGAATAATTTTGAGGTGAAGCTTGTGCGGATAATTGAAGGTGCAGAATCATTTCTGCTGGAAGGAAAGAATAATAAGGCAGTTTTGCTTTTGCATGGTTACACCGGCGCACCGTCGGAAATGCGGCCGCTGGGTGATTATCTGCATGCGCTTGGCTATACTGTGAGCTGTGTGCGCCTTCCTGGCCACGGCACGAGCATCAAAGACCTGGAGGCAACCACCGCGACGGATTGGTATGCTGCTGCCGAAGCGGAATGCCTGGAGCTGCTGGCGCGTTTTGACAGCGTTTATGTGGCAGGTCTGTCGATGGGCGGACTGCTGGCAATGAAGCTGGCAGCAAAGCTGCCGGTGAAGAAGGCTGCCTTTATTTCGGCACCTATTTTTGTGCAGGATAAGCGTGCGCCGCTGTTGGCGTTCTTGCGCTTTTTCATCCACTACCTGCCTAAGCACAAGAAGAATTATCAGGAGCTGCAGGAATATTGCATCTCCTATGCCAAAATGCCGACGAAGCCGTTGATGAGTCTTTTTAAGATGCTTAATGAATGCAAGAACAAGCTGCTGGCGGAAATCAAAATCCCCTGTTTGATTTTGCAGTCGAAAACAGAGCATACCGTGCAGCCGCGCAGTGCCGAATATATCTATAATAAATTGACTGCAGCCGCCGGCAGAAGGCTGGTATGGTTTGAGCATAGCGGGCACATTCTGACACTGGATCGCGAGCATGAGGCAGTTTTTAAGGCAATCGCCGATTTTTTTGCGGAATAAAAGGATATTGAAGGGTAAACGAAGAAATATGGATAAGTCACTATTGAATAATAACGAATACAGCTGGTGCTTTGCCTGTGGCAAGGATAATCCCAGCGGGTTACATATGCGTTTCGAAATTGATGACGACAAGTGCACAGCGTATTTTACGCCGCGCCGGGAGCACCAGAGCTATCCCGGACGTATGCATGGCGGACTGGTCGCCGTACTGCTTGATGAGGTGACAGGCAATTATCTTTTTGCCAAGGAGGGCAAGCCTTCCTATACGGCGAAGATTGAAATCCGCTACCGTCAGCCGCTGGCGATCGGTGAGGAGGTTGTATGCACCGGGCGTGAGCTGAAGCGCAAGGGACGTATGGTTGAAATGCAGGGTACAATTTGCAAGAAGGATGGCACGCTTTTAGCAGAATGTCTGTCGAAGATGATGATTGTGGATGAAACGCCGCAACCGTCGCGCAAGCTCGCCGCAGGCGAGGGTGAAGAAGAATAGAGGTAAAATTATGCAGACGAAGGATATACGTGAAAAAATATTAAATTTTATGCGTGAAGAAAGCTATGCACCGATGACCTCGGAGGAGCTGGTGGATGCGCTGGGGCATGATGTTAATCCCAACAAGTTTTGGGACGAGCTGCTGGCGCTGGAGCAGAACGGCGAGATTATCAAAACACGCTTTGAAACATACGGCCTGCCGGAGAAAATGGGCCTGGTTGCAGGACGTTTTCAACTGACGAGCAAGGGCTTTGGCTTTGTCATTCCGGATAACAAGGGCGACAGACCGGACGTGTTCATTCCGCCGCGTGCTTTGCATGGTGCGATGAACAATGACCGTGTGCTGGCGCGTGTGAACAATGCGGTGCAGGGCAAAAAGCCTGAGGGAGAAATCCTGCGTATCATCACGCATGCTAATAATAAGGTGGTAGGCGTTTTCCACCAGACCGGTGATTTCGCCTTTGTAACGCCTGACGATAAGCGCATCGGTCAGGATGTATATGTTATGCGCAAGCACTTTAATGGTGCGAAGGATGGTCAGAAGGTCGTAGTAGAAATTACCGAATGGCCGCAGGAGCACCGCAAGGCCGAGGGCAAGGTTACCGAGGTTCTGGGCAACATCGGCGACGTAGGACTGGAGATTCTGTCGATAATCAAGCAGAATGATCTGCCGCTGACATTCCCGGATGAGGTGCTGGAGGCTTCGCGCAAGGTGCCGAAGTCTATTAAAAAGAGCGAGCTGGCAGGCCGCCGTGACCTGCGTGAGCGTACTGTCGTAACCGTCGACGGCGAGGATGCCAAGGACTTGGATGATGCTGTTTATGTAGAGCAGATTAACGATAACGAATACCTGCTGGGCGTTTATATTGCGGATGTCAGCTATTATGTTACCGAAGACAGCGTGCTGGATAAGGAAGCAAGAGAGCGCGGCACAAGCGTTTATCTTGTCGACCGCGTACTGCCGATGCTGCCGGAGCGTCTGTCGAACGGTATCTGCAGCCTGAATGCCGGTGAGGACCGTTTGTCCATGGCCTGCGAGATGCATATCGACAAAATGGGCAAGGTGCTCAGCTACGAGATTTTCCCGGCGGTTATCAATGTACGTCACCGTTTGAGCTACAATATTGTGCGTGCAATTTTGGCAGGCGACAAGGAAATGTGCGACAAGTATGAGGACATTCTGCCGATGATTGCCCGTATGGATATTCTGCGCCAGATTTTGCATGACAAGCGTGCGCGTCGTGGCGCAGTAGACTTTGATTTGCCGGAGCAGAAGGTTATTCTGGACGAAAAGCTGCACCCGATTGAAATTGTGCAGCGCATCCACGGCAATGCGGAATCGATTATCGAGGAGTTCATGCTGGCAGCCAACGAAACTGTTGCGCAGCATATGTTTAACCAGCACTGGCCGTTTATCTACCGCGTGCATGATATTCCGAACGAAGAGAAAATGCAGGAATTCGCCAAGCTGTTGGCAAACTTCAATATTAAGTTTATTCCCAAGGAAGAAACGGAGCCGAGGGATATTCAGCAGGCTGTGAAGGAAATCGCCGGCCGTCCGGAAGAACGATTGGTAACTACGGTTGCGCTGCGCTCCATGAAGCAGGCAGTTTACCAAACGGATAATATCGGACACTTTGGCCTGGCGGCGAAGTACTACACGCACTTTACCTCGCCAATCCGCCGTTATCCCGACCTTATTGTGCATCGCCTGCTGCGCGCCTGGATGACAAAGCCTACGCTGAAGGAAGCAGATGCCGAAAAGCTGGGCGATAAGCTGGACGTTATTGCCGATCATTCCTCTATTCGCGAGCGTGCGGCAGCGGATGCTGAGCGTGCAACCGTTGACCTTAAGATGTGCGAATATATGGCAGACCATATCGGCGAAGAATTTGACGGCGTTATTTCCGGCGTGACGGCTTTCGGTATGTTCGTTGAGCTGGAGAACGGTGTTGAGGGCCTGGTGCATATTTCCAGCCTGATGGATGATTACTACGAATATTACGAGGAGCGTTATGCTCTTGTCGGCACGCACAGCGGTCACACCTATCGCCTGGGTGATAAGGTGCGTATTGAGGTGCTGCAGGTAAATATCAGCGATGTAAGCATCGACTTCATCATGGCAGGGGAGAACGCAGGCGTGCGCGAGCACATCCGCCAGCAGCTGCTGATGAAACAGAAGCCGAGCAGCGGACGCAGCACGCAGAGCATCGCTCTGAGTGCGGAAACGCAGAAGAAAAAGCACAAGGGTGCGAAGAATAAAGAGGCAGGACGCCGCAGCGCCAAGCACGGCAAGCCTGCGCCTAAGAGCAGTTCTAAGGGCGGCAGCAAGTCCGGCAAAAAGAGCAGAAAAAAGAATAGGAAAAGCAGATAATTATGGCAGAACAAAAGATTAAAATTATAGCAGAAAATCGTAAGGCACGCCATGACTTTACCATTTACGAAACCTTTGAGGCAGGCATTGCGCTGACCGGTACGGAGGTAAAGTCCCTGCGTGCGGGCAAAGCGAATATGAAGGACAGCTATGCGCAGGTAACACGTCAGGCGGAGGTCTTTGTGTATAATCTGCACATCAGTCCCTACGATCATGGCAATATCTTTAACCATGACCCGCTGCGCAGCCGCCGCCTTTTGCTGCACCGTGCGGAGATTAACAAGCTCATCGGCAAGGTGAAGGAAAAGGGCTATGCGCTTGTACCGCTTAAGCTGTACTTTAAGCATGGTCTGGTGAAGATGGAGCTGGCGCTGGCAGTTGGCAAGAAGCTGTACGATAAGCGTCAGGACATGGCCAAGCGCGACGCGAAGCGCGAGATGGAGCGCGCGCTGAAGGACAGGAATCGCTGATAGACGGGTGAATTCACAAATTCTTCATGCACAGTGATTTGACTTTTTGACTAAAGCATAGTAAAATATCATTGTAGCGTATCGGCTCTTTCACCGATATATTCCAATTTGGGGATGTACTGGTTTCGACGGGGGTAGGTGCGGTATGATAAGCGAGCCGTGGTTCCATCTGCACGATAATCGGTGGGCACGTTTAAATATAAACGCTGAACAAGAATACGCTTTAGCAGCTTAATCTGCTAACTGTCTCTGAGCCTCCTCCCGCGGGTGAGGAATGACAGTCAATAGTGGGATACCTTAAGGCTGATTCCTATAGGCTTTAAGGGAAACTCTTTAGGATAGCAATGTGAAGGCCCGTCGTCAGGCAATCGCAGCGTGAAACAAAGTATGATGTCTGCGCTCGGAGAAAGTTGTATGGCAATATTTTCGGACAGGGGTTCGACTCCCCTCATCTCCACCAGAATTAGTCCAATCGTGACAGTTGATTGGTGGAATAAAAAGCAGAGGATAGTGTATAACAGCACTATTCTCTGTTTTTGTTTGAACATGATTTTATATGCAGGAGTGTCGGGATAGAATAGATAATTTCCAATGCTGTTTATTATATACTGCAGTAGTCCTTTGTGCTATAATTCTATTATAGAAGTAACGTGAAATGCGAGGATGTTAAAGCAGATGGGCAGATTTGTTAATCCTGATAAAAGCGCTTTTCAAAATGCGGTTAACGGAGAAATATATATAGATAAGAGCAGATTGATAAATAAAACTTTTTAAAGCATAAAAAAGCCTACTGGATTATATGGTCAGTAATTCAGTAGGCTTGATTCTTGGAACATGTCGGTGTTCAACCGATGAACAGAGTATAACATATAATAACGAGGTGATTGTGGAAAAAGGTGCGCGTCAGCCTTTTTTCGCTTGTAGCTGATAATTTGTGCCAAGTGTCCCGAATAATATATAAAATTTAGGACACATGCTGCTCTTGTTGATGCCCATGCTACTCATTACTCTAACCAGTGCAATTGACAATTATGATTAGAATGGTTAGAATATGAGTAGAATAGAACTGAGGAGTGAGCAGAATGAGATTTCGGGAAACAGAAATAGTTGAATTAAAGTCCATCGTGATGGATGATATCAAAAAAGAGATCATTGCTTTTGCCAACTGTGACGGAGGTACGGTCTATGTGGGGGTGGCAGACGATGGCAAAGTGTTGGGAGTTGAAAATGCAGATGAGTGTGCTTTGCAGATTTCCAATATGGTACGAGATGCTGTAAAGCCGGATGTCACCATGTTCATTCACTATGAAACGCTAGAATGTGATGGAAAAGCAGTTGTGGCCGTCAACATCCAGAGCGGCACAAACCGTCCCTATTATCTGGCAAAGAAAGGACTGCGGCCTGAGGGTGTCTATGTGCGGCAGGGATATTCTTCTGTACCGGCAACAGATACGGCTATTCGGCAGATGATCAAGGAAACCGATGGAGATAGCTTTGAGAATATGCGGTCTATCAATCAGGCATTGACCTTTGAGGCAACAAAAAAGGAATTTGAAAAACGCAATGTTGTATTTGGACAGCCGCAAATGCAGACTTTGAAAATCGTTTCCGCAGATGGCATTTATACGAATCTAGGGTTGCTCTTGTCTGAGCAGTGTCTCCACACAATCAAGGCGGCCGTGTTTGAAGGAATCAATCAGAATGTATTTAAGGATCGCCGGGAGTTTTCCGGCTCTCTGATGCAGCAACTCAATGATGTCTACGACTATATTGATTTCCACAATCAGACACATGCGACATTTCGGAAGCTTTTGCGGATTGATACACGGGACTACCCGGAGGTCGCCGTCCGCGAGGCATTGCTGAACACGCTAGTACACCGAGATTATTCTTTCCGAGCCAGCACCTTGATCAGCATATACGATGATCGGATTGAATTCGTGTCCATCGGCGGGCTGCTTCCCGGTTTGGAACTTGACGATTTGATGATGGGTGTTTCTGTGTGCAGAAATCCGCACCTTGCTAATGTTTTTTACCGTTTGCAGCTGATTGAAGCATATGGCACCGGCATGAAGAAAATCATGGGAGCTTATGCAAATGCTCTGGTGCAACCGAAGATCAAGACAACTAACAACGCTTTCAAAATCATTCTTCCTAATGTGAATTTCACTCCGAAAGCAGCAGAAGTACACAAGGATTTTGAAAAAGCGGCAGATCTGGCCTTGGATTCAAATGAGGAAAAAGTTCTGCAATTTTTAAGGGAGCACCGGATGATTACCAGAAAAGAAACACAGACATTGTTGGAGGTTAGTCAGTCTACGGCTGGTCGTATTCTGAAAGCAATGGTAGATAGTGGTCGAATCAAACAGATTGGTGGAAGTCGTACCACACGGTATGAACTTAGAAAAGAGTAATTTATAACAGACAAACCTTTAGGTAGCATGCGTATGAAAGGGAATTATTGTTAGTGGTTTGCAAATCTTTACGCATAATCATTTACCTCACATAGATATGCATTCTGCATTATGACCTGTTTTTAGGGATTTTCTGGCAAACTTTTTGACCAAAGCATAGGGATTACTGTTTACTATCAGACTGATGAAAATAACTACGACATTTTTGGACATTTCAGTTTCATATCTTTTAGTTATAATTTTTAATACTTTGAGTGCTGTCTAACATAAGGTTTTTGAGCGTTATTTAAAGTGCTTGCAGATAACAGCACGAGGATAATGTACTTTCGCGGTACGTTATCCTCCTTTTTGCTTTTAGGATGAATTTAAGCATAGGTGATGCAAAATTTTTATTCCAAAGCTCTTTCCTTATTATAACAATGACAATTTCTGTCCATGGTATCGTATATAATTTAGTTATCAGATTCCTTGGGCGATAAGTTTCAGGAGGCTTTGGCTAAGGTAAAGATTTGCGGTTAAATGTTATATATGCTGATTTTAGTTTATCTTGAACCGCTTGTGTTGGAAAACACATTTAGAAGAATTATTAACCTCGGAAGCACGTGGCATATAAGCTGTATTTTGTAGTATAATTATATAAACAAAATACGGAGGTTAATATTATGACTAGAGAAATGCACATGGGCGACATTGTGCGCCATTTTAAAAGAGAAACTGTCGAAAATCCTACGACGGAATACTTATATAAAATACTGGCTTTTGCCGAGCACACGGAAACAGGCGAAAAGCTGGTGGTGTATCAGGCGCTGTATGCTCCGTTCAAAATTTGCGCCCGTCCTTACGCTATGTTTATGAGCGAGGTGGACCGCGAAAAATATCCTGCTATTAAGCAAAAGTACCGCTTTGAGGTTGTGACGGAGTTCTGATTTTGGCAGACTGATTAGCTGATTGGCTGGCGGTATTGCTGATTTTATTTGCAGGGGAGAACGGAAATGCTTTATCCGATTTTAGAGCAATATGATGTTGATATAAAAAAGGCGCTGGCCTACGGCTTTGTGCGGGAGGGCGAAGGGCTGACTCTGCGCAAGCCCTTGCCGGAAACGGAATTTTACGCTGTCGTTACGCTTGCAGGCAAGGCCTTATCCGTAAATGTTTTGGAACGCGATACGGATGAGGAGTACCTGCCTTTTAACGTGGCCGATAACATCAGCGGTTACGTGATGAGCGTGCGCGAAAAAGCAGAGGCTCTGCTGGAAGAAATAAAAACGCAGTGCCTGATTAAGAGCAACGTTAAGCTGCAGCTGATGGATTACTGCTCGCAGCGCTTCGGTACTGTTCCCGACGCGCCGTGGCCGGAAACGCCGGAGAATTTTACCTTTAAGACGGCGCGGAGAAATAAATGGTACGCTTTGTTTATGACGATTCCTTATAAAAGCCTGGGCATAGCGAAGGCGGGGAAGGTTGATGTTTTAAATATTAAGCTGCCACCGGCGAAGGTTACGCAGCTGGTGGACAGGCAGCATTTTTATCCTGCGTATCATATGAATAAAAAGCATTGGCTGACGATAATTTTGCAAAAGGATGCGGATATTCCGTTGGTGCAGGAGCTGTTGGCGGAAAGCTATCAGCTGGTGGAAAAATAGCAAAGGAGATTGAGTAAGTGTTACATATAGGTTGTCATTTATCCTCATCGAAGGGCTTTCTGGCGATGGGGAAGACGGCGCTGTCGATCGGTGCCGATACGTTTCAGTTTTTTACGCGCAATCCGCGCGGAGGCAAGGCAAAGGCCGTGAAGCCCGAGGACGCGGCGGCGTTGAATGCGTTGATGCAGGAGCACAATTTTGCGCCTATTCTGGCACACGCACCGTATACGATGAACCCCTGCGCAGCGGACGAAAAGCTGCTGGAGTTTGCGCAGATGGTGATGGAGGGAGATTTGGCGATGCTGGAATATGTGCCGGGGAATATGTATAATTTTCATCCCGGCAGCCATGTGAAGCAGGGCGCTGAGGTTGGCATAGAAAAAATTGCGGCGCTGCTTAACAGTGTGCTGCATAAGGATTTGCATACCACGGTTCTGCTGGAAACGATGGCAGGCAAGGGCACGGAGGTTGGCCGCAGCTTTGAGGAGCTGGCGGCGATTTTGAGCAAGGTGCAGCTTAATGAAAAGATGGGCGTCTGCCTTGATACATGTCATATTTTTGACGGCGGTTATGATATCGTTAATGATTTGGACGGCGTACTGGCGCAGTTCGATAAAATTATCGGCCTGGAGCGATTGAAGGCTGTGCATCTGAACGACAGCCTGAATATCTGCGGCAGTCATAAGGACCGTCATGCGTGTATCGGTGCAGGCAATATCGGACTGGAGGCGCTGACGTCGGTGATTAACCATCCGGCGCTGCGCAGCCTGCCGTTTTACTTGGAAACGCCGAACGAGCTGCCGGGTTACGCTGCGGAAATCAAGCTGCTGCGTGAGCGCTTTAAAGAGTAATATACCAAGAATTTTTACAAGAGGTGAACGATAGAAATGGAAATGGCTTATACTGAGCTGAATGCGAAGCTGTGCGCTTTTTTGGATAAAACGCCCAACAGCTTTTTTGCCGTGAAAAATATTAAGGAGGAGCTGGCGGCTGCCGGCTTTACCGAGCTGCAGGAAAACAGCAGATGGCAGCTGCAGGAAGGCGGCAAATATTATGTAAGCCGTAACGGTTCGACGTTGCTGGCCTTTGCTATTCCCAAAAAGGCTTACCTGGGCTTTCAGGTTTACGCCTGCCACTGCGATTCGCCGGCGTTCAAGCTGAAGAATAATGCTGAAATCGTAGTAGACAAAAAGTATGTGAAGCTGAATGTGGAAAAGTACGGCGGCATGCTGCTGAATACCTGGCTTGACAGGCCGCTTTCCGTTGCCGGACGTGTGTTGTGCAACGTTGACGGCCGCTTGGAAGCGCGTCTGGTTAATGTTGAGCAGGACCTGATGATGATTCCGAATCTGGCAATCCACATGAACAGGGAAGCCAACGAGGGCGTAAAGCTGAACGCGCAGACGGATATGCTGCCGCTTATCGGCAGTGCTGCTACTAAGGATGGCCTGCAGAAGCTGCTTGCGGAGGCCTGCGGCGTTACCGCAGAGCAGATTGTGGATACGGAGCTTTTCCTTTATAACAGAATGCCTGCGACTACACTCGGGCTGGAGCAGGAATATGTTGCAGGCGGCAGGCTGGATGACCTGCAGTGCGTGTTTGCCGGACTGCAGGGCTTTTTGGCGGCAGAAGCAGGCGAGAGTGTGCCGGTATTCTGCATGCTGGATAACGAAGAGGTTGGCAGCGGCACGAAGCAGGGCGCGGCGGCGACCTTCTTAAGGGATGCGCTGCAGCGCATCAATATGGCACTGGGCAGGGACGAGGAGGATTATCTTGTATCCCTTGCCAACAGCCTGATGCTTTCGGCGGATAATGCGCATGCTGTGCATCCTAATCATACGGATAAAAATGACCTGACGAATAAGACCTATCCTAATGAGGGTGTGGTTGTCAAATACAGCGCTAACCAAAAATATACTACGGATGCGGTATCCGGCGCGCTGGTGCAGCTGCTGGCTAAAAAGGCGAACGTGCCGCTGCAGCTTTTCTATAACCGTTCGGATATGGCAGGCGGTTCAACCTTAGGCAATATCTCCACCGCTCAGGTAGCGATTAAATCGGTGGATATCGGCCTGGCGCAGCTGGCGATGCATTCCGCCTACGAGATGGCAGGCGTTAAGGATACGGCGTATCTTGCAAAGCTGGCGCAGGCATTTTTTGCCGCCGCTGTTGCGGAGGCTGCCGACGGAACGTACTGCCTGAAGTAACAATTTAATATGCGTATATCAAAGGGCATAGCAGATGCTGGTGACAGGTCTGCTGTGCCTTTGCTATTAGTTGCGGGCAGTTCGGCGTGGTGCTATACTGAGCTTAGGAAGTTTTATAAGCGAAAGTGGTGATTATATGTTGCAGGCAATACGCAGATTATCTAAAACTCATTTGGCAATGATAGTAGTCTGCCTGCTGGCTGTGGGCGGCGCTGTCTATTTCTTTTTGGCGCAGCGTGCCAGCCGTCATGCGGCGGAGCTTTTTAACTATTATATGGCTAAGCAACAGGTGCTGGCAGGAAGCGTGACGGCCGAGGAGCTGCGCGCCGATATCTGGGGCAACGTGTATTTTAAAAACCTGACCTGGGATTCGCCGGAGCATGAACGATTGGTGGATGTACCGGAGGGACGCATCAAAATCAAACCTAAGGACATCATCCTGCGTATAGCCGGCATTGACACGGTGCAGGAGGTGGAGCTGAGCGGTGCTTATATTCATCTTGGCTTTGATGATAAAATGCGCCTGGATATTCTGCAGAATAAAAAGACGGAGGAGGAAAAAAATCTGCCGGACGAGGTGCCTATGGAAAAGCGCCATCTGCAGATTAAAGGCAGGCTGCCGAATATTAAGCTGATTTTGCATGATACGGTGCTGTCGGCAGAATATAAAAAGCGTCACTTTGTTTTGAATGACGTGGACGGCACGGCACAGATACATGAGCATCAAAAGCTGGAGCTGCATTTGGCGGCAGGACGCTACGGCGGCAGTATTGCAGGCAAGGGACTGAATATTGACGGCACCTGCGACCTGAAGGGGGAGCAGAAGGTGAATATCAATATTTGCCTGTATGATGTTATTCCCGATTCGCTGGGCATGAAAAATGTTAAGGATGCGATGACGGTAACAGGTCAGATGACCGGCAACTTGAAAAAACCTGTGATTGATGGTGCGCTTTCGATGAAAGAGCTGCATCTGAACGATTTGTATTTTACGAATATCAACGGTACCTATCATTATGAAAATGCGCTGATAACCTTTCAGGATGTAACAGGCAGCATTTTCGGCGGTACCTTTGATGCGATAGGCTTGTATCATTTTGATAATCGCTATTACAAAATCGATGTTGATGGCAAGAATCTGATGGCTTCGCTGGCTGCCAAAAGCAGCAAGATTAATACGAGCGTAGCCTTGAAGATAAAGTTCCGCAATGAGGGGCCTAAGGGCAATAACCTGGTATACGGCAGCTTTTCTACGGGCAAGGGAACGTATTTGCTGGTGCCGTTTTTGAGCCTGCGTGGCAGCTTCAGCGACCAAAGCGGTGAGCTGGCTTTCAGTAATGTAGAGATTGAAACTAAGGTGGGTACGTTTGAAAGCGATGTCTTTAAGATTGTGGACGGCAGATTGCAGATGGGTGAAATTTTTCTGGCGAACGGCGATGGCAGGCGTATACGTGTGAGGTAATGATTACTTTGTAAAAATATTTTTTAGCAGATAGTAAAAATGCTCCGCTTCCCCGATTTAAAGGGTAGGCAGAGCATTTTATTATTTACTGTTGAGTTCTATTGCCAAAAGTTTAATTTGCTCCTGTGCTTTATGTTTTCTTCGATAATCCCAAGGCTTTTCAATTTTTTCCTGTGACCATAAGCCTTTATGGCAGCGCTTTGCTGCTGCCTCAAATTTATCATATATTTCGCAGTTATCGAAGTTCATGTGGTAATGCAGTGCCATGCCTTCCTTCAGCATTTCGGCGCTCACGTCCTTTCCTTCGCAATATACAAAAGCAACTTCACGGTTATACTTATCAATACATTTAATTTTCAAGCGGACTGTGCCTTGGCGTAACAGTTCGCTTAATTTTTTTGTTGCTTCCGTGCCAAAGGGCTGCTCTCTTTCCGGTGCATCTATCATAGCAAGGCGGATGCGGTGCTTTTCTCCTGTTATATCGCGTACATGGATGGTATCACCATCTATAATACGTACCACATATGCTGTATAGGTGCTGGCAGGCCTCGCTTGTGCGCTGACTATGGAGGCTATGCCGATAAGACCGAGTGCAAAGAGAAGAAAGAGAGTATAGGTGATTATTTTATAGCGCATATTATGTTCCTTTTCTATAAAGATGGGCTGCCGTACTTTGTGTACGACAGCCCCTGTGCCATATGATTAGTCTTTAGTATATTTTTGCTTGTATATACTGTTTACTGCTGTACATATGGAAATTGCATCACAAGTCTTTCCTGCAGCACACGGGTTAGGGTGTCGATATTGGCACTCAGCTTTTCAATTCTGCCTTCCATACGGA
>CAVCLW010000057.1:0-13580 GCA_963603005.1 Escherichia coli | reverse complement strand
TTTTAGATCAAGACCCCAACACTTATTATAGAACCTAATTTTTATGAAGATTACATTGCTGCTTCTTCAACAGGATATACACTGATTTGGCGTTTGTCGCGGCCTTTGCGTTCAAATTTAACGCGACCTTCAACCTTAGCATAAATAGTGTAGTCCTTGCCCATGCCAACATTGTTGCCCGGATGGAATTTAGTACCACGTTGACGAACGATGATGCTGCCAGCGGTTACCAGCTGGGTGTCATGAGCTTTGGTACCCAGACGTTGTGCGTTAGAGTCACGACCGTTGTGGGAGCTACCAGTACCTTTTTTATGTGCATGTAATTGCAGAATAATTTCAAACATTACTTTCACCTCCTATGTTCTTGAATGCGAACATATTGCGGACACTGACGCGCTATTGATTCCACTCCATAAATCATGGTTTGCAATATAGCCTCTGTCAGGTCGGTAGGAGCACTGTTCAATGCTACCTCGAAGATTCCGTCCTCCTGATTAACGACATAGGACGGATTGAGTTTCAAATGTTTTTCCAAGCCAAGCAAGGGCGCCTGTGTCAGAGCGGAAACCGCGCTGCAGACAATGTCTGAGCCTTCTTCGCTGTAACCTGCATGACCACTGACCTTATAGCCGGTAATCATACCCTGCCTGTTCCTGAATAAATCAACACTTACCATAAAAATTATGCGTTAATAGCGGTGATTTCAACAGTAGTGAACGGTTGACGATGACCTTGACGTTTACGGTAGTTGGATTTAGCTTTGTATTTGAAAACGAAAATCTTGTCTGCTTTGCCGTGTTCAACAACTTTAGCAACAACTTTTGCACCTTCAACTACGGGCTTGCCAATCTTAACATCAGCATCATTTACAACGGTCAGAACTTCTTCAAAAACTACTTCAGCGCCAACTTCTGCGTTCAGTTTTTCAACTTGCAGAGTTTCGCCTTCGCTTACGCGGTATTGTTTGCCACCGGTTTTGATAATTGCGTACATCTATTGCACCTCCCTTAATGATAGACTCGCCAAATACGGTACCCTGACGCCAGGGATTTTCAGAACCTCTCTGCGCGGTTGGGGACGGACCAAATCAGTCCATACTGGAATATTTTACCTTAATGTCTGTTATTTGTCAACACCACTGTTGTCTAAAATCATAAAACTTTCTACATGCAGGGAAGCATCCGCCTCAACCTTTAATGAACAGGCCAATTCCCGTTCCCAGGCACGTAAATCCTTGCTCACCAGCCACTCTGCCAGCCAAGGGTTAGCTGTAATCAAAAGATTCTTTGAGCTGCTACGACGCTTCAGCAAGGTACGCAGACGGCGCTTGATTTCCAAAGAAAGATTTTCTCTGCTCTGTACACGTCCGCTGCCATTGCATACCGGGCAGGGAGTGTATAGTACGCTTGATAAATTCTGACGCGATTTTTTTCTGGTAATCTCTACAAGATTCAGCACCGTGATATCCTGCACCTTAGGATGCATTTTATCACCCTTCAGCGCCTGCTGCAGAGAGTTCATAATCTCTCTTTTGTGATTATCGGTATGCATATCGATAAAATCTACTACGATAATGCCGCCAATATCACGCAACCGCAGCTGACGCGCAATCTCCAGCGCCGCCTCACGATTAATCTGCATAATCGTTTCTTCCAGATTTTCGCGTCCGCTGAACTTACCGCTGTTGACGTCAATAACTGTCATGGCCTCGGTGTGATCGATAACAAGATAACCGCCGCTCGGCAGTGTCACCTGTCTGTCACTGATGCCGGCAACCGCTTCTCCCTGCTTGTGATATTCAAAGATATCCTCCAAGCCCTGATACAGCGTCACCCTGATATCCTGTGCCTGCGGCATCTCAGCCAACAGCTCTTCCACACGCTTATAAATCGGCAGGTTATCAATCACGATTTCCGTCAGCTCCGGACGCAGATAATCACGCACAATACGAATCGGCAGATCAAGCTCACGCCTCAGCAGGCAGGGAGCCTTCGCCACACGCTCACGCGCCGCCAGCACCTTCCAGTCAGCCGCCAGCTCCTGCACATCACGCTCCAGAAGCTCACGCGCAACACCCGTCGCCGCCGTGCGCACCACAATTCCCATACCGGCAGGGCGCACACCCTCGCAAATCATGTTTAGGCGCTCGCGCTCCTCCTTATCGGTAATCTTGCGCGAAATCCCCACATAATCCGCCTGCGGCAGCAGTACCACATAGCGTCCGGGCAATGTAATTTCGCGGTTAGCAGTAGGTCCTTTAGTACCGCGTGCATCCTTAGATATCTGCACTATCAGGCTTTGTCCTTCTGTAACATTCTTTTTATTGCCCAGATACAGAAAAGCATTTTGCTCCAGGCCGATATCAACAAAGGCAGCCTGAATGCCACGTACTACATTGCAGACCTTGCCTTTGAATACACTGCCTACAAGATGCTGCTCTTCCTTGCGCTCTACCAGATATTCCATCAATATTCCGTTTTCCAGCAACCCCATACGGGTTTCGTCTTCGTTGGCGCTTATAATTATTTTAGCTATCATCGCTACTCTCCGCTCTTAAATAATCATGATATTATATTGTAGCATAAATTGCGCCTGCTGGCAAAAGCAACGGCATTTCTGTATGTTAAAAATCCATTAAAGCGCATATAGGCAAAAGCTCTTAGAAAAAGGTTTCATTTTTATTTCTGACAGCCTTGAATGCAGCAAGCATGTTATCTGTTTTTTGCTGCAAGGGAGGCGGAAGCATTCTTGCCTGCTTAGGACACGCATGAATGCAGGCCATGCAAAGAATACATTTTGCTGCATCTGTAGCCATCTTTCCGTCAATATTTGATATAGCATCTGTCGGGCAGATCTTTGCGCATGCTCCGCAAGCTGTACATGATGGTAAAGAAAGCGGTGCTGCCGCCACCTTCATCTCCGGCTTATACGGGCGATCACCGGGAACATGAATACTTTCTGCAGAAGTGCTGTTCTTCACTGCTTCGGCAAATGCACGGATTTCTTTTATATCCTCCGCATCCGGTCTGCCTGCGCCTACTTCCGGCACAATTGAATGCTGCGCCACAAAGGCAGCTGCCGCCATTACCGTAAAGCCGGCTTGGAGCAGAATATCGTGCATCTCCAGCAGCGCATCTTCATAGGCTCTGTTGCCGTAAACTGCAATAGCTACGGCCTTCTTCCCCTCACCGGCAAGCGTTTTTATTTTTTCACGCACGACAGAAGGAATACGTCCGGCAAATACAGGCGCTGCAACAACAACAAGCTTGCCTTGCGGCTCTTCTGCCAGCGTTTGCTTATCTCCCAAATCGTGCCATACTGCCTCTTTTCCTACGGCAGCAGCAAAAATATCGCTTACCTTCTTCGTTCCGCCTGTAGGGCTGAAATAATACACTTCCATTTTATCTGACATTTTTCGTCCTCCTTTACTTTGCACATACATATAATAAATTGACTGCAGCTGCTTTATCAAACATTTTTCCTCTTGGGCAATCTTAATATTATTGTAAAGCAAAAAGCAGGATATGGCCAGCGGATAATATGCTGCAGACAACAAAAATCCCTTAGCTATGAGTTTTCTACCCACAGCTAAGGGATTGGTTTTTATTATTGTAATGTATTAGAAATTATTCGAACTCGCTCCCTGCAATTTAATCTTAAACAGATTTGCTTATGGGATTTGACTCGAATTATTTATATTGCTCTCATTATTCAGATAGTAGAGGCTATCTGATTTTTTGTTGCCATGGTGTTGCCACGAGTGGTGGAACTTTAACGCCAAGAAGTATAGATAAGTTGTCTCTTATCAAATGCTTCTTTACCGCCCTCCATAATGTCAACAATTTGCTTGTGTGTAGAATCCAGGTCGATATTACCTTGGGCAACATCAATTTTGGTTTCTTGGAACTCAATAACTAACACTCTTTCGGAATCACCAAGCACAGGGATATTTGCATTATGCGTAGCAAATATAAACTGCATATAAGGCTTTTTCTGCACAATAGCGGTAATGACTTCGTCATAGATCACCTTATTATCAAGATCATCTTCTGGTTGATCAATGAAGATAATGTCATTATCATCCTGTGTTAATATAAACAGTATAAGTGCTGACGCTCGTTGACCAATCGAGTGTTGTCGCAACAGTTTCCCATGATAATAAATATCTACTTTGTTTTCGACTTGCCTACCCAATAATTCCTCATATTGATTTCGAAGCTTATCCTCCATTTTTACATATTCGCCTGGTGTAACGATGCTTTTCAGTTTGCTACCATCAGATATAATCCAATCTTCTATGATCGCCGCATAATCAGTGAAGGCATCACAAATCGCTTGATATTTAATGTCTGAGATTCCGGTTCCCCTGAAATCATTTTTCAGTTGAGATTTGAAACCTTCTCGATCCCCTTTGAATGTGATTTCAATTCGTAGTTCGGTTTGATTCTGGTTAATACGTTCGGTTTCGGCTTTATAAGCGTTATAGGTTGTCAACAGAGCATCATTGCGCTCTCGTGTTGCCTTGGTAAATGATGCTTCTATTTTTGATTTGGAAGAAGCTTCTTCGCTTAATTGCTTTAGTTTTTCTTTCGTTCTTTGCAACTCAGTGGTCATCTTGACAAAACTATCAACATCCAAAGTCTCGTCCTTGATCTCCCTCTTGATTTCAGCGAATTCATCTGCTAAACTATCGGTCCGCTCCTTCAGACGGGATATGATGTTTTCCATACCACTACATTGTTTGTCAATTTCTGTAATGCAAGAACCGATTTGTGTGAGCTGAGCGTCTATTAGCGACAATACTGCGGAAACATTTTCAAATATGTCTTTATTAAAGTCACTACTGTATCCATCTAAAGCATTTGATGCAACAGCGTTCTTTGAAAACGCATCACGAATATCGCGCAAAATAGCATCTATTCTAATTTTTACCGCATCAAGTTTTGTGGTGTCAGTAGCATATCCACTTTGCTTTTTTAGTTTGTCCGCCACACCTTTTTCTTCAAAAATAGAGAGTTTATGCTCAAGTTCGGTTTGTAGTGTCGTAACTTCGATCATTTGCTGTGGAATTTTACTCACGTCCAGCAAACGTTCTACTGTTCTGCTCAATTCATTCACACAGCTATCCAAATTAGAGGGTTGACCAACTCTGCCACTAATCAATTTTTCCAACAGACCGTTTTCGTGATCTGCACTGCTAGATAGATCTTTTTGACCAAAATATTGAACCCCGTCGAACAAGCTGATCGGATTTATATTTAAGTCATTGCCATTCTCATCAAGAACATTTATCCGTTCTCCAAATATTCGGCTGACAGCATATCGCTTGCCATGTTTATCTATTACATTTAACGTTGCTTTGCCGCCGGAACCAAAGACATTCTTAACGAGAGAATCTTTGTATTCTTTATCCATTTGAACTGCAAGCCCCAAAACATATCGGATAGCTTCTAAAACAGACGATTTTCCGCTTCCTCTTATGCCAATAAGTGTGTTCAGCTCACGGGAAAATACTATTGTTTGCCCGTCAAACTTTCCGCCTTGGAATGATATTGATTCTATATATCCATGTTTGCTATCAGGGATATTTTCGCTAACTCTGTCTCTGTAATCTTGTAAAGCAAATTTAATTGCAGCATACGAATATTCACCAATTTTCAAATATGTGCATTTATCGCCCTTTCCTATATCCGTGATAGACTTAGGATCAGAACCCTCAACAAGAGCAGGCAAATAACCGCAGCACCGTTCAAATTGAGTGAGATTATCATGTGTTCTGGATTTTTGCAAGCCAAGAACACGATTTCTAAAAGGTGAAAATCCTGCCAAAGATTCAAGCAATCCGCCTTTGCATTCACGAAATAGGCCGCTATTCTGATCTACGTGAGCGAATAGTATAAAATAATCTCGTCCATAAGCGTCTAACTGCTCAAATACATTTTTAAGGTCATATACGCTTTTGGTATTACGGTTTTCAGGATTAGGGATTGTGGCAAATGCTGCTGTTAAAAAAGTTTGAATATGATCATTACCATCTTCAAGCCATTCATCCGGATTAAACACAATTAGTGTGTGAATTCCGTTTGCTCCTTCTTTGACAGTTAATTCTACTCCCGGAAGAATAAAAATATCTTGTTTTTTGGCAGCCTTACGAATAGCCTTATATTCTTCTCTGTCAAACTTGTTATGGTTCGTAATTACTCCAATATTTATATTTGCTTCTTTTAGTGCAGAAACATAATCGTTTATAAAAGAGTTTTGTTCGCCAGAATAAATGAATTCTTTGTCTTTACACGTATGTAAATGAAAATCAGCACGAACATATTGCAATCCCGTCTCGAACATACCATCACCCCACTTCCTATACCTCTTTTTATTTTGGCATTACTTTCTAAACACAAACAAATACTCGTGAGCTATCAACAGAAAATTGAATTTCACGCTGTTTGTCTTCCAATATCCCGTAGCTTTGCAGTTGTGCTGTTCCTTGATTATCAGTTCTTTCAACTTGAATCCGGCATCTTCAAAGACACGCATAACCTCAAAAGACATAGGAATCATATGACCTTTTTGACGGGTATCGCCCATTAGAACAGCACAGAACTTGTCCTTTTTAAGTACACGGTAGCTTTCCGATGCAACCAATTTCATTTCTTCAATGAAATCTTTTACTTTCAAAAGCGACAAATCTTCGGGAATATCCTCGCTATACTGAATAATATCAGCATACGGCGGATGCGTACAGATAAGGTCAATGCTGTTATCGGGGACAAAATCCAAATGACGTGCGTCGCCCTTATGGATATAAACCTTGCCGTTAGCCCCTTCGTGTTCAAAATCAACCTTTTCTTTGCATCTGTTAAGAGCTACATCGTTGACATCAACACCAATAATATTTCTGCGGAGCAATTTCGCTTCAACAAGGGTTGTCCCACCGCCCGCAAACTGATCAAGTATCAAATCTCCCTCTTGGGAGTATCTAAGAATAATATTTCGAGGGATGTACGGTGACCAATTTCCACGCCATTTAGCATCGTGAGTTGCCCAATCGCCACGTTTCGGAAACGACCAGTGTGTAGTCATTTCCAGCTCAAAGTCTTCCGGCTCCCATTTTGTAATTTTCTTTGCCATTATTTGAAAACCTCTGCGATAATGCCAGCTTCCAAGTCCTTGATGCTATAGATATTGTCCATCACATCAAAGGTTTCTTCAAGATTATGGCGAGCGCTTGTCCAGCCTTTACCGTCAGTAAACCAAACAAAAGTGAAGCCATCAATCGTATCAGCTTCTGTAGCAAGAGTTTTATAGCTGCGGGCAGTTTCGTTGAGTTTGCTTCCACCGCTGCCATAGAAATTGGTTTCAATGCCATAAATCATAGTGGGCGTTTTCACAACGAAGTCAAAACGCTTCTCCATCTTGCCTTGATTAGAAATGGCGGAAAGGTCGATACCCCATTTGTCGGTAATTTGATGTATGTACATCTCTTTGAAGTAGTTCACGCCCTTTACAAACCCCGCTTTTTTGATAAAGCTCTCCACCAAATCTTCCATCAAATGGCCACCACGATTTTTACGACCGTTGGAATCAAGACCTGTTTCAACACCGGTGGCGTAATCAACGAGGTTGTTTATGATGTGGTTTGACAGCAAATCAAATAGACCTGTATGCTCCATAAAATAGGAATAGCGTTCATAGTGAGTATAGCTATTCGGAGGATATTTACCAAAATCAAACTGATACAGATATCCGCCGTTCTCGTCCTGGCAATAAATCTCATTCGCTCTTACTGCCAAAAGCAGAGGAATACATTTCAAAACTTCGGGATACTTCTTGATAAGAGCCTTGAAGTCCTCCTTGACGTTTTTAGAACCAATAAGAGAATTGAGGATATTCAGCTCCACTTTTATGCCATCGACATTGCGATGAACTTTATCAAAATCAATGTAATAACTGTAATCTGCGATACTATCACGGAAACCGGCTAACCAGGAATCAAAATCTCGCATTTGGCAAATTCCTCCGATCAAGAACTTCTTTTTCGCCCTTCGGCATATCCTGCGTCATATGCAGCTTTAGCATCCTTATGACGAACAGTTCCTGCTTGGCTGAATGGTAAATGAGATAGATCTGTTTGAGGAGTATTTCCGGCTAACCCATCATGTAATCCTTCTTCGTACGCGCATCCAGCGCAAATGTGCCTATCACCATACTGATTATCCTGTGCGTCTGGAAGTCCATCATACTCCTTCAAATAACGATGTTCTTTTTTGCAAATCATAATACAATCCTCCTTAGAAATTAGATATTAATAGCTCTTTGATCTTACCTCTCGCTTCACTGTTGCAGTTAATCATACGGGTAGCTTCAACACGTTTGATTTTATGAGAGGAATAGATGTTGTCAAAGAAATCGTCCTCTGTGTTAGAGTTCTTCGGGTCAGAGTTGCTGATAACGACCTTGGCGCCCTTGCGGTGCATATCGTCAACAAATTTTGCAAGCTCGATTTGTTCCTCGTCATTAAACAGATTTTCTGTATATGCCGTGAAGCTTGCAGTATCGGTGATAGGACGATAGGGCGGATCAAAATACACAAAAGTGTTCGCATCAATAAAATCGGCAGATTCTCTGTAATCTCCGCATACGATTGTTACGCTTTGGAGCTTTTCAGATACAGCACGCAGATTTTCTTCATCACATATCATAGGATTCTTATAAGAACCCATAGG
Organism: Escherichia coli; assembly: GCA_963603005.1. Taxonomy (GTDB): domain Bacteria; phylum Bacillota; class Negativicutes; order Acidaminococcales; family Acidaminococcaceae; genus Phascolarctobacterium_A. The sequence continues at coordinate 4,854 of CAVCLW010000057.1, read as the reverse complement.
AACATTAAACAAGCCCTTTTTGTTGACACGGAACAAACCGTTGAAGCAGGTCTTGTTAAGGAAAATCATAAATGCGGCTTTTTCAATGTTGATGTTCTCGTTTCCGTTTACCTTCAAATCATTGAAACGCTCTCTCTTTGCCAAATAATACACCTTGCGGTTCTCGGTATCCATCGGAAAAAATTCACTTTGCATAACCGTCAGCATATCAATCAGCTCGTCAATATCATCACGAATAATGCGATATGTGTTGATAAGCTCGGCATTTATATCGCTGATATAGATAGCTTTGAGATCGTATTTACTTAAAATATCAAAGAGAACAGCACCGCCGCCAACGAAAGGCTCGGCATACTTAGTAATCTTTCCAGATTCAAAGGGATAGTATTTTTCAATTTCCGAGAGCAACTGTCCCTTGCCGCCAGCCCATTTCAAAAAAGGCTTAACTTTCTTTCCGTCACTTTTTGAGTAACGAACACTTCTTGCGTCAATAGGTTTTTCAGCGGTTGAGGGAATAATCCACATATTGCCAACCATTGTAGCATTGTCAATTCTGCTTTCAGAGCAGAGAACGGCAACTCGTCTTTGCGAGATTCCCCATTTATCAGCAGCTTCTCTTGCAGACATAAATTCCATAATCATACCTCCGTATATGGTATGGTAATATTTTATTCCAAATCTCGAACAGTTGCAATACCATTGTCAGGAAATATATGTGACTTTTTTATGAACAGCCCGCAGGAGCTGTGAAACTCCCACGGGCTGCTTTGTCATTTAGCTATCCATCTGCTTATACTGCGTGACTGCTTTCAGATACTTCTCCGGATCGCCGTTGAGTATTAAGTCGGCATACTCCAACGGCGCATTGTAGATCAGCCAGTCAAGCTCTGAACGTTGATACATATTATCGGCAACCCTGTTCTCCACGGCGGTGCAGTCGATGGAGATCATCATGCCGTCCGACAGCCGCAGCTCCACGCAGGCGGTGTCAATGTTGAACTCACAGGATAAAATTTTCATTCGTAAATTGCAAGAACAAGTTGCACATTTTCCTAATCAAGCAGAATAAATTTCATCCAGTTTAGCCTCAAACAACTCATCAGGGGTTTTATATCTCAGAATCTTACGTGGAAGGTTATTACACCAGTCTTCTATTCGTGCTATTACATCTATGACATAGTCACTAATTCGCTCTCCCTTGCCTATAAAACGCCTTACCAGAAGGTTATGCCTTTCGTTGCTGCCTTTCTCCCAAGAAGAGTACGGATGAGCGTAATATACTAGAGTTTTATTGTCTTTTTCAAGATTCCTCAACTTTAGGTTTGGTGTGGTAACTTAATTCTAACACAAGGAAGAACGCTATGGATTTTTTTATTCTCTTTTTACTCACTTAGGTATGCAACTTCATTATACAATCTACCATAAAAAGAAAAATAGAGCTAACTGACTAATCAAAATCAGTTAGCTCTATTTTTATGAATAATGAAAAAATGTTGCCATTTCGTTGCCACAGAGGGCATCAAACATTAGAAAACCCAGTCATTCCGGGCTTTTTCAGGCCTCAGAAATTATTCGAACTCAATAGTAGCAGGCGGTTTAGTGGTATAGTCAAAGAGTACGCGGTTGATGTGCTTAACCTCATTAACGATACGATTAGCCGCAGTAGTAATAGTTGCCGGCGGCAACATGGTTACTTCTGCAGTCATGAAGTCGGTAGTAGTTACCGCACGCAGAGCGATAGCATAATCATAGGTACGCTCGTCTCCCATAACGCCAACGCTGCGCATATTGGTCAGAGCTGCAAAGTACTGGCTCGGACGCTCGCTCATCGGCAGCTTGTCTACCTCTTCGCGATAAATTGCATCTGCATCCTGTACGATAGCAACCTTTTCCGGAGTTACATCGCCGATGATGCGGATTGCCAGACCGGGTCCCGGGAACGGCTGACGTGCTACCAGATTTTCAGGCAGTCCCAGCTCACGGCCGGATTGACGAACCTCGTCCTTGAACAGGTCACGCAGAGGCTCAACGATTTCCTTGAAATCAACAAAGTCAGGCAGACCGCCAACATTATGATGGCTCTTAATGGTTGCAGATTCACCGCCGAGGCCGCTTTCTACAACGTCAGGATAAATAGTGCCCTGTGCCAGATAGTCAACAGCACCGATTTTCTTAGCTTCTTCTTCAAATACGCGAATAAATTCTTCGCCGATGATTTTACGTTTTCCTTCCGGAGCAGTTACGCCTGCCAGCTTGCTGTAGAAGCGTTCGCGTGCGTCAACGCAGATGAAGTTGATATCGAACTGACCGCCTTCACCGAAAACAGCGCAAACCTCTTCACGCTCGTTTTTGCGCAAGAGACCGTGGTCTACAAATACGCAGGTCAGCTGCTTGCCGATAGCCTTAGCCAGCATAGCGGCACAAACGCTGGAGTCAACACCGCCGGAAAGCGCACACAGCACCTTGCCGTCGCCGATTCTTTCTTTCAGCTCAGCAACAGTCTGCTCTACGAAAGAATCCATTTTCCAGGTTCCTGCACAGCCACAAACATTGTAAACAAAATTGCTCAGCATCTTTGTGCCGTTTTCGGTATGCAGAACCTCGGGATGGAATTGTACGCAATACAATTTACGTGCTTCATCCTCAGCAGCAGCAACCGGGCAGTTCGGGGTGCTGGCAACAATCTTGAAGCCGGGAGCTGCGGTTTCGATATAATCGTTATGGCTCATCCAGCAAACATTCTTCTTGGAAAGGCCGGCGAACATCGGGCTGGTAGTGTCGAGATCAACAACGGTTTTGCCGTATTCGCGCTCGGGAGCTACGCATACATGACCGCCGAGCATATGCATCATCAGCTGGCTGCCGTAGCAAATGCCCAGAACAGGTACGCCCCAGGTATAGATTTCCGGATCAATAGTAGGAGAATCCTCCAGATAAGCGCTGTTAGGACCGCCGGTAAAAATAATTCCCTTAGGATTTTTAGCCTTAATTGCTTCCAGGCTATGCTTATAGGATACGATTTCGCAGTACACACCGCTTTCACGTACGCGTCTTGCGATTAACTGGTTATACTGCCCGCCGAAGTCAATTACGAGCACCATTTCTTGTGCATTGTTTTGCATCAATCCTTCACTCTCCTTCAAAAATAAACATGCTGCTTATATAGCAGTTATGTAAAAAATTATACGTTTTTAATATATTATAGATTACCATAAACGGCATGAAAATGCAATGAAAATGCTATTTCAGCGTCATAACGTCTTGTTCTGACCTAAGTATACATCCTACTGCTCTTAAAACGTGCTTTGCTGCAATAAATAACAGTAAGCCTAAACACAAACATCCCATATTCAAATATCATTAATGACTGCTAAATTGAAATTTACAAATCTTTCAGAAAATGCTATAATATTTTTTAGGTATGTCGCAAGGCTACCTAGGGAGTATTAGCTGACAGAAATTCTAAAAAATCTGACAGCACCTATTTTAGGAGGGATATAATGCAGCAAAATGCAGATGTGAAGGATTTAGCACAAAAAGTGATAAATCAAAACAAATCACAAAACAACAAAAGTCAATTTATTCTATGGATGGGCGCATTGGTAGTCGGTGCCATTCTCGGTTATATGGGAATCAAACCCCTGAATGAATTATTCAATTTCATCGCTACCGTTTATACACGCCTCTTCCAATTTATCGCCGTACCGACCATCGCTTTAGCCGTAATTACTACATTGGCTGCTTTGGGAAGCAAAAAAGAAACCGGCCAAATTTTTGCTCACGCCGTAGTTTACACCTTTTTGACTACAGTTTGTGCAGCAGGCATCGGTCTTGCTATTTACCTTTGGGTAGCTCCCGGCAACCTGCCGGCAGAAATTGTTGGCAGCGGCATGTCCAATGTACCGCAAAATCTTGGCAAGTTAAGCTACTATGACCACATTTTAAATGTTATTCCTAACAACATGCTGCAGCCGTTCCTCGCAGGCAACGTGCTTTCCGTAATGCTGATTGCTGCTGCTATGGGTTTAGGTCTGGCATTTATGCCTAAAACCGAAAACAGAGAAGCTCTGCTGAAAGCAGTATTAGGCTTCCAAGAGCTGCTGTTCACTCTTATTAAAGCGTTGCTGTTCGTACTGCCTCTCGGTATTTTGGCATTCGCAGGTCAGCTTTCCGCACAGATTGAAGCCGGCGTAATCGTTGGCGCTCTGGGCAAATATACTCTGGTTATCATGGCCAGCAACTGTGTTCAGTTCTTCATCGTTCTGCCTATCTTCCTGCTTGCAAGAGGCCTGAACCCGATTGATGTATTCAAGAAAATGTCCCCGGCAGTTGCCGTTGCACTGTTCACCAAGAGCTCCGCAGGCACCCTGCCTGTAACTATGGCGTCCGCTGAACAAAACATGAAGGTTAACAAAGCTGTTTCCCGCTTTGTACTGCCTATCTGCACCACCATCAACATGAACGGCTGCGCTGCCTTCATCTTGATTACTTCCATTTTTGTAATGCAGAACGCAGGCTTCGAGCTGTCCATGACCACCATGCTTACCTGGCTGCTGGTATCCGTACTGGCTGCTGTTGGTAACGCAGGCGTACCGATGGGCTGCTACTTCCTCACCCTGTCCCTGATGAGCGGTATCGGCGCTCCTATCGGTATCATGGGTATCATCCTGCCGATTTACACCATCATCGATATGGTTGAGACCGCAGAAAACGTTTGGTCCGACTCCTGCGTTTGCGCAATGACCGACCATGACCTCAAAGGCAAAATTGCTGAAGAAGAATAAGCCATAAAGCAAATAGAGGCTGGGACAAAACCCAACCTTAAACAGAAAAACCAGTGGAATTTTACCGTCA
>CAVCLW010000056.1:0-14676 GCA_963603005.1 Escherichia coli | reverse complement strand
TAACAATATAGGGTGGAGGCTCATGATATGGAGGTATCAGAGAATTGACGGAAGTTGAAAAAGATTTAAAAACTATTAAATTTGAATTGTTGGATAAAGCATACCCTGATTACTTCTTGCATAAAAAGATGACTGTTAGGTGTCCAAAATGCAAAAAAATAGTAGAGGTTTATGAGGTAGGCAATTCGTACGGAGCAAAATGCGAATGCGGATTTATGAATAATACTGTTAGAGGACTTTAAAGGTAAATGTGTTTCTTTATAATTAAACAACTGGCTGTAAGGAGGGTTTTGTATGGATTTTGAAACCAAAGAGGAAAAGTTGCGTTTTGAATTATTAGAAAAGGCATACTATGATGCATTTGTTAAAAAAGAAACTAATACTCGTTGCCCTATTTGCAATGAACTTGTTCACGTATGGGAAGAAGGAAGTTGCTATGGGGCTGATTGCAAGTGTGGCTTTATGAATGACCTTAATAGAGGTCTTTAATATGCCAAGATTTGAAGCCTAATAACTAAACAACAGACAAGCAGATTTTGAGCGAAAACTCAGAGTCTGCTTCTTCTCATCCTCACTATTTTTCCCCATAAAAAGGATTTTACCTTCGTTTTGTAGAATTATAAAATATAACTGAAAATACTACTTGCAGAATGGAGGCTTTGCGATGAAAATAACTTTTTTAGGTGCAACGCGCACCGTTACCGGTTCCTGCTATCTGCTGGAGGTAGGCGGACACAAGTTTTTGGTAGACTGCGGCATGTTCCAAGGCTCCAAGCTGATAAAAGCGCTGAACGAAAAGGAATTTTTGTTTCATCCGGGAGAGATTGAGGCTGTTGTATTGACGCACGCCCATGTTGACCACAGCGGTCTGTTGCCGAAGCTGGTCAAGGAAGGATTCCGCGGCCCCATCTATTGCACTAAATCGACGGAGGAGCTGTGCTCGATTCTGCTGCCGGACAGTGCGCACATTCAGGAGGGTGAGGCGGAATACGCCAACCGCAAAGGTATGCGTGCCGGCAAAAAGATTGTTGAGCCGCTGTTTACGGTTGATGATGCTGCCAGAGCCTTGCATTTGTTCAAGCTGCGCAGCTTTGGCGAAGCGTTTAATGTTGTTCCCGGTGTTACCGTAACCTTCCGCGTTGCGGGACACATTCTTGGCTCTGCTTTCGTAGAGATGTCTGTTAACGAAGGCGATAAAAAGATACGCTTGATTTTTACCGGCGATATCGGTCAGCCGAATCAGCCGATTATTGAGGACCCGGCGGCAGCAGGCGGTGCGGATTTTATTATTACGGAATCCACCTACGGCAACCGCATCCATGAAGCTTACGATAAAGAGGGCGAGCTTGCGAATATTATCAACGATACTGTCGAGCGTGGCGGTAACGTTATTATTCCTGCGTTTGCTGTAGGGCGTACGCAGGTACTGCTGTACTATTTCCAAAAGCTGCAGGCGGAAGGCAAAATTCCGGAGATTCCGATTTATGTAGATAGTCCTATGGCCAACAGAGCTACGCAGATTACTATGACGAATCCCGAGGAATATGATGAGGAAGCGCGGGCACTTTACGCAATGCAGGGACGCAGGTTGGTGTCTATGCATAACTTGCGCTTTACCGCAACGGTGCAGGAATCTATGGCGATTAACGAAATTCCTGGCAGCAAGATTGTTATTTCGGCCAGCGGCATGGCAGACGCCGGTCGTATCCTGCATCACCTGAAGCATAATCTGTGGCGCGAGGATAGCAGCATAGTATTTGCCGGCTATCAGGCGGAGGGCACGATCGGACGCAGGCTGATAGAAGGTATTAAACGCATTAAGATTATGGGCGAGGACATCAGAGTTAACGCCAAAATTTACAATATGAAGGGCTTTTCCGCCCATGCGGATAAGCAGCAGCTTTTAGCCTGGTACAGCAGCATGAAGGAGGTGCCTAAGGCCTTTTTCGTTACGCATGGCGAGCTTGATGCAGCCATGGAGCTGGCAGATTCTTTGGGACGCAATCTGGGCACGGCAACCTACATCCCGCACTTCGGTGACTGCGCCGAAATCCATGGTACCGAGTGGCAGATGCACGAATCCGAAATGGTTCAGGTTGAGCCTGCTGCTATCGACCTGCGTGCTTACATGCGTGGCATGGAACACGATTATCTGCTGCAGCGCAGCAAAATCGAGCAGATTGTGGCTCGTAACCCGGACAAGGCGGTTATGGTACGCAAGAAGCTGGAAAAGCTGCATAAATATATGGACGATATCCTGAAGGATTTGTAAGAAAAAATGATATACGCTTTGCGTAAATAAAAAATGCACCATTCCTTGACAGTAGGGAATGGTGCATTTTAGTTTTTAAATCGTTATAGCTTACAGTCTGTTGCTGCTGTTGAGTACGTCACGCATTTTGTGAGCTACCATGTCTTGGATAGCCTGACGAGCAGGTTTCAGGTATTGGCGAGGATCGAAGTCGCCGGGGTTTTCTACCAGGTGCTTACGGATGGAAGCGGTCATTGCCAGGCGCAGGTCGGTATCGATGTTGATTTTGCAAACGCCGAATTTGCCTGCTTGCAGCAGCATGTCTTCAGGTACGCCTTGAGCGCCGTCCAGCTTGCCGCCGTACTTGTTGCATTCTTCAACAAAGGACGGGATAACGGTGGAAGCACCGTGCAGAACCAGAGGATAACCAGGCAGCAAGTTGGTGATTTTTTCCAGACGTGCGAAGTCCAGTTCCGGTTTGCCTTTGAATTTGTAAGCGCCGTGACTGGTGCCGATAGCGATTGCCAGGCTGTCGCAGCCGGTGCGTTCAACGAATTCTACAGCCTGATCGGGATCGGTGTAGGTAGCATCCTTGGTGTTAACCTTAACAGCGTCTTCAACGCCTGCCAGTCGGCCAAGCTCTGCCTCAACTACAACGCCTCTTTCGTGTGCATATTCAACAACACGACGAGTCATTTCGATGTTTTCTTCAAAAGGATGCTTGCTGCCGTCAATCATAACGGAGGTGAAGCCGCCGTCGACGCAGGCTTTGCAGATGTCAAAATCTTCGCCGTGGTCCAGATGCAGGCAGATAGGCAGACCGGTGTCTTCGATTGCTGCTTCAACCAGCTTCATCAGGTAGATGTGGTTAGCGTATTTGCGGGCGCCGGCACTTACCTGCAGAATCAGCGGGGATTTTTCCTGTTGTGCTGCAGCAACGATACCTTGGATGATTTCCATGTTGTTGACGTTGAAGGCACCAACAGCATAGTGGCCTTCGTAAGCTTTTTTGAACATTTCAGTAGATGTAACTAAGGGCATTTGTCTATTCCTCCTTATTCAGGGTAGCCTTACAGCTACTCTGTCTTTACATTAGTATACACTAATTATATCATGCTCTGCTTATTTAGTACAGAAGTTTCTGTAAATCCTCCGGCAAAGCGCGGGTAACTTCTAAAAATACATCGCTTACGGGATGCTTAAAGGCCAGACGATAGGCATGCAGCGCATGGCGCGCCTGGGGGCCGGGAGTGCCGTAAAGATTGTCGTTTACGAGCGGATGGCCGATGGAAGCAAGGTGTACGCGTATCTGGTGCGTGCGTCCGGTAAAAAGACGAACCTTGAGCAGCGTGCAGCTGCTGTAGGCTGCCAAAACCTCGTAGGCTGTTTTGGCGTATTTGCCGCGTTCGTAATCAACGCAGCGTTCGATGATACTGCCTTCCTTGCGGGCGATAGGCGCTTCGATAATACCTTCGCTGTGTTCAAAGCGTCCGCAGGCCAGCGCCAGATATTCCTTTTCAACCTGCTGCTGGCTCAGCCAGTGCTGTACAACAGGCTCCTTGGCGAAAATAACCAGGCCGGAGGTGTTGCGATCCAGACGCGATACGGGATGTATACCGGCGGTAATACCGTTGGCTTCATAATATGCTTTGACGTAATCGTAGAGCGTAGTACCGCGCTCGCTGACAGTGGGGTGCACCAGCATGCCTGCAGGCTTATCGATAATCAGCAGAAAATCATCCTCGTAGGCCAGCATGGATGGCGACAGGATAGCAGCCATCAGTGCAGCTGTTTTTTATCCGGCAGCTCGTCGACTACTTCGATGTTATCGAGCTGTGCCTTCAGCTGGCTGCGGATGTTTGCCAGATATTCCTTGTACAGCTCCTTTTGCTCTGCCAGCTCCTCCGGGGTCAGGCCGGAGGTTTTCTTCTTTTTGGCTAATGCATTTATGCGGTTAATCATTGCATTGATTTCCATAATATTTCTACTCCTTTGTTATAACAAGCTTATTATTTTATTATACTATTATGTGCGCTTCTTAGCAACTTTCATTGACTACACTTCTGATTTGTGCTATTATGAGGGCGATATTATTAAGCTTTTTTTATCAGAGAGTTATATATATTGCCAAAGCTTGGGACTTGGGCAATGTAAGTTGAGTATGAGGTGATTAACATGTTCTTGAAAAAAATTGCTTGTGGTTTATTATGTGCGGCTATGCTGCTTGCTGCCGGTTGCGGCGGTGTAGGAACGCAGACTGGCGGTGACAAGGCTTATCTGCAGCTTACCGATGCTGCGGGCAGACAGGTTTCGCTTGCCAAAAAGCCTGAAAGAGTTGTAAGCCTCAGCCCTTCATATTTGAGTATGATTGAGGCTGTCGGCGGCACCGTAGTCGGTCGCGCCAGCTCCAAGGTAGGTAAGATTCCCGAATCTATGAAGTCTGTGCCGGAGGTAGGCATGGTCTACAATATTAATATGGAAGCGCTTGTGGGCCTGAAGCCTGATCTGGTTCTGGCCAGCAAAAATCAGCATGATAAATTTATCCCGATGCTGCAATCCAACAAAATCAACGTAGTGGAGTTTGATACCCAAACCTTTGAGGATGTAAAGGGTACCATCAAAACCTTGGGCGATATTTATGGTACGCAGGATAAGGCCCAAAAGGAAAATGAGCTGTTGGATAAACAGGTTGCCGCCGTTACCGGTAAGCTTCCTAAGGAAAAGAAACGCATCGTTATCATGCATGCAACAGCCAGCGCCGTTACGGTAGAAGGCTCGCACAGCATTGCCGGCTGTGTAAGCGATATCCTGGGCTTTGAAAACGTTGCTGCTGCAGCGCTCAAGGGAAAATCAAATAAAACTCCTTACAGCATGGAAACACTGGTTGAGCAGAACCCGGAAATTATCTTTATTACCTCTATGGGCAAGCCTGAGGAAATTGAAAACCGTCTGCGCACCGACTTTAAAAATAACCCCGCATGGAACAGTCTGCCGGCTGTAAAAGCAGGCAGAGTATATGTGCTGCCGGAAAAACTGTTCTTGATTAACCCAGGCCTGCGCTATCCTGAGGCTGTAAAGTTTATGGCACAGCAGGTTTATCCGGAGGTCTTTACTAATGGAAAATAAGCAGTCTGCAGAGCAGACGGAGCATTTTGGTATCGGCCGTACTAAATGGCGTATTACTATTCTTGTGATATTTTTGTTCTTGGCAGTATTGGGCAGCTTTTTGAGCTTAACAAAAGGCTCCAGCATTATCAGCATCAAGGAGATTACCGATATTCTGCTTAATCCCGGTAATGATCCGCGCAGTCAGATTATCTGGAACATCCGTATGCCGCGCACTATCGTCGGTGCCTTGGTCGGCATCAACCTGTCGCTTTCCGGTGCAATTCTGCAGGCGATTATGCGTAATCCGTTGGCAGACCCGCATATTATCGGCATCAGCTCCGGCGCCGGTCTGGCAGGTGTTGTAATCATGATTTTGTTCCCGGCGATGGAATATCTGATTACGCCTGTTGCCTTCATCGGTGCGATGTTGGCTGCTGTCTGCATTTATATTTTAGCGTGGAAAAACGGCATTAAGCCGGTGCGTATTATTCTTGCCGGTGTTGCGGTATCTGCCTTTTTGGGTGCAGGTATCAGCGGCCTGATGATTTTTTACAGCGACAGAGTGCATGGCGCTTTAATGTGGATGGTAGGCGGTCTTGCCGCACGCAGCTGGCCGCATGTAAATATTATTCTGCCGTATGCTGTTATCGGTCTGATTCTGGCACTTGCCAGCGCCGCTTATCTGAATATCCTGCAGCTGGGTGATGAGATGGCGCGCGGTCTTGGCGTCAATGTTGAGGTAACGCGCATTATTCTTACGGCTATTGCGGCTTTGCTCGCAGCCAGCGCTGTTAGCGTTGTCGGCCTGCTGGGCTTTGTCGGCCTTGTGGTGCCGCATGCGGCGCGACTGCTGATAGGCAGCGACTACCGCTTTCTGCTGCCTGCCTCCGCATTTTTGGGCATTGCCATTGTTACGCTCAGTGATACCTTTGCGCGTGTAATTTTTGCGCCGATTGAACTGCCTGTTGGTATTATTATGGCCTTTTTGGGCGCGCCCTTCTTCTTATTCCTGTTAAGGAGGGAAATCTGATGACACAAAATAATGCAGCGCCCTTTAAAGCTGTTTTAGAGGCAACGCATATTGATATAGCAATTAACAAAAAAACAATCATCCATGATTTATCGCTGGCAATTCCAGAGGGCAAGATTACCGCTATCATCGGCCCCAACGGCTGCGGTAAAAGTACAACGCTGAAGGCTATTGCCCGTATCTTGCCGTGCGCCAAGGGCAGCATCAGCTTCCTGGGCAAGGATATCCATAGCCTGTCGCACCGCGAGTTTGCCCGCTGCCTGGCAATTTTGACGCAGTCACCGGTTGCGCCTACGGATTTGACGGTGCAGGATTTGGTTGAAATGGGACGCTTCCCGCATCGCAGCTTTTTAGGGCGCGGGGATAAGGATGATGCACAGCACGTCGCCTGGGCATTGGAGCAGACCAATATGACGTCGATGAGCCACCGCCTTCTGCACACGCTGAGCGGCGGCGAGCGTCAACGCGCCTGGATAGCGATGGCGCTTGCGCAAAGACCGCAGGTACTGCTGCTCGATGAGCCTACGACCTATCTTGATATCTGTCACCAGCTGGAGGTTATGCAGCTGCTTGATAAGCTCAACAAGGAGCTGGGACTGACTGTGGTTATGGTTATTCATGATTTGAACCATGCCATTCAGTACGCTGATTATGTTGCCGTTATCAAGGCGGGACGCCTGGTAGTCAGCGGTGAGCCTAAAGAAATTGTTACGTCTAAGCTGCTGGCGGATGTGTTCCGCGTGCAGGCGGATGAGTTTGCGTGCAGTAATGGGCTTCCTGCACTTGTACCAATTACAGTCTGTCGCTAAAGTCCTGTTTTATTAAAACTGTCGCTAAAGCCTTTTCTGCGTCATGGCGCATATTCAACAACAAACTCCCGAAAGCATCGTGCTTGCGGGAGTTTATTATTCTGCAGTATGGATACGGAAAAATTTTCATATCTTTCTTGCCAAAATTTTTGATTGATGATATACTAATTATACTATAAATAGTAGATATTACTATTACACAGCTTTCGGCAGATAAAGAAAGCAAGACAATAAAAACTTAATATGCTTTGAGCAGAAGGAAAACCAGTGCGAATCTGGTACTGTACCGCAACTGTAATGTGAGCCTGGCAGCGTATATCCTCACAAGATGCTGTCTGGCAATGAACTTAGTCAGAGTGCCTATGCCCAAAAGCTTTTCCGCAAGCTTGCGATGTACAGGTGAAAGGAAGGATGGCAAAACCATCTTTAGTATTTCAGTAGTGCTGCTTGCGTGAGCTAAATTATGACTGCAGCGTTACCGCCGCAGTTTTTTTATGAAACAAGAAACAAGAATTTCAAGCTATTTGCCGGTAGCACAGTTGAAGCAAGGTTTACGTTAAGAGTGTGCAGTATGTAGCAAAGAAGGGTGAGAAATGACTAAGCATCTTATTAACTATTGTCCGATTGATTGGTATGAAGATGAGCTGAAGCGTAAGGGGATGACCTTAGCCGGTTTAGTGCAGCAGTTGGGGGTCGACGGTATTGAACAGTTTGTTTACAGAGATCCGGAAACATTCCCTGATTACAAGGAGCTGACTATTGGCGCACATTTGAATTATTGGCCGTACTGGATGGATTTCTGGCTGAGAAAGGCTAAACGCCTGCAGCAGCAATTCCGCAGTATCCACGAACGCCAGACATATTTTAAGACAGCCATGAGCTGTGATGAATGGCTGGCTGTAATCCGCCGTAATATCTGCGCTGCCATTTCGCAGAAGCCGGAGTATTTGGTATGGCATGTGGCGGAGGCTGATACCGAAACAATCTTTACCTTTGATTTCCGTTATGATGACCGTGAGGTATTGGCTGCTTCGGCAGATGTTTTTAATGCTGTGGCAGATGAGATTCCTGCCAATGTTACGGTGCTGTTTGAAAATTTGTGGTGGCCCGGTCTGCGCCTGACGGATGCGCGCAAGGTGAAGTTTTTCTTTGAGCGCATTGAGCGCAAAAACGTCGGCATTATGCTGGATACCGGTCACCTGATGAATACCAATCCGCGTCTGCGCACGGAGGCGGAGGCAGCGGATTTTGTCTGCCGCACGGTGGATAAGCTCGGTTCGTATGCTGAGCTGATTAAGGGCGTGCATCTTTCCTGCTCGCTTTCCGGCAAGTATTTGCGCAGCTTTGAACGCAAGGTGCCGGCTAATTGTGATTCGGAGCTTATTTGGTGCCATATTGCGGCGATTGACCGGCATAAGCCTTTTACTACCACGGCAGCAAAGCAGATTCTGCAGTGCGTTCAGCCGCAGTATGTAAATCATGAGCTGGCATATGAAACTATCGAGGAAATGATTCCGCTGATGCAGCAGCAGCTTTCTGTTGCGAGATAAGCGACGGCCTGAGTGCGTCAAGCTATAACGAAAATATCATAAAAAATTAATCCCCTACATAAGCAGAGGCTTGTGCAGGGGATTTTTCGTTACACTGTTTATTTTTCAAAGGTGCCTTTGACAAGCGCTTCGCATGCTGCAACCATGATTCGGCCTTTGGCGATTACGGTATCTACATCATAGCTGTTGCTGTAAATAATCAGATCGGCATCGCTGTCGGCCTGCAGGCAGCCCTTTTGCGGATACAGACCGTTGGCCTGCGCCGGATTGCTGCTGACAACCTTTGCCACAACCTCTGTGGGAACGCCTGCAAGCAGAGCATCCTTAACCTCCTCCTGAAAGGAATCAGGCGAAACGGCAAGCTGCTTTTGGCTGCCGTCTGGAAGCGTTACGCTCATGCAGCCGTTGGCATCCGAGCTCATAGTGACTCTGTCCATCGGCACGCCCTCTTCGTAAAGAATTTTGATGGCGTCACTGGGTTTGACGCAGGCGGGGAAGCCGTCCTGCTCCCTGATGCCGGAGGTGATATCCACATAACCGCCTAAGCGGGCAAATTCCTTGGCCTGCTCAAAAAGATGGAAAGCACGGTTGACGTGGGTGGGGATGAAATGACGGGCGGGGATTTCTGTTTCGCGTACAATCGCCAGCAGGACATCCATGCCACGCTTGCCTACGCCCATGTGGAACTGCACAATGCCGGCCTTGCCGGAAAGCATACCGCCCAGGCGAGCCTGCGTAAGCACCTTTTCCAGCTCCTCGCGTGTAGGCTGCGAGCTTCTGTGGTCGGATAAGGCAACCTCGCCGATGCCAAGGCATTCGTTAATCAGGATGATGTCGCGGCGCACATCACCGGTCATGTTATGCAGGGGGATTTCGTAGGAGCCGGTGAGCATGTACGCGGTGATGCCTTCATGCGTCAGGCCTCTGGCCTTCGCCAGCAGGCTTTCGTTGTGTCTGGAGGTGCCGTCTGTACCCAAAACGCCTACTACGGTTGTAATGCCAACCTTCGTCAGCTCGCTGAGGTTGATTTCCGGCGTGCGGCTGTAGGGACCGGATTCGCCGCCGCCGCCGATGATGTGTACGTGCTGGTCAACATAACCGGGGACTAGCTTGCGCTTTTGGGCATCAAGAATTTGGCAGTCTAAGCCTTGCGGAGCTGCAAGCTGTTGGCCTATTTTGGCGATTTTGTCATTGATGATCAGGATGTCGACTATTCCGAGGGGTTGCGGAGCGTAGACGTCCGCGTTTTTAATGAGTAAGCATTTCATGTGAGGATTCTCCTTTTCTGAAAAATTATTTATGCTTTAATTATACACTGAATTGTTCAAAATAGCACTTGGGGGAAGAACGTTTTTGGGGGATTATGGTATAATAGAGATAATGAAAATGAATTTTCGTGTTATGATAGTGTGGAGAGATTGGAAGAGGGATGAAGTGTGATGAAAAATACTCTGCATTGACAAAATATATCAACCTTTAAAAAAATGATAATGCTGGAGAATGGATTTGTGATAAGGAAAATGATGGTTCTTCGGAAAGACCGATACACGTTCCTTTCGTCAGTTATTCTATAGCGGTTAATAACTTGGCAGATGATATCTATAAATTTGCCAAAGAAAGTAATGAAATAGTACCGGGTAAATATGCAGAAATTCTTCAGGCTAATGGCATAGAATGGGGTTATGATTCCATGATGAAAGCCGATGCTTCTGGATTAGATGCTCAATGCATATTGGCTTTACTGATAGCTTCTCTTAGGGCAGAGCGCTTTTGTGATGGTGCGTTATTAGGCTTTATCAAAAGTGGCGCTGTTACAAGATGGCTGAAACGTTTGCAGGAGCTTGATGAGGCATAAGAATATATCCTTCCTCCCCCAAAATTCCTTCTCGTCCTACCCGAATTCACGCTTTCGGGTGGGGCGCTTTGCTTATTTTCAAGTTAAAATATAATCAGGAAAACAACTGCCCGTAACGCAGATGGCAGGAATAGGAGGGATGGATATGCAAAAGAAATTATTCTTAAGCGCAGCGCTTGGTCTGGCAATATTTGCCAACACTGCCTTTGCCGAGGTTAATACAGATTATTTAGCCAACGAGCTCAGGTCTTATCCCGGATGGCCGCTGGAGGTATATTGCAACGCAACCGATGTTAATGTCAGAACACAGCCTAACACCGATTGTGATGTTATCACCATGCTGCAAAGGGGAGATAAATTTTATGTAAGCAGAGTTGTGGATGTAGTAAACAGTGAATACAAATGGCTTCTTGGTACTACTGAAAAGGGCTATGTTGGTTTTATGGCAAGCAAATATCTTGATACAACCCCGAGAGCTGCCAGTGCAGCAGGACGCTTTAATGCTGCCCTGGAAGCAGATTGGATTATGGATCCGGAAATTTTTGCTTCAGGTGCTTATTACCCGGGGCCTGTGGAGCAGAATACGGATGATACTATCTCATATGCCGATAAGAAGCTGCAGGTCGGACCGCGTCTGTTCTATATAGATTCGTCAAAAAACAGAGTTAGTGAGGTGAAAATCAATAAGCTTCATGGCAGCATGGCAGGCTATGTCGTTGGTCAGCAGCTTGACACAGACAGGCAGATTGACCTAGACGGTTACCTGAAAATGAATGGCTGGGAGGATGATCCTATGGGTGTGGGCATTTCGGATACGCATCATATGATCGGTTGGGTAAAATATGCCTATAACGCAAGAGGGCAAAAATTCCTGCACAAGAGCTTTTATGTGAAATTGGATTCTAAAGAGGTGATTTCGGAAATTATTTACTGCGAGCATGACGTTCATTAAGCAAAGTAAAGGATAAAGCAATTTTTGCTAAAACATCTTTTGACAGGAGGTGGCGTAATGAAGCGGAAGCTGTTTAAGAGCATGTGGCTGGCAATGCTTCTGGTGGCGTTTGCCGGTTACGGCACAGAGCAAAATGCCGTATTACCGCAGATGGATTTGCCTAAGGCTGAGGCCGCTGCTAAAGTAGCGCCGGCCTATGAGCAGGAATATGCAAATGTTGTAGACAGCGTTTATGAATTTATTGCTGACGGTACGAGTGATAACCTGCCGGAGCAGGGGAGAACAGGCATCTGTGAGGTGCGGGATTTCGCCAAGCGGGAGGCGGCCCTGCAGCAGCTTGGCTACACGCTGCAGGACATCAGCGGCGACGGTGTTCCGGAGCTGCTTATCGGTTGGATTAGCCAAAAACGCGGCGTGGGGCATTACGGTAAGGAGATTTATGCGATTTACACCTTTGCGGACGGCAGGGTGAAATATGTTGCGGAGGGCTGGAGCCGCAGCAGCCTGCAGCTTATGGCAAATGACAACCTGGTGACACGAGGCGGCACCGGCATTTCGCATCAGGTGCTTGCTGTTGAGCATTTGCAGCCTGACGGCAACCTCGGGTGCTATGAGCTTTATTTTACCTGGCCGAAGGATGACGGCCTTGGCGTTTACCGCAATATGACCTGCAGAAGTGAGGCAGATGCTTCGCAGGAAACAGATATGACTGTGGAAGAGTTCAATGAAATGAGGTCTGAATATGCTAATCACAGTGTTGAGATTGAATTTTTGCCGTTGAAGGACTTCAAAAAGCAGGGCTTTAAGGGGCTGATGAGGCAGTATCTTTCTGCAGGAGGGTGAATAGAAGCGCTGATGCGCAGAGTCTGAGATAATTATGGCAGTCGGAATTTAACCGGCTGCCGTTTTTTTGAGGTGAAATAAGGCGAAATTTATAGTATAATATACATAATTGTGACTGATATACGCTTATACAGGCTTTATATCAAATATTTTTATGAGGTGATTTAATAATGAGCAATGAATTAACCGGACGTAATGTAGGAAAAACCTGTCGTGTACACTATAAAGGTACCTTTAATGACGGCAAGCAATTTGATTCTTCTTATGACCGTGGCGAGCCGTTGGAATTTGTTTGCGGCGCAGGCCAGATGATTAAAGGCTTTGATGCAGCTGTTGCAGACCTGGAGGTTGGCGCTGAGGTTGACATCCATCTGCTGCCGGCAGAAGCATATGGCGAGGCTGACCCGAAGGCTATCTTCACCATGCCGATTGCCCAACTGCCTGGTTCCGAAAATCTGACCGTTGGCCAGAGAGTTTACCTGCAGAACCAATTCGGTCAGCCTGTTCCTGTACTGGTAACCGAAAAGGACGAGACTAACATTACCTTTGACGCTAACCATGAAATGGCCGGCAAGGAACTGAACTTCCATATTGAGCTGGTAGAGGTAAAATAAAGCTTCAGTCTTGTTTGCGATAAAATATTACTTGCTCTTATAGTCTATGGAATTTGCTGTATGAATATGTTATAATAGCATATTATAGGTGCAACTAATATTTGGGAGTGTATATTTTGGAATATAAAATTGTTATGCTCAGTGGTATTGTTTTTGACTTCAGCAATATGGTTGGAGCGGGCAGACTGCAAGCGCAGGAAGTGGAGCAGGCACTGCAGCAGCAGGGAGCGGCAGCCGAGAAGGCTGTGTGCGAGCTGCGCCGCAGCGGCTTTGCCAAGAAGCATTTATCTAAGGACGGCGCGCCTGAGCATGTTTACTTTCCACGCATGCCATATATTGCTGACGGCAACCCCAATACGGAGCAGTCGATTATTAAGCTGATGCGCTACAGCAAGCATTTGCGCAGTAAAGATGTCGTAATATTTTTGGGCGTTGGCGGCTCCTACTTGGGCAACAAGGTGCTGTTTGATGCCTTTGGCGGTTATCATTGGAATACCAGTGCAACACTGCGCCAAGGCCAGCCCTGCATTTATTTTTCCGGCAATAATCTTGATCCGGTGGACTGCAACAGCTTGCTGTTCAAGATGCGCCGTATGGCTGGAGTAAGTGCGCAAGAAGGCAAGAAGCTAAAGATTATGCTGGTGCCGATTTCTAAATCCGGTACTACGCTGGAAACAATTTCTGCCTTTACGTATTTCTATACTAATCTGTCTCAAAACGCAGATATCGACCTTGACTGCACGGTAGTTACTGATTTAAAGGCTCCGGTGGAAAATGCGCCGCTTTTGCAGCTGGCGGAAAAATTTGGCTGGGAGCGCTTTGATATTAAGGAAGGCATCGGCGGACGCTTCTGCATTATGACTGACCCGGGACTCGTAACGATGGCTGCCTTGGGCGGTGATATCGAGGAGTTTTTGCGCGGTGCGCGTGATATGGATATCTATTGCCAGCAGGCGGAGCTTGCGGAGAATCCTGCGCTGCTCAACGCTTTGCTGAAATTCATGGCTTATGAGCGCGGACGTGATATTGAAGTGTTCATGCCGTACAGCATGCGCCTGAAATCCTTGAGCGAATGGTATGTGCAGCTGCTGGCGGAATCGCTTGGCAAGCGCTGCAATCGTGAGGGTGCAACTGTTTACTACGGCAGAACGCCGATTGTTGCTGTCGGCACAACGGATATGCATGCGCAGACACAGCAGCATCAGGACGGTCGTCTGAATAAGGTGGTGCAGTTCCTGGAGGTTGCCAATCCTGAGGTTGAGGCAGTTTTGCATAATCCCTTTGCCGATGTACCGTTCTTTGATAAGTACGAGGGAATGGATATGGCGAAGGCTCTTAAAGCGGCGCTGAATGCCAATGAAGCGGCGCTGACGGGTGATAACCGTTACAATGCGCGCTTTACGCTGCCGAAGCTGAATGAGTATTATCTTGGCCAGCTGATGTACTTTTTGATGCTGACGATTGCCTATGAGGGCGAGCTGGCGGATGTGGATGCATTTGACCAGCCCGGCGTTGAGGTATATAAGAAATTAATGAAGGCTCAGCTTTGATTTAATAGAATAAAAAATAAGACGTTGTGTGCTTGAAAAAGCACGCAACGTCTTTTTGCTTATGTGGCTTTAGCCCGTGGAGCGCTATCGAGTTTCTTTTCAAAGAAATGAGAT
>CAVCLW010000055.1:7147-15169 GCA_963603005.1 Escherichia coli | reverse complement strand
CAAGGCAGACCTGCAAGCAGGTGCTGCGCAGCCTTGCCTTTAGGCTAATCGCAATCACTTGATATGTGCGAAAAGCAAATAAAAATTATCGCCGAGTAGGGCGAAACAAATACTACTCATACAGGAGGTATTATGGCATATTATAGTGATATAGCGGTTGTGATGCGTAAAGAAAAATATATTGATTTGCTGAAGTCAATCCATGCTATATCGGATAGAAAATTAAAGCATGATGTAATAGGCTTGATGAAATTTGCTGTTATAAAAAAATCTCCAGCAAACAATTGGATAGCATTGAAGTGGCTAAACAGAAAATGGTATGTTCACGAATACGCCGATGTCGAATTTTTAGATAAATTCTTTGACAAGCTAGTAGATGAAGAACCAAAAAATAATTATCGGATAATCCGTATAGGTGAGGACTATGACGATATTGAAATTTTTGGTTCGTGCAACGTTGGAATATCTTTAGAACGTAGTATTAAGGTAGAGTTTTAATAAGCAAGAAAGCCGCTCGTCTGAGCGGCTTTCTTGCTTGGAGAATAGAACGTAAAATAGTGTCTATGACACATGAAAACAGGCACGGCTATATAATTATATATGAGTAATAAAAAAACGCTTAAAACGTATCGTAGAATCGTTTCTAAGCGTTCTTTTTTTCGATGCAACTACTTATACTCGTTAATCAAAAACTCTATTCTAGAGGCTATCATATCTGCTATAGCTATCAATCCGGCAATTATTAAAAGCAAAGATATAAAGAAATCATGATCGTAAATGTACTTGGCATAGCAGACTATTGATAACAGCGTAATAGCAGCTATTTTAGCTAACATACTACACGGCAGAAAATCAATGGCAAATTTTCCGCAAGCTCCATCAGAATATTTCTTGAGCATATAAAGGTTGTATCCGAGACAAGCTATTGCATCAAACAGAGCTAGACCGGCGATTATGTTAATAATAGAATTGAGATCCACAGCTTCACCTACTTGTAGTTTTAAATTTATTAGGACGGCGCTTGTTTTTTATTATATGTATTTTACCATGCTTTAATCCTAAACACAATGAATAATCATTCAGCAGAATTTGCTTGTGCAGAGCTGCTTTTCTTTTTCTTCAAAAAGAAGTAACTCATTGTCAAAAAGCATATCAAGGCTGCCGGTTGGGCCTCCGCTATGCTTTTCTATAACCAGTCTACAGAGTTCATCCTTTTTTGTTAAACGTAAGCGAAGGTTAACTTCAGCTGATTGTATTGTTTCTGGTATTTTGTCCATAATGATGATAATCGGAATACCTAATTCATCTGCCAGTCTTTTAATTTTAGTCAATATAGGCTCATCAGTATGTGACATATTGTGCAAATCTAAAAAAAGTACGTCCATCTTATTTGTTCTATATATTTCCCTGACTCGGCTTGTTATTTCTATCAAAGATGCTGAAAAATTATATATACCCATGTTATCGGTTTTGGTGGATGCTAAAGCTTGCTGTATTTTGTCCCAATCATCATCCTTCATAAGATTTGTTTTGAATTTCCAACATGATACTTTAGCAAGGGCGCACATCGTTCTTAAAGCTATCTCATTGATGCTGCTATCGGTAACGTAGGTGATTTTTTTACTCTGCGTCATGTAGGTCATGATTTGTAAAGCTAGGGCTGTTTTACCACATCCAGACTTACCGTATAAAATTGTTAGTGTTCCGGGATGAAATCCGTTAGTAAGGTAATCCAGCTGCTTTAAGCCAGTGTATATACCTTTATAATTGCTGGAAATCACGCGATTAAGGGAATATTTTAGTAGTTCACTGAGAGAATCCGTTTGCAAAGAATCTTTATGATGAAAATTTGACAACTGCATTACTAGATGCTGTGCCTGGTCTACCGCTTTTGCGACGTCAGTTCCATTATATCCCAGTTCTTGTATAGTTTTGCCTGCTTTAATCATAGCGCGAAGCACTGCTTTATCTTTAACTATAGTAGCGTGATAAGTTATATTAGCAGCAGATATTGTATTTAATCCCATAATATAAGCTAGTCCGCCGACTGAAGCTAATTTATCTCTGCTGCGCAGATAATTAGTTAATGTTATATAATCTATTGGCTCATCATGAAAAAATAAGCTCAGCATTGCTTTGTATATTACTTTATGGGCTTCTCGACTAAAGTCGTCGGCATCTAATATATCCAGTATATTTTTTATACTGTCCCTATCTAAAAGAATGGCAGCAAGCACGGCCTGCTCTGCAGCAATGTTTTGTGGTAACACTTCTTCGTTCATAATTACCCTCTTTATATTAAAAGGGACCTGAAGCGGAGTTCAGGTCCCGGTGGAAAGTGTATATAAGTGTGTACAAGGTTGGGGTAGTACACCTTAAAGCATATTAATTAGAATGTGAATACTACTTGGCTCCACAGAGTTTTCATGTTGGTTTCAGCAGCATCCTTACCATCCAGATCATAGTATTCAACGGCACCAACAATGTTTTTAGCAAATGCGTAGTTTGCACCTACCATATAACCCTTAATGCCATTAGTGCCATATTCACCATTCATGGTATGGGCCATAATAGTGGTGGAGGCTTGATCATAGTATTTTGCGTACAGACCAAAGGAGCCGGTAGCTGCAGCTTTAGCACCTTTATAGTTTAAGCCGACCACATAACCGTCTTGATCATCACCAACGCCATCTAAGTTAGAGTGCATATAGATTGCATCCAGCTTTACGTTTTTATCAAATGCATAGCCGGCAGCTACAGACCAGATTTTATTATCTTCTAAGGTCTTATCATCTACAGCATCTGCTTCTACGCTTGCAGCTGTAATATCTGCAGCCGCAATTTTTTTAGTAGTATCGCCTTTGAAAACGTCATAAGCAGCAGCAGCGTTTAATTTGCCGGCTTTAGCAGATACTTTAGCGCCTAATACTTCATCGTATTTAGTGCCGAAAGTATAATCTTTGCCGTCAGCAGCCTTTTGGAGCATAGCTTCACGGCTGAAAGCACTGTTCAGATTAGTAGGTTTACCATAATAGCCTTCAACTTTTACGTCTTTGCCATAACCGAGGATGACGCCATCAAAACGGGTATCATAGATGTTGCCGTCACCAAGCACTAATTCCTGACGGCCGGCAGCTACACTTACACCACCAAGCTTGCCTTCAACATATGCACGTTGGAAGTCAGTTTTTTCATCGCCGTTATCGTTACGGAAGTCTTGCTCGTTTTGCAGCATACCTCTATAGGTCCAGTCATCATTAATTTGACCAGCTACCCAGATACGAGAACGCAGTTTGCTGGTAGAACCGTCGATATCGCCAGATTTATCAGCATAGCTGTAACGGATATTGCCGGTAATTTTTACATTATCAACCTTCTTTTCCAGTGCAGCTACTTTAACACCGAGGTTATCCAGCTCATCAGCAAATTCAGCAGCCAGTTTGTCAACATCAGCACCCTTAGCCATAGCTTTTGCTACAATTTGAGCCATTTCATAACGAGTCATCAGTTTGTCGCCGCCGAAAGTAGCGTCGCCGTAGCCTTCAACTACGCCAGCAGCAGCCAGCTTGTTGATGCTGTCATAAGCCCAATGACCTGCAGGAACATCGGAAAACGGATTTGCAGCATAAGCAGAAGCGGTTACGCCGAGTGCCATTGCCATTGCGAGAACTAAACTTTTTTTCATAATAGGTTTCCCCCTTACGGAATGATATATTTCTAAAATCACCGCAAGATAAATCTTAATGAGTTGCCTTGTTTCCTCTTATTTCTTTATCTTTTGACGATTTATAGACCGAGGAATCCTGGCTGAACTCGTTCAAGGAAACAGCCAGGAAAAGAATGAGGAGTAGAAAAATCAATCATATGGCCCAATGATTGATCAGAAATCCTTAGTACTGTCCTCATGGTTAATTATAATATATCTTCATCCGTTTTGCAAGATAAATATACTAATTTACGATTAAAATAATTCGTAGATTGATATTCCAATCATAATATGATATTCAAATCACATCTTCATGGCTATGAGAACTAATACTGCAAGAATAAGAGCAGGTGTAATGACACCTGATGTAATTACAATCTGCGTTGCTAAATCAGCATTGTTACCTAATTTTTTGATCCATTTTTGAGCAGCACTATTCATAGCATTAAAATTAGATACAGCTGTTTCCAGTGCAGTTTTGTTCTGCTGACAGCAATCTTCTAACAGTTTTTGGGGAATCTCATTAGCGGCAGATTGCAACTCTCTTATACATTGGGCGGTACTTTCATTGATACCATTAAAAGCAGTCTGCAGATTGGTAACGCTGGTATTGATATTGCTGCTGGTTTTCAACAAGGATTGAGATAACTCATTGAGTTGTTGTGGTTGTTCAGCTATTTCTTGTAAGGAGACCATGAGTGATTTTATATTATTATCAATCTCTTCTAGCCGTTGCTGTGTATTTCTGATAAAATTAGTTTGGTCGTTTTCTATAACAGTTACCTTATCATGTATGCTGTTAATTGCTTCTGCCAATTCCTCTATATCCTTTAGATTGGGTTCTTCAGCTAAGTCATCTTTTTGGATATTAGAATAACATTCATCAGAATTAGAAGTAGCGTCCTTTTCTACATAAGTATTATCAGGAGCTGCATCAGTTTTTTCTTCGCTTTTTTCTTTGTTAGCAGTCTCTTCTTCTTTCAAAATATTATTTACTTCATTATCACAAGCTGCTGCAATAGGATCAGTGGGGTTGTTTGGTTCATCCATTTAATCATCACCTCGTTTACGATTTATGAAATGTTTTTTTGACAAAAGCGTTGTTAGGCTTCGGGGAAAAGTCTGGCATACCGTTTTTATCACGATAATTTTTATTGCAATGAGGACACTTCCAGAAAAAGCCATATGGTCCTTTGGCTCTATCCATAACATTTTTGCATACCGGACAATATCCAATTATAGGCTCTCCGTCATCTCCAACATTATAATAATAGGGTTTGTTATTATAGGGGTTTTTACATTCTTTGTTATTGCAAAGATAGAATTCAGCCTTTGTTGCTTTGCTGTAACATTTTATAAGATTACCATTATGACAATGCGGACATTCAACTGGCGGTTTACCTTCCGGATCAGGAGGAAACTGATGATGTTCTGCATAATCAATATTTTCATTGACCATGCATTTTATCTCTTCCAGAAAAGATGCTATATCATATTTCCCTGCTTCAACTTCCGCCAATTTATATTCCATAAGCGCGGTAGCATCAGGTACAGTAAGATTTTTGCCTATATTATCGACAACGTAAAAACCAAAAGCTGTAGGAATAAGCTCATTCTTGATTTCTTTTAACATTGGTCGTACCGGTTTGCCTTTTATGGTTGTAGCTAGTAAATCTTCAATAATGCCATCCCTGGTGGCTGGTGTACCAAGACCTTTAATTTCTTTCAATTTATCTCTATTGGGATTATCACTGGACATATAACGCCATATATCTGTCATTGCACTAATTAGAGTACCGGCAGTAAAGCGTTTGGGCGGTTTGGTTTCTTTAGCGTCGATTCGACAATCAGCAGGGAGATCTAAATTCTCTCCTTCCGCTAAGTTTGGCAGTACATCAGTCAAGTTATCATCTTCTGTGTTGCTTTCTCCAAGGCCTACGCCTTTAAAGCCGTAATCAAGGATATGCTTGCAGCTGCCACGGAATGTTTCATCAGCTGCTATTATTGTGTATTCAGCCGTTTCAAATCTGCACGGATGCAAAAATTGCATAATGTATCTTTGTCCGATTAGCTTATACACTTTATCCTGATCACTATCAAGGTTGGCTGGCAGTACGCCGGTAGGAATGATTGCATGGTGGGCAGTAATTTTGCTGTCATTCCATGCTTTACCAATAATGCTCAAATCTGCTTTATCAGCTACATTTAAGCCATATTTTTTTAGAGCTTCAATAATTTTGGGGGAATCCTCTAGTTGTGCTTTAGGAATATAGTTGCAGTCAGAACGTGGATACGATACCAATTTCGCAAGATAAAGCGATTCAACAATATCTAATACCTTTTTAGGGGATAAGTGGTATTTTTTATTTGCTTCTACCTGCAGCTTATCCATAGAATAAGGTAGTGGAGGATATTCTGCACCAGTAGAACGTTTATAGTTCTTTACAATACCAGCTGACATTTTTACCTTTGTAGCAATGGCCTGCAGCACAGTTTTTTCCAATACCCGTCCTTTTTCATCTAGATTTAATTTATCTGATGGGACTAGCTTTGTTCTAATGGGCACATTCTCCTTTTGGAAAGTTGCTTGCAGCTCATAAAAATAATGCTTAGAAAAGCTCTGTAAATCACGTTCACGCTGCACGACAAGAGCCAGGGTGGGCATTTTTACACGTCCTACACGCCAACGCTCATCTAAACCATATTTTTTTGCCTGCTCCTGATAACATCGGGATAAATTCATACCGACAAGCCAATCAGCTCGCTGGCGTGCTTGCGCCGCGATATACATATTTTTATGATTGCTATTATCATCCATTGCATCAAAAGCTCGTTTTAACGATGAGTTATCTTTAGCGTTTGGCAGAATACGTTTTACAGGGCCTTTATAGCAGCATTTATCTAAAATTTCATCTACAATGCATTGTCCTTCTCTATCTGGATCGCCGGCATGTACAACTTCTTTAGCACGGGATAGCAAATCCTTTAACACAGAGAGCTGCACTGATTTATTAGCATAAGGGTTTATCTCCCAATCCACTGGATATACCGGATAATAATTCCATGTCGGATAACCATAGTCTGCAGGCTGTGCAAGATAGTACAGATGTCCTGCAGCCCATGATACGGCGATACCGTCCTTTTCTACATAGGTTTTGTTGTCGTTATAATCTTTTTGGGGCCAAAGGAAATCGGCAATGGCACGTCCCATATCTGATTTTTCTGCGATAATTAATCTTTTAAACGTCAATTTTAGCACTTCCTTAATTTAGATTTTTTATATGTATTTACGTTTAAAACGTACTTTTCCATTGTCTAATATAGCAATTTGTGATAAAATGATATCAGAAATTGAGTATAAGATTGGATTAGATATTATGGCACAAGAACAAAATAAACTTACTAATGAAATGAATACAGACTGGTTATCTGTTTGCAAACGTCTGAAAATTTACCGTAATTCACTCGGACTTAACCAGGCAAAATTTGCTGCTAAGATTGGTAAAGCCCAAAGCTATTACAGTAATATTGAGCAGGGAAAATTACGTCCCAGCTCAGAAATTTTGTTATCTATAGCCAAATTAGGCTGTGATATGAACTGGCTTCTGTCTGGGAATATTGATGAAGCGAAAGTAGAAACATACGTCAGTCATGGTTTTACGATGCTTTCTATAATCAATCTCATTGAGAAGCTAGATGATGACGGGAAGGAATTTATTCAGGAAGTCATAGCAGCGTACTTGAAATCCCAAAAACATAAGGTATATGCGGAGGGTGAGGGTGATATATAGCTGTAGTTTTAGGTATACTATTTTTGGGTATTCGTGCTATCGTATAATTTAAGGAGGTCTTCAATTATGAATCTAAAAAAAATCTTATTAGTTGCGCTTATGATTATCAGCGTTCTTGCTATCGCCGGCTGCGGGGAAGAGGAAAAGTATAACACCGCTAAGAAAGAGCTGGTACAAATTACTGATACTTTTAAGACAATCAAAGCTACCGATGAAAATAAAGCTAAGTTTGAAGAAGCTTATAAAAAAGCTGAGTCTAAACTAGCAGAGATGGAAAAGTTCTCTAAATCAGATACAAAACTTACCAACGACTATCTGCAGACTAAGGCAGATCTGGAACAGAAGAAAAAATTATGGAATACTTTTTTGGCTAATGAACGTGAATTACAAAAATCTAGAGCTAATCAATTTACTACAGCCAAAACACCTAGACCTTTTGAAAAATATAAAATGAAATAACAGAATGTATTGAGTAGCTGCCATGTTTTATGGCAGCTATTTTTTTTTTTTTTTTTTTATCAACCA
>CAVCLW010000055.1:0-7137 GCA_963603005.1 Escherichia coli | reverse complement strand
CTCCAATACGCATAAACCCTAAATCTTTTGATACTCTATCCATTTCTATTCTTTGTTCATCAGTGGGGTGATACGGATCGTAACCCTTGAAAACTGCTTTTTTTAGCTTTTGCTCTTCTAATCGTTCTGCAGCAAAGCTTTCTTCCTGGCTCTGAATATCATCAACGAACAATGCACTGCGCATACGTATTGCATCAATATCGTTGATATTTTGTAGAATGGCTACAGCGTTGGTTTTTTGCCTTTCAGCTAATACACCGTTATCCTGCTGAGTAATGATATTATTAATAGCATTTTCTCTACTAGATGTATTTTTAATGGTGTTAGCTATAACTTCTAGCTCTGCTAACTTACGTTCGGAGCTTTCGCTACGTAGCGTTCGCTCTATACCGCCCGTATCATGCATAGCCTCATCAGTAGATATGTATTTATAGCTTTCAGCATCTTTAGCGTTTTTATTGATATTTATAAGAGTATTACCATTAGAAAGATTGTTGATGCTTTCAGCAGCAGTATTATAGGCATCCTCAAATCCTGTAATATTAGCTGCTAAATTATAGATACCGGCATTACGAAGTTTCTCGTAGCTGTTCCGCACATTCTTAACCATCTCGGCTGTTTCCTTGACCGAATCAGCAAAACGCTTTGCGTCAAAAACATGATCGCCTGGATGTATAGGGGAGTGCCATCTAGCAGCAGCCAAGGGTACAGACGCCAGGATAGCACCGCTAATAGCCAATAGTAAAGATTTTCGTATAATGCTCATCTAAACCAGCTCCTTACCGTTAATAAATGTTGGTTGATTTTGTCATAATCAAGTATAAAAATCACTTTACACTGAATATCATCAGCATTAACAGGACCAAGATAACGACTGTCAAACGAGAGAACAGGCTCATTTAAAAACATATAATGATTTGCCGGAACAACATAGCTGCCATTTTGCAGCTGTGGCAGGTACGTTGCTCTAGTAATCGGAAATGTTTTGTTATGGAGTATCAGCTCCTTATCTTTTATCTCAAAAGCCTCGCCATTGAATGCACGTACTTGCTTTATCAATTTATATCCTTTGCTTACATGCAGACCGGGTACATCATGTGGCAGGTTAACAACACACCAGTCCCCGCGCTTTAATTGCTGATTAGGAGCGTAGATATATATACCATGTGGTCCGGAATCTGTTAAGTTTTGCCAGATTAAAGGGCCATAAAATATCCTGGCGAGCAATAAGGTAGTTAGCACAGCTGCCAACATAAAAATGATTTTCTTAACGCAATTCAAAATGACCACCTACTAATTTTGCTATCTTAGCGGGTATAAAGCCTGTTAGAAAGGCTAAAGCCCATAAGCCGCAGCATATCTTACAATGTTTGATCACGGTAATACTATCCAAATAAGCCAAATGGCCATTATCATCTACAATAGAATATAGATCAGCAGGATTTGCATCTTGAATTAACATAACCATTAAGCAAATCATAATTGCAGTTACCATAAGCTCTATTGTTATTGTAAAGAGATGACCTAATGTGCCCTCCGGAATAAATTTTGTGAATCTCCAATTTGCGAAAGGTATTGTAATAACATTGAATACAGCCGACCAATAAAATTCTATGTATGTTATAGTTACCTTTAGTGCTAAAAAGAAATATAAAATTATGGTAATCCATGTTGTAAGAAATATTGGCACGATAAATGCTAAATTTAGCATAAAGGCAATAGACTTATAGCTGGCTATTTTTGCTAGGGCAGGAGTCATTAAATAAACGACCTTTTGAATAATCATCTGTGGCTGTGTCAGATTTTGCGTAATAATTGA
Source organism: Escherichia coli (assembly GCA_963603005.1). Classification (GTDB taxonomy): domain Bacteria; phylum Bacillota; class Negativicutes; order Acidaminococcales; family Acidaminococcaceae; genus Phascolarctobacterium_A. The sequence goes on along the minus strand of CAVCLW010000055.1, from coordinate 5,318 downwards.
TGGATCATTAATAAATGAGCCGGATATAGAGCTTACTATGGACAAGAAAAAATCATTTATCAACACGTTCCAATTGTAAATTAAAAAGCAGAAAAAGCCATATTTCAATATCTTCGTCATTAACATAATCCAACTAAATGCCATACCAGATAATAGCATAGGTAACGTTAAATCAATGATAGCAATAGCAGCTAAGATACTTACGGCATATGCTGTTATATTACCAAAAGCATCAATAGCAGCCTGGCTGTATCTTTCCATATCGCTATTAAGATTATCGCCAAATTCATGCATAGATTCTACGCCCCACGGCAATTCAACGTCGTCGCTGCCATATATGCCGCCGATAGGACCGCTGCCTTGTCCGTCACCTGAAGGTATATTTTCACCTGACAAATCTACACCTATCATCTTCAAATACGGATATGGATCAACCTGCATTCCAAGAGCATAACCTGTGCCATTAAACACCTCGATATGCGCGTGTGGACCTGTAGATATACCCAAGGGGCCATTATAAGGATCTCCACCAGTTATACCGATCACGGTTCCGGCAGAAACATACCCAGTAGGGCAGTCAAGAGTATCTTCGCGGCAGTCACCAACAAAATAGGTCAGCCCATCTTCGCAATCTATTTGCGTCCAATATATAAAACCACCACCTGCTCCATGAGTAACTTGCCCTGCAGCAGGCGCAAGTATAGGCGTGCCGGAACCTAGGCCTATATCTATACCTGCATGCGTATGTCCAAAGTGATTGGCTTCACCAAATGGTGATGTTATCACGCCGCCAGGAATGAGCGGTGCAGCATAACATGATACGCAAAATATTAAATTAGCTAATAATATGATTAACTTCTTCATTTTTTATTATTAAAGTGTGCATCCTCAAAATCTCTAAACCATTTAGGCGGAGTATTCGCTTTATTATCACTATATTGGTTAAAGCCTTCTGTAGCAGCTCTGCCAATTCTTGTATTTACAGCATAAGAACCCAGTGTAGAACCTAATGTTTTCAAACTGCCTTTACCTAATGCTTGTCCGATTTTACCATTATCTCTATAAGCTGATGCTACATTTGAACCAAGAAGTTTACCAACGCCTGCTGCTGCACCCATTTTCCCTGCTGCGGCTGTAGCTAATCCTGTCATAGAACCAATAGCACCACCAGCAGTGAACGTGGGATTTCCACTCATGATATTTGCAGCTAATTCTGGTACTTTCCAGACAATAAGACCTAATGTAAGCATAGATAAAGAGTGTTTGATCATTACAGATAAAGTAGATGCTTGTGCTGCTCCGTTAGCATCTTGACCTGTTGCTAAGAAATTGCTGACATCACCAATATTAGCATTAACAAGACCGACAATAAAATACATTACCATAAGCTTTACACTAAAAGAAAATACAGCGGAAACAACACGTTGGAAGAGAAATGATGTATAACCTAAAGCGCCAAACGGGACTAAGATTACTGCTAATCCAGTAAAAATGTATAGCTCTATTTGCGTCAGAAGCACCTGCAAAGCAATAAAGAAGAAAGCTCCTAACGTAAGTGCCATAGCTATGATTGTAACAATAATAGTACCTGCAGGCGTATTAGTTACGGAATAGCTTTCCCATACGTTGCCGCAGGCAGAAAAGCCTTTATCTAATAATGCGCTAGGTGTTATAAAATTTGCTTGTGCATCTATTCCTGCTGCCGTCAAGCCAGCAATTTTGAATGATTCAGTTATCATATCAATCATAGTCGGCATATTGTATACTAAGAAAAAGAAAAAACTGTATTTTATAATCTTTGTACAAATTTGAGAAAGCTTAAACTGCCCGTCATACAAAGTCCACGTTGTAGCTATATCTATTATTGCCAATGATATTAATAACTCAACTGCATATGGCAGTAAATGTTCAAATCCATTAAGCGAGCTCAAAGTAAAAAAATTCAATAATCCATCTAGAAATGCATCACTGTTCAAATTCATCGTTTTTCACCTCATAGTGCATATTTTTCAAATGGCCTTGTTGTTTTAGCAGTAGTAAATTGATTATCTCTAGCTTTTTGCAATTCTGCTTCTTCAGCGCGAGCTTTTGCTTCTGCAATAATTTGTTGATTTTCCTCAGCAGTGATTTTTGCCTGGGCAGATTCAACTTTATGCTTACCCTCCAATGCCTGCATATTAAGATTAATACGGTCAATATTAGCTTTAATGCCTGCAATCTGATTTGCTAATTGCTGACCTTGTTTATTACCTTCTATATCAGCGTTTTTCCGAAGAAGCTCATTAAGCATTTTCTGGTTAGCATCTAATTCAACCATCATCTCCTTGTAGGCAATCAGCATAGCCTGATTATCCCTGGACTGCTGCTCACGCATATTGCGTTGAATAATCACGTTGTTTTGCTCACTAATAGCCCAATTATCATTAGCGTTGATTTGAGGGAACTTGTTCTCCCAATAGCTTTTTATTTGTGCTTCAGTAGCCGTGGTAGCGAAGGTAGTAGTTGCTTTGGTAAGCGTATTCTGCAAATTGGTCAAGCTGCTATTAATATCCTGATTATAAGAATTGATGAGATTAGACGGAAAAGATGCAAGCTCCTTAGCTTGCAAGGTAATCTGCTGTGCGGTCTGTGTGACAATCTTTGCGGATTCGGCAAACGTTTTTGCTTGCTGCGCAATGTTCTGCGTATCAATAACAGCAATAGCTGCCTGCGAATGGTTAAAGCCATAACCAATAATAGAGCCAATCACGCCAGCCACTACTATGTATCTACGAATTTCCATAATCAATCCCTCCTGATATGTTCGTATGGAATATATAGATTTATATATTTGTATAATTTGTATGCTTTCATATTTTTATATAGGACATATAGAATGTATAAGCCTATATGTTTCTACATATCTCATCTTTCCGCAGAATGCTCTTTATTATAAATTTCATCGTTACCTTTGCAATTAAGAATTATATGTTTGGGTTTTCTTACCTTGCTTTTTGCAATGGCATTATGTAATTCTTCTATCTTTTTTAACCCATAAAACGGCTTTCCGTCTTCGTGTGCATTCAAAACCTTTCTTTCCTGTTTTATACTTTCATTTAAGTTAGGGAATGCACTAATTGCTTTACTGGTTAAGGAATTTTCTAATCTGCACAATTGATAGTGTTCGTAAAAAAATACTGGCAAGTCTTTCATCGTAGTTTCGGATTTCGCAGGAACAAAATTTTCTTGAATATTTTTTATGATATCAATTTCTCCTACAGTATATCTGCCTTGATATGCATGATATTCTATATTATTGCCAACAGTACGCTTGTACAGAATTTCATAGTCATTAACAATATTGAAGTTATGGCCGTCTTCTGCATCGGCAGCTTCATTTTTCATATACTCTTCAAATTCAACAAGATTAACAGCTTCTAGAGCTTCACCGTACATATCCTTAACAATAACAACTGGACTATCATTGTTCAAAAGAAAGTCTTTAACTGGGGTTTTGCCATCTCCGTAGTTAATAGGAGCATCTGATGCTAAAATAATGTCTTGTAATTTTTCGTTAGCCATAGGGAAGTCCTCCTTATATATGTATATAGGTTTATACGCTTATATAGAACGTATGGGATGTATAAATTTATAGGTTTTATATAAACATATAAGAGTGAGTATCCTGCCCCACGAAGGAGGCAGGATACATATATAATTTAGGAGAGAGAATGGTTATGCTGACTTTTTCATTTCCATAACAATTTGTCTTAATTCTGCGATCTGGCTTTGCAGCTCGTCATTCTTTGCTTGCAGTTCCATGCTTTGCTTAATTACAGCCTCATTTACTTGAGAAAGTTGCTGTACTTTTTCGGTAAGCGCACGTCTGCTTGATACATGAGTGCCGCTAGGACGATCCAAGGCAAACGAAGCACCCAAGGTATACATATGCTCAGAGCCGCTGGAAGAACCAGATAAGTTGAACATTACCTGCTCATTCGGACGATAGAACAAACCTAAAGCAATCGCGGAAGAACCATGATAGCTGCCTGTTGCAGCTGCAAAATTAAGCTTTTGCTCTTCATCAAAATCTAACGGATGCAGACCTGCCATAGCAGCTGCCGCTGCACCAGTCTTGTTGATTTTTTGGTCTTGCTGAGCAAATCTACCTAAAACGCTTTGTCCGTCAAGGTAAGCATCTTGCGCACTTAATGTGCCAGCAAAATTACCATTACCACCAACATTCAAATCGCCTTTAACGGACGCATTAGAATTCATTTGAACATCACCGTTCAAAACAGTGTTGCCTGCTACACCGAAATTACCGAGAGCTGTAATACTGCCAGTAGCGACAATATTGCCATCCTTCATATTAACAAAATCGGTATTGTTGCCAATCGTAGCACCGTTAATAACAGCCAGGTTATTAAAACCTGCGTTATTAGCTACAACGCTGCCATGGGCGTAAATATCGCCTGTTACTTCTTGATTTCCGTTTACAGTGAGCTTTCCGTTGATGTTTGTGTCTTGAAGGTTAGTCTTACCTTTAACATTCAAATCACCTAAGATGTTATTGTTGCCAAAGATCTGTGAATTGCCACCAATCATTTGATCTCCATCTACATATTGGTCTCCATGAATAGAGGCATCTCCGGTTACATCAAGTGCGGATTCAACATAAGCATTACCGATTCTGGCTTCTTCAATGTGTGCATCTTTGAGTTTAGAAGAACCTTTAACGACTAAGCTGCCACTCATTATAGTATTGCCAGACATTTTCACGTTGCCGCTAAGAAGGGTATTACCACTTACTGTTAGACTGCCAGCAACCGTTTCGTCACCAGATACGGTTTGATTACCAGTGATGGTAGAGCTGCCACCAACGGTTTGGTTTCCACCAAGTGTTTGATTTCCAGATACAGTTTGATTTCCAGCAACAGTTTGGTTGCCCAGAATATCAGAACTGCCTGCAGTAAGTTTGCCGTCTACTTTAGTATTACCAGATACATTTAAGTCGCCTGCTATATCCTGGTTGTCCACGCTTAACTTACCATTAATGTTGGCGTCGCCATTGACATCGAGATTACCGCCGATGTTCTGGTCGCCAGTGACGCCGAGGGAACCGTTCACCGTGGTGTCTTTGAGGTTGGAATTACCGCTGACAGAAAGGTCGCCTTTGACGGTGGAGTTGCCGTTGGTAGTAGAATTACCTTCGGTGATAGAGTCGCCCTTGACGGTGGAGTTGCCAGTGATGGTAGAGCTGCCGCCGATGTTCTGGTCGCCAGTGATAGTAGAGCTGCCGCCGATGTTCTGGTCGCCGGTGATAGTAGAGCTGCCAC
>CAVCLW010000054.1:0-16704 GCA_963603005.1 Escherichia coli | reverse complement strand
CCTTATCTTTCAATAGTTTCAAGATTTTAATAGCAGTATCATCATCCAATTCATCAAATGAACGAGCGAATTGCATTGCAGCTCTACGCTGATTAATACCAGAGTCCTTAATAGCTATTTTGTATTGAATTCTGGATTCATCTACTGCTTTTTGCAACTCATCTTTTTCCTTGATTGTCAAACCATAATGATTTGCTATTTTATCTATCCAATCTGCAGGAACATTTTTTCTACCATTTTCAACGGCTGAAAGAAAAGGGATTTTTACTTCAAGCATCTTTGCCATATCACCCATGACTTCATGATGCTTTATTCGTAATATCCTGACGAACTCTCCAAAACTTGTATACGTCATATAAATTCCTCCATTTCATAAACTTAGTATAACTTTTTGTTTTCCATAAGTCAAGTAATTTTTTTAATCTATTTTTGGTTAACTTAGAGGCAGAGCCATTATTAATACAGCGCGCGCAAATTGACAAAAAAACTAATGGTGACATTCTTCCCAAAATGTTATAATAGCATAAACAAGACAAGAAGAGAGAATCCCCTATGTGCAAAATGCGTAATTTAACAGAAAATATTCGTGTTGCTGCTATCAAATATGATTATATCATCAATATCATCAAGCAAGCTCAAAAATGCAAAACATCAGAAACGGTGCAGAAATATATAGTAGAGTTGCGTAATGAGCCTGAACATAGAACTCATTCAAGCAGATATGACTTCGACTTTTCTGTCCGCATTGATACTTTAGAAAAAGTACATAATGAAATATCTTTATGGTACGATTACATAAAAGCCTTTATAAAATAACTTAAAGCGTAGGAAACGAGATTCTTCTTGTCTCCTACGCTTGTTTTATAAACTGTTTATTACAAACCTGTAATATCATCATGATTATTTTCGGCTACATTAAAATCTGTATCGAAATTCTTCGCGCAAAAAAATAGCCATCCTTACATCCAAACCGTGACAGCTATTTTTTAGCTAAATGCTTTGGAGAACCGCCCATCGGTAGCCCTCTCTTTTTATTTTATACAAAAACTTCACTGATTTTGCAAATAACTAAGTACATATTCGCCTCTATCTTCTTCTCCTGAGCACCTGCTTCTCCCACGTTTTCACCGTCTGCGCACGCAAAAATTCCTTCAACGGCTGCAGGTTCTGCTCTTCATCCCATGCCTCTAACGCGTCAAAATACGCCTTTCTATCCTCCTGATGGATAACAATCGGCGGATGATTATGTATAACCAGCAGATAATTCATCACTAAGCGTCCTGTGCGCCCATTGCCATCGGCAAACGGATGGATATTTTCAAACTTAGCATGAAAAAAGGCTGCTGCCGTTAACGCATTCTTATCGTCAACATCGCCAATATCTTCTATAAGCTCCTGCATTTCGTCCGGCACATCCTCCGGCCAGGCACCGGTCTCATTCTTACCTGTAACATAATCGCCCTTTTTATATTCCCCGGGCCGTTCTCCTTTTTTCCAGCGCAAAGGATCATAAGTATTGAGCGTCAGGCGCTTTTGGATTTCTTTTATCAAATTTTCATCAATAGGCTTACGTTCATTAAACGCAGCAAAAAAATACTCATTAGCTAATTTCGCATTGCGAATCTCAAACAAGGTACGGATATCGCCTGTATAGCTTGTAACACCATCATGCTCAAAAATTTCGCGTGTATCATGATAGGTTACATTAGGATTTTCAATATTACCGGAGTTATAAGCAAAAGAAATTACATGCCCGTTAAACGCTTCTTCTAAATCTGCATCCGTCTGAATATTTTTCGCCTGCCACCAAGCTACAATCTGTTCGTACATCTCCGCACCTCCAATAAACGTATTCGTATTTTTACATTATTATACCATATCCCTATACAAAAACTCCTATTCAGCCAACAGAAAATCTGTCGAAGTTTATAGAATCAATTCTACAAACTTTCAATTTTGCAGAGTTTGTGTAATCAATTCTACAAACTTTCTGTTTAGGCATTTTGTAGTTTGAATTACACAAACTTACCGCGCATCTTTTTAAGATAATACATATCCCAACAGCAAAAAGCGCAGCACGCTTTCGCTTGCTGCGCTCATATTGCATATTACACTGTTATAAATTATACGTTGAAGCGGAACTCAACAACGTCGCCGTCCTGCATAACGTAATCCTTGCCCTCCAGACGAACCAGGCCTTTTTCACGTGCTGCAGCCTTGCTGCCGCAGGCTACCAGATCATCAAAGGAAACGATTTCAGCACGGATAAAGCCACGCTCAAAGTCAGTATGGATTTTGCCTGCTGCCTGCGGAGCCTTAGTGTTCAGCTTAATAGTCCAAGCACGGGATTCCATTTCGCCCGCAGTCAGGAAGGTCATCAGACCAAGCAGCTTGAAGCCTGCTTTAATCAGGCGGTCCAGACCGGTTTCCTCCAGGCCTGCCATTTCCAGATATTCCTTAGCCTCTTCTTCCGGAAGCTCGGCAACTTCGCTTTCCATCTTAGCGGAAACAACGATAACCTCAGCATTTTCTTCTGCAGCATATTTCTTTACAGCCTGTACATGCTCGTTACCGGACGGATCAGCAACCTCGCCCTCGGCAACGTTGGTGATGTACAGTACCGGCTTCATGGTCAGCAGATGCAGCTCGCCCAAAAACTCCTGCTCTTCCTCGGTCAAACCCAGGCGGCGTGCCGGCACACCATCAGACAAGCCGGCCATAACCTTTTCCATTACAGCCTGCTCCAGCTTAACCTTTTTATCGCCGGTCTTCGCCAGCTTAACCAGGCGCTCCTGACGCTTTTCAACGGTTTCCATATCAGCCAGGCACAGCTCGGTGTTGATGATATCAATATCACGCAGAGGATCAATGCTGCCCTCAACGTGGGTGATGTTGCCATCCTCAAAGCAACGTACAACCTCAGCAACAGCGTCTACCTCACGGATGTGGGACAGGAACTTATTGCCCAGGCCTTCGCCCTTGCTTGCGCCCTTTACCAGACCGGCAATATCTACAAAGCGCATAGCTGCCGGAACAATCTTTTTGGATTTAAACATATCGCTCAGAACATCTAAGCGTTTATCAGGCACATCAACAACGCCTACATTAGGTTCGATTGTGCAGAAGGGATAGTTTGCTGCTTCTGCGCCAGCTTTGGTAATAGCATTAAACAGGGTACTTTTGCCTACGTTAGGCAGGCCAACGATACCGACTTCTAAATTTGTACTCACGTAAATCGCTCCTCGTCATATATATTTAGTGCGTTAAAAACTCTGTATCTAATATATTTTACAATAATATGCTTTGATATGCAATGTTTTGACGCAAAATGGCACTCTTCCGTAGCATAAAAAAGAGACAGTCCGCAGACTGCCTCTAAAAATTCAGCAAAAGCTTAGAAATATTCCAGCTCTCTCTTGGCAAATGCACCTGTTACCGGGTTCATGTCAGCTTCTACTTTATATCTTGCAGTAATGAACTCTACATCATAATGTACATTGTTGCCTTCTTTTTCGGTTTTAATGATAATGTTTCTGGCATCGGGATATGCTTCCAGAACGATTTGTCTGATATCCTCAGGAGTTTTTACCATCATAGTGCTGCCGGCAATATTGCTGCCCTTGATTTCTACTTCCTTAACTTTGGTAGTTGCCAGAATAACCTCTACCTCGTATTCCAGATAATTATCATTATCGCGGAAGTTCAGAACAGCTTCGCCATCTTCTTCCTTGTAGCCATAAAATACAGCAGCAGCAGGAACCTCGGCGCGTGCAGCATCAATAACCATCTGCTGATGGCTTTTAGCCGGTGCAGCAAAAGCTACTGCGCTCATAGCCAGCGCAGCCAGCATAGAAAGCAAAACTAATAATTTTTTAAACATTGGTATTCCCCCTTTGAAAAAAATATAATCAGCTTACAAGACTTACTGTCTTTCCAAAAGTCTGTTAGCGTAAGCACGCATAGAAGGATTTGCCACAGCCTTGAAATCTGCAGGCGGCAGAGCAAAGGCAGTTGCCTCATCCACGGTATTGGAAACCTCCAGCACCTTAAAGATAGGCAGGTAGCTTACTTCGTAGCCCTTCCAGTCGGCGGTATCCTTTGCATAATAGAAGTTCAGGCTGTTGGTGCCTTTGGTCATCTTATCATAATCATAACCGGTGTTTACATCAGTGCCGCCCTGCGGACGTACATTGAACCAGCTGATCAAGGTTTCGGCAAAGGGCATGCTCATGCCCGGCAGCTCAGGAACTCTGTCATAGTTTTTATTGAGATAGTCAATAGTGTACCAATAGCCGTTCTTTACAAAGGAAACGGTATCCTTGATTACCTTGCCGTCACCATCGGTAGTAGTAATGCGCTCGGCGTTGATGCCGTTGGCTTCATTGTATTCCGTACGGTTGGTGCGCTTTTGCTGTGCAGTCGGCAGCTTGGCATAGGCTTCGGCAGTCAGCACCTCACGCATATCAATCGTCTGGGTTACAACCAGATGTACAGGATGCTTGTCACTGTTCAGGGTTTCACCCAACAGATGGATGGTACGCTGACCGGGATTATAGGCAAAAGCCATTGCTGTGCAAAGCATCGTAAAAACAAAGGTCAAAAATAAGGTTCTCAAAGATGTTTTCATGCAATTCACCTCGTATGTATATTACTACTAATATTATATCATGTTACCGCCTGCGTAAATAAGTAAATTTTTTGTGATTTTTACATAAACGAAAACCCCGCAGCCTTACGGCTACGGGGTATAAGTTTCGTTTAAACCGCCGTGCGAATTATTCGCAGGTGAACGGCAGCAAAGCAACGCAGCGAGCGCGTTTGATTGCTACGGTCAATTGGCGTTGGTGCTTAGCGCAGGTACCGGAAATACGGCGCGGTAAAATCTTACCACGTTCGGTGATATAGCGTTTCAGCTTATTTGCATCCTTGTAATCGATTTCTTCAACTTTATCAACACAGAAGCTGCAAACTTTTCTTCTAGGTCTTCTGCCTCTTTCGCGTTTCATTGCATAACCTCCCTTAAATTAGAATGGAATTTCCTCATCAAAGGGAACCTGTTGTCCGAAACCACCCATACCGCCGTCTTGAGCCGGCGCAGCAGAGCGAGTCGGATTGCTATGAGCAGCAGCGGCATCAGCTTTACGCTCAATAAACTCGAAGCGATCAGCGATTACTTCGGTTACCCAGCGTTTGTTGCCATCCTTGCCATCATAGCTACGGATTTGCAGGCGGCCTTCAACAAGCGCGCGCTGCCCTTTGGTGAGACTGTTACCGCATGTCTCAGCTTGTTTACCCCAGATTACTACCGGAATAAAATCAGCTTCTCTTTGGCCTTCCTGATTGGCAAAAGGTCTGTCTACTGCAAGAGTAAACTGACAAACAACTTTACCGGTCGGCGTATAACGCACTTCCGGATCTCTAGTAAGTCTGCCCAACAGAATAATCTTGTTCATTGATTATTCACCCTTTCTGATAATCATATGGCGCAGTACTTCATCGGTAATTTTCATAACACGATCAAGTTCCTTAACAGCAGCGGCGTCAGCCTGGAAGGTTACGAGAACATAGATACCTTCATTCAGGTCCTGGATCTCATAAGCAAGGCGTCTTTTGCCCCAACGATCGGTTTTTTCTACATTACCACCGTTTGCAGTGATGAGTTTCTCGAATTTAGCAACAACTGCTTCACAAGCCTCATCCTCAACAGGTTTAACGATGTACATGACTTCGTATGCGTTCACGAAATCACCTCCTCCTTTGGACTTTGGCCCCCGTCTCTCCGGGAGCAGAAGAAGTATATATAGTTATATACAAGCTTAATAATTATACCATTGCTTACGCTGCTTTGCAAGCTTTTTTGAAAAATTTTCCTGCTATTTCTGCTTGCGGCACTCCGGACAATAGCCATACCATTCCAGATTATGTCCCACAATAGCAAATTCCGTTTTATCCGCCAGCTGCTCCTCGAAATCAGCAATCGGGCAATGGTCTACCTCCACAATCCGATGGCAGCGCAGGCAGATAAGGCGGTGACGGTGCCCCAACGCATGCAGCACAAAGCCGTACTTGCGCGCATCCGCCAAAAAGCTCTTTTCCGTCAGTCCCTTTTGCGTAAAATTTTCCAAGATACGGTAAACCGTAGAAAAATTTATCTCTGCTCCCTGCTCACACAGCTGCTGATAAATATCCTCGGCTGTCAGCACGCCCTCGCTCGCCAGCAGCAGCTGCAGAATAAGCTGTCTATGACGGGTATTTTTTAATCCGTAGCGATGCAGATAATCGCGATAATCTGCAGCAGAATTTGTATCAGTCATCTTTCTACCCCTTCTTTATAAGACAGCACGTATTTCTTTATAAATGATAATCAGCAGCAGCAAAGCCACCGAAACCAAAGCGGTTACACCGCCCGGCGCCGCACCCAGCCAGTAGGAGGTCACAAGGCCTGTGATAATAGCGATAAAGCTCAGCACCATGGCTGCCAGCATTGTCACCTTAAAGCCCTTGCCTAACTGCAGTGCCGCCGCCACCGGCAGCGCAATCAGCGAGCTGATAACCAGAATACCTACCACGCGGATAGAAACAGCAACCATGGCTGCCACCAGCAGAGCAAAGACATAATTAATCAGACGCGTTTTTACTCCGGCAATTTTTGCACCGTCCTCATCAAAGGCCAGCATAACCAGCTGCGGATACAAAAAGTAAACAGCAGCCAACGACACTACGCACAGCACTGCTACCGCCAGCACATCGTCAGGCGTTACGGTCAGAATGCTGCCGAACAAAAATGCTTCTACATTAGTATGTACCATACCGCTGCTGATAATCGTAATCGCAATACCGACAGACAGCGACAGAATGATAACCAGTATAAGCTCCGCATAGCGGCGGAAGCGCTGACGCAAAACCTCAATCAGCACGGCAAAAACAGAGGTTACGGCAAAGGCGCTGATAATCGGGTTTACCTTAACAAGCAGGCCTACCGCTACACCGGCCAGCGATGCATGTGCCAGCGTATCGCCAATCATGGAATAGCGGCGCAGCACCAGGAACATACCAATCATCGGACACATTAAAGAAATCAGCACAGAAACCAGCAGTGCGTTCTGCATAAAAGCGTATTCCAGCATTATTCCGCACCTCCTACATTATCCTGCATATATTCATGAACATATTCCTGCGGATTGCAGAAATGCCCGCGGCCATTCATGACATGATACATTTTATCGGCATTACGTGCCGCAAATTTCAGGTTATGCTCTACCGTGATAATGGTAATTCCCTGCTCATGCAGCTCCTGCATAAATTTGTACAGCTCCTGCTGGCTCTTGACATCAATGCCGGTAGAAGGCTCATCAAAAATCAGCAGCTGTGGGCTGCCCAGCAGTGCTCTGGCAATCAGTACCTTCTGGCACTGTCCGCCGCTCAGCGTACCGATTAAACGGTCACGCAGGTCATAAACATGCATCTGCTCCAGACAGCGACGTACAGCCTGCTTATCCGTCACCTTCAGCACGCGGCGATAGTATTCCATTACCTCATATACAGTTATCGGAAACTGGCTGTTGAGTGTTTCAAAGCGCTGCGGCACGTAGCCGATGCTGCTGAAAGTATTCTTCAATTCACCTTTTGACGGCTGCAGCAATCCCAAGAGCAGCTTGACCAGCGTACTTTTGCCGCTGCCGTTTTCGCCGACAATGGCTATATACTCGCCGTCATTTACCTGCATATTGATATCGCGCAGCAGCTCGCTGCCTGATTCATAGGCAAATTCTATATGCTTCAGTTCTATCATAGTGGCTCCTTCATTTACTCACGGCAGCCTGCGCTGCCTTTTTGTTGCAGTAAATATTATAGACCTCACTTGACAAATATGCAAGTCATTTGCATTTAGCTTGACAAGAAAGTTCACGGGTGTTATGATAAAATTCGTTATAATATGCAAATCATTTGCGTTTGTTTTCATTAGAATGAGGAGGAAAGCCCATGAAAAAGCTCAGTATTATTTTTTGTATTTGCACTCTGCTGCTCAGCAGTCTGCTGGCAGGCTGCGGCAGCAAGGAGCCTGCACCTGCTGCGGACCACAAGCTGCGAGTTGTAGTAACCTTTAATGCTATGAAAGAATTTACTCAGGCCGTAGGTCAGGATAAAATTCATATAACTTCCCTGATTCCCGACGGCACAGAGCCGCATGATTTTCAGCCTACTACTAAAACTATGCAGGCGCTGAGCAAAGCAGACATCTTAATTTACAACAGCACCGGTATGGAGCGTTGGGTGGAGCAGGCAACACAGGCCGCCGCCAATCCCAAGCTCGTCATCGTAGAAGCAGCCAAGGGCACCAACCGCATCAGCCTTACAGAGGCTGATGAAATCAGAGCACACGGTCAGTATGACCCGCACACCTGGCTGAGCCTGAGCTGCGCGCAGCAAGAAGTAAAGAATATTGCCGAAGCACTGGCTGCTGCAGATAAGGCTAATGCCGATTTCTACCGCAAGAATGCCGCAGAATACAATCAAAAGCTGCAGGCACTACTTGTTGCCTATCAGAAAAAATTCAGCAAGCTGGAGCAAAAAAACTTTGTCACCGGCCATGCTGCCTTTGCTTACCTGTGCCGTGACTTCGGCCTGCAGCAACAAAGCATCGAGGATGTTTTTGCCAGCGGTGAACCAAGCGCGCAAAACCTGGCCAAGCTGACAGCCTACTGCAAGGAGCACAATGTAAAAACTATCTTCGTAGAAGAAGCGGTAAGCCCCAAAACATCGGAAACACTGGCGCGCGAGGTTGGTGCCACTACGCAGGAAATATATACTATTGAATGCAGCAACGGTGAGAAAACCTATCTTACCCGCATGGAAGAAAACCTGGACGCTATTTACCAAAGCTTGAAAAAATAAAAAGGCTGCCATCTTAGCAGCAAACAAAATTATCTACGCACAGCAAAACGCCGCGGCTTACGCAGCAGGTCAAAGACCTGCTGCAGCCGCGGCGTTTTTAGTTGCAGCATGCATCGTCAGACAGGCTGCTGAAGCTGATTCACTTTTTGTTTTTGGGCAGTACATCCTCATTCTTAGACGAATAAGGATTGATATTTTTCAGCTGCTGATTGGGACGGAAATTATCGCGCGCCGACGAGCCCCAGATAATCATCCAGGTCAGAGAAAAGCCCATCAGGAGCCACAAAACGGCCATAGCCGCCGCAGGGTACCACGAAAGATTGAACCAGTAGCTAAAGCCCCAAAGCAGCACCGCAATAAACCCCCATTCCCAGTTCACTATCAGGTTGGCAATAAAGCAGATAAAAAAGCCTGAATTGATAGTCGTTCTGCGCATAATAACCTCCCTTTTAAAAAAACGGCCGCGATAAACAATCGCAGCCGCAAAAGTTTCAGCTCATTATAATATCAGTAGCTGCCACCGCCGCCGCCATGATCATTATCAGAAGAGCTTTCGCTTACAGAACCATCATCACTGCTGCCGCTAGATTTAGACTTCGGAACAGCAGAAACGTTGGTGTACAGATAAGTATCATTGCTGTGCGTCAGCGCAAAGGTTTGCTTATCCAAGTAGGCATTTGCTTCGACAGCCTCACGCACGTTGCTCATACCACTAATAAGCAGAGCACGACAGCCATAGGCTGCAGCACCACCGATACCGGCAGCAATTACTAAAGCAAACCAGTTGAAGCCTGCATCAGGATCCCACGGCTCGCCTTCCTTTTCGTAATACTCAAGGAGCTCGCCTGCTTTTTGAGCATAGGTGATGTAGCCCTGAGCATAATCATTTTTCTTGAACTGAGCAACCATCGGCTTGCTCATATACTCAATGCCTTCATTGCCAACGATAACCTGCTTCAGCTGTTTATCGGTAGCAATATACCATTTACGGGTATTGGTAACCTGCAGCAATACCATATTGCCCTTGGCACCGTCATTATAAACATCATCGAGCAGCTTATTGGCATATTCACCGGGAACGGCACCGCCAATAGTCTTCATAGTTACAACAGCAATACGCACATTATGCGCCTGCTCCTGCTTGTGCAGCTCTGCCAGAACCTCCTGACGCTGCTGCGGCGTAAGAACCTTGGCGTTATCCACCAGGCTGGGCGCAGCAAAGGCTGTTACACTGGCTAACATAAGGGCTGCCAGCATGGTTAAGATTGCAAATAACTTTCTCATTCCGGCACCTCCTTATAAGATGAACTTCACAATGAAGTAGCTGATAATTGTTACAATAATAAAGGTCAGAACAGTGTAATTACGCAGCTTGCCATAGTCAATCGGCAGACTGCCGACAACCTTACCCGTCTGACCGTTCATCATAAATGTATAGGGCTTATCCTCAAAGCGTGTGGACAGAATCCATACCGGCACCATTGCATAATGCACAGCATTTTCATCCTTAATAACTGCGCAGTCACCGTTGCTGGTTACACGGGTATAGCCTGTAACGGTATCTGCCAGGCAACCCTCGGCACTTTTGACAACGCGCGCATCAGCACGTGTTACAGCAGCCTCGGCATCCACATCATATTTATCTGCCAAAAAGCCTGTCAGATAAGCTGTGCTGAAGGGAACCATTTCGCTGTAATCAAACGGCTCGATGCTTTCCATAAAGGTATCGTCCATCTTCTCGCTGCCATCTACAGGGATGCGCTCAAAGGACATGGTGCCTTCACGCTCGCAGTTATAGACAACGGTAGTCGTAACAACCTCATCATCGGTTTCATAAACACTGTCGCTGGCACCCTGATAGCTGCCGCTGGCGCTAACCTTGGAGTCAAACAGCCAGAACGGTACATACATCGCCTGGATATCCTCCACACGGTTGTTGGCCGTAAAGGAATTAGGCAGCAGGGTTCTTCCCTTGTAGAATTCCTTGAGGGCAGCAACAGCTTCCTCTTTGGTTTTCTTGAAGGGTATAATGAAGTCCGGCTTCAGCATGCCTTCGAAGCGGCTCGGCAGCATGGTCGGGCTGCCGCAGTAGCAGCATTCTGTTGCCATGGTGTTGCCGTCGCTCACAATCTGCGCACCGCAGCTGGAGCAGGTAAACGCCTTCATCTGCTCTGCTTCGTCAGCTTCCCATTCGCTGCCGGCAGCAGAGGTATCCCACTTAGCCTCCTTGGCAGCCTGCGCTTTGGCAGCAGCGGCTTCCTTGGCGGCATACATTTCTTCTATAGTCTTAACTTCCAGCTCGGTACCGCAGTATTCGCAGGTCACCTTATCATGACCGGGCAAAAACGTCAGCGGCGCGCTGCAGTTAGGGCACTTATAGCCTACAGAGGTTTCAGCCATAATATCACCTCGTTAAAATATAGTTTCGTAGATTCCGGAAAGTAATCCCAAATCCTTTCATTCAACTAACGTAAGCAATTAATATATCGTGGAACGAATAGCAATTTTAGCAAATGAGTGTATAGAACCATAGAAGTGTCGCAACTGTCTGAGCGATAAGCCTGCTGCTATAGCAAAATCTCTTTACATAGCGCGAGTTTTGCGGCACTTCGTCCTGGTTCCACACGAAATTTGCGTCATGTCCTGCGGACATGGGAAAATTGCTTTGACTGAAACGATATTTAATTGCGACGCTACTAAAATACAATGGGAAAGAAATCCCGAATATTTAAGTTATTGTTTGTCGTTATCGTCGAAAATATCGCCGCACTCAGGGCAGAACTTAGGCGGATGGTGCGGATCTGGCGGCTCCCAGCCACACTTATCGCACTTGAACAGCAGTGCTCCCTCAGGCTTTTTGCTGCCGCATTCAGCGCAGAACTTGCCTTTGTTTACAGCGCCGCAGCTACAGGTCCAGCCATCCTCTGCCGGTTTGTCTTCCGGCTTCTTGCTGCCGCAGTTAGCGCAGAACTTACCGGTATTGGTAGTACCACAGCTGCAGGTCCAGCTACCCTCTGCCGGTTTCGGCTCAGGCTTCTTGCCGCCGCAGTTAGCGCAGAACTTGCCGGTGTTGGTAGTGCCACAGCTGCAGGTCCAGGCATCTGCTGCCGGTGCTGCTGCCGCAGGGGCGGCCGGGGCGGCCGGCGGCGGAGTAGGAGGTTGCGGCTGTTGCGGATAAGGCGGTTGTCCGTAAGGAGGCTGTTGGCCGTAAGGATTCTGCTGAGCATACATCTGCTGCTGTTGTCCTTGGGCAAACAAGCCAGCCACATTTGCGCCACCGGCCATTCCGGCCATATTCATGCCAACAAAACCGCCCATTGCACCCATGCCGCCTTCATTGCCAGCTGCAATACGCATAGCGTCTGCAGTAGCACCAGCCATAGCTGCTGCCGCACGGTTCGGATTGCTGAGCATCTGGATATCTTTCAGACGTTGAGCATCTTCCTCAGACATGGTTACACTTGCCAGTGCGAAGGAATAAACCTCTACACCGCGGCGGTCACGCCATTGGTCGCTCAAATCTTCGTTCAAAGCGTTAGCGATTTCTTTGCCATGACGCGGCAGTGCGCTGTAGCGCATACCGTTTTCCGTGAGTGTGCCGAGGGCAACGCCCAGGCTCATCATGAGCTCGCTCTTCATCTGGCTGTCAATCTGGTCACGACGATATTCGTCAGTGATATTGGAGCATACATTGGTGTAGAACAGTAGCGGATTAGTAATCTTATAGCTGTATTCACCGAAGCAACGGATACCAACTTCCCAATCAATGCCTAAGTTGTTGTCAATCAGGCGTACAGGAATCGGCTGAGCGGTGCCAAACTTGTTGCCGTAAATTTCCTTCATATTGAAGTAATATACGCGCTGATCCTTGCCGGGGTCACCGCCGAAGGTGAAACGTTTACCGATCTGACCGAAAATTGCCTTTACATTATCCTTCAGATCGCCGGTAAAGATAGACGGTTCAGTAGAAGTATCGTATACATATTCGCCGGGCTCGTTGCACATATCTACAACCTTGCCCTGCTCAACGATAATCATGCACTGACCTTCGTTGACAGCAACAACGCTGCCATTACTGATGATGTTGTCTTCTGCAGAAGTGTTGGAGCTGCGTCCTTGGCTGGACGTACGCTTCATACCCTTGGTTACCAGAACCTCGGGAGGCATGCTTTCGCAATAGAAAAACTCTTTCCATTGGTCGCCCAGTACGCCGCCTACAGCGCCCATTGCCGCTTTAATTAAACCCATAATACAACCTCCTTTTGTATCACTAAAAAATTAACAATTATATTTTATCAAATCCCGCTTAATATTAACAGGACTTTGAACAAAACAGCTGTACACTTATCAGCCAAGAAATTGTAAAATATTTATCTTATCCTTATCTGTAGTAAAAAACTATTCACTAATACTTTGATTTGTGATAAACTAATTGTTAGACAATCTTTGCAAATTATCTGTGCAGGTAAGCAGTTTTCCGCTTCCTTGCCTTAAGTTTAATATAAAAACTGCATTTCGTCACTACACCAAATGGCGATTTCGGGTAGGATAAGGGTAAATTTTCCTTATTTTTTACCTTTTTTCTCTAAAAATACTCTTTCAGGAGGTTTTTTCATGTCCGTTGTATCAAAAAAATTTTCTGCTTCCTTAGACAGTATGTTGGTGCTGTTACTGCTCTGTCTTGTTACTGCTTTCAGCAGCGGTTGCGGCAGCAAGGCATCACTCGACCCGGCCAAACCGGTAACTCTCACCATCTGGCATGTTTACGGCAACCAGACCAATTCTCCGTTTAATGATACAATCGAAAAATTCAATGCCTCTGAGGGTAAGGCCAAGGGTGTTATCGTTAAGGTAGCTTCCGTAAGCAGCTCCAATGTTATTGACAAGGCTTTGTTCGCTTCGGCCAAGCAGGAGCCCGGCGCTGTGCCGCTGCCCGACCTTTTTACCGCCTATCCGCGTGTTATCCCCGCAATGCACGATAAGCTGCTGCATTGGGACAAATACCTTGATAAAGAAGATTTAGCTGTTTACCAACCGGAATTTTTAGCCGAAGGCTATCAAGATAAGGAGCTGCTGATGCTGCCGGTAGCAAAATCCACCGAGCTGCTTTTTGTAAACCAGACATATTTTGACCGCTTTGCTGCGGCAACAGGTGCCAGCACCGATGATTTCGCCGATTATGACAAGCTTTTTGCGCTCTGCCGCAAGTATTATACCTGGACCGGCGGCAAAAACATGTGCCAGCTGGATGATTTCTATAACTATTACCTGACGAGCATGGCTTCCTTGGGCGACCCGTTAATCAAGGACGGCAAGCCGGACCTTGCCAGCCCCAACTTCAAGCGCATCTTCCGTGCCGCAGCCGAGCCTGCTATCGCCGGTGGTCTTGGCATTGAAAAGGGTTATGCGGCCGATGCCTGGAAAACAGCCGATTTAATCAGCAACGTCGGCTCTACCGCCGCCATTCTTTATATGCGCGATTACGTCACTAATCCCGACAACACGCGTGAAACTATCGTTACCAACTATTATCCCTGCCCTGTTTTCAGCGGTGGTAAGGTAACACTGCTGCAGCGCGGTGTAGGATTATTTGCTATCAAAAGCACAGACGAACGCAAAAATCTTGGTGCCGTTGTTTTTGCAAAATGGCTGGCGCAGGAAAACAGCAATTTGAATTTTGCTATGCAGGCAGGCTACCTGCCAACCAATAAGGAAGCACTGCCAAAACTGCTGAATAATCCGCAAGATGTGCATAACTTCAAATATCGCAAGCTGTATACCTGCATGCAGCAGGTATACAAAAAAGGCACCTGGCTGCATCTGCCTCACAAGGCCGCCGAAATTCAGCAGAATCTGGAATACGGCAGCAAAAATATTCTGCGCGCTGCCCATCAGCAATATTTACAGGAAATTGCCGGCGGTGCCAATCCACAGCAAACGCTTGATAAGTTAGTAGAAGAAAGTTATCAGAAGCTGCTGAATTACAAGCAATAAGCCAAAAAATCCTACCAAGGAGGCTCTTAATGCTCAATAAGCTCACCAAAATAAAAAGACTGCTGCTTATAGGCAAGGAAATATGGCATAACAAACGCTCTATGCGCGGCCGTTTCATTATTTACCTGCTGTCACTGGTGCTGCTGGCAGGTTCTGCTATGCTGATCCTGTTAAACGTTATCGGCATAGTACAGCCGCCCAGCCATGATATCGACCGCTTTCTTGAATATGAGCTTAACACCCGTACCAACGATATCAAACGCCAGATGAACGCGCTGGCTGCACACAATATCGATTTGTCGCAGCAGCTGCAGAATGATATCGACCGCGTTATGCTGGAGCAGGGCATTTACAATAATTATGATGCCTTGAACAACAATCCCGAGGCTTTGACAGCGATTCAGCAGGCAACCTACCAGACTCTTGCTGCCAAGATGCAGCAGGCTCCGGCAAGCGGTGCCTTGTATCTGATTAACGCCAGCGTCAACACGAATCTGTTGGAACCAACCTATAACGGTCTTTTTCTCAAATTTACCAATATCTATTCCGAAAACACTCTTTTCAATGAAACATGTATGTTCCGCGGCAACCCTCAGGTTGCCCGCAATAACAACATCAGCCTTTACAGCACCTGGCAGCTGGAGCTTAACGTCCACGCCTATCCGCAGGCTGATAAGCTGCTGCATGCCAAGGAAAATAATATTTCCCAACAATATATCCTGACAGACGTTGCCCACCTCAAAGAAAGCTGGGAGCAGTCCCGTCTTTTCCTGATGCCTATTAACAGTAATAACGGCAGGATTATCGGTATCTGCGGCTTTGAAATCAGCAGCGTTTACTTCCAACAGCGCACCAAGCAGGCCAATTACAAGGGGTATCCGCTGATTACCGCTATTCTCGATAAAAAGGCGGACAACGAATACCAGGGACAGCTTTCCAATCCGGCCTCCTTCGTCAATGCTACTATAAAAACCAGCTTTGACGGCGAGCATGAATTATTTACTGCCGGTCAGGAGCACTTCATCGGCTTCACCGCTCCCTTGACGGTCGGTGCCTCGGAGCACAGGGTAGCAGTCATGTTGCCTGCCGACAGCTATTATCATCTGCAGAGGCAGGCTAAAATGCGTCTGCTGATAATGCTGGGTATTATTCTGCTGCTTTCATTGCTGTCTGCCGGTTATTTCAGCAAAAGATATGTAGACCCGCTGGTAGCGGATTTACAGCAGCTGCAGCAAAATCCCGATGCCCCTCCGCAAGCCAATGTGCTGGAGCTTAACCAGTTCTTTGAATTTCTGCAGAACCATTCCGAGCAGCAGGCCGAAAAGCTGCGTCAGCTGCAAAGCGAAAATAATCAGGTACAAAAGCAGTACGGACTGGCCGCATTGCGTCTGCAGGAGGCACAGGAAAAGCAAAAGCAGACCGCCAACCAATATATTCATCTGGAGGAACAGCTTGCCGCCCTGCAGAATGAAATTCAACAGGTACGCCTGCAAATGGAGCAGACGCAGCAAGAAAAGCTGCAGGCTCAGCAGGAACGCGAGCAGGCACAGCAGCAGTTCAACTTTGCCCAAGCTGCTTTGGAAAAAGCCATTGAAAAGAAGCTGGAATCCGTCGATCCCGACAGTTATCAGATGTTTATCGATAATCTTGCTACGCTGACACCTAAGGAGGAGGACATCTTTAACCTTTATGTACAAGGCTGCTCTACCAAAGATATTATCAGCCAGCTTGGTATTACCGAAAACACCTTAAAATATCATACTCAAACTTCCCACACGTAAAAAGCCAATAAACCATTGAAAACTGCATATTTCA
>CAVCLW010000053.1:0-16867 GCA_963603005.1 Escherichia coli | reverse complement strand
ACGGTGGAATTACCAGTAACGGTAGAGCTGCCGCCGACGTTCTGGTCGCCGGTGACGCCGAGGGAACCGTTCACCGTGGTGTCTTTGAGGTTGGAATTACCGCTGACAGAAAGGTCGCCTTTGACGGTGGAGTTGCCGTTGGTAGTATTGTTACCTTCGGTGATAGAATCGCCCTTGACGGTGGAATTACCAGTAACGGTAGAGCTGCCGCCGACGTTCTGGTCGCCGGTGATGGTAGAACTGCCTCCGACGTTCTGGTCGCCAAGAACATCAGAATCACCAACTACAGTTTGATTACCATCAACATCTAAATCACCGCCTACAGATGCGTTGTTACCAACATTCAAGTCTTTGGTGGTTGTTGTACCAGTGGTCGTAGTATTGCCACTAGTAGTTGTATTACCAGAGTTTGTGATATTACCTGTATTAACACTATCACTAGTCATGCTACCACTAATTGTAGTATTACCGCCTACAGCAAGATTTCCATCAACCGTTTCATTACCTTTAACGTTAGAGTTGCCACCTACGGTGGAATCGCCTTTGACCTCTTCACTTCCTGCCGTTAATTTTCCATCCACGGTACTATTATTAGTAACGTGGTTATCTTTAGAAGTGGATGTACCGTTTACTGTGGAATCGCCCTTAACGGTTTGATTTCCACCAACGGTACCATTGCCAGTAACTTCCTGATTGCCACTGACCTTTTGATTGCCATCTACGTTGGCAATCAGGTCTTTTATTATTGTTTTCTGTTCTTCACTCAGTTCTCCACTAGAACTACTGCCTCCTAAAATACTCTTTGCGTCGCCGAGCGCGGTATATGTTTTCCTGGTTTCATCCCAGTTTTCATGAGTTATATACTTATCAGCTTCAAAATAGAGCGTTCCAGCTTTAAATACATGGCCGGACTGAGAATCAGTTACATCTACAGGCGTGTAGTATAGATATGTAGATACAACGTCTGTGTCTGTAAGAGAAATCTTAAAAGAATTATCAAAATCTAATTTATTGTTTACAATTGTACTAGCGAAAGCAGGCGCTGCCTGCATCCCTGCTATCCCACTGGCCAGTGCTGTTATTAGCAAGGCCTTCGCAACTACATTGCTACGTCTTTTTTTCGTACTCATCGTTATCATCATTCCTTTCAAAAAATTTTTCAACCAGCCTGAAAAGCCCAGGCCAGTTGGCAATCAGGTCTTTTATTATTGTTTTCTGTTCTTCACTCAGTTCTCCACTAGAACTACTGCCTCCTAAAATACTCTTTGCGTCGCCGAGCGCGGTATATGTTTTCCTGGTTTCATCCCAGTTTTCATGAGTTATATACTTATCAGCTTCAAAATAGAGCGTTCCAGCTTTAAATACATGGCCGGACTGAGAATCAGTTACATCTACAGGCGTGTAGTATAGATATGTAGATACAACGTCTGTGTCTGTAAGAGAAATCTTAAAAGAATTATCAAAATCTAATTTATTGTTTACAATTGTACTAGCGAAAGCAGGCGCTGCCTGCATCCCTGCTATCCCACTGGCCAGTGCTGTTATTAGCAAGGGATGGTAAAACAAAAAGGAATGATGATTTTTAATTGTCAAAGTACGATAAATTAACGATTGGGAGTGTTTGTCGGTCAAAGGCTAGGAGATACGTAATCACCAGAGTAATCCTTGTATTTCAGCCAGCGGCTTACAAATTCTTCACGTGGATAGCTTGCAAGAATCTGATCCATAGCAAGCTGGTCAGACTTTGCTGTAGCAGTCACAAAAGGCAGTTCAATAGGCTGCAGCGCGAGCTGGAAGATACGGTTTCCTTTAGGAGAAGCGTAATAATAGTCTCTTTTTGCCTGCATCTGTGCAATTAATTTGACCTGCTGATAATTACAGCCGAAAGAAGCGTAAAGCTCTTGGTTTTTCTCATTAACTGCATTGACATTCGGCAGAAAAATTCTGTTAGGGCAGTTCTCCATTACCGTTGTCATCAAATCAGCTTTGCTGGCTACGTCTGCAAGGTTTTGCGTAGCAAAAATAATAGATGTATTTTTTTTGCGCATATCCTTGAAATACTCACGCAGCTTATCTTTAAATGCTGGATTATCAAAGAACAGCCAACATTCATCAAGCACAATAATAGATGGTCCAGCAGCTTCTTTCAGGCTACCCTCAATACGATGAAAGAGGTAATCAAGCGTTGCCGGCACAATAGCAGGAGTTGACATGAGTGTTTCCATCTCATAAACCTGCCAACGACCATTAGCACCGCTGCGCTCCTCATCGTTATCAAAAAGCGCACCATAGCTACCTTTTAACGTCAAAGGCTCCAAAGCTACACGGATATCATTATCCTGGACGAGATCAACCAGATTACTAATTGTACGCTGCTCTTGAGGAAATTCAGCCAAGGACTGCAGAGCTTTCCATACAAAGCGGTCATGCACAGGAGTAACGGTCATGTTCTGCTGACGCAGATAGCTTAAAATCCATTCTTTGGCCCATTTGATTTCATTGTCTGAATCAATACGTGCCAACGGTTGGAACGAAAGCTCATGCTTGCCTTCAGCAGCAAGGTTATAGAAATTACCGCCAATAGCAAGTGTAAGTGCCCTGCTGGAAGCAGCCTTATCAAATATAAAGACTTTGGCATCCTTATATTTTAAGAAATGCGCCTCTAGTGTATTAAGCAGTACAGATTTGCCGCTGCCAGATGGTCCGCAAATCATCGTGTGCCCTACGTCACCGCAGTGCAGTGATAAACGGAACGGCGTAAAACCGCCGGTATCCGTGTAGAGCAGCACAGGCCCCTTTAGATGCTCATTCTTTTTGTCTCCTGGCCATGTTGCCATTGCCGGGGCAAGGTGACAAAAATTTAGAGATGAGATAATAGGTCTGCGGACATTAGCACGATAACAACCAGGTATTGAACCCCACCAAGCTTCCATACTGTTGTCTGTTTCGATAAGTCCTGTAAAGCCGTTGCTGTTTAATAAATCAAGCACCTTATTCGCTTTTTTATTTACAGCATCCTTATCTTCATCAAATAAGGTTACTGTCATAGTGTAATAACCATAGCTTGCAGTATCACTGGCAAGTTCCTGCAGAGCAAGAGTGGCGTCATCACGATTCATAACAGCCTGTTCATCCGGATTAGAGTTTTCCGGAGCTTTGCCAAGTGCTGATAAAAACCATTCTGTCGGCTTGACCATCTGCTGTCCCCACAAAGTCTGATAATTTTTCAGCTCTTTGTCTGCATCTAATTTTGACATACAGATATATCGGCTTACCCAGCGATACTCTATATCAAGACGGTTAAAAAACTCTAAAATTCCGGCTGTTGTGACTGGTGGGAAATTCAACACAGTGACAACGCGCATATGCTTATTGCCAATCATAGGCTCACGACCTGCAGTAATACCTGGCTCATCGAAGATGTAATCGCAGATGAATTCACGTAATGGATTAACCTTTAAATCAAATCTTCGTGTAGAAACAGTTGAATGCAGATATGTTAATGTTTCATCAGCAGATAACGCATGGATATCCGGGAAGATATGGCTTAGAGCATTACCAATGAGATTTACACGGTCTATGAAAAACCTTGAAGTATCTTCAAAGATTTTTTGTGTTGTATCTTCATCGGCTTTTTTCTTGGAGCTGATAAAGCCTTGGGTGATTTTAGATTTCAACAGCTGTGGCGGCTCATAATACACTACAAAATAATATGAAGTTTCAAAATGAGCCTGACTATTATAATAGTCTGCTCGTTCATTTTCCATTTTCTGCAGCAAGGGATTCGGAAATTCTGATTTCTCATAGCTGCTGGCATAATGACGTTGAGCATCGAAATACAATACAAAACCTGTAGGCAAGGCTTTTATAGCCTGATTAAGCGACAAATTGAATTGAGCAAGCTCTTCATCTGTAGAGCTTTCCAGATCCGGTCCACGGAATTCAAACACGGCAAGCATATCATTGTTTTTGCCATAAACTACTCCGCTACGGTAAGAGATGTTTCTCCACGGTAAGAGATAGTCAACCCTGGGCTTTTCCTTGAAAGCTCCTACTTCGTTGCTGTAGCCTACATTTTTTTGTTTCTTTTTATTAGAAAACAACGAAAACATTAATTATACAGCTCCTTATCTGTAGTAATAACGGCTATGTCTCTGGCTGTGCCAGAACACCTGCAGAAAGAGCGAATCTTTTTGACCAAGATACGTAAAAAGCAGATGTACAAGTACCAATATGGCTACTACAAAAAAAGATTTGAAGAACAGACCACATAAGATACCACCAAAAACTTCCAGCCAGAATATATTACGTGGTACTCCCATAAGATATATCGGCTGCACCATTGACCGGTGCAACGGAGCTTCTACACCATGCATCATGGCATGATTGTAAGTGCTGCACCGCTAGAAGAGATGATGTTTACGAAATTAGGCGCAAACAGTACGATGCTGATAGCAAATACCAAGCCGATAAGCTGCATACTGAACTGGCCTCTGTTACCAGACATAGCCATAAAGCAGCAGGCAGCAATACCCAAAATACCGAAAGTCAAAGGCAGAGGACCGGTAAGCTCTTCTACAACGGCGTTTAAAAATCTACGCCACGGCCAGTTTACAGTGGCAGTACCGCCTGTCAGACCTGCATCACTCAGTGTGCTAGCAAAGGCAGGGGAGGCATCCAAAATTGCCATTGTCGCAATGGCACATTGGGCATAATACTTCTTTTTTAATTTTTCCTTGAAACTCATTTTGAAAATTCCTCCTTAATGTGTTTTAAAATATATGATTCATGGGCACTGTCATATCCTTGTACTTCGATAATATCATTAATTTTACGACCTTTACGACCATCAAGATATTCAACGTGTACGATAGATACAACAATGTCAATGGCTTCACCAATAAGCTCTTTCAAATCACCTGCTGCATCAGGATCTTCCTGCGCAAGGGATTTGATACGTGTTAATCCTTGTTCCGCACTATTAGCGTGTACAGTACAAGCACCGCCTTCATGTCCGGTATTCCTATATGCTGCACCGTCTCTAACTTCGCCCAATACGATTCTATCAGGACTACGACGCATACAATCTGCAAGCAGTCGTGTCATGTTATAGCGGATACCATTTTTAGATGTATCTTGCTTGACATACATAGGCGAATAGTCATCTGCAGGGCACTGCAGCTCCGGCAGATCCTCGATAGAAATGATACGGTGGTAGGGGCTGATTTTGGCAATACTATCTAATATAGCATTTAAGAATGTAGTTTTACCTGTCCCTGTGCCACCCACAACAAGAATGTTTTTCCTTTGCTTTATGGCCAGTTTCAAATAATCAGCGTAATGCTGTGACATAGTGCCGTTTTTAACATAATCATCAAGCGTAAAAATTTTTATGGCTTTTTTACGTATGTTGAACTGCGGATTTCTTACAATCGGAGGCAGTTCACCTTGAAAACGGCAGCCATAACCTCTAATTTCTGTAGATATAGAGGGAATATCCTCATTGACAATTTTGCCGCACTGACCGGCAACAAGTTCTATCAAAGCCTGCACTTTAGACGGTTCCATATAGATATCAGTTTTGACCTTGCCTTGTTCATGTGACATATAACGTATGTGACCATCATCATTAATGTATATTTCGGTTATATCATCACGCTTACGCATAAGCTCGACAAGTCGCGCTCCCATCATGACATCTAATGTCTTATTGTCATCTGGCATTACTGATCAATCCTATCAAACGAAGTATCAACATAATCATCAGCCTCATCAACTTCGGCTTCATCAACAAGCGTTTCATCGTCAACAGGCTCTTTTTCTTTTATAAGCTCAGAATATTTAGCGATGCAGGCATTGATTTCATCCGTGGCATTACCGCTATCAATTTTTTCTCTTAAAAGCGCCAGGCTGCCACCGATAATGCAGATGTCATCAAAGCTATAGCCTAGCTGCTTTAAAAGCTGCCAGATAAATTCTTTGCGTTCGTTGACACGCTCAATATAATATTCTTTTTCTTGTTTCTTTTGATTAGCTTCAAGCTTTTTTAAAGCTTGTTTGAGCTTATTTTTTTCGCGCTGCGTACTTTTCTGCATCCTGGAAAAACTAGCCTCTAGCTTTTCCAGACGCGAATTACTAGCTGTAAGCATATTTATAAACACCTCATTTCATAGCCAGCTGTAATTCCTTTGTTAAATCATCAAGTCTTTGATTATAATTATCTGCTTTATCAAAATTATCTCTGGCTGCATTAAGATATATCTCTTTTTTTGTTATTTTTTCTGTAGAAGGCAAGTCACTATCATCAATCTGCTGTGCCAAGGCAAGCATTTCTTCACCAAGCTTTTTCTTATGTTCATAGGCTTGCTCACATTCTTCAATCTCATCCCATAAGGCAAAAACATGTTTTCGTTTAGCTTCTTTTTTTGATAAAGTCATGTTTTTCAAAAAGGAAAATAGATTAAACATTTTTATCAGCTCCTTTGTCGCGGTATTCAAACGTAAAGTTACTCTTTTTCTGTTTCTGGCGTTTCTTGGCACCTGCAGATTCATCAAATGAAAATTTAAAGCTATGGTCAGCAGGTTTTGTGGCAGCTTGATGCTCTGCTATCCGTTTATCACGCAAAGGATAGGGATTGTTACGTATAACATCACTTACATACGGAGCATCCATAAGCTTACTGCGGAAAAATTCATTCTCATAATATTTGACCTTATCCGTTTTTACAGGTGGAAAGCCTGATGCAGATATAATCTCCTGCTCACCAAGTCTTTTGATTTCATCCGCAGTCATAAGCGCACGTGCAGCTTCGCTATAGCTATATGTACGCTTACCGAAAAAACCTCCGGCATCTGAAATTGATTTGTTGACTCTGGTTTCATTGCCTAACAGTGATTCAGCGTATTTGCCGCTGTCATTATCATTAGGAGCATAAAATATCTGCAGATGGCAGTTCATAAGAATCTGATTGTCTTTGCCATAGATTCCGTTAATCTGCGGGATGCCCTGGCAGATCAGAAACACTTTCATGCCGTAACCAGCGATATATGAAAGCGTAGCAGCAAAGCTCTGCAGATTACCTAAAGATGAAAATTCATCCATAAGGAAAAGGCACTTATGCTTATATACCGTTACTGCCTGGCCATTTACGTAATCGCCAATTTTTTTTGCATGATGTCTGACCATCATCTCGAAAAAAAGTCTAAATATAGGGGCTAAACGTAATAAATCAGATGGTGGAGTAACAAGATATAGTGATACAGGCTTTTGATAATTCATTAAATCATCAACGCAAAAATCACTGATAGAAGTGTTTTTGGCCAGCACCGGATCAAGATATTCCTTAAGAGCTGTATTCGCGGTAGAAATAATAGAACCACATTCATTAGGCGGTTTCTTTATTATTTCACTGAAGCATTTAAAGATGATAGGGTGGGTATTGGGCATATGCATTAAGCTGCTTTCAAAAGGATAAAGCTCCTGCAAATCTTTGGGAAACATAACACGTTCAACGTATTCGCATTTTTTCGTATCCCATTCACGGATATGCAGTCCTTCGTCCGGAACGTGTGGGAACTCAATCAATTGCTGTAGCGTAGCAATAAAGTCTGCAACAGTCATAGCTTGTTCGCCTGTTTCCTCATCAATAATAGGGTTACCATCTTTATCAAAAGCAGGTATAACATTAGCTTTCATAAAGGCAGCTACCGTATAAAGATTCGGCTCAAACGGATAATGCTCCGGATCAGCGAAATGAGCATATTTTAAATGCAATATGACAGCTTGAATTACAACTGCTGCACTTGCCCCCCAGAAATCAAGCTTGCCTTTGCCTTCATAATCGACAATGACATAAGCAAGATTTTGCGAGGCACTTACTTCCTCTTCTGTACCAATGGGTATTTCATTAAGAGGATTCCAGCGTGCTGTGCTGCCATCCGTTGCTGTTGGCTCAAACTTAATTACAGTTTGCCCCATTTTCTTGCGATAGCCGGCTGTAACACCCCAGTTTTCACTCTTGATATCATTGATAATGCAGCTCTCCGTCCAACCACCTAGCAGAGTAGGAATTATTAAACCAACACCTTTGCCGCTTCTAGTAGGGGCAACAACTGCCAAGTGTTTATTGCTGTTGTCATGCAGGTAATAATGATTGAGAGAAGCATAGAAGCCAAGAAAATTTTTATAGATTTTCTTATAGAAATTACTGCCTGTTTCATTCTTTTTGCTTTCTATCCATCTCAGAATGTCGGTACACTTTTTGATAAAAAAGCCGTTGGCTAATTTATCGTCATATAAGCCTACAACTACTCCGTGTTTATTGAACAGATCCATTTTCCTTAAATCGTTATATTCAGCCCAATGAGCACTACCATGACTATCACGTTTTTCTGGTGGTCTAAGAAACATCATTAGAGCAATACTGACAACACCGCCTATAGCAAGTGGTATTAAAGAAGAACGGAACAAATCAGGAATATATTGATGAAATTTTCCGTACCATACAAACCATTTCCACGGAGCATAAAGATGACAAAACTTTATGATTGGCTCTCCAAGCATAGGATCATATTCACAATAATTAGCAATTTTTTGTGTTGCGCTCCACATTCCAATAAAGAACGGAGCTGTTGCTGTAATAAACCTTGTACCCTGATTCATAGGATGTCCTTTACCCAAAAATTTTTAATAAAGATATTCCATTAGTGCTATATCAGCATTGATGAAAACGCTGAATTGTGCGCCAGGCGTAATAGTAATAGTCGGAGCCATATTGGCATCTCTTTCGACGATCGTATGTGCTGTGTCGAGCACTTCTGCTACAGCACCACTGACAGCTTCTTGTCCTGGACTTCTGCTGTCATAGCCACTGGAATTACCAGTAGACGATTGAGCTGCTGCAGCAAGTAAAGCACCAAGGAAAGCGGTACGATAAAGAGTAGATGCATGGTCATCATATTTATCCCGCAATCCAGGAAAACCAGTGCCATCTATAGCCTTTTGATCCGGCAACTGCACGCTGTATCCGTTCGGAAAGATTATGCGCTTGAAAGCAACACCAATACATTTATTGCCACGGCTGCCGGCTGCACCAGATACGCCGATTAGACGTGAACCTTGAGGAATTAACAGATGCATTCCTGTAAGACTGTCATATACATCTTGTCTTACCTGCGCTACTACATCACCGTTATTTACTTCGCTTGTTATACCAGTAAGAAGAGTTGCTGGTATAACAGTACCAGCATAAAGAGTGAAGCCTGTATCATAACTATCATTAGTTGTCTGCATCGGAGCAGGAGCAGCATTTGCTGTACTCATGCTTGCAGCAGCCTGCGCAAATTTACTGATATCAAACAAAATAGGGCTTGCAGCAATTTTCGCTTGTTGCTGTGCAAGCTGCCTTGCATCTGAACCGCTGTTATAAGTACTGCCATGAGAATAATTGCCAGCATTATTTGCCGGCATATAAGATGAAGAGCTTTCATAGGCAGGTCTATATGCGTTGCTGTGGTTTGTATTATATTGCTGACCTTGCTGTTGATTAGCTAAACGCTGTTCAGCATTAACGGGTTTTATAGGTTGCTGCTTATTATTCTTTGCCTGGTATTTTGCAATATCAGCATAATTATCAGGAATGCCTTGCGCAGGATTAGCTGTTATTGTATTAGCAGACAAATCGGTACTTTCCTTGCCTTGTGGATTATGTTTGGGAGAGCTCATCATATTACTTACAACAGCACCAACCGCGAGAGCAGCTATACCGAAAGCAAGTCCTTTAACGAGTTTTCCTTTAACCGTTTTTGCACCATCTTCGGGAGTATCTTCATCTGGTACATTTATATTGTCTTGCTCATCCTCGTTATCTTCAGAAGGCATTTCTTCATTTTGGAGAAACTGCTCTACATTTTCATCTTTTTTACTGAATCTTTCTTTCAGGTTTTGGAAAATACTCACTTATTATCACCAGCCTTTTTCAAAGGTACAAAA
This sequence comes from Escherichia coli, assembly GCA_963603005.1. Lineage (GTDB taxonomy): Bacteria > Bacillota > Negativicutes > Acidaminococcales > Acidaminococcaceae > Phascolarctobacterium_A. Next base: position 6,876 of record CAVCLW010000053.1, on the reverse strand, counting down.
TCTAGGCTCATCTTTTTGCCAAAAACAAGTCTTGCATGAGTAAAGCATCTGTCAGCAATATAAACATTATTTTTGACTCTATAATTTACTAATGTCATTTTATTTTCACGGTCTACGTTATAGAGCACAGGCAGATCGTATTTGTTGCTTTTGGGCATTCGGATGTAAGTTCTTACGCCATCATCGTAAATAGCTGTGGGGCAAAAATCAGCCTCAATATTTTTCTTCTTTTTTATTTCATAAGCGTAATTATGTAAACGTCGTTGTGCAAAAGAAATCTTAGCTTGCTTATCATTAGTCTGCTCACGAGATTCTTTAGCTTTCTTGATAGCAGCAGCTATTTCCGCATCCTCTTTACTAAAATTCCATTTCACAATAGGAATATAAAAATCTGAAGAATTAAGGACTAACCTATAAACATGCTTGTTAGTCGTGATAATGAAGTTAGTATCAACATCTTTGACTAGAGGTTTCACATAAATATGTGTAACGTTACCAATAGTTGCTGAATCAACCATCCATTGTGCGGTATCACCTGCAGCAATGTGTGTTACATTGTCACCTGGTTTAAGAACAATGTCGGTGATATATCCCACTTGGCAATCGACATTGTATAAGCTTTCAGGGTAATATTCATAATTAAGTTGTGAAGCAACTAATTCTGCATCATCAATACGGTACATAGCTTTGGGTTCAGCAGCAAATGTGTTGTTAAAAGGAATCATCGACAACGCAGCGCAAGCTACTAAAATTCCGGTTAATGTTTTACCTTTCATTTTTGCACGCTCCTATTTGTTGTTAGATGTCTCTTTTGCATAGTTAAGATCTGCAATTTTTAATCCGAGAGGATTAACCAGGAATGCAGCTTCATTCGTTGGTGGCTCAATAGCTACGGTAAACAGAGCAACATAAATATCTTGTTTACCGGTGTTTGTTCCGCCAATGCTATAGGTATCTTCTGACCAGCGTACCTGATATGTACGCTGACTTCCTGGCTGCATCTGTACAGACCTTATTTTGATTGATGTTGTATACTGTCCTAGCTTTGCAGCTTGATTTTCCGATGCAATAAGTCCATTCAATTTTTGGGCTGCAGCTGTAGTCATATACTGCTGTGCATTTTGCCAATTTTTGCGGTACAGAATTGGATCTAAAGGCACAGTACGAATATTTTCTACGAATTGAGATAGAAAATATTTTATTTCCGCTTCTTTAGGATTATAAGCAACAGCCTTCAGCTGTTGTCCTGCTTCAATCTGACCGGTGGCATCATTGACACGCACTACATACGTTTTGTAATTTGCGGTAGTGGCAATATATACTACTGCTGCTACACATACTCCACATAATCCAACTAAGAAAATATTACGTTCTTTGCTCAGATGCTTATCATAAGCAAGATTCATCAAATCACTCTGAAACCTTCCATGAGCATCTTTATCAAAGGTATCTGTTGGATTTCCTTTAGGAAAAAACATCTTTTGTTGATCCATAACCTCGGCTCCTTTTCTGGATTTTCACCTCTATTATACTATATTAGATATTAAAATCAATACTAAAATACGATATTTATACATTTTCTTCACTTTAGATATACGTTTTCCTTGATAATCGGAGAGAAAGATGTTAGAATGTACTCTAAGAGATGGGAATGCGCATTTACGCATTTCTATAGAAATGCTATGCGCAAGCCACGCGCTTGAGCGGTTTTCCGCCCTTTTAGGGCGGGTGTGCCAGAGGCACAGGCGCAAAGCGCAGGCGGCTACGCCGCAGGGTTTGGGGCAAAGCCCCAATAGGAGTATGAGGGCAAGGCCCTCATGAGAAATTTATCAAGGAGAATGACTAATGCATTACTTGTTTCGCAATATAGCACATGGTAAAGCTAAAAATGGTAATCAAATCCATACAAGGGTGCATTATGACTATATTGCACGAGAGGGCAAATACGCTCATATGTCAAACCGTGAAGAAGATTTAGTGTTTACCAAATCTGGCAATATGCCTTCCTGGGCAAAAACTCCTAAAGACTTTTGGCAAGCCTGCGAAGTAAATAAGCCAGCCAAAGCACGTGGTTATAGAGAGTTTTTACTGGGGCTGCAGGAAGAGCTTTCACTTGAAGATAATATTGCTTGCATTGAAGAGTTGTTGAAGCGTACCGGGATTAAGGATAATCATGCCTATACTTTTGCTGTGCATGATAAGGCAGCTGCTTTTGACAAAGAGCACAGAAATATACATTGTCATTTAATGTTTAATGAAAAAATCATTGAAAAAGATCGTCCTTTAGGTCCGGAACTATATTTTAGGCGTTATTCTGTCAACCGTGCAGGTGAGTTGTCTGGTGGATATAAAATTAGCAGGCAATACCAATCAAAGGTAGATATTTTACAATTACGTAAAACCTGGGCAGAAATTGTTAATGCCAAATTTGCTGAAAAAAATCTTTCCGAATGTCATATAGATGAACGTACTTTGAAAGCTCAACATGATGACCTTATCGAGCAAGGAAAAACTGAAGATGCTGCTTTACTGAACCGAAAGCCTGCTCCACATTTAGGTAACGCTTATCTCAATCCCCTTGTTATGGAGCGTATAAAAGAAATAATAAAAGACGTTGAAGAAAAGCATTCTGAAGGTGAGGAAGTAGAAGTACCAATTGATACCGATGACACCGAAAAGAAAATTTTGTTATTTGCCAAAGACTTTTTACTGCGTAAACTAGCTAAGGCTATTCAGAAAGAACGCCAAGAAGCTTTACGTGAGCAGAAAAACAATAAAGACTATTCTGAAAAACAGTATCAAACTGATAAAGCAGTTGCTTATGTTATCACTTCTTCTGATTTATCTGAACAAGTTAATCTTCTCATTGAAACTACAAACCAAGCTGTTGATAGTTATAAAGAACAGCTTGCTGATTATGATAAAAAGATGCTGTCCAAAAAACAAATTCATCAGCAAGCATACGAATTGTTATTTAATAATGAGTATGCTGCTACGAATACTGCATATGCGAAAATACGCGAAAAAATTACAGCATTATCCGCTGATAAAAAAGCTTTTGATAATGCTGTAATTAATAATCAAGCCTATGATAAAGATGCGTATGCTGCTACTCTTAAAGAATTGAATAACCTATATACTGAACAACGTATTTTAGGCAAAAAGATTGGTGAGTTTAAAGCTGCAATGGCTACAGATGTATGGAAAAATAAGAAGCAAAGAATTATTGATGCACTCACTAAACGCAATAAAGCATATTACCTTGAGCGTAGAAAGACCTATGGCTTAATGCTATCTGCTAAAAAGAAACTTGATAGATATAATAACCTAAAAACTGGACTTGATTCGTTGGCTGCTGATACCGTAATTTATGCAGAAAAAGTACCTAACATGGTTAATAAATACACTATGATCGAAGGTACAATTTCTGTTAATAGCTTGCCGAAATATACGCATGATAATCAGACATACTGCGTTTTGAGTACAGAAATTAAAGAAGGCAGAAAGGTTGCTAAGGCTGTACGACTTTACGATAATATTAGCAAGGGAAAGGCTTCTATCTATGAATTATCTTTAGGCAAACAATTTTCTATGCTTGACTATGATTTATCTAACAAAGCTGATAAAGTATCCATGGCTCAATCTATTGAACTTGCTGATATTAAAGTACCTAAAACAGAAGATTATGTTTTATCCACTTCGGATGATAGCGTCAATGTTGCTGCGAACAAATATGATTTATCCAAACGCAAATCAGCAAATCCATTAGTTGTTTTGAAAGTAGATAAAACAAATGAGGTTATCGCAACCTATGCGCAAAATAAATCTAAGCAAACCACTACTGTTCAATGTACATCAAAGGCTATTTATCCCCAATATTACCGTGATAAAGCTAGTGAATTAATTAGCAAACTTACTGAATCTAAAGAGGTTAAAATACCTGTTTATTGGCAGGACGATAATCAAAAGCCAATGGATAAATTGCAAATTACAGAAATGCAAATGTATTCCGGCTGGTCATTGTAAAATCATTTTGATTCATAGGCTCTATGGTGCGCGGATAAAACAGTGCCTGCGGCACAAAAAATATTTTTTATTGCTTTTCCCAGCACATATTGTAATTGCTCATACGCCTATAGGCAAGGCAGACCTGCAAGCAGGTGCTGCGCAGCCTTGCCTTTAGGCTATTCGCAATTCCTTAATATGTGCGAAAAGCAACAAAAAACGTTCGCAGAGGGAAGTGATTCTATAGCGTAAGTTCTTATGTTTTATTCAACTGGCTAGTTCTAAGCCACTAATTAGAACGGACAACAAAATAACGTTTTTGGCTAAGAATTTTATTATTAAACCTAATCCTATCTTATTAATAATTTTGGAGGTAATTTACTATGAAAAAAACTATTATGCTTACTATGATTATGGCTCTTGGTATCACCGCTTCTGCTATGGCTGCACCGTCTGACAATGTTGCAAAAGAAGTACCGCCTGCTAGTGTTACTATGGAACGTTTGCACGCAGCTCCTTGGCATGAGCTTGGCTATATCGAGCCTGATTTTGACAACGATCCTATGTATCAAGGCGGCAATGGTTCTGATGATTCTTCTAGTAATGGCTGCAGCTGTGGTGAATAATTAGCAACCTAATTAGTTTGTTCTCTTGTTCTTGTATGTCTAAATAAATAAGCTCTCTTGCAAAAGAGGGCTTATTTTAGGAATAAAGTTATACATAAGGACTTGATATTTTGATGATTTGTGATATTATAAAGCTAAAGATTGGAGGTCATCTATTATGGACGAAAAAGAATTTAGAGATGTAGATTGGAGCGAAAAGGTAGAAGATCCTCGTGAGCTAGAATGGAAGTATTGTTTTTCGCCAGAAGAACGTATTGAAATGTCTAAAGAAATGTTAGAAGCAAAGAAATCTGGAAAATTAATTACAGTAAGAGATTGATTTTTTATGGTTAGGTGCTATTACTCGTTGGGTACGGAGTTTTGCCATATCAATGTAGAGCTTTAGTGCTACCATACAAAATGAATGAGGTTGAATATGTTGTACTATAAAAAGATTTCCTCGCCTTTAGGCGAAATAACTTTACGCAGCGATGGTGAAAGTTTAACCGGTCTATGGTTTGCAGACGATAAGCATTATGGCGATAAAGATATTCAAGATGCGCAAAATGCGGAGCTGCCTGTTTTTGCACTTGCCGAAAAGTGGCTGGCGGAATATTTCGCAGGCTGCGAGCCGAAGGTAAATGTGCCTTTGCAATTTACCGGCAGTGATTTTCAGGAAAGTGTCTGGAAGATATTGCAAAATATCCCTTATGGCCGTTTAGTAACTTACGGCGATATTGCGTGCGAAATTGCAGCGCAGCGTGGTCTTGCACGTATGTCGGCGCAGGCTGTAGGCGGTGCAGTAGGGCGTAATCCGTTGTGTATTATTATTCCGTGTCATCGCGTAATAGGCGCTGATGGCAGCCTTACCGGCTATGGCGGCGGTATGTGGCGCAAGGTGCGTTTGTTAGAGATAGAAAAGACAGATATGAGTAAATTAACTGTACCGACAAAGGGCACAGCGTTATAAAGGAGTTTTTATATGAATAAAATGTATTATCCTGTTGTCGCGTTGGCATTGGGACATCTTGTTACCGATATGCAGGCGGGGGCTCTGCCTATCGTTTTACCGCAGCTGAAGGAGCTGTTTTCCTTGAGCTATTCACAATTGGCAGCGATTGTACTGCTGCAAAATATTATGTCATCCGTTATTCAGCCGGCCTTCGGCTATCTTACCGACAGGCGCTCGCTGCCACGCTTTCTGCCGCTTTGTGCGGCGCTGGCAGGTGCAGGCTTTGCCTTTGTAGGCTGGGTTTCCAGCTATACGCTGCTTTTATGCACTGTTATTTTTATCAGCCTGGCGAGTGCAACCTATCACCCGCAGGCTTCTAAAACAGTCAACTTTTTGAGTGATGACACCAACCGCACGAAGAATATGGGCTTGTTTTCTATCGGTGGTAATGCCGGTATGGCTGTGGGCTCTATCTTCATGACCTTCCTATTAGGTCTGGCCGGCGGCATTCATAACACCATGTATTTTGCTGTCCCCGGCTTGCTCGTCTTTTTGCTGATGGCTAAGGCAATGCCTGATTACATCCGCGTCAACAAGGAGCATGAGGTGCAGCAGGCTAAGAAGGCTGCTGACGGTACAAGCGAAAAAATGTCGTATTTTGCGCTCTTTTTGATTTTGTTCTATATTTTTATGCGTTCTTCTATTCACAGCGGTATTTCGACGTATCTGCCGTTGTATTTTATGAAGTTCCGTGGCTTTGAGGCAGTGTTCTCCAGCAGTCTGGTGTCCGGCTTCCTCTTAGGCGGTGTGGCAGGCACCTATGTAGGCTCAATTTTGAGTGACAGATTGGGCGCACGCAAAATTCTTTTAGGCTCTATTACGCTGAGCATTCCGGCGATTTACTGTATTACGATTGCTACGACGAAGCTTTTTGCTATGGCTTCTGTTGTTATTGCAGGTTTCTGCATCATCGGCTCTTTTGCGACTACCATTATCATTGCGCAGTGTATGATGCCGAATAATGTGGGCATGGCGTCCGGCCTGACAATTGGCTTCAGCGTTGGCTTAGGTGGTTTTGGTGTAACGATTCTTGGTGTACTGGCCGATAAGTTTGGTCTGCCGATGGTTATGCAGCTTTTGGTGTGGTTGCCGATTGTAGCGGCGATTACAGCTATTTGGATTCCGATACCGAAAAAATTACAAAAATAAAATAACATATGCTGAAAAATGGTCCTCGGAACTTTTCGTTTATCTTAGGTACTCAAACTTCCCACACGTAAAAAGCCAATAAACCATTGAAAACTGCATATTTCA
>CAVCLW010000052.1:0-17335 GCA_963603005.1 Escherichia coli | reverse complement strand
CAGCTGTTTTTTCCATAAAAACCGCCGAAAATCAGTAAAATTTTTCTCTTTTTCGCGAAATTTTCCTTAAATTTTTGCTCGTTTTTCTCTGAAATTCCCAGGAAAACTTTTCGCGGCATCTGCAATTATACCGAAAAACACTCCCTGAAACCATCATCATAAACCGGACGTAATATCAAAAACTTATTACCAGCGCAGTTTTGTATCTATTATAGAAGATAAAAAGGCGCTATGCTTTCGCATAGCGCCAGAATAATTTTTAGTTTTAGTGCAGACGTGCACCGGCCGGGATACGGTTATCTACCATAATAAGGTTCAGCTTCTCTGCGCCTTCCTCTTCATGGATAGCAGACAGCAGCATACCACAGGAATCAATACCCATCATTTTGCGCGGCGGCAGGTTAACAATAGCAACCAGAGTCTTGCCTACCAGCTCTTCAGGCTCATAGAATGCATGGATACCGCTCAAAATTACACGATCGGTACCGGTACCGTCATTCAGAACGAATTTCAGCAGCTTTTTGCTCTTGGGTACAGCGGTACATTCTTTAACATTAACTACACGGATATCAGACTTGCAGAAGGTGTCAAAATCAACATATTCTTCATATGCAGGCTCAATAACAACCTTAGAGAAATCGATAGTTTCCTCCTTAGCCTCTTCTACGGGTGCAGCAACAGCAGGAGCCTGCATAAAGTCAGGCTTCTCGCTTACAGCCTTGCCCAACGGTTTCATGGTCGGGAAGAACAGTACGTCACGAATGGTAGAGCTGTTGGTCAGGAACATTACCAGACGGTCGATACCAATGCCTAAACCACCTGTCGGAGGCAGGCCGTATTCCAGGGCGTTGACAAAGTCCTCGTCCATCATATTTGCTTCTTCATCGCCGTTAGCGCGTTCTTCAACCTGCTTTAAAAAACGCTCCTTCTGGTCGATAGGATCGTTCAATTCGGTAAAGCCGTTGCAGATTTCGCGGCCATAGATATAAGCCTCGAAACGATCGGTGATTTCGGGGTTTTCCGGGTTGCTCTTTGCCAGCGGGGAAATCTCTTTCGGGTGACCGGTAATAAAGGTAGGCTGAATCAGCTTATCTTCAACATATTCTTCGAAGCAGGCATTAATAATTTTGCCAATGCCAAAGGAAGGCTCAACAGCCACATTCAGCTCTTTAGCAATAGCGCGTGCTTCTTCCAGATCGGTTACATTGGTGAAATCCTTGCCGGAATATTCTTTTACGGCTTCAATCATGCTCATACGCTTCCAGGGAGAAGCCAGCTCGATAGTAGTGCCTTCATAGTTGATAGTGGTGGTGCCCAGAACCTTCTCAGCAGTCTTAACAACAACCTCTTCGGTCAGGTCCATCATATCGCGGTAATCGGCAAAAGCCTGATAAATCTCAACGCTGGTGAATTCCGGGTTATGACGGTTGTCGATACCCTCGTTACGGAATACGCGGCCCATTTCATATACGCGATCCATACCGCCTACGATAAGGCGTTTGAGGTACAGTTCAGGTGCAATACGCATATATACCTGCATATCCAGAGCGTTATGATAGCTGATAAACGGACGTGCGGCAGCACCACCTGCGATGGTGTTGAGAATAGGAGTTTCTACCTCCAGGAAATCATGGCTGTCGAGAACCTCGCGTACGCTTCTGATAATCTGGCTACGTTTTACAAAGGTATCACGTACTTCCGGATTAACAATCAGGTCAACATAACGTTGACGGTAACGGGTTTCAACATCCTTCAGTCCATGCCATTTTTCCGGCAGCGGACGCAGGGATTTGGACAGCATTTCTACGGAATTTGCTTTGATAGACAGCTCGCCCATGTGGGTGCGGAAAGCAGTACCGGTAATGCCTACGGTATCACCGATATCCATCAGCTTAATCAGCGCATAGTTTTCTTCGCCGATAACGTCTTTACGTACATATACCTGGATACGGCCGGTCTTATCCTGCATATCCATGAAGCAGGTTTTGCCGTGGCCGCGGATAGCCATAATACGGCCTGCCATTTTAACTTCGGTTTCTTTTTCGGACAGCTCATCGAACTGCGCAGCGATATCTGCTGCACGATGAGTGTACAGGAAGCGATAGCCGAAAGGTTTCCAGCCATGTTCCTCAATTTTATGCATCTTGTCAATGCGGACCTGCATTTGCTCGTTGATTTCGTTTTCGGTAAGCACTGCAGCTTCTTCTGTATTAGGTTTGTTTTTTACCTCTGCCATTATCGCCCTTGCTCCTTTTTATTTAATTTCTACGATTTCGTAGGACAATTCACCTACAGGGGTTTTAGTAATAACAATGTCATGAACCTTACGGCCCAAAATTGCCGCACCTACAGGAGATTCGTTGGAAATACGGTTTTCAAACGGATCTGCTTCAGTAGTACCAACAATGGTGTAGGTTTCTTCGTCGCCAGTTTCTACGTCCTTCAGCAGTACGGTAGAACCAAGAGATACAATGCCTGCTGCTTTGCTGGCACTGTCATCGATGATGGTAGCAGTTTTAATCATCTGCTCCAGCTCCAAAATACGGCCTTCGTTTTTACCTTGGTCTTCCTTGGCCTGATCGTACTCGGAGTTCTCGCTCAAGTCGCCCTGTGCTCTTGCTTCTTTCAGACGTTCAACGATTTCTTCGCGGATTTCGCCCTTACGTTGAGCCAATTCTTCTTGTAATTTTTTTAAGCCATCAGCTGTTAAAATAGTTTCCTTGCTTGCCATTTTCCTGCTCCTTTATCATTATTTATATAAAAATTTACTTACACGCATATATTGATTATATATGTTGCCGGATTTACTTGTCAATATCAGCAGCCATGCACTGCCAGAGCATGCTGAGCGTTATGCTTGACTTCCTCGATATGCTGGGTGGAAACAGCACGTTCAAAATTACGGAAGCCCGCCATCTTGAAGTTATGCTTATCTGCCAGCTGAGAAATAAGATTTATCTTATTGATATCCAGGGATCTTCCCAAAGAGAAGTTTTCATAACGGCCATCCAATGCCAGAATCATGGTTTCTGCCATACACGCATATGACGTGTGCGGTGGGAAGCCGAAGTTAAAATGAAAATCTACGTCACCGGGCACGTTAATAACGCCGCCTTCGATTACCAGCACATCGTTACGCTTCAGTGATACATCACGCGATACGTTACGCGGACGCGCAACATCGCATACTACGGCACCCGGCTTCAAATCGCCCGGCTCAATCAAGAAGTCAAGCGCACTGGTTACGGTAATAACAATGTCAGCCTCCTGCAGAGATGTGCGGATATCCTGGCTTACGGCAACCTCGCAATGATTTTGCTCAATAAGCTCCTGCGCCAGCTCCTCCAGCGGTCCCATATGACGGGCAACAAGCGTAATATGCTTAACCTCTTTTGCCAACAGGCGTACGGAAGCAGCACCGATAGAGCCGGTGGCACCGACTACGACAGCACGGCATTCCTTCAAATCCTTACCCATCATTCTGGCAGCCTGCTTAGTTCCCTGAATAGCGGTAGCAACGGTATAGCTGTTGCCGCTGGTAACTGCTATATCCAGATTTTTCGCTACGGTAATGCCTGCATCACCGACAATAGAAGTGAAAGCTCCCAGGCCGACAATCTTGGCTCCCAGTTCCTGAGCAACCTTGCCGGACTCAATAATTCTGTCCATAACAAATTCCTCAGGCAGCTCCACCATCTGCTTAGCAGTCAGCGGACAGCCGATAAACCAGCCTTCGGCTTCGGCATAAGGACTCTTGATGCCGGTAATATGCGAAACCTTGAACGGCTTCTTCATTTTCAGACAGGCTTCGATTATCGGGTCGGGAATATACCTCATCAAGGGTGATAAGTGTTCCATATCCTGCAGGGATAATGGATGTAGAATAAAAGCAAATTTTTCCATAAAAACAAACTACTCCTTCGTACCAAAGTACTCAACAGAAGATTCTATATGATAATGCTCTAAAAGCTTCAGATATTCATCCGCCGTGAGCGGTTCTTTACCGCCGTGCAATGCAACCAGCATGGCCTCCATAACATTGGTGCCGAAGCTGCGTCCTTGAATACAGGGAGTTGTCGTAATCAGCATTTTGATTCCCGCCTCCTGCAGCATCACTCTATCAGCAGCAGTAACTGTATTAGTAATAATAGTTTTTCCCGGCAGCTTATCCGGCATAAACTTTTTTATATAATGAAAATCACCGGCAATGATATCATTCTCCAGAAAATATTCCGGATGACGCACTACCCGCAATTCCTGATCCTTGCCCATGGGGTAAAACCAGCTTACCGGCAGCTTGGTAACAAGCGGTGCCAGCAGCGCCGCCCACCATGCAAGCGCCTTCAGCGAATATAACGGCTTATTGACATTCAGACCGAAAATAAGGTCACCGAAGGTTACCTCAGCACCTGCCTCCAGCAATGCCTCCGCCATACCGAAGCGGTCCACGCCGCAGACCATCAGCACCTTGCTACCCTTTATCGGCACCTTGCTGCCGGCCGCAAGTGATTCAATCAGCTTACGCTCCAGCGAATTTTTCAGGCCGCTGCCATCCAAAACCGGTGTCTTTTTTACATTAGCAATCAGATGAGCCGATTCACGGAAGGTATAACGCTTTTTGCCTGCATAAACATATAAATCCGTACCACCCAGACCGATGGCATCAGCTTTGCCGTCCCATTGCTCCAGGAGCTGACGTGCTCTGTCAAAATCGCCGTCGGTTCCCCGGCGTTCGATGCTGATTTTGCGTCCTCCCAGTTCCAATATGGCGCCGGCGTCACGTTTTGATGACCCCAGACTGATACTTACTACATGTTTTGCGTTGTTAGCTGCTTCCATGTTTTTAACTCCCTAAATGCTTCTTTTACAAATTATTATTTTAACATATTTGCGCGTCTTAGACAATGCCAGATGCAAAATGTTTTTCTGTTTCATAATAGCGATGCGCGCATTCGCTGTATTCTGCCAACAGCTCCGAAAACTGCTCCTGCGTATCAACCTTATGGAAGCGTCCTCTGAATTCCGCTGCATGCGGCATGCCTTTAAGATAAGCAGAAATATGGCGGCGCATCTCCTTGACCGCAACAACTTCGTTCTTATAAGCAATGAGCATTTCCAGATGCTCCGCCGCCTGCGCCAGACGCTCCTTCAGAGAAGGCGGCTGCGGCTGCGGCTCGCCGCGCAGTGCTGCCGCCAGTGCGGTAAACAGCCACGGGTTGCCGTCAGCGCCGCGTCCGATCATCAGGCCGTCGCAGCCTGTCTGCTCCAGCATCCGCAATCCGTCCGCCACCGTAAAGATATCACCATTGCCAAACACAGGCACCTTCACTGCCTGCTTTACGTCGGCGATAATGCTCCAGTCGGCCTTGCCCTCGTAAAACTGCTGACGAGTACGTCCGTGTACGGCAACAGCGCTCACGCCTGCCGCCTCCACGGCACGTGCAATCTCCACCGCGTTGCGGTTGTTATCGTCCCAGCCTGCGCGGAACTTCACCGTCACCGGAATCTTTACGGCCTTCACCATCGCCGCCAGAATATCATGCGCCAGCTGCGGATTCTTCATCAGCGCCGAGCCTTCACCGTTATTGACAATCTTCGGCACCGGGCAGCCCATATTAAAATCAATCATATCCGCACCGCTGGCTTCTACCATGCGTGCAGCCTCTGCCAGCTCCGCAGGCACACTGCCGAAAAGCTGGATGGCTGTCGGACGCTCGCCGTCATCAATACGCAGCATTTCGGTAGTCTTGACGTTTTTATACAGCAGGCCCTTGGCGCTCACCATCTCCGACACGGTCATGCCGCAGCCCAGACGGCGGCAGATCAGGCGGAACGGCAAATCCGTAATGCCTGCCATCGGTGCCAGCGCCAACGGTGCAGACAGCTCTATATTACCAATATTCATAAAAATAACTCCTATCGAAAAAAGCTGCCGCGCAGCAAAACGCTACTCACGACAGCTTCAACTTTTTTCTCACGAGCGACGGAATAAATCCATGCTCTTATTTAGCGTTTTTTTCGTACAGAATGCGCAGACCGTCCAAAGTCAGGAAAGGTTCTACAACATCAATACAATCAGATTCTGCAGCCATAGTATTGGCAAAGCCACCGGTAGCAATAACGTAAGCATCACCGCCGAGCTCCTTCTTCATATGGTTGACAATGCCCTCCATCTGACCTACGAAGCCGTAAATAGCACCTGCCTGCATAGAGCTTACAGTATTGCGGCAGATTACGGATTTAGGCTTAACGAGCTCGATACGCGGCAGCTTTGCCGCACGTTGGAAGAGCGCTTCTGTAGAAATGCCGATGCCGGGCGCAATAGCACCGCCCAAGTATTCACCTGTCGGCAGCAACGCACAGAAGGTGTTGGCAGTGCCGAAATCAATAATAATCATCGGTCTGCCCAGATGACTGAATTTATGGAAGGCTGCCACAGCGTTGACAATACGGTCTGCACCAACCTCTTTCGGATTATCGTATTTAATGAAAATGCCGTTTTTAACGCCGGGTCCTACAACCATCGGTTTAATACCGAAATAGCGCTCACACATATGGCACAAGGGAATCAGCACCGGAGGCACAACACTGGAAATAATGACGGAAGAAATCTTATCCATTTCCACATCACTATAAGCAAACATGCTGCGCAGCATAATACCAAATTCATCTGCAGTTTTAGAACGGTCTGTAGAAAAGCGCCAGTGTACCTTTAAAGTCTTATCCTCGAAAACACCGGCTACGATGTTTGTATTTCCTACATCCACAACAAGTAACATTCTAAGATCCTCCTCGGAAATCTGCGTTCCATTCGCAAAATACGGCATAAAAGCCTTTTTTATTTTACCACAAAGCGGAAATATTGCAAGAAGAAATTGTAGCTATTTAACGCTTATCGTTTTACGCGTACTCATTCCCCTTAGCCTTCGCCGGACGGATAGAAACATCACCGGCAACAACCTTTTCCTTGCTGCCGTCCTCGCGGCGTACAATCAGCAGGCCTTCTTCATCAATATCCTCGGCCGTACCGAAATAAGTCATATCAGGGGCAATAACCTTTACCTCCTGACCTAAGGTGCAGGAATAGCGGCGCCATTCATCAAATACGGGTCCAAAGCCCTCCTGTACCGCAGTTTCATACAGGTCCTCCATATTCTTGAGGATATCGCACAAAAGCTCTACTCTGGTAAAAGGCTCCGTTGCGGCATCAGCCACGGAAACAGCCAGGTCGCGTACTTCTTCGGGATAATCCTCGGGAGAAGCGTTGGTGTTGATGCCGGTGCCGATAACAACATAATTGATATGACCGAATTCGGCATTCATCTCCGTCAGGATGCCTACAAGCTTGCGTCCCAGCAAAAGAATATCATTAGGCCATTTAATAGCGGCATGAACGCCGGCAATCTTGTTGATAGCCTTTACTACGGCAACAGCTGCGAGCAGCGTACATTTGGAGGCTTCCTGCGGCAGGAACGGCGGCTTCAGCACCACAGAAAACCAGATGCCCTTCGCATAGGGGGAAATCCAGCCGCGTGATAAACGTCCTTTGCCTGCGCCCTGCTCCTCTGCTACTACCAGCAGACCGTTTTCACAACCTTCGTTGGCCAATGCTTTGGCAAGATTGTTGCTGGAATCAACGCTGTCACGGTAGCAGATATTGCGTCCCAGCCATTTTGTCTGCAGACGAGACAAAATTTCCTGCGGAAACAGACGGTCCGGCACCTCGCGCAGAATATAACCACGCTTAGGCACAGACTCAATCTCGTAGCCCTCGTTCTTCAATGCCTGGATATGCTTCCAGATAGCAGTACGCGAAACCTCCAGCTCCTTGGAAATCTCTTCACCGGAAACCGGTGTCCCCTTACTGTTTCGCAGCAGCTCCAAAATACGTTTACGCATATATATCATCCTCTCCGATTCTCTTAATACTCTTCTTTATCAGTCTAAAGCCTGTCTGTAAAGACATTCCGATATGCAAAGAGTAACACCAGGTTAACCAAAAGTCAAGTCTAAAGTGAACGATGCCTTCGATAAACGTAAAAAGCAGCAGCTCATAATGAACTGCTGCAAGTATTACGGGTTGGAAATCAGCAAGCTTCAATCTTGGCCAAAAGCGCCTCCTGCAGTGTTTGGCTGAAGTTAACGCCGATAGCCTCAGCGCGGGCATTGAGCCATGCCGGAATCGTGCAATTTTTCTTCACAACACGTGTACCGTACTTTTTCCTGTACTCATCAAGATTTATATCAACAAAAGTTACTATAGCATCCTTGCTGACATTCAGCTCTATTGATGCAGGCTGCGGAATACTTTTTCCGGATTCCTCCAGATCAAGCAGCCACAAGCAAATCAAATCACGTGCCATTTCCATAGCGTCCGCTATATCTTCCCCCTGTGTATATCTGTCAATATCAGGTACAGTTACAAAATAACCATCAGCTTCTTTTTCTAAAATAATAGGATAAGCTACGCTTTTCATGATAAGTACCTCCGTAAATCCCTTAAAAAGCAGGGCCATTAAAGACCCCACTTTTTAATCAGTGCTTTTGCCAAACGCTCATTGATATCAGGATGACGCGGAACAGCTTCACTGTCAACGCCATTTGTATAAATATCATGCTGTGAACCATTACGTTTCAAATACCAGCCAGCTTTAGCAAAAAGCTTCAGAAGTTCGCGTCTTTTCATTAGCTCCCTCCCTGTTATCATTATACGTATTAATGCGTATAGTGTCAAGATGAAAGAAAAACCGCCACACCTAAGTGCAGCGGCTCATAAATCAACCTTTATTTGATATACTGGTCCTCCAGCTTATCAAGCGTACCATCCATATCCTTTTCTTCCATAAAGAAGTTTACGTAGTTCAACCAATCCTGGTCACCTTTAGCCATCAAGATACCAAAGTGATTTTTCGTAAACGGATCATCTAGCAGAGGTGCTGCCAGACGGGCATCATCACGCACATAGCGACGTGCTTCCATAGTTTCTGTAATCATAACATCAGCCTTGCCTTCGGCAATCAGTGCAGGAATCTCTGCATTTTGCGGATGTACTAAAAGCGTGCAATTAGGCAGATTGCTCAGAGCAAATTTTTCATTTGTGCCGCCGGGATTAACCATAACGCGAACGCTCTTCTTATTCAGGTCCGCTTCAGATGTGAATTTCTTTGCATCAGCCTTGCGACATAAAATCGTCTTACCGAATGTCAGATAGCCATGAGACATATTCATTTTTTGCTCACGGGCAAAGGTTCTTGTAACACCGCACATAGCAATGTCAAACTTTCCGGTCATAGTGTCAGCCTGCAGTGTTTTCCATGTAGTCGGTACATATTGCACCTTAACACCCAAGGATTTTGCCAACAGCTCCGCTACCTCAACATCAAAGCCTTCATACCTGCCGGTTTCTTTATTAAGATAGCTCATAGGCTTGTAGTCGCCGGTACTGCCAACCAGCAAAACACCGCGAGCCTGAACATCTTCAATTTTTCCTGCCTCTGCGCTCGGATTCAAAGCACCAATACCGCAAATTGTCGTTGCCAACAGCGCACCTACACATAATTTCTTTAAATTTACCATACTACCATCCTTCTTTCTTATCTGTTATGCAGCAGATATTTTGGATGTATTATACAATATTTATCGCCGCTTAGCTAGAATTTTATCACTTTTTTGCAGAAATGAAATTAATTAAAAGAAAAGTGTTAAGCTATTTACACAAGCAAGCGTCTAATACCATTTGCTCTGCACACGCACCCAGGCACCGGCTCCGCCTTTGCTGCGTACCTGCAGCCATGTGCCTTCATCAACAGGCTGCAGCAAGGCTTTGTCAACCTCCAGCTTAGCAGTTGCTCCCTTAGTAGTCTGCACCTCAATCACGCAAGGGGTATTCGCCTTATCCATACGTGCTTCCGCCAGCTTATAAACATCACCCTCACGCAGCTGATATTTAGTGCGGTTTTTATCCTCTACTATCTTAGTCTGCAGCACCTTCACCGCATTAGGTTCTGCAAGCTCCAGCTTATCCGTCACATCCAGCTCCTCGCCTTTGGCAAAGCCGCCTGCCGGCTGAGCAGTCACAGAAGGCTGACTGTAAAAGCTGTCGCCCTCCTTCACACTGTAGCTTCTGTCCTTCAGTCCAAAAATATTCATACCGATTGCAAAGCCCGCCAGCAGGCAGAGCAATGCCGCAATTCTCATTACCAGCTTATTACTCATCATGCCCACCTCACATCAGCTTCGCATCCGAAAGCGCATTGTATTTGACAAAGCCCGGCTTGCCGTTGAACTCAACCTTTTTCCACTGTCCTACATAAGGAAAGCGCAACAGATTGGTAGAAAAATCAAGGTCATATTCCTTGTCATCAACCAAAACACGTCCCTTGGTTTCACCGCTGCCTCTGTCCGGCTGCAGCACAAGTACCTGCGTACCGGCAGGAATAATATGCCGCCTTCCGAAAAACTTGCGAAACTGCATCTGCTGCTCCGTAACAGCATAGCGTTCATCCTTATCCTGACTGGAAACTGTATCAATATAATCCAGCTTAACACCGGCAGACAGATAATCAACAACCTTTCCATGCAGACCTGACGGATCACTGTACATAGCAGCCTTATCCTGCAGCACAACGCACTGCAGTCTGCCTGTTTCTACCTTGGCATAATGCAGCTCATTCGTAAGCTTCGCCGCATTGTAATGCGGTGAGGTTTTATTGCTGCTCCAGGCATAGCCGGCACCGGCAATAAAGCCTGTCAGCAGCGCCGCCACACACACAGCAGCAGTTTTCCTGTTTATACTCTGCAGTTTATCAAAAACCATAAGCACACACTCCCTTAGATATTATTGTCAGAAGCTCATACTATGCTTACATTTTCTCATACTTACAGAGCTTTCGCAAGCAAAACAAAAAAAGCCCAAGAGCCATGCTCTTAGACCTGAGATTTAAATGGTGCGGTAGAGAGGATTTGAACCTCCACGGGGTCTCCCCCACTAGCTCCTGAGGCTAGCGCGTCTGCCGTTCCGCCACTACCGCATGCTTTATGCTTTTCGTTGCCGTCATAAGCAACATAGATATAATAACACAAACTGCATGTCCTGTCAACACTATTTTTAATTTTTTTCAAAAAATATCTGCCAAACCATCTTCTTATAAAACAACCCAAAACATAAAACAAAAAAGGACTCATGCATTAACATAAGTCCTCATCAATTCAATATTGGTGCGGTCGGTGGGATTTGAACCCACACGGGATTTCTCCCACCACCCCCTCAAAGTGGCGTGTCTGCCGTTCCACCACGACCGCGTCTTTGGGATAAAGTTCATAAATAAAAATGGTGCGGTAGAGAGGATTTGAACCTCCACGGGGTCTCCCCCACTAGCTCCTGAGGCTAGCGCGTCTGCCGTTCCGCCACTACCGCATGCTTTATGCTTTTCGTTGCCGTCATAAGCAACATAGATATAATAACACAAACTGCATGTCCTGTCAACACTATTTTTAATTTTTTTCAAAAAATATCTGCCAAACCATCTTCTTATAAAACAACCCAAAACATAAAACAAAAAAGGACTCATGCATTAACATAAGTCCTCATCAATTCAATATTGGTGCGGTCGGTGGGATTTGAACCCACACGGGATTTCTCCCACCACCCCCTCAAAGTGGCGTGTCTGCCGTTCCACCACGACCGCGTCTTTGGGATAAAGTTCATAAATAAAAATGGTGCGGTAGAGAGGATTTGAACCTCCACGGGGTCTCCCCCACTAGCTCCTGAGGCTAGCGCGTCTGCCGTTCCGCCACTACCGCATGCTTTATTCACTTTGCTGCTGTCATAAGCAACATAGATATAATAGCATACTCTGACGCGTTCGTCAAGTAACCTTGCGAAAAAAATGTATAAAATTTTCTTTTGCTATTATTTTATCTTATCCTTATAAAGCAGATAATATTTATCCCTATCCTGCATAACCTTAGCTACATATTCACGGGTATCAGGGTAAGGAATAGATTTTATATCATTAAAATTGTAGTCCCAGCCGTTTTCCTGCATCCATTCATGCGTCTGTCCGCGCCCCGCATTGTAGGCCACCATCAGCAGTACCAGGTTATGCTGAAATTCGTGCTCCAGCTCGCCTACGTACCAGCAGCCCATGCGGATATTTTTTCTCGTCTGGTACAAATCACTGTCCTGATAATTCTCCAGGCCCATCTGCTCGGCAATCCAACGTCCTGTTTCCGGCATAATCTGCATCAGGCCTACTGCTCCGACTTTGGAAACAGCATCATGCTTGAAGTTGCTTTCATTTTTGATAATGGCAGCAACCAGAAAAGGATCTACATTATTTTTCTTACTGTAGGTCACAATATCCTGCTGATAATCCCACATATAAACGAAGCGCATCTGTACAGCATCACTGCTCCAAATCTTCCAGCAGCCGAAGCATACTGCCAGCAGGACGCCAAGCATCAGCAGCCAGCTATGCAGACGCCCGGACTTCTTGCGCCGTCTGCTGCGGGCCTTGCGGTTAACCTTCACGCTCATTGCCTAAAAGCAGCTCCAGCTGTACGCGTACGGCCTGCATGGTTTCCGCCTGGCTGCCGCTGTTATCAAGAACTACATCGGCATACTTTTTCTTTTCCGCCAGCGACATCTGCGCTTCAATACGCGCATTCACCTCGTCTGCAGTCATGCCGCTGCGCAGCATTGCTCTTTCCACCTGCTGCTGACGGCTGACGGATACCAGCCACACGCTGTCCACATTCTTATGCCAGCCACATTCAATCAAAAGCGGTACATCCAGCACCGCTGCCTTATGTCCCTGCTTGCTGCTTGCAGCCAAAAAGCTTTCTGCCTGCTGCCAGACTATTTTATGGATAATCGCCTCCACTGCCTTCAGCGCTTCTTTGTCATGAAAAATGCGCTCGGCAACCTTGGCTCTGTCAAGCGTTCCTTCCTCGCTCAGATATTCCTTGCCCAGTACGGCAATCACCTGCGCCAGTCCTTCGCTGCCTGCAGCTACTGCCAGACGTGCTTCGGCATCCGCATCAAAAACAGGAAGTCCCAGGCTGCGCAGCTCCGCGGAAACTGTACTTTTACCGGAAGCAATACCTCCCGTCAAACCAATTGTTATCATTCTTTTTCCACTCCTACCTTTGGCAATGCTCACAATAAACTGTGCCTCTGCCGCCAACCTTCGTTGTCTGCAGCAGTGCACCGCATTTTTTGCAGGGCTTGCCCCCGCGGCCGTATACCAGCAGATGATTCTGGTTATCGCCCTTATTTCCTTCGCCATCCTTATAATCACGGAAGGTTGTACCGCGATTTTTGATTCCCTGTGCAATTACCGCATTTACTGCCTCACACAAGCGTCCTACCTCAGCAGCGCTCAGGCTGCAGGCTTTGCGCATAGGCAGAATGCCGGACAGCGCCAGACATTCATCAGCATAGATATTACCCAAGCCGGCAATAATCTGCTGGTCTAAAATAAAGCTTTTGATAGCCTTCTTGCTTTTTTGCGCCAACGGTTGCATATATGCGGCAGTAAAGCCCTCGCTCAGCGGCTCCGGCCCCAGCGTTTCAAAGCCTTCAATATATGTATCATTATCAGTTACCAGATACAGCGTACCAAAGGTACGGATATCCGTAAACCACATCGTCACATTATCAGAGAGTGTAAATTTGATTTTGGCATACGCCGGTGCAGGTGCGGCAGACGGCTGCGCCAACAGCGCGCCTGTCATGCGCAGATGCACTATCAGCTGCTGCTTCGGTGCTGTATGCAGCACCAGATATTTGCCGCGTCGGCCCACGCTGCTGATGGTTTTGCCCACTAGTCCTTTAATAAAATCCTCCGGCTGAGGATATTTTATCAATCGCTCCAAGTATATCTCTACTGCTAAAATTTTCTTTCCTTCTATATGAGGCGCAAGTGTTTTGCGCACCTGCTCCACCTCAGGCATTTCCGGCACAGGTCTTCCCCTCTTTCCGTAAAGTATCCGTTATTTTGTTTCCGCCCAGTCACGACCGCAATTAACGTCGGCCAGCAGCGGAATATCCAGTGCCGCAGCACCTTCCATGGCTGTGCGCACCAGCTGCGCTGCCAGCTCCTTCTCATCCTCAGTAACTTCCAGCACCAGCTCATCGTGTACCTGCAGCAGGATTCTGCTCTTGCACTGCGCCTTATCCAGCTCGCGCTGCACGGCAATCATAGCCTTCTTCATAATATCTGCGGCAGTTCCCTGAATCGGGGTGTTGATAGCAGTACGCTCCGCAAAGCTGCGCAGATTAAAATTACTGCTGCGGATTTCCGGCAGATAACGTCTGCGTCCCATCAGCGTGCTTACATAGCCTTGCTCACGTGCCTTGGCTACAATATCTTCCATATATTTTTTTACACCGGTATAGCGCTCAAAGTAGCTGTCAATATAGCCTGCTGCCTCCTTGCGGCCGACATCCAGCTGCTTAGCCAGACCAAAATCGCTGATACCGTAAACAATACCGAAGTTAACAGCCTTCGCACGGCTGCGCATTTGGGGCGTTACTTCTTCAAGCGGCACACCGAAAACCTCGGCAGCTGTACGGGCATGGATATCCTGACCATGACGGAAGGCCTCCAAAAGCAGCTCATCCTGCGCAATGCAGGCCAGAATACGCAGCTCAACCTGCGAATAATCGCAGCTCATCAAAAGGTCATAGCCTGCTCCCGGAACAAAGATGCGGCGAATCTGTCTGCCCTCCTCCGTGCGTGCAGGAATGTTCTGCAGGTTAGGATCAGTGCTGGACAAACGGCCTGTTACCGTTACCGTCTGCTGGAAGTGCGTATGAATGCGTCCCGTTTTGGGATTAATCAACGGCTGCAGTCCTTCCAGATAGGTGGATTGCAGCTTCGCCAGCTTGCGATGCTCCAGAATGGTAGCAATCAGCGGATGCTTGCCCTCCAGTGCTTCCAATACCTTGGCATCGGTAGAATAGCCTGTTTTCGTCTTTTTGATTACCGGCAGCTGCAGGCGTTCAAATAAAATCACGCCCAGCTGCTTGGGAGATTTCAGGTTAAACTCTTCGCCCGCCTGCTCCTGTGCCAAAGCCTCCAGCTTGGCAATACGGTGCCCCATATCTTCGTTCAGCTGCAGCAAAAGCTCCTTGTCCGGCGTAATACCGACAAACTCCATCTGCGCCAGCACCGGTGCCAACGGCAGCTCAAATTCTTCATACAGCTTGAGCTGCTGCTGTTCAGCCAACAGTCCGCGCAGCTTAGATGCGAGCTGTTGCAGATTTTCGCAAGGCGTTGCCAGTACTCCCGGCAGATTGCGGCGACTCAAATCCTCCAGACTGTAGGAGCTGTGGCCGGGGTCGGCAACATAGCCTGCCAAAGCTACATCATCAACTATTCCCTGCACCTTCACCTTGCGGCACAGGCAGCATTTATAAAGCTCCTTGCTGTCTATCGTTATCTTTTTGCTGTCCGCGTCTGCCAGCCAGCTGTCAAATTTATCCCAACAGCCGCTTTGCGCGTCCAGCACATAAATTTTATCATTAACCAAAATTTCGGCACTGCTGAAATACAGCTCCGGCAGCTGTCCTGCTACCTGAGCATGCACGGCAACAGGCTGCTTTGCTTTAGCCAATGCACCAAAGAGCTCCTCTGCCAGCTGCGGCGTATTTACTGCCACCTGCGGCAAGCTTTCCTGCTCAACAGCTTCACCGAAAAGGTCAAAGCTGTCCTGCGCACCGCCAAGTACCGCGGCAAAGCGCTCGTACATATTGCGGAACTCCAAATCCTGCAGCAGGGTACGTGCTTCCTCCTTCATCGGCTGCAGCTCGTAGGTCTGCACAGCGGTATCAACAGGTGCTTCCGTGCAGATTGTTGCCAGCTGCTTCGACAGCAGTGCAGACTCCTTATTGTCCGTCAGCTTCGTCTTTAACGATTTGCCGGAAACCTTCTCGATATTCTCCAGCACCGTTTCAACATTACCGTATTCCTTAATCAGCTTCATCGCTGTTTTAGGACCTACGCCCGGCACGCCGGGAATATTATCCGAGGTATCGCCCATCAGGCCCTTCAGCTCAATCAGCTGCTTAGGCTGCAGGCCCTCGTAATTGGCAGCAAATTCCGCCTCATCAAAAACTTGAATATCGCTGATGCCGCGCTTGGTATAAAAAACCTTGGTGCGCTTATCAATAAGCTGCAGCTCATCGCGGTCACCGGTAACAATGATAACCTCAACCTCCGGCGGTGCCTGCGCAGCAAAGGTACCGATAATATCATCTGCCTCATAATCATCCAGCTCCAGCGTGCGTATTCCCATGCATTCCAAAACCTTCATCGCCAAAGGAAACTGCTCGCTCAGCTCGCTCGGAGTAGGCTTACGCTGCGCCTTATACTCCGCATACAGCTTGCTGCGGAAGGTTTTGCGCGATTTATCAAAGGCAACCGCCATATAACGAGGCTTCACCTCATCCAAAAGCTTCAGCAGCATATTGCACAGTCCGTACACTGCTCCCGTATGGATACCCTGACGCGTAGTCAGCGGCGGCAAAGCAAAAAACGCTCTATGTATTAAGCTGCTGCCATCTATTACTAAAAATTTATCTGCCATAACTGCTCCTCCTCTATGCCGCTCACATAGAATAAACATTAATGTAATTATTATATCATAGCAAGGCAAGAAAATATGTAACTAATATGTAAGAAAGGGCAAAGTTTATACCGGCCTTCAGCATATGGCGTTGCATTATAAAAAAGCCCGACAGTATCACTTGGCGATACTATCTGGTTCTGTTGAGTTATCGTGAAATACTAAAAGGAGCGAAGAAAAGCAGAAAGAGATGCTGTCAAGCTATATTTAGCAAATTTTATACTTAGCATATCTGCCACTTTGAGAAAGCTCAATTTCCCCATTAGCTGTCATTCGTTTAATTAAGTTATATGCTAACGTATCAGATAATCCTAATAATTCCATTACATCTCGTTTGGTGAAAATACCATTCTGCGTTCTAGCTAATTTTATAACAAGTTCTTCGTGTCTAACATCATCTATGCCTGACTGTCTAACATACTGCATATTAGAATTATTGTTATAATAATATCTTTTACACAACATAAAGCTACGCGTTTTACCTTTACCAACTGCTTCAATAGTTCCTCTTTCTACCAATTGTTCTAAAGATACAGTCAGCTTATTCTTCGGCAATTTAGTTAATTCCGCAATTTGATCTAAACTGCTCCGTCTATATTCTCGCAAACAAGATAAAATCATTAAAGCATAAATTGATAAACCTTTTTTATCACGTTTTTTTTCTGATGTAATCAATTTAGCAAACGCAATGTCAGCTTTAGCC
>CAVCLW010000051.1:0-17643 GCA_963603005.1 Escherichia coli | reverse complement strand
CACTATCGCATGGCGCGCATGAGCCAATCAGCATCGCCCTGCGGACTCGCTTCTTCGATTTACATTGCTGCAATATACTATTATGACGCATTTCTTCGATTCCCTTATAAAATCCAAACATCCTCATACAGTAGACGAATATTCGCACAAATCAAACGAGCGAAAAACATTGACAGTTTTGAGAAGAAATAGTATCATTATTGTTAACTGTTCGGCAGAATATATATAAAAGAACAGAATTTGTTTTTTATGAAGGGAAAGAAAACTATGAAAATGACAAACTTTAGATGGAAGGTAGCGTGGCTGATCTTTGCTATCAGCTTTGTATCCTACATGGACCGCGTTAACCTTTCTGTTGCAACACCTGTAATCATGAAGGAATTCGGCTTTACTAAAATTGATATGGGCCTCATTCAATCCTTCTTCTTCGCCGGTTATGCTTTAATGCAGGTTCCGGGAGGTATGCTGGCTGAGAAATTCGGCCATCGCTTTACCGGTTCTATTGCCTGCGGCTGGTGGTCTGTATTTACTGCCTTGACTGCTGTGGCAAGCGGTAAGTATACCTTTGCAATTGTACGTTTGATGTTTGGCTTGGGCGAAGCACCGATTTATCCTGCATTCGCTATGGCGGAGCACAAATGGTTTAATAAAGACGAAAAGGGTAAGGCAAGCTCCTTTATTCTCAATGGCTGCTTCTTTGGTCCTGTAGTCGGTCCTGCTGTTGTAGTATGGCTGATGACAACCTTTGGCTGGCATCATGTATTCCTCAGCTTTGGTGTAGTTGGTCTGCTGTTGGCTTGGGCATGGCATAAATATGTTACTGATGATCCTAAGGACAGTCCTTATGTTAATGAAGCAGAATTGGCTCACATCAACGAGGGCCGTGTGGAAGCAACCGGTGAAAAACAGATTGCTCCGTGGGGTAAGCTGCTGCGTTCTTCCCAATTCTGGGCTTTGGGCATTCAGTTCCTGATTACTGACTATATAATGTATGTTTTCTTGGCTTGGCTGCCGATGTACCTCATGGAGGTGCACAAATTCTCCTTAGATAAAATGGGTATTTGGGCTGCTGCTCCCTGGATTTCTCTGATGGCTGTAGTAACTCTTTGCGGTCACTTTTCCGACAAGCTGCTGCGCAGCGGCATGTCTCAGAACATGGTTAAGACTGCAACCGGTGCTGCAGGTATTCTTCTTTGTGCAGGTGCGCTGTACATTTCCACCCGTACTGCCGATCCGATGATGAATGTTCTCTGGCTTTCCGTATCCTTAGGCTCTCTCGGTCTGACCATGAGTGCTTCCTGGTCCAGCGTTATCAGCATGGGCGGTAAATTTGCCGGTTCCGTATCCGGATGGATGAACTTCTGGGGCAATATCGGCGGCGTACTTGCTCCGACCGTTACTGCCTGGTTTGCAACCAACTACGGCTGGCAGGCTGCTTTGGCAGCAACTGCTGTAACCGGTATCTGCGGTGCTATTGCCTGGTTCTTTGTAAAGCCTGATAAGGCGATTGTATAATAATAGATAAGCTATAACGCTTTTAAGACAGACACCTCGATATGCTTTAAGTATGTCGGCGGTGTCTGTTTTTGATTATGCTATTTTCTTACGCTGGACAAATAGCGCGATATGCTGTATAATATCTTAGAAGTTCATAACAGACAGTTCGTAACCATCCTGTCTATAAATAAAACTACGGGCGATGTACTGGCGCCGGCCGGTATTTTTTATGTATGCAAGGATTTCGTCTGTAGCGGACGGAATCCTTTTATATTTTGTGGACTTTGCCCGCTCATTAATTGGGAGGAGAAATGAAGGTTTTAGTATTATTAAGCGGTGGCGTAGACAGCTCAACCTGTCTGGCACTGGCAAAAGAAAAATACGGCGATAATGTTCTGGCCTTGTCGATGTCCTATGGTCAGAAGCATGCCAAGGAGCTTGCAGCAGCGCAGGCTATTGCCGATTATTATCATGTGGAGCTGCTGCATATGGATTTGTCGAAGATTTTTGCTCACAGCAAATGCTCCCTGCTGCAGGGCTCAGATGAAAGTGTTCCGCACGCATCCTATGCAGAGCAGCTGAAGGAAAGCAAGGGTGAGCCTGTAAGCACTTATGTGCCGTTCCGCAACGGCTTGTTTTTGTCTGCTGCGGCAAGCATTGCCTTGGAATATGAATGCAATGAGATTTACTACGGTCCCCATGCCGATGATGCTGCAGGCAATGCTTATCCCGATTGCAGTGTTGAATTTAATGAGTCGATGAATTTGGCAGTATATTTGGGAAGCGGCCGCAAGGTGCGTCTGGTTGCTCCGTTTGTTGATAAAACGAAGAAGGATATAGTTGCCGAGGGCTTGCGTCTTGGCGTTCCATATGAGCTTACATGGAGCTGTTATGACGGTGGCGAAAAGCCATGTCACAAGTGCGGCACCTGTATTGACCGCGAGGCAGCCTTTGCTGCCAACGGTGTTGTTGATCCCTTAGCAGAGGTTTGAAGGAGGTAAGGATAATGAAGAGCTTAAGTAATCAAAAATTAGTATTTTCCGCATTGTGTATTGCATTATATATTGTTGTGATGATGTGCACCCAAAGCTTTGCCTTTGGTCAGTATCAGATTCGTATTGCTACTGCGCTGTATGGTCTGAGTGCTATTTTCCCGTTTCTGGTGCTGCCGTTTGGCTTGGCAAACGTTGTCAGCAATACGGTGATGGGCGGTCTTGGTCTGCCGGATATTATCGGCGGCTTTATTGTAGGTATCGTAACAACCGGTATTATTGTTTTGGCTAAGCGTCGTGGCTGCGGCAACTGGATTATCTGGGCAGCAGTAACCTTTGTACCGGGACTTGGTGTTCCTGTATGGCTGAGCGTACTGCTGGATATTCCTTATCTGGTACTGGCAAGCAGTCTGCTGATTGGCCAGTGCATCTGCGGTATTGCGAGTGTAATGCTGGTTACCGCTTTGGAACGCGTGGGAGCAGGCAAGCTGTTTGCATTTGATGGAGGTAAGCAATAATGACAAGTGGCAGAAGTAAAGAAGAATTGCAGGGCGTAAGCCTGTTAGGCAATAAAACTGCTTATAAAAGCGATTATGCGCCGGAGGTTCTGGAATCCTTCCCGAATAAGCATCCGCAAAATGATTACTGGGTTAAATTTAACTGTCCGGAATTTACCAGCCTTTGTCCGATGACAGGACAGCCGGATTTTGCGACTATCTATATTTCGTATGTGCCGGATGAACGTCTGGTAGAAAGCAAATCCCTGAAGCTGTACCTGTTCAGCTTCCGCAATCACGGTGATTTCCATGAAGACTGCGTAAACATCATTATGAAGGACCTTATTAAACTGATGGAGCCTAAGTATATTGAGGTTTGGGGCAAATTCCTGCCGCGCGGCGGTCTGTCCATCGATCCGTATGCCAACTACGGCAAGCCGGGAACCGAATGGGAGCAGGCTGCAAAGAAGCGTCTTTTCATGCATGATATGTATCCCGAAACAGTTAATAACAGATAAAAAAATTTTGAGCTGTTGCGTAATGCGGCAGCTCTTTTTTATGCTTGCGAAACATCTCTGCTGATGAAAAATATTTTTAGACAGCCTAAGTTAGCAATGGCTAATTAAAGAACGTTTTTTATAAATTTTTTCAATAAACACTAATACAGCACTTTATTTATCAATTAGAGTATGCTATAATGAGCTATAGACAAATAATTCACTTATTTGTATTGAATCCGTGGGACACGAAAAGTACCACGAGGGACAAAACACGTCAAGGGATGTAACTGGTTATGGATAGTATTATTAATCTGCAAAAGAAAATTGTGCCGGAGCTTACAGATCTGCTCGTACAGCGTTATCAGATTCTGCGTCAGGTGAGCCACGAAGCACCGATAGGCCGACGTGCGCTGGCTGCAAGACTGGGACTGAGCGAAAGAGTGCTGCGTGCTCAGGTTGATTTTCTCAAAAAAAGCGGCCTGCTGGATTTTTCCTCCAGCGGCATGAGTGTAACTGATGAGGGAGCGGATATTCTTAAGGAGCTGGCGGATTATGTACGCAAGCTGCAGGATATTTCGTTTTTGGAAAGCACTCTCAGTGATACGCTGAAGATTGGCAAGGTTGTCATTCTTCCCGGTGATTCGGACCAGGAGGACGTTGTCAAACGTGAAATCGGCCGTACTGCAGCACATATTCTCAGCAAGCTGCTGAGCGATGGCAATAAGCATATAGTTGCTGTCAGCGGCGGTACTACTATGGCAGCGATGGCAGCTAATGTTTCCGGTTCCCAGCCTAATACGGTGGTTGTACCGGCTCGTGGCGGCTTGGGTGATAATGTGGAACTGCAGGCCAATACGATTGCAACTGTCTTGGCGCAAAAGCTTGGAGCATCCTACCGTCAGCTTTACGTTCCCGACTGTGTAAGCGAGGATATCTTAAACAGTATTCTTAAAGAGGATATCGGTGTGCGCGCTGTTGTCGATATTATCAAGCAGGCAGACATTCTTGTCCACGGTGTAGGCCGCGCCAGTGTTATGGCAAGACACAGACGCTTAGGCAGCGAGGTAATTGCCAAGCTGGAGGCGGACGGTGCTGTAGGCGAGGCGTTTGGTCAGTATTGTGCTTTAGACGGCAGACAGGTTTATATGACTAATAATGCCGGCCTGATGCTGCAGGATTTGCAGCACATCGGCACAATTATCGGTATTGCCGGAGGTAAATCGAAGGCTGCCGCAATTTTATCGGTTATCCGTGCTTCCAGACAGGATATTCTGATTACCGATGAGGCCGCAGCGCATGAAATCCTTAAAATGGCCAAGGAGTAATAAGCAAGCGCCGTTCTTTAAGTATTAATTTGTTACTAAGCACATTTGTGCAAAATTTAGATTCTCTTAAAATTAAGGAGGAAGTTATTATGACAAAGTTAGGTATTAATGGTTTTGGCCGCATTGGCCGCGAGGTTTTCCGTGTTGCATTCAACAATCCTGAGGTTGAGGTTGTTGCAATAAACGATCTTGGCGACATCAAGACTCTGGCTCACCTGCTGAAATATGATTCTATCCATGGCATTTTCGATCATGAAATCAGCATCGAAGGCAACTTCATTATTGTTGATGGTCACAAAATCGAAGTATTCTCCTGCATGGATCCGGCAAAGATTCCTTGGGGCGAAGCTGGTGCGGAAATCGTTGTAGAATCCACCGGTCGTTTCACTGAAGGCGAAAAGGCTGCTGCTCACCTGCATGACACTGTTAAAAAGGTTATCATCTCCGCTCCGGCTAAAGGCGAAGATATCACCATCGTTATGGGTGTTAACGAAGACAAATATGATCCTGCAAAACATAACATCATTTCCAACGCTTCCTGCACCACCAACTGCCTGGCTCCGTTTACCAAAGTACTGCTGAACAAATTCGGTATTGAAAGCGGTCTGATGACCACTGTTCACTCCTACACCAATGACCAGAGAATCCTGGACCTGCCGCATAAAGACCTGCGCCGTGCCCGCGCTGCTGCTTGCTCCATCATCCCGACTACTACCGGTGCTGCAAAAGCAGTTGCTCTGGTTCTGCCGGAACTGAAAGGCAAACTGAACGGCTTTGCAATGCGCGTTCCAACCCCGAACGTTTCCATCACCGACCTGACTGTACTGCTGCAAAAAGACACCACTGCCGAAGAAATCAACGCAGTGCTGAAGGAAGCTGCTGAAGGCGAGCTCAAAGGTATTATGGGCTACAGCGACGAACCGCTGGTATCCCGCGATTACAATGGCTGCCCGCTGAGCTCCATTATCGACGGCCTGTCCACCATGATGGTTGGTCCGCGTATGGCTAAGGTTGTAAGCTGGTACGATAATGAATGGGGTTATTCCAACCGCGTAGTTGACCTGGCTGCTTATATTGCTAAAAAAGGTCTGTAATAAAGGAGATTCTTATCCGTGGATAAAAAAACTGTACGTGATTTAGACGTTGCCGGTAAAAAAGTACTGGTACGCGTAGATTTTAACGTTCCTCTGAATGATAAAGGCGAGATTACCGATGATACTCGTATCACCGCATCTCTGCCGACCATTCAATATTTGCTGGAGCAAAAGGCTGCCGTTATTTTAATGGCACATCTCGGCCGTCCTAAAGGACAGGTAAAACCAGAATTGTCTTTGGCTCCTGTAGCTAAGCATTTGGGCAAGCTGCTGGGCAAAAAGATTCTGTTCGCTCCCGACTGTGTTGGCGAAGCTGCACAGGCTGCTGCCAGCAAGCTGAAACCGGGCCACATCCTGCTGTTGGAAAACCTGCGTTTCCATAAGGAAGAAGAAAAGAACGACATGGACTTTGCCGAGAAGCTGGCTTCTCTGGCAGATTTGTATGTCAATGACGGCTTCGGTGTATCTCACCGCGCTCACGCTTCTGTAGAAGGCGTAACTCACTTCCTGCCTGCAGCTGCAGGCTTCCTGCTGGAAAAGGAAATCCAGTATGTAGGTCAGGCTGTAACCAACCCGCTGCATCCGTTTGTTGCTATTATCGGCGGTGCTAAGGTAAGCGACAAAATCGGCGTTATCAGCAACCTGCTTGATAAGGTTGATACCCTGCTTATCGGCGGCGGTATGGCTAACACCTTCCTGGCTGCACAGGGCTACAAAATGGGCAAGTCTCTGGTAGAAGAGGATAAGCTGGACTTGGCTAAAGAGCTTCTGGCTAAGGCTAAGAAAAATAAAGTAAATATGCTGTTGCCTACCGATCTGGTAATGGCTGCTGCATTTGCTCCCGACGCTGAGCATGTAACCGAAAAGGTGAAAAACCTGAATCAGGCTTATATGGCTCTGGATATCGGTGCGGAAACCAGCAAGGCTTATGCGGAAGCTCTGGCTGACGCTAAGATGATTGTCTGGAACGGACCGATGGGCGTTTTCGAAATGGACGCGTTCTGCAAGGGTACCGAGGCTGTAGCGAAGGCCGTAGCTAAGAGCCGTGCTACCAGCATTGTCGGCGGCGGCGACAGCGTTGCTGCTATCGAAAAGCTGGGGCTGGCTAAACGCATTACCCACATTTCCACCGGTGGCGGTGCTTCTCTGGAATATCTGGAAGGCAAGGTACTGCCAGGCGTTGCTGCGCTGGATGACCTGCGCCGCAAAATGATTGCCGGCAACTGGAAAATGCACAAAACCGTAAGCGAGGCTGTAGAGCTTGCTGAGGATATTGTTATGGAAACTAACGGTACCTTAAACGAGGTTGTTATTTTCCCGCCGTTCACCGCACTGGAAACTGTTGCGGATGCTATCGATGGCAAGCACGTAGGCTACGGCGCACAGGATTTGCATTGGGAAGACAAGGGTGCCTTCACCGGCGCTGTTTCCGGTGCGATGATTGCCGATATCTGCGCTGAATATGTTCTCGTTGGTCACAGCGAACGCCGTACCATTTTCGGTGAGAACGAAAAAATTGTTGCCAGCAAGATTATTGCCGCTTACCGCAACGGTCTGAAGCCGATGCTGTGCGTTGGTGAAAATCTGGCTGAGCGTGAAGCAGGCAAAACTGCCCGCAAAATCAATATGCAGCTGAAGAGCGCTCTGCGTGTAATTTCTGCAGAGGATGCGGAAAACCTTGTTGTTGCTTACGAGCCTATCTGGGCTATCGGCAGCGGTAAGGCTGCTACTCCGGAGGATGCTTTGGAAGTATGCACTCTGATTCGTGAAAAAATAGGCAAAATCTTTACACCTGATATTGCCCGCAAGGTTCGTATTCTTTACGGCGGCAGTGTTAATGAAAAGAACGCTGCTTCCTTCAACCTCAGCGGTATTGACGGTGTGCTGGTAGGCGGTGCAAGCCTGAAGGCTGACACCTTTGCCGCAATCGTAAGAAGCTTTTAATAAGACCTCGGAGAAAGCACCTGTTGCTTTCTCCTTCGTCTTTAGGAATTTGATAATGAAAAAACCAGTTTTACTAATGATTCTTGATGGTTGGGGCATTGCTCCCGCAGATAAAACAAACGCTGCGGCTATGGCAAAAACTCCTAACCTGGACAGTTATTTTGCAAATTATCCTCATACAACCTTGGAAGCCAGTGGCAAGGCTGTAGGTCTGCCGGCAGGCCAAATCGGCAATTCGGAGGTAGGTCACCTGAATATCGGTGCCGGCCGCATTATCTACCAGAGCCTGACACGCATTGACAAGGCGATTGAGGATGGCGATTTGTATAAGAACAAAGAGCTCAGCAGGGTAATGGACGAAACGAAGCAGGCAGGCAAGGCGCTGCATCTTCTGGGACTGTTATCCGACGGCGGCGTCCATAGCCACATTGAGCATCTTCTGGCACTTATCTGCATGGCGAAGGTTAAAGGCCTGACCAAGATTTATGTGCATGCTTTCCTCGACGGACGTGATGTCGGTCCGAAAACAGCGCTGGAATATATCCATGAGCTGGAAGAGGGCATGGCGCAGATTGGCGTAGGCAAGATTGCTACCGTAAGCGGACGCTATTACGCAATGGACCGCGACAAGCGCTGGGAGCGCGTGGAGCGTGCCTATAAAGCACTGGTGCTGGGCGAGGGAGGCAAAGCTGCAAGCGCTGTTGCCGGCGTGGAGGCATCCTATGCCGCAGGCGTAACGGACGAGTTTGTCGAGCCCTTCACTGTTGAAGGCGTAGACGGCAAAATCACTGCCGGTGACGGTGTGATTTTCTTCAACTTCCGTCCTGACAGAGCGCGTGAAATTACCCGTGCGCTGCATGATGAGGACTTCCCGTATTTTGCACGTACCGAGGGCGCACGCCCTGTAAATTATGTGTGCATGACGCAGTATGATGCAACAATTACCGCACCGGTAGCCTTTCCTCCGGAGGAGATTAAGGATACCTTGGGTGAGGTGTTGGCACAGCATGGACTGCACCAGCTGCGCATTGCGGAAACCGAAAAATATGCGCATGTAACCTTCTTCTTCAACGGTGGTGTGGAAGCTCCGAATGCTAATGAGGAGCGTATTCTGATTCCTTCGCCGAAGGTTGCAACCTATGATTTGCAGCCGGAAATGAGCGCCGAAGAGGTTACGCAGGCACTGCTTACAGAGCTGGATAAGGATAAATTTGATGCGATTATCCTGAACTTTGCAAATCCGGATATGGTTGGTCATACCGGTGTGCTCAGTGCTGCGATTGCCGCTATGGAAAAGGTGGATGACTGTGCCGGCCGTATTGTACGCAAGGTGCTGTCCCTTGGCGGCAGCGTGTGCATTACCGCGGACCACGGCAACTTGGAAAAGATGGCCGAAAGTGACGGTTCCCCGAATACTGCGCACACTACAAACCCTGTACCGTTTATTTTAGTAAGCAAGGAGCAGCACAAGCTGCATAACGGCATTTTGGCCGATATTGCGCCGACACTGCTGCAGCTGCTTGATATTAAACAGCCTGCCGCTATGACAGGTAAAACTTTAATAGATTAATCATGAGGTGATAAGAAATGGCAATGATTACTGAAGTTTACGCTCGCGAGATTCTGGATTCCCGCGGCAATCCGACCGTAGAAGTTGAAGTATGCCTGGAAGACGGCGCAATGGGACGCGCTGCTGTTCCTTCTGGCGCATCTACCGGCGTACACGAAGCTGTAGAACTGCGTGACGGCGACAAAGAGCGTTACCTGGGCAAGGGCGTTACTAAAGCAGTTGATAATGTGAACGACATTATTGCCGAAGCAATTATCGGCCTGGACGCAACCCGCCAAACCGAAATTGATGAGCTGCTGGTTCGCCTGGACGGCACTCCGAACAAAGGCCGCCTCGGCGCTAACGCTATCCTCGGCGTTTCCATGGCTGTAGCTAAGGCTGCTGCTGCTTCCGTAGGCCTGCCGCTGTACCTGTACTTAGGCGGTGTTGCTGCCAAAGAACTGCCTGTTCCGATGATGAACATCTTAAACGGCGGCGAGCATGCAGACAACAACGTTGATATTCAGGAATTCATGATTATGCCGGTTGGCGCTAAATCCTTCAGCGAGGCACTGCGCATGAACGCTGAAATTTATCATAACCTGAAAGCACTGCTGAAGGAAAAAGGCCTGAGCACTGCTTTGGGTGATGAAGGCGGTTTTGCACCGAACCTGAAATGCAATGCAGATGCTATCGAGGTTATTCTCGAAGCAACCGAGCGTGCAGGCTATAAACCCGGTAAAGACATCGTTATGGCAATGGACGTTGCTTCCAGCGAATTCTATGTAGACGGCAAATACAAAATGACCGGCGAAGGCGTAGAAATGACCAGCGAAGAAATGGTTGATTATCTGGCAGGCCTGTGCGAGAAATATCCTATTATCTCCATCGAAGACGGTATGGCAGAGGATGACTGGGACGGCTGGAAGAAGCTCACCAAAAAGCTGGGCAAAAAAGTACAGCTGGTTGGCGACGACCTGTTTGTTACCAACGAAGAGCGTCTGGTTCAGGGCATTGAAAAGGGCGTAGCAAATGCTATTCTGATTAAAGTAAACCAAATCGGTACCTTAACAGAAACCTTCAATGCTATCGAAACCGCAAAACGCGCAGGCTATACCTGCATCATCTCTCACCGCAGCGGTGAAACCGAAGACACCACTCTGGCAGATATTGCTGTTGCTGTAAACGCTGGCCAGATTAAAACCGGTGCTCCGGCCCGTACCGACCGTGTTGCTAAATACAACCAGCTGCTGCGTATTGAAGAGGATCTTGGCAAGGTTGCAAAATATAACGGCATGAAGGTTTTCTACAATATTAAAAAATAAGCAGAAAAAGCTTTCTTGTTTGCTGTAAAAGATGAGGTGAGAGCGCTGACTCTCACCTTTTTCTTTATTTAGGGCGTTTTTGTAAAATATTTTGCAAAAGTAGATTGTAAGAGCACGTCTTTTATGGTAAAATACTATGGTACAAAAATATGAGGAGGTAAGCTCTGTGATTGAAACTGTCTTGATGGTTCTTGAAGTTATCGTTTGCATAGCACTCATTGGCGCAGTTCTGCTGCAGTCCGGAAAAGGCGGCGGTATGGGCAGTACTTTCGGCGGCAGTGACGGTGCTTTTTTTGGCAAGGGCAATGATCTGGATACACTCATGGCGAAGGCTACGATTTATTTAGGTGTTGCATTTGCTGTTATTACATTGGCGCTGGCAAAAATCAACGCTTAAGGCTGACGGGATTTTCCTGTTTTCCGCACTCATCATGTTACCAAGAGTGCAACCGCACTCTTAAAATTTTAAATTTTTTTATAAAAAGAAAGGGGTTTGGGTCTTGAATTTCTTAATGATCTCCATTGTTGTCGGCCTCATTGCACTCGCAGTTGCACTGATGCTGAGCAGCGCAATCGGTAAGGCTCCTGCTGGTACAGCACGTATGCAGGAAATTGCCGGTTACATCCACGAGGGCGCTATGGCGTTCCTGTTCCGCGAATACAAAGCACTGTCTGCTTTCGTAATCGTTGTTGCTATCGTAATTTCTATGTTCTTATCTCCGCTTACTGCAGTATGCTTCGTTGCAGGTGCAGTATTCTCCGTATGTGCAGGCTACATCGGCATGACCGTTGCTACCAAAGCTAACGTTCGTACTGCTGCAGCTGCTCAACATGGCGGCATGCCGGAAGCTCTGAAAATTGCTTTCTCCGGCGGTGCTGTTATGGGTCTGGGCGTTGTTGGTCTGGGTATCGTTGGTGTTGCTGCTGCTTACATGCTGTTCGGCAACATTGATATCGTTACCGGCTTCGGTCTGGGCGCAAGCTCCATTGCATTGTTCGCTCGTGTTGGCGGCGGTATCTACACCAAAGCTGCTGACGTTGGCGCTGACCTGGTAGGTAAAGTTGAAGAAGGTCTGCCTGAAGATGACCCGCGTAACCCGGCTACCATCGCTGATAACGTAGGCGATAATGTAGGCGACGTTGCAGGCATGGGTGCTGACTTGTTCGAATCCTATGTTGGTGCTATCATCTCCGCTATTACCCTGGGTGCTGTTGCATATCCCGGCGGCGAAGGCATTATGTTCGTATTCGAGCTGGCTTTCGCTGGTATCATTGCTTCCCTGATCGGTGTATTCTATGCTCGCAGCAGCAAATCCACCAATCCGCAGGCTGCTCTGAACCATGGTACCTATGTTGGCGGCGTAATCGTAATTGCTGCTGCTTACTACCTGTCCACTTCCATCTTCGGTAACGCTGCTGCATTCGTAGCTATTGCTTCCGGTCTGGTAGTTGGTCTGTTAATCGGTAAAATTACCGAAATCTACACCTCTGCTGATTATGCTTCCGTTAAGAAGATTGCTGAGCAATCCGAAACCGGTCCGGCAACTACCATCATCTCCGGTTTGGCTGTTGGCATGTATTCCACCTTCCTGCCGATGATCTTCATCTGCGTTGGTGTAATCCTGGCATTCTTCACCATGGGCGGTGCTAAAGATGCAGGCATGGGCCTGTTCGGTATCTCCCTGGCTGCAGTTGGTATGCTGTCCACTACCGGTCTGACCGTAGCAGTTGACGCTTATGGTCCTATCGCTGATAACGCTGGTGGTATCGCAGAAATGTCCGAGCTGCCTCCTGAAGTACGTGAAATCACCGATACCTTGGACTCCGTTGGTAACACCACCGCTGCTATCGGTAAAGGCTTCGCTATCGGCTCCGCTGCTCTGACTGCTCTGGCTCTGTTCTCTGCTTATGCACACACTGTAGGCCTGAAAGCAATCGACCTGCTGAACCCTGTAACCCTGATTGGTCTGTTCATCGGTGCAACCCTGCCGTTCGTATTCGGTGCTATGACCATGGAATCTGTTGGTAAAGCTGCTTACCAGATGATTGAGGAAGTTCGTCGTCAATTCCACGAAATCCCCGGCCTGCTGGAAGGCAAAGCTAAAGCTGACTACCAAAAATGCGTAGACATCTCCACTGCAGCTGCTCTGCACGAGATGATTATGCCTGGTGTTATCGCTATCGTTGCTCCTCTGCTGGTTGGCTTCCTGTTCGGTACTGAAGCTCTGGGCGGCCTGATTGGTGGCTCTCTGGCTTCCGGCGTACTGGTTGCAATCCTGATGGCTAACGCTGGCGGTGCATGGGATAACGCTAAGAAGTTCGTAGAAGCTTCCGGCCGTAAACATACTCCGGTGCATGATGCAACCGTAGTAGGCGATACTGTAGGTGACCCGTTCAAAGATACTTCCGGACCTGCAATGAACATCTTGATCAAACTGATGACCATTGTATCCCTGGTATTTGCTCCTGTACTGGCAGCAAACGGCGGCATCCTGCTTGGCCTGTTCAAATAATTTTATAGTTAAGCTATAATCCACGCTGCTGCAGCATTAGCTGCAGCAGCTTTTTTGTTACGCTGATTCTGTCAGAAGTATAAGCGCTTCATTTGAAAACAGTATACATTTGTAGGCAAATACTTTTTGTTCTAAAATGCAAATGTAACAGTAAGGCAAAATTCAAGTAAAATCAATAATCGATTAACAGAAAAAGACTTGCGCTCTGATTTGATACATGGTATAATTCAATCATCAAAAAGAATAAGGTAAATTATTCTTACTGATAAATATTGCTTTATAAATTACTGCAAAGGTAATACCGGCAAAGGATGACAGAGGAAACAAGGCAACTCTTGAGCGGAATTTGTTGGTAGCTCCGGAAGGTGATTTGTAAAAATATAATATTGGCAGTTTGATAATACTGCTACTTCCTGAGGAGGAAACAACAATGAAAAAATCCTTAGTACTTGCTATGGCTATGGCACTGGGCGTAACCGCTTCTGCTTATGCTGCAAATCCGTTCTCTGACGTACCTGCTGGCCACTGGGCTTATGACAGCATCAACAAACTGGCTGCTGCTGGCGTAATCGAAGGCTACGGCGACTCCACCTTCGGTGGCGACAAACTGATGACTCGTTATGAAATGGCTCAAATCGTTGCTAAAGCAATGGCAAAAGGCGCTAACGTTGACAAACTGGCTGCTGAATTCGCTGACGAGCTGGACAACCTGGGCGTTCGCGTAGCTGCTCTGGAGAAAAAAGCTGACAACGTAAAAATTACCGGCCAAATCCGTTATGAATATGCTGGCCGTGATGGCGATTTGAAAAAAACCAAAGGCTCTGTTGCTTTGAATCGTCTGCGTACCCGTCTGTTTGTAAACGGTGCTATCAATGATGACTGGACCTATACCGCTCGTATTCAAAACGACCAAAACTTCAAGGATGATGTTGGCAATGAAACTACTAAATTAAACCAAGCATATGTTACTGGCCGTGTAGGCGGTCTGGCAGTTGTAGCCGGTAAAGCTGGTATCGTAATGGCTGACGGCAACCTGTATGATGATACTGCTGAATTCGTTTCTGCTTCCTATGGCAAAGACGTTAAATTGACTGCATATGCTGGTCAACCGACCGATTATGATTATGACAAAGTTTATGGTGCTTCCCTGTCTGGTAAAGCTGGTAATTTAGCTCTGTCTGCTGGTTATGACGCATTCAAAGATTCTCTGAAAGGTACTGTTGCTGCTAAAGGCGAAGACAACAACGTATGGAACGTTGGTGCTAAATATGCATTCGATAAGAATATTTCTCTGAATGCTATGTACCTGAATTCCGATGTTGATGTTGCTGACAAATATGATACCGACGGCTATGTAGTAGGTCTGGATTACAAAGGCGCTAAAGCTAAACAAGCTGGTTCTTGGGGCCTGTGGGGCAAATACTATGATCAAGGTGTTGGTACTTTCGTAGCTCACACCATGAAGACCGGTGATTGGTCCGCATTCGCTACAGAAGGTTTCAAAGGCTATGGCGTAGGTGCTTCCTATACTCTGGCTAAGAACATGGTTTACATGCTGGATTACTATGATCTGGAAGGCAAAGATACCGAAACCGATACTCAGGTAATCTGGAGCCGTCTGCAAATCAGCTTCTAATCTGATTTCAAGTCAATCCGCTGAAAAGCAAAAAATCGCATATGCATAAATAAGAGAGGACGGTGCGCACCGTCCTCTTTTTATAGTTTCCTGATAAGCGTTAGAATCTTATGTAATCTGAAATTAAGAGTTCTAACGGTTTTTTATTTCATTTCGAATGAAAAAATAAAATTGTAAATGAAACCTAATTCATAAAAAAGACTTCTGATAACAATTAACTGCTATAATCGATTACGGAATAATAAATTACACCTAAAAAGAAATACAAATAAATACAACAAACCATTAATAAGACTTTAAGAAAATAATAAAAATATTTGCACTCTGCATTATTGTGTGGTATAATGTAATTATGGTAAGGACATAAAAAATTCTGACTACCGTTAATTTGCTTTATAAATTACTGTGAAGGAAAAACCGGCAAAGGATGACAGAGGAAACAAGGCAACTCTTGAGCGGAATTTGCGGGAGACTCCGGAAGGTGATTTGTAAAAATATAATATTAGCAGTTTGATAATACTGCTACATCCTGAGGAGGAAATTGAAATGAAAAAATCCTTAGTACTCGCAATGGCAATGGCACTGGGCGTAACCGCTTCTGCTTATGCTGCTAACCCGTTCTCTGACGTACCTGCTGGCCACTGGGCTTATGACAGCATCAACAAACTGGCTGCTGCTGGCGTAATCGAAGGCTACGGCGACTCCACCTTCGGTGGTGACAAACTGATGACCCGTTATGAAATGGCTCAAATCGTTGCTAAAGCTATGGCTAAAGGCGCTAACGTTGACAAACTGGCTGCTGAATTCGCTGACGAACTGGACAATCTGGGCGTTCGCGTAGCTGCTCTGGAGAAAAAAGCTGACAACGTAAAAATCACCGGCACCATCAAAGCTTCCTATGCTTCCTATGATGGAGACAAACTGGGCGAAGGTAACACCACCAATCATCAAGGCCGTCTGCGTTCCGACCTGTGGGTAAAAGGCGACATCAATGATGACTGGACCTACAGCGCTATGTTCCGTAACCAACAATTCTTTACTAATGACAAAGGCAATGCTGGTGAAGAAAATGTTGCTTTCCAACGTGCTTATGTAAATGGCCGTGTTGGTGGTTTGGCTGTTCAAGCTGGCCGTTACAACAAAACTGATATCACCGGCGGTAACATCCATGATACCCGTATGGACGGCGTACAAGTTTCCTATGGCAAAGACGTTAAACTGACTGCTGGCTATGGTAAAGCAACCGATGCTAACGCTGTTGTTGATAATGATTTTGCTTATGCAGAACTGAACGGCAAACTGGGTGCTGTTGACGCTTATGCAGCTTACTACAAATTCGATAACGTTGCTAAAACTGCTGATGACGATAAAATTTGGACTGTAGGTATGGGTTTTGACCTGGCTAAAGACCTGAAATTGTCCGGTAGCTACATTAAATCCGACTATGACAAAGCTGGCGTTGACGATGACGGCTATGTAGCAACTTTGGCTTATAAAGGTGCTAAAGCTGCTAAAGCTGGTTCTTGGGGCCTGAGCGCTACCTATTATGATCAAGGTATGGGCACCGTTATTGCTCACACCATGGATGGCGTATACTTCGATGAAGGCTTCAAAGGCTACAGCGTAGGTGCTAACTACACCCTGGCTAAAAACATTGTAGCAGGCGTAACCTACTATGATCTGGAAACCAAAGAAGCAGGCAAAGATACCGACGCTCAAACTCTGTGGAGCCAAGTAGTATTCAGCTTCTAATCTGACTTTACGTCAAACCGTTGAAAAGCAAAAAATCGCATATGCATAAATGAAAAGAGGACGGTGCGCACCGTCCTCTTTTTTCGTATCTAAGGCTTGTACGTATTAAGTACGTATGATATGATAAAGCCAAGGAATGATGACATGCCACGCAAGTTTAAAGACATTATCAAGCTCATTGAAAAGGATGGTTGGATGTTGGTGGCTCAGGTTGGCAGTCACAGGCAGTACAAGCATCCTACCAAACCTGGTCGCGTAACTATTGCTGCGCATAAAATAAGCGATGACATAAGCCTGAAAACAGAGGCGAGTATTTTAAAGCAAGCCGGATTAAAGTAATTTACGAGGAGGCATTTCTATGTACAAAAACTACCCGGATAATTATATTTTTCCCGCCATTATAGAAAAAAATGAAAAAAACTACAATATATATTTTCCTGATTTACCGGGCTGTGTTGCCTCGGGTGAGGATATTCCGCAAGCTGTTAATCAGGCTAAGGGTGCTTTGGAATTGCATCTTTGGGGAATGGAGCAGGATGATGAGGTGATTCCGGTTCCTGAATATAGAGATATGCATATTGCAGCCAATGAAACCATCTGCTTTATTGATGTGAATATGTTTGGCATACGTGCAAAGATGGATAACCGTTCCGTTAAGAAAACTCTCTCGATTCCCTGGTATCTGAACGAATTGGCAGAAAAGAAAAAGATTAACTTTTCTCAGTTACTGCAAAGCGCACTTAGAGCGCAGCTTGGGTTGTAAAAATATATGAGGACGGTGCGCACTGTCCTCTTTTTGCAGTGGCTTGAGGGAGAAATGTTTCTTGACAGATTAAAGACTTAGCTTTATACTATAAATAAAGGCATAGTCCTGTTTGTTGCTGCTTGACATGCAACTAAAATATAGTCAAGTTCAAATGTTTGTTGCTGCTTGACATGCAACTAAAATATAGTCAAGTTCAAATGTTTGTTGCTGCTTGACATGCAACTAAAATATAGTCAAGTTCAAATGTTTGTTG
>CAVCLW010000050.1:450-17690 GCA_963603005.1 Escherichia coli | reverse complement strand
ACAAGCTATGGATTTTTTATTTTCTTAGGTGTGCAACTTCATTATACAATCTACCATTTTTTAAACAATATTATGCTTTACCAATTCAACAACATCGAGATTATGTTCCCTGATGTCTTCATCAGCTTCCATCTTATCAATACTCCACCAGGAATATTTCCTATCACCTATCATAAAGCTATCTGCCTGAAGCTTTTTCGGTAGCTTCTTAATCGTAGCCTGATATAAAGTATGCGCATAAACCTTCTGTACCTTATCGCTCACAGAATATTTCGTCCGTAGCTCAAATCCCTTGCGTTCAACAGTGATCAGCTCTGGAGCAACCTGTAAATCAGAACTTAGGCGCTTAATGATATTAGCGACATTATCCTCTTCTACTACCTGAGTTTTATAATTAGGGAACAGATTCAGCCCCCATCTATTATCATAATAAAGCAGATAACGGTGAGAATATTTATTAAATGTATCTTTAATAGCGATAAGCGAAAAAGGATGCTCAATTTCATTAAGATTTTCGATATCATGCTGCAGTAAATCTGCATTATATGTATTTTTTATTGCTTTTACCATTGCGCACCCACTCCAATAAAGGCCAAAGCCACCAACAATTATAACTATTACTTTTGCCCACAAGGAAGTTTCAGGCGAGGCAGAAAAACCACCATACATCACGAATAAAGCATTAGCAACGTTACAGCTTTGGTCTAGCTTTTTATATCCAATATCTTCTTGTTTTCGTTGTAAAAGGGCTTCAAGTTTTGTACTATCAAGCAGTAACTGCAAAGAACTCTCTCCTTTACACTAATATAAATAAGTATATCACATAGCCGTAATTGGAGCAAGAATATGATTATATGATGGTACAATACGTCAAATCATAACAAAAAATAAGCTACCAGCACGTCACAAGACACGCTAACAGCTTATTTTTATTGTTCAAGTTCCAGTTCAACCTCAGCCTCTTTCTTACAACGCCACACTCCGCGCTGCGCAGACCGGAACGGACGACGGACTCGCCGGCACATCTTTGTTACGCGAAAATTCACTGGCAACGGACCGACAGGGAATTTTTCGCTGGAGCGTTGACGAACCACTCAGCAGGCATACCTCACAAAATTCAGCGACGTGAAAAATTCTGCGAATCTAGTCGCCGGAATCCGGCGAAGCAGCTACGCAGGGCGTTTTTTGGATACTTTTTGCCGCCCCGGGCAAAAAGTATCACATACTACACCAAAAACGCTCCCCTGCTACCCAACGGTAGCAAGAGAGCGTTCTCTTTATCTGCTTATTTACTTTTCCGCTTCAGCGCTCTTCACAACCGCCTTCGCAGCCTTTTCGAACTTAGTGCGCGCCAGCATCACAAAATGTCCGCAGCCACAGCATTTCATGCCAAAGTCCATACCTGTGCGGGTAATTTCCCACTCATCACTGCCACAGGGATGAGCTTTTTTCATTTTGACAATATCGCCTACATTAACATCCTTACCGGAAAGCATTATTCAATACCATCCAAAGTCATTACGTCGCTGACCTCATAGCCGGCTTCGCGAATTTGCTCAATGATATCCATGCCATTATTATTGAGAGCGGCACGAATGGTAACTTCAGCAGTACCATCACCATTTTGCTTGGTAACCAGAGAAATAATATTAATGCCGTCTTCCTTCATAATGTTGGAAATTTCCGCAACAACACCAACCTTATCAGGTGCTTCGATAGTAATACGCAGGCAGTTGCGGTTCATACCCATAATTTCTACGATAGAACGGAAGATATCGCTGCGGGAAACAATACCGCAAAGCTTATTCTCTTGGTTAACAACCGGCAGAGCGTTAACTTTGTATTTATACAGCTTGTAGGCAACATATTCGATAGTATCATCTGCCTCAACGCTGATAACGCTACGTTTCATAACGTCTTTAACCTTCAGACGTCCCAGCAGATAATTAGCCTCATAACGGGAAAGGGTGCTGCTGTCACTGGGAGAAGCTTTGCCGATATCATCACTGGTAATAATGCCGCGTACGCGTTGCATATCATCTACAACCGGCAGGCTGATAAGTCTTTTGCCACGCATAATTTCGCGTGCTTCCAAAATGGATTGATCCTCACGTATGGTAACAACAGGTTCAGTCATAATATCTTTTACTAACATATGAGTTTTACCTCCTTTGACTATAGAACACAATCATTTTAATATAATCCTTTTCACTTTAAGGCAGCTATGAAGCAACCCGACGCATTTGTATATTAATCAGCCGCCGAGATATGCTTTACGAACAGCCTCGCTGCTTGCCAGCTCCTTAGCTGTGCCGCTCAGAGTAATACGTCCTGTTTCCAGAACGTACGCCTTATCAGCGATGGACAACGCCATATTAGCGTTCTGTTCAACCAACAGCACTGTAGTACCGCTCTCGTTGATTTCCTTTATTATATTAAAAATTTCCTTTACAAGCAAGGGGGCAAGACCCATAGAAGGCTCGTCCAACAGCAGCAGTTTAGGACGGCTCATCAGCGCACGGCCCATAGCCAGCATCTGCTGCTCGCCACCGGAAAGCGTACCGGAAAGCTGGTCCTTACGTTCCAGCAGACGCGGG
This sequence comes from Escherichia coli, assembly GCA_963603005.1. Lineage (GTDB taxonomy): Bacteria > Bacillota > Negativicutes > Acidaminococcales > Acidaminococcaceae > Phascolarctobacterium_A. The sequence goes on along the minus strand of CAVCLW010000050.1, from coordinate 15,093 downwards.
AATTTTTTAAAGACATCATCCATGTCCTTGGCAATTCCGGCCTTATCCTTACGCAGATAAGCGCCCAGCTCCAGGTTTTCCATAACAGTCATATTAGCAAAAACGTGACGGCCTTCCGGAACCTGGCACAGGCCCATGCCGACAATTTTATGTGCAGGCACGCCGACAATATCATTACCTTCATATAAGATTTTACCGGTCTTCGGTTTCATCAGACCGGAAATGGTGCGCAACGTAGTAGATTTACCGGCACCGTTAGAACCGATCAGCGCTACGATTTCACCATCGGGAACATCGAGGCTGATACCTTTGATAGCGTGAATTGCGCCATAATATACATTGATATCTTCAACAGTTAACATCAGTTGATAACCTCCTCGCCCAAGTATGCTTCAATAACGCGCGTGTTGTGCTTGATTTCTTCCGGAGTGCCTTCAGCAATCTTCATGCCGTATTCCAGTACGTAAATACGCTCGCAGACACCCATTACCAGACCCATATCATGCTCAATCAGCAGGATAGAAAGATTAAATTCCTTACGAATCCAGCGAATCATTTCCATCAGCTCTTTGGTTTCCTGCGGGTTCATGCCGGCAGCAGGCTCGTCCAGCAGCAGCAGCTTCGGCTCGGTAGCCAAAGCACGCGCAATTTCCAGGCGGCGCTGCTTACCATAAGGCAGGTTTTTAGCTACCTCATGTGCTTCTTCCTCCAGATGGAAGATTTTAAGCAAATCAAGAGCCTTTTGCGTAATATACTCCTCTTCGCTGAGATATTTGCCATCACGGACGATGGCATCAGCCAGATTATAGGTTACGTGCATATTATAAGCTATTTTTACATTATCAATAACGCTCAGCTCGGAGAAAAGGCGGATATTTTGGAAGGTACGCGCCATACCCATCTGCGTAACCTGATAAGATTTTTTACCGCTGCTTTGCTGACCGTTAAAATATACCTTGCCTTCGGTCGGTGTATATACACCGGTAATCATATTGAAGGCTGTTGTCTTGCCGGCACCGTTAGGACCGATAAGGCCAATCAGCTCTCCCTCGTCGATATGCATGGAAAGATTGGAAACGGCACGCAGGCCGCCGAAAACCATGGATACATTATCTACCTTCAGCAGTTCTGCCATTGTCCTTACCTCCTAATTTAAACATTTTCAAGCTCAATTCCTTGCTGCCGAACAAGCCTTGCGGACGATACAGCATCAGGATAATCATGGTAACGGAATAAATAATCATACGCCATTCCGGGTAATCCGACAAGTAAGCGGAAATGAAGGTCAACAGTGTTGCACCGGTGATTGCACCGGTCATAGAACCAAGACCGCCCAAAACAACCATGGTCAGAATATCGAAGGAACGCATGAAGGTAAAGGACGCAGGATGCGCCAGGAAGAAGTAGTGGCTGAAGAGTGCGCCTGCAGTACCGGCAAAAGCAGCACCGAAGGTGAACGCCATTACTTTATATTTAGTAGTGTTGATACCCATGGTATCTGCAGCAATCTCATTTTCACGGATTGCCAGGCAGCAACGGCCATAGGAAGAGTTTTTAAAGTTCTTGATGAAGAAGATGATAGCTATCATAATCCAGAAGGTATACGCGAAATTGGTCATACGGGGAATGCCCATCAAACCGGATGCACCGCCGACATAATCAATGTTCAGGATGCAGATACGGATAATTTCGCCTAAGCCCAAGGTTGCGATTGCCAGATAGTCACCATCAAGACGCAGCGTAGGCAGGCCAATCAAAAAGCCCAACAGGCCTGCGGCCAGGGTTGCTACAACCAAGCCTACTTCAAAGGGGAAGCCAAGCTTAACTGTCATAATAGCACTGGTATAAGCACCGACTGCCATGAAGCCGGCATGACCGATAGAGAACTGACCGGTATAGCCGTTAATCAGGTTCAGGCTGACTGCAAGAATAATGTTGATGCAGATAAGGATAATATTCAACTCCCAGAAGGGACCGATGATTTCGCCAAAGAGCAGGCCTTGTACGATACCAAAAACGATAACGCAGGCAACGATGGCTTTTAAATCAAATTTTCTAATTGCATTCATACCATGTCACCTCAGACTTTCTCACGAACATTCTTGCCTAATAAGCCGGAAGGTTTATAAAGTAAGATGATAATCAAAATACCGAATGCTGCCGCATCACGGAAGGTAGAGGAAATAAAGCCGCTGACCATTGCTTCTACAACGCCCAGGATAATACCGCCGATCATAGCGCCGGGGATAATACCGATACCACCGAGAACTGCGGCAACGAAGGCTTTAAGACCGGGCATCATGCCCATCAGCGGGTCAATAGAGTTATAGTAAACACCTACCAGCACGCCGCCTGCTGCTGCCAAAGCACTGCCAAGCGCAAAGGTAGTGGAAATTACACGGTCAATGTTGATGCCCATCAGCTTTGCAGCATCAGCATCATAGGATACAGCACGCATAGCCTTGCCGGCTTTAGTTTTGTTTACGATGTAGGTAAGAACAGCCATCAGGATGATAGCGCTCAACAGGATAACCAGCTGCTGACTGTTAGCAACCAGAGGTCCAAGATGATATACTGTAGCGCCGAATACAGCGGGGAAGGTTCTCGGTTGCGGAGAAACCAGCAAAATCATGCTGTATTCCAGGAAGAAGGATACGCCGATTGCCGTAATCAAGATTGCGATACGCGGTGCATTACGCATGGGGCGGTACGCAACACGTTCAATAATAATACCTGCGATAGCAGCACCTGCCATCGAGAAAATAATTGCCGGAATAAACGGCAAACCTAATTGGGTAGTAGCGAAGAAGCCAAAATAGGCACCCAACATATAAATATCGCCATGAGCAAAGTTTATCAGCTTAATGATGCCGTAGATCATGGTATAACCCAAGGCGATCAATGCGTAGATACTGCCGAGAGATACACCATTTATCAGCTGCTGAAAGAACTGATGGATAAAAGTCTCCATAATTTACCTCCCTAGAGATTTCAAAGATTTGTGTAAGCGGGACACGCTTACTTAAAGGAAGAGGCTGTTGCTACGCAAAACAACAGCCTCGTTGATTTAATCAGATTAACTACTAATGTAAACTATCAGGGATTAACTTTAGCTTTAAAGGTTTGTTTGCCATCTTTATGTTCGATAATTACAGCACTCTTGATCGGGTTATGCTGTTCGTTAAAGGTTACTTCACCGGATACACCCTTGAAGCCTTTAATCTTAGCCATTGCTTCAGCAATTTTAGCCGGATCGGCACTGCCTGCGTCTTCGATTGCTTTAGCAACCAGCAGAGTGGAATCATATGCCAATGCTGCAAATACATCCGGGTTGGTGTTGTAAGCTTTTTTGTATTCAGCTACGAATTCTTTGTTCAGATCAGAGGTATCGTCCGGAGAATACAGGCTGGAGAAGAAGGTGTTTTCCAGAGCAGCTTTGCCGGCAATTTCAGGAAGCTTAGCGCTATCCCAGCCGTCGCCGCCTGCCATAGGAACGGTGATGCCCATCTCACGAGCTTGTTTAACAATCAGGCCAACCTCCTGGTAGTAACCGGGGATGTAGATGAAATCAGGTTGTGCAGCTTTGATTTTGGTCAAAGTAGATTTAAAGTCAGTATCTTTTTGCAGATAAGCTTCTTCAATTACAACCTGACCGCCGTTTTTAACAAAGTTCTCTTTGAAGAACTGTGCCAAACCTTTAGCGTAGTCACTTGTATTATCGATATAGATAGCAGCCTTCTTCACTTTCAGTTCATTGGAAGCAAAGCTTGCCATTACAGTACCCTGGAACGGATCAATAAAGCAGGTACGGAAGCTGTAGGGTTTAACCTGTTTAGTTTTCGGATCAACGGTAACGTCCGGGTTAGTGCCCATAGGTGTAATATCTACAACCTTAGCACCGTTGTTGATTGCACCGGATGCGATTACAGCAGAGGATTGGTTAGGACCGATTACTGCTACAACCTTATCCTGAGAAATCAGCTTTTGCATACCGTTAGTTGCTTCGGAGGCTTCAGATTTGGTATCAGCAACAACCAAAGAAAGTTTTTTGCCGCCCAGCACACCTTTTTCATTTATTTTTTTCAGTGCCAGGTCGATACCGTTTTTACCGGAAATACCAAAGGATGCGCTGCCGCCGGTCATTTCCAACAAACCGCCTACCTTAATGGTATCGCCGTCAGCTCCTTTGGAGCCGCCTCCGCAGCCTGTCAGTGCGCCCATAAATACAGCGCCGGCTGCTAGTACAGATAACAATTTAGATACTCTTTTCATGGTTTATTCCCCCTCAGAAATAAATAAAATATATTTTTTATAGAGGGCGCATCTGGTAGACGCGCCCGGTCTAACTTAATAAATAACCCATGGAACAGAAGTCTTGTTGTACTTTCTGATATTTACTTGTAGAATTTTTTATGTTTATTTTTTTATTAGCAATTACAGGCTGATTTTTTCAACCAGAGTCGGAGTACCGGATTCCAGGCCGATAATCAGTGCAGGCATTACCGGGTTGTGGTTAGCATCAAAGGTGAGCTTGCCGCTTGCAACCGGCAGGTCTTTGGTTTCAGCAATTGCTTTAGCCAGTTTGGTGCCATCGGTGGTACCTGCACGTTTCAGAGCATCTGCCAGAATCAGGCCTGCATTGTAGCCCTGCATTGCGAAGATATCAGGATCTTTTTGATATTTTTCTTTGAATTTCTTAATGAAGTCCTGAACGGATTTGTCTTCGTCTTTAGCATTGAAGGCACTTACATAGTAGCAGCCCTTCAGAGCATCTTTACCGGCGATCTCAGCAAGTTTCGGGCTTTCCCAGCCATCGCTGCCCAGCATCGGGCAAGTAATGCCGATTTCGCGAGCTTGTTTAATAATCTTGGAAACTTCTTCATAGTAACCGGGAACATAGATTGCTTCCGGGTTAGCAGCTTTAAGTTTAGTCAGAGCAGATTTGAAGTCAACGTCCTTGCCCAGGAAAGCTTCCTTAGCAACAATTTTGCCGCCTTTGCCTTCCAAGGTTTTTTGGAATACTTCTGCTAAGCCTTTGGAATAGTCACTGGAGGAATCGTAGAAAATAGCTACGTTTTTAACCTTCAGAGTTTTATCGGCAAACACTGCCATTACCTGACCTTGGAACGGGTCGATGAAGCAGGCACGGAATACGAAATCCTTTACCTTGCCGTTTTCTACGGTAATGCTCGGTGCAGTAGCAGCCGGAGCAATATGAGGAATCTTGTTAGCAGTAGTGATAGGAGTTGCAGCATTTACGCAACCGCTGGTTGCAGGACCGACGATTGCAACTACCTTATCCTGGGTAATCAATTTGGTTACAGCGTTACCGGATTCAGCCGGCTCGGATTTGTTATCGCTTTCAACTACGCTGATTTTCTTGCCGTTCACGCCGCCGTTTTTGTTAAGCTCTTCTACAGCCAGCTTGAAGCCCTCATTAATGGATTTACCATAGTTAGCAACATTACCGGTCAATTCGAATGCTGCACCAACCTTAATAGTATCTCCTGAATCAGCTTGTTTCTTTTCTCCGCCACAGCCTGTGAGCAATGCGGCGCACATCATAGCAGCCATAGCTGCAGATGCGAATTTTTTCCATTTTTTCATTTTGAGTCCTTCTTTCCCTTTAAAAATAAAATATAAAACACAGTACCGGGAGTGTTCTCAGATTCAACCACTATCCCAGCAACTTTATGTAACCAATTATAGCTGTTGTATTACACTTTTGTCAACGAATTTTTTCATGTTCATTGTATACATGAGTATTTTGCATATAAACTGATACATTTTTTATGTTTTCCATTTTTGCGTCTGTCATTTCAGTATTTTTGTATTTTCTGAATAAACTTTGTCGCTTTTGTGTCTTCTTGCTGCCTTTATAGCACTCTGACTGCAGATAGTGTATAATAAAATGCAAAAGGATTACTTGTCTTTACAAATACAGGCAAGACTATTTATAGAATGAGAGGTACTTATGAACTTTATGGCTTTATTTTTCTTGTGCGTGCGCATGTTTCACTTTATTCATTCCCGCAGAATCGCCTATCTGCTGCAACGCTTTTCCCGCATTTTAGATGAGCGCCGCGCTAACCCCGGCCGTAAGCAGGTCATTATTATCGACGGCAGCGCCACCACCTTTATTATTTATTTTCTGTTGGACGTTTTCTTCCTTCTCTATTGTATCTGGCTGATGCTGCACGATACTACCTGGACACCTGGCTTTCTGCTGCTCGTGATTGCAGCCTTGGAATCCCTCGCTATTCACGCCCGCATCAGCGGTACCTATGACGAGGACGAGGAAGGCTTTGTCTACCCCCGCACCTGGCTGCGCTACCTCTGCTTCGGCGAGAGCATGTTTATTCTGTTGAGGCTGTTCGAGAGCGCATAAAAGCCTGATTTTGCAATCATGACATAAAAATCCCGGCAATATGGAAAATACTGCCGGGATTTTTCTTACATTATTCAACTTATAAGAGTCTTTGCTCTTCCTCTGCCAGCGGATAACTGGACTTACCGTTATCGATATCCTTCGCAAAGCAACGGCTTTCCTCTCTGCCATAAATGCTGGTTAAAATAATACCCTTATTATTCGCATCCGTAAGCAGCAGAGAATAGCTCATTTCACCGCCCATAGCGTCAAAGGCGTCATAACGCACAATCTTAACATTCTGCAGACAGTTCTGCACCTGCGCATGCAGCTTCTGATGCTTGTCCTGTAAAGCTACCAGCTCCTTTTGCACCGCATGCAGCTCCTGCAGCGTATCTGTCAGCACAACGTCTATATTGGCTTCCTTACCCTGAGTAAAGAAGTCATATTTTTTTTGCAGCTTATTCAGCTTGCCCTGCAGACTAAAGCACATGCCCAACGCAACCAACACAATAAGCAGCAGCACAATGATAATTGCCGCCGAATGTGTATTAACCAAAAGATTGGCCTGTTCCATCAATAAAAGCCCCCTCGTACCAAAAGCTTAGCCAAATTGCCGGTCCCCTGACGGCCGGCTTTTTTCATCTCACTGTCACACGTCTGAAATCACACATGCAAGCGCTTAGACTCACCATTATGCGGCTTATCCTCCTGGCGTCCCTGCTGCAGCACCTCGTAAATGCGCTCCAGGTCCTCAGCGGAATAATATTCAATGTGAATTGTACCGCCCTGGCGTCCCTGTTCATCCAGCTTAGGAACGACCTTAACCTTAGTACCCAAAAACTCTACCAGACGCTGTTCAAAATCATGGCAGAAAATATCATTTTCAGTAGGCTCACGCTTAGGCTTCTTTTCCTTATTATCCTTATTTTTAGCTTCTTCCTCAATAAGCTCACGGACAATCTTCAGCTTCTTGCCTTCCTTCAGCTTACGCACAACCTCTTCCGTCATGCGTGAGCTCCAGCCGTTGGCAATAATCGCCTCCGCCACCTCGCACATCTGCTCCGGCTTCGGCAGTCCCAAAAGCTGCTTGGCCTGGCCCATCGTCAGCACGCCGTTGATAATCTGCTTTTGTACCTGCTCCGGCAGGTTCAGAAGACGCAGAATATTAGTTACTGCGCTGCGGCTGCGGCCTACCTTTTCGGCAGTCTGCTCCTGCGTCAGCTTGAATTCCTGCATCAGGCGACGCAATCCCTGCGCTTCTTCAATCGGGTTCAGGTCATGACGCTGAATATTTTCAATCAGCGCAATTTCCATCATCTTGGCATCGTCATAATCCTTGACGATAGCAGGCACCTTAGTCAGTCCGGCTAAACCTGCGGCACGCAGACGGCGTTCGCCTGCCACCAGCTCGTAGCTTCTGCCCTTTTTGCGCACAACTACCGGCTGGACAACGCCAAACTCCTTGATGGAAGCAGCCAGCTCCTGCAGCTTTTCTTCATCAAAGTTGCAGCGCGGCTGATACGGATTAGCTGCGATATTTTTAATAAGCAGCTCCTGTGCAGCACTTGCAGGCTCCTGCGCCTTTTCTACAGCAGGACTGGTATTCTCGCCGAAAATTGCGCCCAGGCCCTTGCCTAAGCCGCCCTTCTTACTCATCCTCAATCACCTCACGCGCAAAGTCCATATACACCTGCGCACCCTTAGATTTGCTGTCATAGTCGATAACCGGCTGTCCGTGGCTGGGTGCTTCACTCAGGCGCACGTTACGCGGGATTATCGTCTGATACATCTTAGTCTTGAAGTACTTCTGTACCTCGTCCACAACATCCTGCGACAGGTTCGTTCTGCTGTCATACATAGTCATCAGCACACCCTCCAGCTTCAATGCCGGGTTCAGGTTACGCTGTACCAGCTGAATCGTGTTCATCAGCATGGTAACGCCCTCCAGCGCATAAAATTCGCACTGAATTGGAATCATTACCGAGCTGGCAGCTGTCAGACCGTTGATTGTCAGCAGGCCTAAAGACGGCGGGCAATCAATAATAACGTAATCATAATTATGCTTTACTCTTTCCAGAGAGTTCTTTAAACGTCCTTCACGGTTCATCAGCGAAACAAGCTCTATTTCCGCACCGGCAAGCTGGATAGTAGCAGGCACCAGGTCCAGTCCTTTATAGGCTGTGTGCTTAATTACATCCTGCATGGGTACGTCACTGATAATCGCATCATAAATACATTGCTTAATATCACGTTTATCAAAGCCAAAGCCGCTGGTAGCATTTCCCTGCGGATCACTGTCAATCAAAAGTACCTTGCGTTCCAGCGACGCCAGACACGCAGCCAGATTTACCGCCGTAGTAGTCTTGCCAACACCACCCTTCTGGTTGGCAATAGCAATTACCTTTACCAATTCGCTTCACCTCGTAGTCATAGTATATCTATTCTATTTTATCACACTTTACGTGCTCATGGGAAAAGAATTTTTGTTTATTTGTCCCTGTACGCTGCTTTGGCGCCCTCAACAGCAAAAAGCGCAGCACGCTTTCGCTTGCTGCGCTCAGGTTGCAATGAGCTACAACTTTTTAATCACTTCTGCAAATTCGTCTAGCGTGTAAGCACCATCATGCTGGAATTCTTTTTTCTCGAAAACCATCATATAACGATAGTCACGACTGGCAGCTTTCACAATCAAAATTTATAGCAAATGACAAGCAAATAAGGTGATTTTATCATACGTTGTTTTTATTTATTTTGAAGCATATACATTAAATCATTAAGAGATATCATCGGATTATTTCTCTTTGCAGGCAAATGGCCGGCAAATAAGCTCAAGCCCATGCAGGTATATATTTCATATATCTATTTGAAGTAGAATGAGCTACAACTTTTTAATCACTTCTGCAAATTCGTCTAGCGTGTAAGCGCCATCATGCTGGAATTCTTTTTTCTCGAAAACCATCATATAACGATAGTCGCGACCGGCAGCTTCCTGCCATTTTCGGCCTAAAAGCAGCTTGTTTTCGCTATCATCGTTCGCCAAATGATCTCCTTTTGCTTCAATCAAAAGCACTTTGCCATTTTTCGTTAACACAAGAAAATCCGAATAATGATTTATAAAACCATTAATACAGAACCCTTGGCGTTCTATAATCCTATGCCACCATGCAATATTGCTTTGACCGATAATAACATCCAGTACCTTATGCTCGTACTCATTCATATCATTTTTTTCTGCTTCATAAAGCGATTTAGGCAAAGCATCAGTAAAATCAAGCAGTGTTATAAAATCAGGCACTTCGTACCGCTCACAGCATTCAATTTCGCCTTCATCCAAAAGCTGCATAAATCGTTTCTGCTTATAAACAGCAGCCAGCTTATCAATTTTTTCCTGAATCTTTTTCGCATATGTTTCTTTAGCCGTAAGCATTGCCAACAAATCATCGCTATGCAACCCATCTATTACACGTTTTACATAATCTCTGATATCTGTACTGCGATAAGCGTTTTTGCGGTTGATTACGGCACAAATTGCATCTATACAGGTTGCAATTTGTCTTTCCTGCGGCAGACTGTCCAGATATTCACGCAATTTTTTCTTATCGCTATCTGTAACCATGCGATATTGCGGTACCGCTTCACCGCTTTGCGCAATATCAACAGAATACATTTCGCCGGAAGCTAATTTGAAATTAACATTTGCATCTTGTCCGGTTAAGCGAAAACCTTCCAGTAAATTTTCCGGTTCAAGATAGTTAAACGCACCATCATCAAACAAACCAAAATCTGCCTTGATACAGAATTTAGGCAATCGTAAAGCTTTAGCGGATTCGCTATTTTCTGTTCTGATTTTAAATCTGTGCTGCATTTGTGCTTCAGTTCCTCCCATAAAATTTTCCCCGGAGGTTTCTTCAGTATACTTCTGCGTCTGCTGCTCTGCCTGGTTTTCCATATCTGTCAAAGACTGACTTTGCTCATCAGTATTATCGATTTGTTCCTTAATATTTTCCGGCGTGATATCCGTGAAATCATCATCATTGTTGTTCTCAACAGCATTCTCATTGTTGTTGAAAAGTTCCTCCTGCTGAGGTTGAGGCTGTGGCTGCTGCTCTTGTGCAGGAACCTCTTCATCCCCGCCTACACGGTAATCCTTTCGGCTGAAGCCGGCACCGTTCAAACCCTTGACGATACTGTCCAAGGTATTACGGAAGTCATTAGAACAGCTCAAAACATAAGAAGAGTTCAGCAAAAAATGCTGATGATGTCTTGTATAAGGCTGGCGCAGCACACGGCCTAAAATCTGCTCCACGTCAACAGCAGATGTTTTATTTGCCAGTGAAGCTAAAATATAAGCAAACGGGCAATCCCAACCCTCTTTCAGAGCATTAACCGTAATGATATAGCGTACCGCACAAGCTTTGCTCAGCAAATCTACATTTTTCAAACCTTTTATCTCACCGGTTTTGATAGCTATCTCTTCTTCCGGAATGCCAATTTCCAAAAGCAGATTTTTAATTTTATCGAAAGTGGTGTTATCATCATTACTTCTGGGCTGTGCCTGAAAAAGTACGATAGGACGTATGTAATTGCCGGTAACTGCTTCCTCTTCCAGCGCCTTTTGCTCCAGCTTGCCACGCAACTGAATAGCATCGGCAATAACGCTTTCACGGCTGTTACGTTTATAAACTATAACCGGAAGCTTTACCATGTTTTCCTTTTTCAGTTCCCTTGCATCAACATAAGAAACAACATTACTGTTGCTTTTAGGTGTGGCAGTTAATTCTAAAATAAACGAGGGATAGATATTATTGAGCATTTCTACACTCAAAGCAGAGGTTGCATTATGGCTTTCGTCAACAATCGTGACCGGGCGCAAATGACGCAACACCTGAATCAGTGCTGTTTCAGGAGTACCTTCCAGCAGAACTTCATCATTTTTATAGAAGGCAGCAAAATCAGCCAGATTGCTGTTTTCCTGATAAATTTTCCTGTCATATCTGCGTCCGGAATTAATGCGCAAGGAATCAAAGCTCAATACACAAATAGTTAAGATATGCTGCACAGAATCTGCCGAAAAGCCTTGACCATTAAGCAGCATAGCTTTGTTCAGCACCTGCACACGTCCGCCAAAATCTCTGTCTAAAGCTTGCTTGTAGGGATGGTCTGGATTGGACAAATTTTTTAAAGTCTGCTCCAAAATAGGATCTGACGGCACAAGCCAAACTACAAGCTTAGGCTTTTCTGCCGGCATAAAATCAAAAACATGCTTGATAGCACTGCAGGCAAGAAAGGTTTTGCCGCCGCCGGTAGGAACTTTCATGCAGACAGCAGGCACACCCTGAATATTGTCTTTATAGGCAGGAACGCCGCCACTGCCTACTCTAATATCCTTTGCCTGCCAATAATTTTTCCAGGCTTCCGCAAGATTGGCGCTCCGCTTTAATGAGTGCAGATAGTTTTGCAAATCCGCTATAACTTTTTTCTGGTAATTTTTTAATTCCATGTTTTTACCCTCACAGCCTTGCGATGTCACGCGGAATCTTTTTAAATGTAATATGGAACTGCTGCAATGTATTTTCTGAAATAACGCAGGTATCAGCGTAGATAACATAGGCTTCCGCCTTCGTCTTGATGCTATGCAAGAAAGCAGCATTCAGTGTAGTGCTTGCGTCTTTTTCGTAGTTAAAGTAGTAGGCTGCTCCATGATGCACGCCTAAAAGCATCGGTTCGTCGGCAGATGCCTCCGACAGCGCCTGTTTTGTTTCCATATAGTAGATATATTCACGGATTTTTTCGGTGCTCACAGCATTATTGAGCTTATCATCTACGAGCAGAGGCTCGCCTAATTCGTAGTAGCTGAAGTTGCCACCGGTGCCATCCACAGCTTTTTTCTCTTCGCCATAGCCATTAATAACACGTTTTACACGCTCTGCTGTAATCGTATCTGCGTAATCCATCATTTCAATACAGATAAATTTACGGTTGCCGCCATCTGCTTTATTCATGTTGAGGACGGCGTGAGCAGTTGTACCACTGCCTGCGAAAGAGTCAAGAATAATTGAGTCTTTGTTGGTTGCGATTTGAATTATACGATGAATTAATCTCAATGGTTTAGGATAATCAAACAATCCACTTTTACCCATAATAGCCGAAATTTCCTTAGTAGCTTCTTGCGTATGCCCAACTTCTTGATTCGTCCACCAAGACCAGAGATTTTTACCTTCTCGTTCTGCAAGATAATTTTTTCTTCTGGGAACGCCATTTCCATCTTTTCCAAACCAAATACGATTATCAGCAATTTTTTCTTTCATTACTTGTTCGGTATAAACCCAACATCTTCCTTCACTCAACTTATGAACTTTTCCATTCGGAGCTACTAAATCATAAAACTGATTCTCAGTACCATGTCCAGCTTGAGCAGTACAATCAGTTGAAACCCACGGTCCTCTTGGATCATTATCTGGGTTTTTGAATTTTTTCTTATCATCTTCACTAAGTTCCAACTTATTAAATAGAGAATCTCGTTTTTCATAACTTTTGCAATATATAAGTACATATTCATGTCCAGAGCTTATAATTTTTCTTGCATCCGGAGAAGTTCTTTTTTGCCAAACCACTTGTGTTATAAAACTATTTTGTCCAAAAATCTCATCACAAGTAAGCTTCAAATTCGCCTGCTCATTATCATCAATACTGATAAAAATAACCCCATCATCCGCAAGCAAGCGCTGCAAAAGCTTAAGGCGCGGGTACATCATGCACAGCCATTTATCATGACGCGACAAATCCTCGCCCTCTTTGCCTACAACCTGATGCAGCCATCTTTGTATCTGCGGATCGTTAACATTATCATTGTACACCCAGTTTTCATTACCTGTATTATACGGCGGATCAATATAAATACATTTAATCTTACCCTCATACTTGGGCAGCAACGATTTAAGCGCCAGCAAATTGTCACCATGAATAATCATGTTCTCACTGCCGTTGTCTTCTTCATGCTTGCCTGCTTCATCAAAGCTGTACTGCCTTTCCAGCACATGAAAAGGCACTTCCAAATGGTGGTTCAGCACCTTATCTTTTCCAATCCAGTTTAAAGTCGGCATACCTTTCCTCCCGCTCTCTATCTTAATTCGTCCACTCGACTACTAAAATTTTTCTTTACAATAATTATAATACAGCGCGTGCAAATTGACAAAAGAAAAAGGCTTTCAAAGCTCAACACTTCAAAAGCCTCTAGAATTATGCTATAAAATAAAGAAAGCCGGATTTCTCCGACTCTCTCAAGTATACGTCCGCAAACATATACCCCCATTAGTGTGTATATTATACTACACCAACATACACAACGCAAGTTTGAAATTTTATTTTTGAAGATTTTGATTCTAGCTTCTAAGAAATTTACTAATCATCAACCCATTGAACTTCTTGTTCAGCGTCCCAAAATGTTTTACCTCCAAAAATCGGAGCATCAATGAATGCCTGATAACATTCTTCTATATTTTTCCCATCATGACACCAAATCTCCTTATCACTCGGTGGCTGGTACTGAATAATTTCCATATGCACAGATTTATCATCTGGCATATATCCTTGAAACCAATATTTGATGCCATCATAAATATAAACTGTATCTTGGCAAGAATAGATCCTGTTCAAAAATTCATTAGGAGTTCCACCAACCATACTATTCCACCCCCACAAAGAACTTATTATATTTTTGTTTCATTTCCTTAGACAAAACTTTCGCCTTTGTTCTATGAAAAGGTCCCGTTGAATTTTTACTAAATTTATCATCATACAAATGGTAATGCAAAATCGGAGTATGTCGATTCCCTGTCAAAGCCTGTTCTGGATGATATGCTATTTCCATATACAAAACATGTTCTTTATTGTAAAAACGCATCTCATGAAATGTTCCATCTGGCTTTAACTTTATGTAAGCCTCACTGCTATGAGAAGACTCAGGAAGTCCATGCTTATTGCCTATTCCTTGTAAAATTTTTACCCCATTGACCATTCCTACCGTTTTATAAGTATACTCAACATTATTACCTGCTGCATACGAACCTCTTCCACCCATGTTACCGTACCACCTTTCTAGATTTCATATAATCTACTGGAATGAGGTTTCCCTGCATTTCTGGGAAAGGTGTACCGAAACAAATAACAGCTTCCGGATGGATTCTGTTCAGCATCTCATTATACCCACTCATAAATGCCCTCTTATCAGTTTTACAACCAATCATTCCTATAGCAACTACAGAATTTTGTTC
>CAVCLW010000050.1:0-440 GCA_963603005.1 Escherichia coli | reverse complement strand
ATTTTGTTCTACGCCATCAAAACAAAAGTCATAACTCAATGCATCACTCCAAGAAATTGTAGGAATAACTATTAATCCATGTTCTTGCCAAAAAGCGCCACACCAACGATTTTTAGCTACACTTTCAATTTGTCTCCATGAATTCATTTCTGCATACATAGAAAAGTCAGGCGAAAGAAGAAATCGATACTGCGAATACTTACCCAATGTTCTATCCGGATTGTTATAAACATTTTCAAAACGATAATCATCAACGAAAAAATGAACTCCTTTCATCTTATTTTCGTCTCTGTCATTATATTTTGCATCAGAACATGCTATGAGTTCAATATCGTCTAAAGTAATAGCTTGCTTCTTAATTAGTGAAAAATCATATTTTCCATGAGTTTTAAACCCATTACGTAAAAATAATTGATCATTGCGTTTTTCAACGCTAGTTC
>CAVCLW010000049.1:0-17893 GCA_963603005.1 Escherichia coli | reverse complement strand
CGGCGTAGCTCAGTTGGCTAGAGCATGCGGTTCATACCCGCAGTGTCCGCGGTTCGAATCCGTGCGCCGCCACCAACTGCAATTCAAGACTTCCAAGAAATTGGGAGTCTTTTTTGTTGTCTGCAACAGGGAAAGGGAATATAAAATATGCTGTTCGTAGCATGTGGAAATTTTTATTAGCTTTAAAAATTTTTATGTAAAAATAAATTGCAACAGTTTTCATACTTTTCTTGACTCAGCAGTCTTTAAATGATATACTTATAAACAGTATTAGTTCCGAAAACATATAAAGACACAAGAAATATATATGTCTGAATAAACATATGTAAAAATGACTGGTTTTGGCTATGGCGAACTTTGCCGAATTTTAATCTGTCATAGCTGTGATTGGTATATATTTTAAGGAGTGGTATGAGTATGCAGAAAAAAGAACTATCCAAGTTAGTCCTGACAACCCTGTTGACCGGTAGTGTACTGTGGGGGGGGACTGCATTTGCTGCTGAGGAGAATTTACAGGAATTTTCCCTGGACACCATGGTTGTTACCGCAACCAGAACGGCAATGACCGTTAAGGAAACCCCTTCGACCGTAGAGATTGTTGACAGCAAAAAGCTGGAGCAGACACAGGCTAAAACCTTGCATGATGCTTTAAAGGGCGCTTTAGGCGTTAATGTATTCAACGATTTCCAGGGACGCAGCAATGTCAGCATTCGCGGCAGTGAATCCCGTCACGTACTGATTATGGTCGACGGCAAGCGTTTGGGCGGCGAGGCTGCTTACAACTCTGCCAATGCCTGGGATGTAGATCGTATCCGCATGGAAGACGTTGAAAGAGTAGAAATTATCCGCGGACCTGCAGGCGCACTGTATGGCAGTGACGCTATGGGCGGTGTAATTAACGTTATTACCAAAACTCCGGACAAAACAACTGCTGATGTAAATTATGAATACGGCTGGTATGAGGACGGCAAGGGCGCAGGCTATAAGGGCAACCTGTATCTGCAAGGCGCTGAAGGAAACTATTCCTATAAAATCAACGCCGGCCTGAATAAAAACAGACCGTATTGGGATCCCAAAGGCAGCGGAGATTCCATGAACTTTTATGGCAAGCAGCAACCGCTTTCTTTGAATGTAGGCTACAAGTTCGATAATGGCAATGAATTAAGTGTAGACTTCAGCAAGATTAAAGAGAACAATCAAAAATCTACTACCAGCACAACTGTTATGGTGCCTGGTAAGGTATGGCAGGACAAGGTACAGACAATTTATAACGATAATAAACGTACTGACTATGCTATTACTTATAAGGGCTCCGATGATAAGCAGGACTGGATGTTCAGAGCTTATAAATCAGTATTCGATAAGCACTATAAGAACCAGAACAATACCCGCATGACGATGATGGGACGCCCTCAAGGTTGGAAGCTGCAGGATCCGAAGGTTGATACCGTTAAACGTACCCTGAGCGTTATTGAAGGCAAGGACACCTTCAACTTGGGTGACAAGAACAAGCTGACTGCCGGTTTTGAATATCGTAAGGATCAGAGCGAGGGCACCCGCTTAAAGAAACCTAGCACCTCTTTGAACGGCGCAGATGCTCATGCAGCTTTTGACAAGGCAGATATCAACTATCTGGCAGCATATGTGCAGGATGAATTCAGACCTGATGATAAATGGCTGATTATTCCTTCCGTACGTTTCGACCACAGTGATCAGTTCAGCAACAAGCTGACCAGTAACCTGGCTGCAACCTATAATGCTGCCGATGATGTTCGTATTAAGGCTGTAGTAGGTCAGGGCTATAAAACTCCGACTGTAAACGACTTGTACATTTTCTGGGAAATGTATGCCGCAAATCCGGGTGGCAAAGGCCAATTCTATGTTGGTAACCCTGATTTGAAACCGGAAAAATCCTTAAGCTATGAATTATCCGTTGAAAAGGATTGGGGCGACAGATCTACCGTTCATCTGGGCTTATTCAGAAGTGACGTTAAAGATTTGATCAGCACCTATTGGACCGGTAAGCTGACCGATGATGATCCTGCGTTGTATCCCGGTGTCAAAGGTGACATGATTATGGCGTACAAGAATATTCCTGAAGCAACTCTGCAGGGCGTAGAGCTGTACGGTTCTCACAGACTGGGCAAGAATATTTATCTGAATGCCGGTTATACCTTCCTGGATGCTAAAGACAAAACCGCGGGAACTCGTCTGAAAGACAGAGCTAAGCATCAGGTAACCTTCGGTGTTTCCTATCAGCCGGAAAATATCTATGCTTGGGACCTGAGCTTTGACCTTGTATCTAACCTCGGCTACTACTTCAATAATGGCGATAAGAGCACCATGGGCAACTTCGTTTACGAAACCAAGGACTTCACCATCGCTAATATCATGGCTTCCAGACATCTTAACAAGGATACCAAGATTTATCTGGGCATTGACAACATCAGCAATCACCAGAACTTTGGTCCGTATTCTGACGGCAATCTCGGTCGCTTGTACAGAGTTGGTATGGAATATAAATTCTAAACATAGCGGTAAAGCAAAAGAACAAATAAAGCAGGCCCGATGGCCTGCTTTGTTTGCCTAACGAGGAAGTATTATGCGAAAAATTTTCAGTTTCATTTTAACCGTTCTTATGGTATGCTTATGTATAAGCGGTTGCTCACCGCTAACCAGTAACTCCGGTTCGGGCAGCGCAGTAAAAATTACCGATGATAACCAGCGTATTGTTACCCTGAAGAAGGTTCCCGAAAGAATCGTTGTTCTGTCCCCGTCCTTCCTGGAGCTGGTGGAGGCTGTCGACGGCAAGGTTGTCGGCCGTGCAAAAACCCAGGTAGGCAAGGTGCCTGCTTTTGCCAAGGATGCTGCCGAGGTAGGCTTTATCTTTAATATTAACGTAGAAAAAATTGTGGAGCTGAAGCCTGATCTGGTAATTGCTTATAAGGGCATGCACGAGCGTTATCTGCATACCTTGGAATCCAATAATATTCCTGTTGTTGTGCTGAATCTGAAATCGTATGAGGATGTTAAGCACAGCATGCTTACCATAGGCAAAATAATGCGTAAGGATGCTAAGGCACAGGAAGTTGTGGCCAACCTCGATAAGGATATCAACGCTACCGTCAGCAAGCTGCCTAAAAGCGAGCGCAGCGTAGCGATTCTGCACACCACCAGCATGGGCATTACTATGGAAAAGGAAACAAGTATTGCCGGCTGTTGTGCTAAAATGCTTAAATTGCGCAACGTGGTGCAGGGAGAAACCAAGCCTGTCAGCGGACCGATGGGAGCTCAGCCTGACAAGGCTCCCTACAGCTTGGAGGACTTGCTGGAGAAAAATCCGCAGGTAATTTTCATCACCTCTATGGGTGCGCCCAGAGATAGCGAGGGCAATCCTAAGCTGGAGATTACGAGCAATGAAGCTTGGCAATCCATTGATGCGGTAAAAAACAAACAGGTATTTTTCCTGCCGGATGATTTGTTTTTGCTTAATCCGGGCTTGGAATATCCTAAGGCAGTACGCTACATGGCAGCAAAAATGTACCCTGATGCAGTAAAGGAGTAGGCTGATGACTGATTACGCAAAAAATATTCAGGCGTTTTATGAGCGCGATGATTATAAGGCTATTGCCGGCCAACCGGGTGCAACTGCTGTAGAAGCAAGCTTCAAGGACTTGACCTATGTTCCGCGCAAGACCAAACCGTTGCCGGGGATGATGGCCGGGACGATGCTGCAGGAGTTTGCTTTGCAGCAGCAGCAGCCGACGGCCCTGTATCTGCATATTCCGTTCTGCAATCTGCGCTGCTCCTACTGCAGCTTTTACCGCAATCCCTTTGATGCGGAGCAGGTAGAAGAATATGTGCAGGCGCTTTTGGCGGAGCTGGATTTTCTGCAGCAGCAGGGTGTTTTTGCCAAGCAAAGACCGGAAGCGGTTTTCTTTGGCGGCGGCACGCCTTCGGTACTCAATCCGGTGCAGATAAGTGCGCTGCTGAACAAGATTCACAGTGTAGCAAAGCTGGCAGACGATTGTGAGGTAACCTTTGAAAGCAGTATCTATGATTTGTCTGCGGAGAAGCTGGATGCCTGCATTGCCGGCGGTGTAAACCGCTTCAGCTTCGGTGTGCAGGCCTTTGATACGCATTTGCGCCGCTCCTTAGGCAGGCTTAATACGAAGGAAGAGGTAACGGCCAAGCTCGAAGAGGTGGCAGCTAAAGGCGTCAAGGTCATCATCGATCTGATTTACGGCCTGAACGGCCAGACGCAGGCCATGCTGCTGGATGATATCAGAACGGCGCTGGCCAGCGGTGTGAGCGGCATGGATTTGTACAAGCTGCAGATTATGCCTAAATCTCCCTTAGGTCAGGCGATTGCCAAGGGCAACATCAAATACGAATATACCGACAGAATGCTGGCGGAAATGTTCGTTGCGGCCGATGCGCTGCTCGCAGAGCAGGGAGCAAATTCGCTGAGCTGCTGCCATTGGGCAATGCGCGAGGATGAACGCAGCGGTTACAATACGCTGGTGAAAAGCGGTGCGAACATCATTACCTGCGGTGCGGCCTGTGGCGGTCACATGGGAATGTATAATTATATGAAGACTATGGACCGAAGCGACTATGTAAAAAAGGCTATGTCCGGACAGTACGCTGTCATGGGCATGGGCAAGCATAACGAAAATTATCTGCTGCTCGAAAAGCTTTCCGGACAGTGCGATTCCGGCAGGCTTGATTTTGCATCGCTGAAGCAGTATAGCGATGCGGATTGGGAAAGCCTGTTTAAACCACTGTTGGAGCAGTGGGAGCTTTTGGACCTGCTTTACGCTGTGGACGGGAAGTATTATTTTACGGCGAAGGGCAAATATTACTATCGTCAGATGGACAGAGTGCTGCTTACTGCTGCGGAATGCGCGCTTTACGGCAAACCGGGACTGATGGAGCAGGCAGGCCAGAAGATGATGGGTATTATGAAGAATATGAAATAAAAAGGAGTGTACTACTATGCAGGACATTTTAATCGTTTATGACAGCAAAACCGGTAATACGGAAAAGGTTGCCAAGGCTTTAGCCGAGGCTGCAGGCGAGCGCTGCGTGCTGGCGCAGGTTGATGCTGCTCCGGCTGCGGATGACTTTGCTGTTGTGGTAGCAGGCTACTGGGTTGACAAGGGCGCACCGAATGCAAAGATGAAAAAATATTTGGAGAATTTGCACGGTAAAAAGGTAGTGCTGTTCCAAACCTTGGGTGCAGACCCGTCGAGCGACCACGCTGTAAGTTCCTTGGTAAATGCAGGCGTATTAATGAACAAGGATTGCAAGGTGCTGGGAACACTGTCTATCCGCGGTGCGATTGACCCGGCGCTGATTGCCATGATGCGCAAGATGCCGGCAGGCAGCCCGCACAGCCCCAGCCCTGAGAGCGAAGCCCGTTGGGCTGCAGCTGCCAGCCATCCGGATGCAGAGGATCTGGCGAAGGCCAAGAGCTTTATGCAGGGATTTTTGGCTATGTATGACAAGTTTTTGAAGATGATGTAAGAGCAGTCCTTCATACAAGAACAGTGTTTGATAATGCGCAGTCGCAGTTTGGCTGCGCATTTATTATTGTAAAAGCATTTTAGGGCAGAGAAATTCAAACAATGAACTAAGAGTGTAGAAGTATTGACAAAATTGTGTCTTGCGTAAAGTTCTTTCATAGTGTACAATGGAAGTAGTCATAAAATGCAATTTTGAAAGGAAGGTGCATTATGAAAAAATTATTAGTATTCCTCATGGCGGCTTTGATGATCGTTGCTATGGCTGTAGCAGGCTGCGGCGGCGATGACAAAAAAGCTGACAACGGCAGTACTGCACACAAGGAGAAGCTGGTTATCGGTACTGATGCCGATATCAACAACCTGAACCTGCAAAAGCAGCAGGACGCTGCCAACAACGTTATTCTGAAGAACACTCACCAGACTCTGGTATTCTTCAATAACGGCTCCCAAGGCAAAGAGCGTTTCGGACCCGGTCTGGCTACCGACTGGAAGTTCGTAGATGATACCCATATCATCATGAACCTGCGTAAGGACGTATACTTCAACGACGGTAAAAAGACTCCGATGACTGCAGATGACGTTAAATTCACCCTGGATATGGCAATGAAAAACGTTATCAAATCCGCTCTGGCAGGCTATGTAAAATGTACCGTTAAAGACAAATATCAGATTGAAATCGAAATCAGCTCCTACAACAACGAGTTCATTCAATCTCTGTCCTCCGTTCCTCTGTCCATCCAATCCAAAAAGGCTTATGATGATGGCGTAAAAGAGCCGTGGCTTATCGGCACCGGCCCTTACAAATATGACAAATGGGTTCAAGGCGAATACTGCCGTCTGACCAAAGTTAAGGATTATTGGGGCAACAACCTGCCTGCAACCGAAAACTTTGCTCCCGGCGTATCCGATATCATTGAATTCCGTCCAATGATTGAAGCTTCTGCTCGCGTAATGGCTCTGCAGGCTGGCGAAATCGATGTATGCGTAAATCCGCCTATCAGCGATCTGAAATTCCTGAAGGACGACGACAAGATTACTGTATTCGAACAACCCGGTACCCGTCTGTTCTACTTCGCATTCAATGTTGAAAAGAAACCTTGGGATAACCAAAAACTGCGTCAGGCTGTAGCTTGCGCAATCGATAAGAAATCCGTTCTGGACGCTGCTCTGAATGGCAAAGGCACTCTGCAAAAAACCATTCTGAACCGTGGCCTGTGGGGCTTCTATGATGAAATGCCCGGCTATGACTACAACCTGGAGCGTGCTAAACAGCTGATGAAGGAATCCGGCGTAACCGGTCCTATCAAAACCACTCTGACCTATGCAACCGGCGCTCCCTATGAGCAGATTGCAACTGTTATCCAAGCTAACCTGGCACAAATCGGTATTACCGTAGATCTGGTTCCGATGGAGCAAGCTGCTCTGAAGGCTGCCTGCAAGGACGGCAAACAAAACCTGTTCCTGTGGCGCTGGAACGAAGACTCCAAGGTTGACTTCGTATATCGTGACCTGTTCTACACCGGTTCCGGTTCCAACTACCATCACTTCTCCGATCCGAAGGCTGACAAGCTGATTGATGATGTTGCAACCCTGAAGGATCAGAACAAACGCATGGAAGCAGGCGTTGAGCTGCAAAAATACCTGGTTGACGAATGCCCGCAGGTTCCTCTGTACATTGCTAACCTGGTAATTGCCTACAATAAAAACCTGAAAGGTCAATATTTCTACGGCGGCGGCAACCATGATTGGCGTCATGCTTATATCGCTAAATAATTTTGCTGAAAATTTTACAAAGGCGTAAAACAAGGGAGGCATAGTCCTCTCTTGTTTTATCATAGCACCTTTTTATTTGAGTTCTACGGAAAGGAGCTTTGTTGAATGCTTAAATATGTTGTCAACAGACTCCTCAGTTTGATTCCGGTAATTTTAGTAACCTCTTTTCTGATTTACTGGGCAATGAGTCTTACTGAGGGTGACCCCGCAATGATGATTGCCGGTGACGGCGCTTCTAAGGAAATGATTGATCAGATCCGCCATGAGCTTGGTCTGGACCAGCCTTTCCTGCTGCAATATTTTAACTATATGAGAGGTATGCTTGTAGGTGATATGGGCAAATCCTATGTAACCAACAAGGACGTATTCCATACCTTCTTCCAATATCTGCCGAACACCCTGTATCTGGGCGGCGCTGCTGTTATCATCGCTACCCTGGTATCCATTCCTCTGGGTATCTACACCGCTATCCACCAGAACACCTGGAAGGATACCGCAGGCATGGTTTTCGCATTATTCGGTACCTCTATGCCTAACTTCTGGTTGGGCCTGATGCTGATTATTATCTTTGCTCTGCATCTGAGATTATTCCCGACCGGCGGCAACTTTGGCTGGAAGAGCCTGGTTCTGCCTGCAGTAACCGTTGGCTTCGGTCTGGCAGCTTTGATTACTCGTATTACACGCTCCTCCATGCTGGACGTTATGCGTCAGGATTATATGACCACCGCGCGTGCTAAGGGCTGCAGCGAGCATCGTGTAATCTATAAGCATGGTCTGAAAAACGCACTGATTCCTATTATCACTGCTATCGGTCTGCAAATGTCTTTGGTTATCACCGGTTCCGTACTGGCTGAAACCGTATTCAGCTGGCCCGGTATCGGCCGTTTGGTTTACGAATCTATTACCAGACGTGATATTCCGATGGTAACAGGTTCTATTATTCTGTGTTCTATTTTGATGTGCCTGATTAACCTGGTTGTCGATCTGGTATACGCATTCTTTGATCCGCGTATCAAGGCACAGTACAGCAAGAAGGGGTGAGGAAGATGGCTGCAAAGAAAAGAACTAAAAGACGCACCATGTTCCAGGAAACCTGGCATCGTCTGCTGAAAAATAAGGGCGCTGTAATCGGCATGGCCTTTCTGGCACTGCTGTGTGTCATCGCTCTGGTAAGTCCCTTGGTATTTAACTATGAAACCGACGTTATCGGTCAGAACCTGGCTATTAAGCTGCAGCCTCCCAGCGGGGAGCATTGGTTCGGTACCGATGAATACGGCCGTGACCTTTTTGCCCGCGTTATGTACGGCGCACGCTATTCCATGGCTATCGGTATCGGTTCCGTAGGCTTCGGTCTGATTGTAGGCACCGTTTTAGGCTCTATTGCCGGCTTCTACGGCGGTAAGGCCGATGATATCATTATGCGCGGTATTGATATTTTCTACTCCATTCCTAACATTCTGAAGGCAGTAGTAATCGTATCTCTGCTGGGCACCAGCACCATCAACCTGATTATTGCTCTGGCAATTTCCTGTGCCACTAACTATGCGCGTATCGTGCGTGCTTCCGTTATGACGGTGCGCGATTTGGAATATGTTGAATCCTCCTATGCGATGGGTCTGCCCACCTGGAAGATTATTCTCAGACATATCCTGCCGAACTGCCTGTCTCCGATTATCGTACAGACTACTCTGCTGATTGGTACTACCATTATTTCCGCTTCCTCCCTGAGCTTTTTGGGTATCGGCGTACCGGCACCTGCTCCCGAATGGGGCGCGCTGCTTTCCGGCGGCAGAGGTCATATTCGTGATGCCAGCTACATTTGTGTTATTCCCGGTTTAGCTATTATGTTTACCGTATTAGCCTTGAACCTGTTGGGCGATGGCCTGCGCGATGCGCTGGATCCTAAGCTGAAGAAATAAGGGGGCTGCATTATGGATTTAGTATTAGATATTAAGGACCTTGTGGTCCATTACGAAACAGAAGACAGCGATGTACATGCTGTCAACGGCATTGATATCGCCATCGGCAAAAAACGTACTCTGGGTCTGGTAGGCGAAACCGGTGCGGGCAAAACCACTACCGCACTGTCTATCATGAACCTTGTTCCGGATCCTCCGGGAGTTATCAAAAGCGGTACGATTAAGCTCGAGGGCAAGAATGTACTCGAGATGAGCGACCTTGAGCTGGAGGAAATGCGCGGTAACGACGTGGCAATGATTTTCCAGGACCCGATGACCGCTCTGAACCCTGTTATGACCGTAGGCGAGCAGATTGCCGAAAGTTTGGAGCTGCACCAGAACCTTACGCCGGAGCAATCTCTGGAAAAGGCTAAGGATATGCTGAAGCTTGTTGGTATTGCCGAGGCAAGAGCCAACGACTATCCGCATCAGTTCTCCGGCGGTATGAAGCAGCGTGTAGTTATTGCTATCGCGCTGGCCTGCAGCCCCAAGCTGCTGATTGCGGATGAACCGACCACCGCACTGGATGTAACCATTCAGGCGCAGGTGCTGGAGCTGATGAAGGACCTCATCAACAACCGCGATATGTCCATGCTGATGATTACGCACAGCCTGGGTATCGTTGCCGAGGTCTGCGACGATATGGCAGTTATGTATGCCGGCCGTATTGTGGAGAAGGGCACTGTTGACGATGTATTCAACAGCATGCGCCATCCCTACACCGAGGGCCTGTTCAACAGCCTGCCTAACCTGAAGGAGCAGGGCGAAATGCTAGAGCCTATCAAAGGCCTGATGCCCGACCCGGCGGATTTGCCGCCCGGATGCACCTTCGCTCCGCGTTGTCCCTACGCTACCGAAGCATGCTCTGCCTCCGTGCCTGAGCTGCATTCCGTAGATGGCAGCAAAACTCATTTTGTAGCCTGCCACGCTTATTCCAGACCAGAATTTGCTTTAAGGAGGAACCAAAAATGAGTAATGCTCCGCTGTTAGTTATTGACAATCTGTCCAAATATTTTAATACTGCTGCAGGTCAGCTGCATGCTGTCGACGGTGTAAGCTTTACTCTGGAGGAGGGCAAAACTCTGGGTATCGTAGGCGAATCCGGCTGCGGTAAATCCACTACCGGACGCTGCATTCTGAAGCTGATTGAGCCCACTAGCGGCAAAATCATCTTTCAGGGCAACGATATCACCAAGCTGAGCCGTAAGGAAATGCGCCCGCTGCGCCAGAAGATGCAGATGGTGTTCCAGGACCCGTTCTCGTCCTTGGACCCGCGTGAAACCGTTATGCAGCTTATCAGTGAGCCTATTATCGAGCATAAGCTGATTAAGGGCAGGGAAGCGATTGAAGAACGCACTCTGGAGCTGATGCGTACCGTTGGTCTGGCTGAGCGCTATGCCAATGTATATCCGCATGAGTTGGACGGCGGCCGTCGTCAGCGTATCGGCATTGCCCGCGCTTTGGCGATGAATCCTAAAATCATTGTTTGCGACGAGCCTGTTTCCGCGTTAGACGTTTCCATTCAGGCGCAGATTCTGAACCTGCTCAAACAGCTGCAAAAGGATTTGGGCCTGACCTATATCTTCATCACCCATGACTTGTCCGTAGTAAAATATTTCTCGGATGATATTGCGGTTATGTATATGGGCACCATGGTAGAAAAAGCACCTGCTAATCTGCTGTTCAAAAATCCGCTGCATCCTTACACCAAGGCACTGCTTTCGGCAATTCCTCTGCCTATCGTGGGCAAGGATAAGCCCAAGCGTCAGGTTATCAAGGGCGAAATTACCGCGCCTATCAACCTGCCGGATGCCTGCCGTTTCATGAAGCGCTGCGACTGCCCTGTTGCCGGCGTTTGCGATAAAGGCAATCCTGTACTGCGCGAGGTTGAGCCGCAGCATTTTGTGGCCTGCTCCTGCGTAAAATAATTTATATTGAAAAAATTAACCGCCCTCTGAAAAGCTGATTTCAGGGGGCGGTTTTGTCCAATATTTGTTACTTTCGTCCAATTATATACCAATTTTGGACGAAAGGTTAAGGAGTTGGATGAATAGGGTCGGGTTTTCTCTTATCCTATTGGTGATTCCCTTATTTTATGGTATAATTTAAGGGAATGGAAGGAGAAGTAAGGGAATGAGAAGCTTTAACTACTCAATAATTAGAGAACAAAAATGGGATTCAGAAATTTTGAGCTTGATAGCTGCAATTTATAAAGAGGCAGGTAAACAGGAGCTTTTTTTAAAGCAACAGCCGGAAGAGCTTAATAAGCTGGTAGAAATAGCAAAAATTCAAAGTACGGAAGCGTCTAATGCGATTGAGGGCATTGTTACGACTAGCACTAGAATACGTGAGCTTGTAAACGAGAAAACAACACCGAGAAATCGTGATGAGCAGGAAATTGCCGGCTATCGTGATGTATTAAATATAATACATGAGAATTTCGATGTTATCCCCATCTCCAAAAACTATATTTTACAGTTTCATAAAATTTTGTACAACCATATGAATAACCAATTTGCTGGGAGAACTAAGAGCGTGCAAAATTACATCAGTGCTACTTACCCGGATGGTAGTACTAAGATTTTATTTACACCGCTTGCTCCTTACGAAACACCGGAAGCGCTTGAGCGTATCTGTGAAGAATATAATAGAGTAATAGGTAATTTGGAGTTAGAGCCACTTATTGCTATACCTGTTTTTATTCATGATTTTTTATGTATTCACCCATTTAATGATGGTAATGGAAGAATGAGCCGTTTGCTTACAACCTTACTTTTGTATAGAAATGGTTTTTATGTAGGCAAATATATTTCGTTGGAAGCCAAAATTGCTAAGAATAAGGATTTGTATTATGAAGCTTTGGCTGATTCGCAAGTAGGCTGGCATGAGGGTAAGGAAGATGCTATACCATTTGTAAAATATATTTTGGGGACAATTCTTGCTGCTTATAAAGACTTTGAAGAACGTATGACTATCATTGAGCCTAAGCTTTCTGCGCTGGAAATGGTACGTAGAGCAAGTGAAAATAAAATCGGACGCTTTAATAAGCAGGATATTCGTGAGCTTTGTTCTACGCTTAGCGACAGCTCTATTGAAGCTGCATTGCGTAAGCTGGTCCTTTCCGGTGAATTGCAAAAAGAAGGCAAGGGGAAAAGCACTTGCTATTTTAGAGTTAAATAGGGTTATATCTGAACCGCCCTCTGAAAAGTTAATTTCAAGGGGCGGTTGTTATTATATTTGCTGGTTTCATCCAAATAGATGATGGTTTTGGACGAAAAGCAAATAGGCTGGATGAAAGAAGAAAAAAATAAATCATTTTACCCCTCTTTATCTTTTGCTCAAAAAGTGCTATAATAAACATCAAATTGAATCGACCCCTGATAACACGATGAACAAGCAAGTAGGTTTAAGGCTGTGTTTAAGAGAGCGAAGTCACCGGCTGTAAGCTTCGCACACAAAATTATGCTGAAGTTCCCTTGGGAGTGTCCTGCCTGAAGGCCGCATGGCTGCGTAGGGTGGGCGTAAGGCTGCGTTAAAGCTTGCAAATGAAGGAACAAATTTGGGTGGTACCGCGAAGCTTTTCGCCCCTGTAAACTTATCAGTTTTGCAGGGGCGTTTTCTTATTTTTTGGTGACAGTCTATAAAGCATCATCTACTGCAGAAACAGCTCCTTGCACCAAAGGTATTAGCACGACCAACGATTTATCCAATTCGCATTAGCTCATGATAAATCGGGTCTTTGCGTCACGTACCTCCAGTACGCCTGCGTCGCGTTTCTTTGTATCTGATACTTTCTGAACTGTCCAATGAAGAAAGGATGAAATCAATGAAAGAAAAATTAGAAGCATTAAAAGCACAGGCTTTAGAAGAGCTTGCTGCCGTAACTTCTCTTGATGCGCTCAAAGATCTGCGCGTCAAATATCTGGGCAAAAAAGGCCCGATGACCGAAATCCTGCGCGGCATGGGCAAGCTGCCTGCCGAAGAGCGTCCGAAAATCGGCCAGATTGTTAACGAAATCAAGGCTGAGCTGGAGGGCAAAATCAACGAAGCAACCGCCGTGCTGGAGAAAAAAGCGCTGGCTGACAAGCTTGCTAACGAGCAGGTTGATATTACTCTGCCGGGCCGCAAGCCGAAAACCGGTCATCTGCATCCTGTAACCCTGACCATGCGTGAGATTAAGAAAATCTTCATGCGTATGGGCTTTGATGTTTGCGACGGTCCGGAAATCGAGGACGTATACCACAACTTCACCGCACTGAACCTGCCGCCTGATCATCCGGCACTGGATATGCAGGATTCCTTCTATATCACCGAAAACTATCTGCTGCGCACCCAAACCTCCGGCGTGCAGGCGCGTACCCTGGAAAGCAAGGAGCCTAATACTCCTATTCGCATGATTTGCCCCGGTACCGTTTACCGCTGCGACTACGATGCAACCCATTCCCCGATGTTCCATCAGGTAGAAGGCCTTGTTGTAGATAAAAATATCAGCCTGGCAGATTTGAAGGGCACTTTGGAGCTGTTCTGTAAGCAAATGTTCGGCGAGGATGTAAAGGTTCGTCTGCGTCCTTCCTACTTCCCGTTCACCGAGCCTTCTGTAGAAGTGGACGTATCCTGCCCGATTTGCCATGCAAAGGGCGGCGGTTGCCATGTCTGCAAGGACAGCGGCTGGCTGGAAATCCTTGGCGCCGGTGTTGTACATCCCAACGTACTGCGCATGAGCGGTTATGATCCCGAGAAAATGACCGGTTTTGCCTTTGGTCTGGGCGTTGAACGTATCGCTATGCTGAAATACGGCATTGACGATTTGCGCCTGTTCTTCGAAAACGACCAACGCTTCATCAGTCAATTCAAATAAGGAGGATCAATCATGCTTGCATCTTTAGAATGGTTAAAACAATATGTAGATATTAACATCTCCGTTGCGGAGTTGTGCGATAAAATTACCCGTGTCGGCCTGGAGGTTGACACCGTTACCCAACTGGGGAAGGGCCTGGAGGGTGTTGTCACCGGTAAGGTTATGGAAATCCACCGTCATCCCGACAGCGACCACCTGTGGGTTTGCATGCTGGATTACGGCCAAGGCGGCGAGCCGGTGCAGATTCTTACCGGCGCGCAAAACGTGCATCAATATGACATTGTGCCTGTTGCCGTAGTTGGCAGCGTGCTGCCTCCGAGCGAGCGCAATCCTGAGGGCCTGAAGCTGAAAAAGGCTAAAATGCGCGGCCTTGATTCCTTCGGCATGCTGTGCAGTGCCGATGAGCTGGGCATTGAATCCAAGCTGCTACTGCCGGAGCAAAGAAACGGCATCTTTATTCTGCCGGAAGATACTCCGATTGGCGTAGACATCAAAACCGTTTTAGGCCTGGATGATACCGTTATCGATATCGACCTGACCAGCAACCGTGCGGACTGCTTCAGCATTATCGGTTTGGCGCGCGAAATCAGCGCTATTACCGGTTGCCCGCTGAAAATGCCCGCTATGGACGTTAAGGAAGCTGCCGCAGGTAAGGCAAGCGATTATGTAAACGTAAAAATTGATGCACCGGAGCTGTGCTCCCGCTTTGCTACCCGTGTGCTGAAGGATATCAAAATCATGCCTTCTCCCGAATGGATGCAGCGCCGTCTGCGTGCCTGCGGCGTGCGCCCCATCAGCAACGTAGTTGACGTTACCAACTATGTTATGCTGGAGCTGGGCCAGCCGATGCATGCTTATGATGCCGACAAGGTTGCAGGCCACACTCTGATCGTGCGCCGTGCAGAAGAGGGCGAAAAGCTCGTAACCCTCGACGGCAAGGAGCGTGAGCTGACCTCTGCCATGATTACCATCGGTGATGCCGAAAAGGCTGCCGGTCTTGGTGGTGTTATGGGCGGTCTGTTGACCGAGGTTACCGACGAAACCAAGAATGTTATTCTGGAGGCTGCTTCCTTCCACGGTCCTTCTATCCGCCGCACCTCCCGTGCGCTGGGCCTGCGCAGTGAAGCCAGCGGCCGTTTTGAGCGCGGTGTTGATACCATCCGCGACCATGATGCACTGAACCGTGCTGCTCACTTGCTGGAGCAGATGGGTGCCTGCGAAACCTTCAGCGGTATCGTAGAAGCTTATCCGGAAGAGCTGAAGCCGGCAGTAATCACTACTACCGCAGCAAAGATTAACGGCCGCATCGGCGTAAACATCGCTGAGGAAGAAATGGTTGCTATCCTTACCAAATTGGGCTTTGGCGTAGAAGCAAAGGATGGCGAGCTGCTGATTACCGCTCCTACCTGGCGTCGTGATATCGACTGCGATGCCGACATTAGCGAGGAAATTGCCCGTATGCATGGCTATGACTTCATCGAAAGCCATCAGCCGGAGCTGACCATCACCCAAGGCAGCCAGTCTGTGCTGGATGATGTTAAGGACGATGTACAGGATTACATGGTTGGCGCAGGCCTGAGCGAAATGATGACCTATAGCTTCATCAAGGCCAACGCTTACGATAAAATGCTGCTGGCAGCAGATGATGCACGCCGTAACTGCATCGAGCTGCTGAACCCGATTACCGACGCATTCTCCGTAATGCGCACCACCATGGTTCCGAGCGCACTGCAGACTGCTTCCTTCAACCTGCGCAACCACAACAACAGTGTTGCTCTGTTTGAAATCGGCCGTATCTTCCTGCCGAAGGCACTGCCGCTGACCGAGGATCCCGCAGAGCGTCAGCTGCTGACCGCAGTACTGAGCGGCAGCCGCAAGGCTCTCAACTGGTGCGACGATAAAGGCAACGTTGACTTCTATGATATGAAGGGCATCGTTGAGGGACTGCTGGAAGCAATGCAGGTGAGCGATTACACCATGACTCGCAGCCAACAGCCGTACCTGCATCCGGGCAAGAGCTGTGACATCGTTGTTAATGGCGAGGTTATCGGCTCCTTTGGCGAGGTACACCCGGTAGTTCAGGAAAACTTTGAGCTGGATCAGGTTACCTACGTGCTGGAAATGGCCGTAGAGCCTTTGGTAGCAAGCGCAACCGCTGTACCGCAATACAAGCATCTGCCCAAGTTCCCGAGCATGAGCCGTGATATTGCCGTTGTTGTTCCGGCAGAGGTAACCAACGCCGAGCTGGAGCAGGTTATTCGTGCGCATGCAGGCGAGCTGCTGCAGGGTGTGCGTGTATTCGATATCTACACCGGCAAGCAGGTTGCCGCAGGCTGCAAA
This sequence comes from Escherichia coli, assembly GCA_963603005.1. Lineage (GTDB taxonomy): Bacteria > Bacillota > Negativicutes > Acidaminococcales > Acidaminococcaceae > Phascolarctobacterium_A. Next base: position 1,436 of record CAVCLW010000049.1, on the reverse strand, counting down.
TCCATGGCCTTCAACCTGACCTATCAGGCTGCTGACCGCACCCTGACCGACGCTGAGGTTGATGCTTCTATGAAGAAGGTTATCGCTGAGGTTGCCGAAGCATATAAGGCTAAGCTGAGAGATTAATTAAGATAAAATTACTACGTATAAAAGGACTCGTTGCCGCTTTTTAGCGGTGGCGAGTCTTTTGCGTTGATACAAAGATTCTGTTATGAAAATATTTGCTTTACAAAATCCTATCGATGTACTAAGATAATAGTGAGAACCAATATTTTTTATTGAGGGGGTTTTAATATGTACAAATTATGGAATATGTTAGATGAAATGAAATCAGATGCTTATGAATGGGTGGAGCTTTCCCACTCCATGAACAATGATAGCCCGGTGTGGAGCGGTATTCCCGCAGGCTCGGTAGAGGTTAGCAAGACGGTTTTCGATTGGGGCAACCCGATGCTGGAATGTTTGATTCAGACCTTCAAATTTCCCGGCCAATACGGCACCCATATTGACTTTCCCGGTCACTTTGTTAAGGATATGCCTTTGTCCGAAGCATTCGGCGCACAGCAGATGCTGTTTCCCTTGTGCGTAATTGATATTACCGCCAAGGTTGCAGAGGATGTGCATTATGCCGTAACGGTAGAGGATATCAAGGCTTATGAAGCGGAATACGGACCGATTCCCGACGGTGCTTTTGTGGCACTGCGTACCGACTGGTATAAAAATTGGCCGGATATGGATAAGCTGAGCGGTATTGCTGCCGACGGCAGCGAAAACTTCCCCGGCTGGTCCCTGCCGGCGCTGCAATATATTTATGAAGAGCGCAACGCTGCAGCCAACGGCCACGAAACACTGGACACCGATGCTTCGGCAGAGGCTGCCAAAGCAGGCGATTTGGCGTGCGAGCGCTATGTGCTGGGCAAGGGCAAGCTGCAGATTGAAGTGCTGCAGAACCTGGACCGAGTGGCACCTGCGGGAGCATTGCTGGTTGCGGCCTGGCCGCGTATTGAAGGTGCGACCGGCCTGCCGGCGCGCGTACTGGCGATTACGCCGAAAAAATAATAAATTTACAAGTGTTAAACTGATGGTTTAAGAATGAAGCGTACATATGACTTGCAAGTATGTACGCTTTTTTATTGGCGTGAAAGTAATGAAGAAAGCAGGAGAAATTACCAATTACAGTAGAGGCAAGAGAGAGAAGTGTGTGCAAAAGTTGAGTTTGCTTTTACGTCAAACTTGTGAATTTTTAGTCACAATAAATTGTCTGTATTTGTATTATAAGGCGAAAGAAGGTAGGGGATTAAAATAAATTCAAAAATAGTACGGAACAAGAATTTAAACTCTCAGGCTAAAGGCTTCTGTGTATACATAATATTTTACATATGAGGCTGGGACAAAACCCAACCTTAAACAGAAAAACCAGTGGAATTTTACCGTCA
>CAVCLW010000048.1:16005-18386 GCA_963603005.1 Escherichia coli | reverse complement strand
ATTAAAAATGCGATCATCTTCTAAGTTATGCAAAGTATTAACCTTGTTTAAAAAGTCAAAATGCTTATCTTTATTGCGATTATAGTATTGTTTACTTATCGCATCAGAAAAACAAATCAACGCCCCGTCTTTATAAAATAACTGGAAGTACCAAATTTCACCGATAGGTGAACCATACTCATTAGTTTTTTGATAAGTATAAGTTTCACAAATCGTATCTTGCCCCATAGTATGTTTTTCTTCAGAACTTATGAGCGTAACTGTTCCTGTTTCCTCTGTTGGAAACAAAATACTATTAAATATCGTCGGAATTATCATATTCACGCACATTATTTGTGACAATCTAGGCTTATCATTAATTTTTTCAGCAGTTGTCCAATAGCCACAAGCATTATATCTATCTAAAGCATAAATTTTGCCATCTTTGATTACATTTATATCCTCATTTTGTATATCAACCATACTGCTATTATAAAAATAACCAAAACTTAACGGAAACATTTGCATATTTGCTACTACACTTTCACGATATGAGTCTAATTCTTCAGCAGTCAATTTTCTGCCATAAGAAACTGCTTTTTCTTTTTTTGTACCGAAATCATTACGTTGGTAATATTTGTTGTCGCCTTTTTGTGCGTAAATAAATTTATCAAGATGCTGTGAAGCACTCCACATACGAGGTTTTTGGCTCTTCGCAATTTCACCTTTTGCATCCTGCCTAGTCACCTGATACTCAATGTAAAAGCTCCCGTCCGCATACTTATGCTTCAAATCATCCGTGTAACTAGCACTAACGCTTGTCATCAAGCCAAAGCTCAACAGCAGTAAAGCAATAACTTTCCTAGCATTCATTTCTAATACCTCATCAAGATACAAGCAATTCCATCGTATTATTCGTTATACCTTCATTGAATAGGCCCAAACGGCTCTTTTCCTTCAGCATTCTCAGCAAAATATGCAGCTGCTGATTGCTTTCAATATCAATAACAGTTTTACCATTTTGATATTCGCGCATATATACTCCCTGTACACCCTTAAGACTTTTTAATTCAGCAACCAACTCTTCCAACTTTTCATAATCATTTACGGAAGCAATTATCTGCAAGCCATCAAAAGCTTTCGCTGCTTTTTTTCTTAATATTTTCCCTACTTCAGCAGCAACATTGGCAGAAGCATTTTTTAACGCTTTATTATTTGCTGTACTTTCAGAAATATCTATTCCCTGTCCGCGTACTGAAAATGTTCCCTGTATGTTACCGGTAGCGAGCATTATAACTTTGCCGGTAATATCAGCGGTTCCCCGTACAAGCTGTGTATCTACTGTTGTTCCGTCCTGCTGTGTAAGATTTATTTTTGCTGCATCTACATTACTTTGTGCAAGCACCAACACATCCACACCAATACCGCCTGTATCTCCTATCAAATTAGTATCACCATTATAAAGGCTGTTCAGCAAAGATGAATTTCTCAACTTAGCCACTATATTTGCATCCATAACATGAGAAAAACCCATACTTAACAGCTTACTGTTTACGGATTCTTCTGTTATATCATCGTAGCTTCTTTCCGGTGAACCATAGTCACTTGCTGTTGCATTCTTAAAAACCACTACACCAATCCGCGGATCTCCTAAGGCTTTTACCATTTCAATGCGATTCATCAGCTCCGAATTTGGATTTGTATTGACATCAATCTTAGCATGGACATAATAGCTGCCATTTCTTTTGCCTTCATCAATTACCCTCACATCTGTAACAAAGCCAACTGATTTCGCATAAATCTCATCGCTGACCACAGAAGCCTGGCTCACCAAGGTTTCAGAGTTAATATATGTACCCACAACCTGCTCCACTGCATTACGTTTGGCATCGCGCAGCGCACTGTCACTATCTTCACCGATACCGGTAACATCAGCAATCTGCGCGTAGGTAATATTATTCAATGCTAGCAAAAGCATAGCTGTTACAGCCTTCCACTTTATCATGTATCTCATCCTCCCTATGTATATCTCTAATACCCATTTTACCCCCCCCCACTACACAATAGCGTTTCTACGACGTACTTGTCTATTGGTTCGCAAAGCATAGTCGTATAGGGGTATATCTTATCAATGCTCTTATATATCATTATAAATTTTCCATCATACTCTTAATTTTAACTAAATTGACATACATCAGACACATGTGACAACTTTAGTGACAGGCTTTTTGTATATTCAAGACTTTATTATTGTCACAAATTCGTCTATAATATAAATATTAATTGATAAATGATATGAGGAAGGGTTTTGCTTATGACATTATTTGCAGATACGCTCAAAAAGTATCTAGAAACCAAAAATACAACGATTTACACTATCTCAAAAATAAGCGGTGTAAACA
>CAVCLW010000048.1:0-15995 GCA_963603005.1 Escherichia coli | reverse complement strand
AAACAGAACAATGATACAGCACATGAAGGTTGGTAAGCGTATGCCTGCGAATATTGCAGACGTAACCGCTATTGCCAAGGCCATGATGCTCAACCCCAGTGAAACAGCAGAATTGTTGCGTGCCTATCATATATCGCATATGGGTGAGGAAAATTATTTCCGTCGGGAGCATGTCAGCAAAATCATCTCCGGTTTTTACGATATGAATTCTGCCGACGAGCTTATAATCCCCACAGGCGTGCAAGATATGCTTAAAATTAAGGAATCACTGAAAATAATCAACGGTCAGGCTAATATCAATCGTATTTTAAAAGCTGTTTTAGAGATTGAAGCCAATAAAAAATCAGGCCACATCAAACTCATGGTGCAGCCTGAATATCAGTATGTTTTCGATTGTCTTACTTCCATTGATTTTAACCGCAACAATACGCTTGTGGAAGCAATTATCATTTTTGATAAAAATGAAGGACATAAAGGCACAACCTACAATTTGAATATCCTGCAAAAGCTTGTGCCGATTCTATTCCAATGTGAAGTTTTCCATCCTTATTATGTTTATGATAATGTTGATACACTGTTCAACAGCACCAGCATGCTGCCGTTCAAGATTATCACCAGTGACTTTATGTTAGCAGTATCCTATGAACAGGATAAGGCTGTGCTTTGCAATTCACAGGACATGGTAGCACTCACCAGTGAAACCTTCCAAAAAAACCTCAGTGTTGCTAATCCTATCTGCCACACCTTCCATCCTACACCGGAGGAATATTTGCAGTCTACCTTCCTTAGTGAAGAGGAAATCAACGCTGAAGAAGTGCATGAGCTTTTCTACCAGCCTTGCTTCCCCAGCTTCTGTCCGGAAAACATCCTCATAGACAGATTGAACACTGACATTATTCCGCCGGAAATGCAAGGAGTTATTGCCGATTACTTTGCTAAAATCCGCTCAAAATACAGCTCTCACAGCATTTCCTTTACGCTTGAAGGCTTAAACCTCTTTATGGAAACAGGACGTGTAACCGAAATCCCTGATTTTATGTACACCTACCTGACACCGCCACAACGCCTGGCACTTTTAAAGAATATTATCAACAGTGTAGATGACGGCAGCTTCACGCCAAGGATTGTACGCAGTGATAAGCTCTCCGTGCCTTCGCCTATCTGCATTTGCGCACCGAGCGAGCAAAAGGTGATTATTTATTACTTCAGCCCCAATAAAGGACAGTATATCTTCCATCTGCAGGAATTAAGCCTGGTGCATGCATTCCATGATTTTCTGGTTTACCTGCCGGAAAGCAGCATGGTTTATTCCGAAGAGGAAAGCAAAGAGCTCCTGCATGCTGTCTACGAAAAATATAATAATATTTATAATTGATAAGTAACATCAAATCAATTCTGAAAGAAACACAAAAACAGCCAATGAGCTTTTGCTTAAAGGCTGTTTTTGCGTTTTGTAGGAGATGATGTATGAGTATACTTAACGGAAAATCAATTATAAATAACAACTAACCTTCCATTAAAATCAATAGTTCTGCTATCTGCTTCATACGCTGATGCTATAAGCTCTTGCAGAAGCAATTTTTTCTGTTTTCAAAAACATAAAAGCTTAGCGATTGTACTTATATTTCCATAAGTTTCCCCCTTATTTATAAGCATATACACCAAACATTCCCTGTGTTTTCAGTTTTTGTGCCTGATTAATTCTTGAGCCTAATGCCAAATCCATTGTAATTTTGCTGAAGCCTGTTTGCATAAGTAAATCAGCATCCCATAATGGTCTTCTATGATTACTGATATCTAAAGAATTCTTTATAGCATTACACTCTTCTATCTGATTACAATTTAAATCACCATGCAGGCCGTGTTTAGATACTTTCCCCTTTGCAGGTACCGAAAAATCCTTCTCGCCGAAATCCGCATCAAAATTAGCTAAAATACCTTCCGGCTTCAGCACTCTGTACCATTCATTATACGCCTTTTCCAGATTGGGCAAAGTCCATGTCAAATTTCGTGTTATCAATAAATCAAAGCTGTTATCCGCAAAAGGCAACTGCTGTGCATCGCTAACAAAAAAATCGGCATCTAAATTTAATTTATTACGCAAATCTATGGCAGAAGCTATCATGTTATCACATAAATCAATTCCCGTAACCAGATGACCGGCACTTGCCAGCAGCAAAGCCATATAACCGGAACCTGTCCCGACATCAAGAATTCGCAACGCTGTTCTGTCACCTATGATTTGTTTTAATTCTTTACTCCACAAATCATATTTCTCATTCTGCATTTCTGCAAAGCTCTGTCTGCTAAAATCATTGCTACGTTGCTCCCAATAGCATTTTATTCTTTCCAAAATAGTCTTTTCCATATAGGCTACCTTCCTCTATTCGCTACCTTTTATTAATCCCTTTGCAAAAATATCCACTGCATCGTCAATACGTACACCGGGACTTCTTATGGTATAAAAAGGTATGCAGTAAACCTGCCTGTTTTTTATACATTTAACATTTCGCAGAGCAGGATTGTTATAAACTGATTTAAGCAGCATATTTTCATTTTCAGGCGAACATTGCAGAAAAATAATATCAGGCTGACTTATTAAAATTTCTTCATAGCTGATATATTCATTTTCACCAACAGCTTCCTGGTTTTTACCAATCACATCTGCCCCGAGTTTCGTTAAAATATCTCCTGCTAACGTTCTTGGTGTATAGATTGTTATTATCTTACCAAAATTGCCGACTACTAATACTTTTAAACGTTTCTTGGCAGCCAATTGCTGTCTGCAACGCAGTATTTTATTATTTATGCCTGCTACCAAACTCGCTGCCTTAGTCTCATTACCGACAATTTTTCCTAAATCAGTAATATATTGCAGCTCATCTTCTATTGTATGATGTGCTTTAAATTCAGCGCCGTTCATAAGGTTCATATAAATATTAACATTTCGCGCTTCCCAAAAGCTGCTGCTGCCGATTGACCTTCCTTTACCTGTAAAATCAAAAAGCCAGCCTGCTATAAAATCAGGATGCATCATCAAAACATTTTCCTGAGAAAAAATCTGCGTTTGTCTGACAGGAATCCTTTTATAAGCTTCCAGATAATTTGGATTTAAATGCTTTTCATTATACACTCCGGCAGCGGCAATAATTTTATCACCGGCACCTAAAGCTATAAGCGTTTCTATTGAATTCTGCCATAAAGCCACTATTCTCTGCGGATGCTGCGTAAACTTATATATATGTGGTTTCATTGAGCTGTCATAATTTTCAATGCTAAAAGCCACAGCTTTATCTGAAGCCGGATGCTTATTAGTTTCTATTGATTTACAGCCACTAATAAACAAGCAGCATAGAAAAAACATTAAAATATATTTACGCTTCATACTGATACAAATCCTCTTTTGAAAGATTCAGGCAGGAAAACACTCCTGCCTGAATTACAAAGCTAATTAAAATTTAAAGTTTGCTGTAACCATAAAGTTTCTAGGAGCGCCAAGGCCAACACTGTTATCACCGCTAGCGTACCAATAATTCTTGTTGAAGACATTATAGCACATAGCTGTAATGGTAGCATCATAACCGGCAATCTTGGTGTCATAGCTTGCACCCAAATCTAACAAGGTAATGGAAGAAATACCGATTGGCATTGCATAGCTGCTCGTATCATGGATACGTGTCTTACCGGTATAATTCAGACGGCTGATGAATTTCGTAGCTTTATCAGGTTTATAGGTTAAAGCTAGGTCTCCGCTCCATTTGGGAATACCGCAAACCTTGCGTCCATCATTTTTACCGCCCTGAGTCTTGCTTTTTTCTGCATCCATATAAGCAATACCGAAAATCATATCCCATTTATCACTTAAAGCACCTACTGCAGAATATTCAAGTCCTTTATATTCATTTTCGCCATTCAAAGTGTACCAGAATTTGCTGGGATCTTTGCTGTCAGGAACAGTAATACTGCTTTGCTGAGTATTTTTAAAAGCACTTAAAGTATGCAGGAAAGCACCGCTCTTCATTTTTACACCAATCTCATTCTGTTTTGTTTTAGAAGGAGGAATAGTGCTGCCCTCATTCAAATAACCAGGTGATACTACGCCGCCTTCACTGAAGGTTTCCGTATGGTTGGCATAAACAGTAGTATTCGGATTTACTTTGTAGGTCAAGCCCCAAATCGGAGAAGTTGCGGAGCTTTGATCGCGTCTGCCGCTCGCAGTTTTATCGTCATTATGGGAAGTGTCAACGCTATGATGATGAACACCGCCTGTAATAGCCAGCTTGCCATCCTTAGTTGTCAAAGTATCAATCAGGCTCCAGCCTGTCATAACTGTTGTATATTGCTTGGTAACCGGATCCCAGGTAATATTCGGTTTCGGAGTAGTGCATCCGGTATAAATGTTGCCACTGACAGAATACTTGTTGGCAGCAGTAACATTATTAACACGTGCTCTGCGGAACCAGCTGCGGTCAATATTAAGCGCATATTCATTTTTGAAGTTACCGATATCGAAATTACCCTTTAATCCGGCACCAAAGTAATGTGTAGAATGATATACCGGCATTTGTGTATAAGTGCCTTTATAATTGCCTTTATCGTCAATAAGAGCACGACCGGACCATTGCTGCAGCCAGCTTGTATAATCTTCTTTATGCCAGCCTGCATTAACAAAATAACTCATATTATCGGCAAATTTCTGCTCATGATTCAATACAGCAGTCCAGTTCTTATATGTATCATTAGACCATGTCGGGGACAAATTCTTTTTATTATTAGGTACTCCCGGTAAAGAATTCATATTGCCTGCAAGATTAATGGTATTAGAGCGGCCGTCTTCATTATCATAATCGTAGCCTGCCAGTAAATTCGTATTGCTGTGCTTGCCGACTCTATCAAGGTTAATATAAACATTGCGCTGTAAATCATGGGTACCTTCAACGGACAAATCGCCAGATGCATTCATAGCATTGATACGAATGCCATATTCTTTATTTTTGCCAAAGCGTTGGCCTACATCAATACTCTGTGTCAAATAATTATTAGTGCTCCAGCCAAGCTTTAAATCTGCATTAGGCTCAGCTTGAGCCTTTTTGCTTACCATATTAACTACACCGCCGGACTGGGTAGACATGCTGGTAGACATACCGGTAATACCGATTGAAGGACCTGCAATAACAGAAACAGTATCAACAAAATTATAAGGCATCTGCATCTGATGGCTCATTCCCGGTACACCATTCAAGGTCCATTTCATGCCATGAGAGGATAAGCCTCTGATAGATACGCTGGTATCCATAGAACCATGAGAAGCTCTTACAGCGGGATCAAGAGCCAAGGTATCCAGCATACCTCTGCCAGGCTGAGAATATATATCTAAAGCTTCCTTGGTAAAGGTAACCTCATGCAGAGGAACATCCAAGGTATCCTTTTCACCTAAAAACATACCTACTTTTTGTCTTGTCTGCATCATGCCGCCGGCAAGATTTCCGCGTTCAGCCTCAACAACAACCTCACTTAAATTGTATTGATTCATTTTTTCAGCAGCATATGCTCCGCTTACAGCGAAAGCACTCATTAATACTGATAATGTTACTGCTGTACTTAATAAATTTCTCTTCTTCAATTCACGATACACCCTTTCTTGACTTCATTGTAAAATATAGTAATCTGATTTCAAAAAGCAAATATCCTACTCATCAAATTGGTAATTGCTTTCATTAGTAAACAATGTTATTATAATGCTGTGAGTAACTCACATGTCAAGGAGGTTTTTCCAAAAATGAAAAAAAATAATTACCTCACCATAAAAGAATTCAGTACACTTACCCATACACCTATTGATACTCTAAAGCATTATGACAGAATCGATTTGCTTAAGCCTGCTTATATAGGTGAAAACAATTACAGATATTATCTGCCGGAGCAGGCATTTTTATTAACCCGTATTCTGTTTGGTGTAAAAGCCAAAGTACTTCTCAGTGAAATCAAAAGCATTATTCTTGATGACAATCCGGATAAATCATATAATCATTATATTCACATAAACGATAACCTTCAACAGATGATAAATGAGCTGCAGGCTATTCAAGGCACCATTGCAAGTCTTAAATACTATTATGACTTGACTATCAAAAATCCCAGAGAAAAACTATTTATCAATTACTTTCCTGAATGGTTTATTATCTGTTCGCCGAGTCTAAGCCTAAATACAGTTGCAGGCAGTGCAGAATCCAATATCGCGGATAACCTGTTTATCAGAGGATTTCATAACGGTATGTGGCCTCATTACCAGTTAGGCTGTATGTATACTGAAGCAAATATAAAAAACAATGCCTTTGACAAACCTACCTATTGTCTGAAAGTAGACCATCCGGAAGAATTCAATCCTGATGAGATAGTTTTCGTCCCCAATGGAAACTATTATTGTTTCCTTATCAATGTCGGGGGAAAGGGTTTGCGAAACGCTGTAAATATTTTCCTGCAAAATTTAGCCAAGGAAAAGAAAAAAATCCAAGGAAATATTTTCATCATAGATGTTATTAATAATTTTATCACTTCCAACCCAGAAAACTATTGTACTATGATTTACGCCCTCCAGGCAGACGAGGAAAAATAATTATGACTACCGAACTTCCTATTGCCGTAATCGCATTAAAGATTAACGCGCAAACATCAATCTCCAATTTCAGAAGAAACCCTAATTTCTTTGCCAGCTTTTCATTCTTTTATAATAAGCTGTTGACGGATCTGTATAAGCATCCTGCATGTATAGAAATAAAGCAGCAGGACAATACTATCATTATTCTTTGGAATCTTGATAAAGCAAATATAGAAAGCATCCTGGCAAAGCACAAAACTATTCATAGAATATTACGCGAAACCAACAAAAGCTTTGCCAACTGCCCTATACATTACCTTGTAGTTTTGGAAGCAGGGATTTGCAATATTATTGAACTACAGTATAACAGTAAAGCACCTGCCTTTATTATGCAAAGCGATATGATAGAACGCACGCAAAAAGTTCTCTCCAGCATTGATGGAGCAAAGTACCCGCAAATCATGTTTACGCATGATTTTTACAAGCTTTTGCCGGAAAAAGTTAAAGCAAAAATTTTCTGTCCTTATTACTTCTTTCACATATGCTGTTATAGCTTTAAGCCACATCGTTAAGTAAAACTGTAATTCAAAAAATCCTTTATTGCATATAAAAACAGCCTCACAGTTTTCCTGTGAGGCTGTTTTTGCTATATCCTATGCAATTTTACATTTCCGAGAATTGATCCTTGCCTACGCCGCAAAGAGGGCAAACCCATTCTTCCGGTACATCTTCCCAGGCAGTGCCTGCTGCAACGCCGTTATCGGGATCGCCAACCTCAGGATCATACACATAACCACAAACGTCACATACCCATTTTGCCATTAGCTTCGTCCTCCTCTTGCCATAGCCTGCGCTTTTAAGAAGAGCTAAGCGCGAGCTACATAATAATTATTATTTTTGACCTATAATTATTATAGCATGTTTTACGAGGATATTCTGCAAAATAGCTGTGAACCTTTTACTGTAGCGCCTGCTGCTTTTCCGGCAAATCCAGGCGGAAGAAATCGTACAGCGTTTGCGCCGCCGCATGGTTCATGCCTTCTACCGCAGCCAGCTCTTCGATGCTTGCTGCCCGCATAGCGTCCAGCGTTTTGAATGCTTTCCACAGCTCCTGCCGGCGCTTGGGCCCGATGCCTTCCACATGGTCGAGCACGGAAACAAGATTGCGCTTACCACGCAGCTTGCGGTGGTAGGTAATAGCGAAGCGGTGCGCCTCGTCACGGATGCGTTGGATAAGGTGCAGCGCAGCGCCTTCCCTGTCCAGCATGATGCTTTCGCTCTGGTGCGGCTTGAAGATTTCCTCCTCGCGCTTGGCCAGACCTACAACCGGCAAATCGTCAAGGCCCAGGCCGCGGATAACCTCCAGCGCCGAGCTCAGCTGGCCCTTGCCGCCGTCGATAACCACCAGGCTGGGCAAATCCTCATAATCCCGATAACGACGGTAGACAACCTCCTGCATAGATTTAAAATCATCAGGCTTGCCTTCTGCCGAAACAATTTTATACCTGCGGTAGTCTTTTTTGCTGCTGGTGCCGTTGCGGAACACAACCATGGAAGCAACAGTTTCGCTGCCCTGCGTATGGCTGATATCAAAGCAGTCCATGCGCTCCAAAGGATGCTCCAAGCCCAAGGCCTGCTGCAGTTCTTCGGCTGCCTGCAGGTCGTTTTTGAGTGACAGGCTGCCCTTACGCAAGCGTTCGTTCAACAGCTTAATGGCATTTTCATTCGCCAGCTTCAGCAAATCCTTTTTCACGCCGCGCTGTGGCAGCAGCAGCTCCACCCGTCGCTGCGCCTTGTCTGCCAGCCACGTTTCGATAAGCTGCTTTTCTTCCTCCTCGGGCAAATACGGCAGCACCACTTCCTTAGGAATAAACGTTGCTTCGTTATAATACTGCTTGACGAAGGCTGTCATAACCTCCTGCGGCATATCGCCGCCGTCGGGCAAAAAGAAGTTATCTCTGCCGATGAGCTTGCCCTTGCGCACGAAGAACAACTGCATGCACAGGCCCGTCATATCCTGCCCCAGGCCGAAGATATCCATATCACCGCCGTTATTGGTGACAGCCTTCTGTGCTTCATTCAGACGTGCCACTGCCTGCAGCTGGTCGCGCAGTCTGGCAGCCTCCTCAAAGGCGTAGTTATCCGCTGCCTCCTGCATCTGCTGCTTCAAATCACGCTCCAGCTCCGTGGTGCGTCCGTCCAACACCATGCAGACGGATTTAATCATCTTATGATAATCCGCCTTGCTGATGTAACCGGCACAAGGCGCAAGGCAACGCTTAATATGGTAGTTCAGACATGGTCGGTCCGGGTTCATTTTGCGGCAGGTGCGTAGCGGAAACATACTGCGCAGCAGCTTTACCGTGGCATGCATAGCACCGGCGTCGGCATACGGTCCGTAATAACGTGCGCCGTCACGCAGATGTCTGCGCGTAACATATAAACGTGGGAAATCCTCCTGCATGGTAACCTTGAGATAGGGATAGGTTTTATCGTCCTTCAGGCTAATGTTGTAACGCGGGCGATATTTTTTGATCAAATTGCACTCTAAAATCAGCGCTTCTACCTCACTGGAAGTAACAATCGTTTCAATCTCCGCGATTTTCGCTACCATCGCCTTCACCTTCGGCGTATGGCTGGCCAGATTGCGGAAGTAGCTGCGCACGCGGTTTTTCAGCACTACGGCCTTGCCTACATAGATAACCTTGCCGGAAGCATCGTGCATCAGGTAAACGCCGGGCTTTTCCGGCAGTACGGCCAAGGCATTTTTAATGTTATCGCTAAAGCCTGCGGCTAATTCTGTCATACGTACCACCCGTTCTTCTTCGCCTTAGCCAGCTCCTGCTTGATATACTGTCCGGTATAGGATTTTTTGACCTTCGCTACTTCCTCCGGCGTACCGCTTGCCACCAAGGTGCCGCCCTTGTCGCCGCCTTCGGGACCGAGGTCGATAATATAATCCGCTACCTTGATAACGTCCAGATTGTGCTCGATTACGATAACGCTGTCACCGCCTTCTACAAGACGCTGCAGCACATCCAGCAGCTTGTGGACGTCCGCAATATGCAGGCCTGTCGTAGGCTCGTCCAGGATATACACGGTGCGTCCGGTACTGCGGCGCGAAAGCTCTGTTGCCAGCTTCACGCGCTGCGCTTCGCCGCCGCTCAGCGTCGTCGCTGCCTGTCCCAGATGAATATAGCCAAGGCCTACATCCTCCAGCACTGCCAGCTTGCGGTAAATGCGTGGCTGATTCTTAAAGAACTCGCAGGCCTCGCTTACCGTCATATCAAGAACCTCCGCGATGGATTTGCCCTTGTAATGCACCTCCAGCGTATCGCGGTTGTAGCGTGCGCCATGACAAACCTCGCAGGGAACGTAAACGTCCGGCAGGAAATTCATCTCTATCTTATTCATGCCATCGCCCTTGCAGGCCTCGCAGCGTCCTCCCTTCACGTTAAAGCTGAAGCGGCCTGCCTTATAGCCTCGCAGCTTGGCCTCGTTGGTCTGGCTGAAGAGCTCGCGAATAAAATCAAAGACGCCGGTATAGGTTGCGGGATTGGAGCGCGGTGTGCGTCCGATTGGTGACTGGTCGATGTTGATGACCTTATCCGTATATTCTATGCCCTCGATGCTGTCATGCTCGGAAGCACGCAAGCGTGCACCGTTGAGCTTGGCAGCCAAGGAGTTGTAGAGAATATCATTTATCAAGGTTGATTTGCCGCTGCCGCTCACGCCTGTTACTACAGTAAAGACTCCGAGCGGAATGCTGACATCAATATTTTTTAGATTGTTGGCGCGAGCACCGTGAATCGTCAGCATCCTGCCATCGCACTCACGGCGATGCTTAGGAACCGGGATAAATTTGCGGCCGCTAAGATAGGTACCGGTAACAGATGCAGGCACCTGCTTGATTTCTTCCACTGTACCCTGTGCCACCACTTCACCGCCATGCTCGCCTGCTCCCGGACCGATGTCGATAATCTGGTCGGCAGCATACATCGTTTCCTCATCATGCTCAACGACAATCAGCGTATTGCCCAAATCACGCAGATGCTTGAGCGTTTCCAGCAGCTTGCCGTTATCGCGCTGGTGCAGACCAATGCTTGGTTCGTCCAGAATATACAGTACGCCTGTCAGGCCGCTGCCTATCTGCGTTGCCAGACGGATGCGCTGCGCTTCGCCGCCGCTCAGCGTACCGGCGCTTCTGTCCAGCGTCAGGTAATCAAGGCCTACGTCATTGAGGAACTGCAGGCGTGCCATAATCTCCTTCAAAACCTGATGCGCAATTAGCTGCTGCTTCGGCGTCAGCTCCAGCTTTTTAAAAAACTGCAGGCAGTCGCGCACCGTCAGCGCCGTAACCTCGCAGATATTTTTACCGCCGATAAGAATCGACAGAGCCTCTGGCTTCAAACGGCTGCCATGGCAGGCCGCACAGGGAGTGCTCGTCATAAACTCCTCCAAGTCCTGACGCATAGCATCGCTGAAGGCTTCACGGTAACGACGGCGCAGCACGTTCAAAATACCGTCAAAGGTTGTGTTATGCTCCTTGACCTCACCCTGCAGATTTTCGTACAAGAACTTAAACTTGCTCTCGCCAGCACCATCCCACAAAAGCTGCTGCATCTCGGGCGAAAGCTCATTCCATTTGGTGTCGTAGCTATAGCCGTAGGCAGCAAGCACTGCGCCCAGCTGCTTCATAAAATAGGAATTCAGATTGTTGCTGAAGCAGGCAATGCACCTGTCGGCAAAGCTCTTGTCAGCATCAGGCACTATCAAAGCCTTGTCAAACTCCATATGCATGCCAAGACCGGTGCAGTCCGGGCAGGCACCGAAGGGATTGTTGAAAGAAAACAGGCGCGGTTCAATCGCCGGCAGGCTGATGCCGCAGTCATTGCAGGCAAAATGCTCGCTGAAAAGCTGTGTTTCCGTTGCTTCTCCCAGCGTTGCCACCTCCGCAAAGCCGTCTGCCAGCTTCAGCGCCGTTTCCACGGAATCCGTCAAACGCTGCCTGATGCCTTCACGCACTGCCAAGCGGTCGATTACTACAGAAAGGCTGTGCTTTTTATTTTTCTCCAGGCGGATATCCTCGTCCAGCGTGCGCACCTCGCCGTCGATAAACATACGCACATAGCCTGCACGCCGCATATCGTCGAGCACACGCATATGCTCACCCTTGCGCCCCCGCACCAGCGGTGCCATCACCATAAAGCGGCTTCCCTGCGGCAGCTCCAGCACCTTGTCGACTATCTGCTGCACGCTCTGCTGATCGATGAGCTTACCGCATTTAGGGCAGTGCGGTTCACCTGCGCGTGCGAACAAAAGACGCAGGTAATCGTATATTTCCGTGACCGTGCCTACGGTAGAACGCGGATTACGGCTTGTTGTCTTCTGGTCGATGGAAATTGCCGGGCTCAGGCCTTCGATGTAGTCCACATCCGGCTTGTCCATCTGTCCCAAGAACTGGCGGGCGTAGGCCGAAAGTGATTCCACATAGCGGCGCTGGCCTTCGGCGTAAATTGTATCAAAGGCCAGGCTGCTTTTGCCGCTGCCGCTGAGGCCTGTGATAACTACCATTTTATTGCGCGGTATTTCTACCGTTATATTTTTCAGGTTGTGCTGTCGCGCACCCTTTACAATTAAAAATTCTTGCATATGTTTTACCTCTGTTAACAAAAGGCAGAAGCTGCTCCAGCTGCTGCCGGCGATAGTATGTTTATATTATAGCACACTGCCAGGATAAACGCAGTAAAATAAAAACCACCTCAGCCTCAAGCCAAGGTGGTTGCAGTACTCAGATATTATTTTACTTCTTCATAAAGCGCACGCACGCAGGCATCTGCCAGCGCACCGATGCTGGAAACGCTGCGCTCCTGCGGCAGTCCGGATGCATCATAGCCAAGTGGCAGCTCGGTGCAGGCGGTCATTACAGGAATATCACGCTCAGCCCACAGCTCCTCTACCAGCTCTTTCATAATAGCGCCGGCCTTTGCCAGCTGGTTAGCCTTAACGCAGTTGATAACCTCCTGAGATTTATCGCTCTGCTCCTCATTCGGAATATACAGAGTCAGTCCGCGCTTTTCGGCATATTTCTGATACAGTCCGCAAGCACGTGTGCCTTTGGTGGACAGCATCCAGGCACCCTTTTCCGGAGAAAGCTCTTTGGCAGCCTTAACGGTTTCGTCAACGATATGCAGCAGCGGTACCGGCAATTCATCAGCAAACTGGTCGATAAAAAAGTGTGCGGTATTGCAAGGAACAGCAAGCACATCTGCGCCCATATCGCACAGCTGCAACAAATCAGCCTTCAGCTTCGGCAGCGGGGATTCACCCTTGCCGAAAATTGCTGTGCCGCGGTCCGGGATATCGCAGTCACCGATCATATATACAACAGGATGCTCCTGGTCGCAGCTTGCCGGGCATCTCATAGTAAACTGGCGCAGAAACTCTGCAGCAGCGGCAGGGCCAAGGCCGCCGACAACACCTAATTTTTTACCGTTTTTCATCATTTTCTTTTCGCTCATATATACCTCTTCTTTCTTGTTCAGCATCGCTTATAGGATTAATAAATTGCTTATAATTTTAGCACACCGGGCTGTTATTTGCAAATATCATCAGCCTATCTGCGTACACAAAAAGCCGTTGCCGGCCACCCCGCAAGGTGACAAGCAACGGCTAACTTTTGTTATTTATTTGCTAAGCCAGGAACGTACATTAGAAGAAGTTCTTGCTTCCTCTTTATTAACCTGCACCTGTTCAGGCGCATAAAGCAGCAAATCATCGTTAATTTTTTTCACATCGGCATTAATGATGTAGCTTACACCGTTCAGATAGTCGAAAATACGATATCTGAGTGCTTCATCAACTGCATCAAAGCATACCATAATGGCACTGCCGTTCATCAGCGAATCGGCATATTCGCGCACGTCCGCAAAGGATTTCGGTGTACGCACCATAATATTCAGATGTCCGGATTTCAGCAGACGCGGACGGGTATATTCCTCCTGCTGCTCTTCCATTTCATCAGACCAAAAGAATTTCATTGCTGTATTTTTTAAACCCATGGCCATCAGCCTCCAAACCAAAACAGTTATTTAGACTATTATTCGCTGCCTATAGGCAAAAGTCCTGCTTAGTAATATTAATTGTAGCAGATTTTTAACAAGTTGTCAAAAATTATGCCTGACCGTTCTTCATACGACCACGCAGCTTACCGCGCTCCAGACGGTCCAGAACCTTCTTACGCATACGGATGCTCTTCGGAGTTACTTCTACCAGCTCATCATCATTGATGTGCTCCAGAGCCTGCTCCAGAGAGAAGGTCTGAGGCGGAATCAGACGGATAGCGTCGTCACTGCCGGAAGCACGCATGTTGCTGACATGTTTCTTCTTGCAGGGGTTAACATCCATGTCGTCCTCACGACTGTTTTCGCCAACCAGTTGGCCTTCGTAAATCTTTTCTGCAGGAACAACGAACATGGTGCCGCGCTCCTGAGCGTTGCCGATACCATAGGAAGTGGTTTCGCCGGTTTCAAAAGCAACCAGGCTGCCACGGGTACGGCCGGGGATTTCACCCTTATATTCTTCGTAACCAGCAAATACGTGGTTCATAATGCCGTTACCTTTAGTATCGGTGAGGAACTGGTTACGGAAGCCGATCAGGCCGCGAGCAGGAATCTTGAATTCCATACGCAGATAGCCTGCCATTTCGGTCATGTTCTGCAGCTCAGCCTTACGCAGGCCCAGGCCTTCCATAACAGCGCCCATGAAGTCCTGCGGTACATCGATAGTCAATGCTTCCATAGGCTCCATCAGCTTGCCGTTTTCATCGCGGTGCATAATAACCTTAGGTTTACCAACCTGCAGCTCAAAGCCTTCACGACGCATGGTTTCAATCAAAATGGACAGATGCAGCTCACCACGGCCGGCAACCTCATAAGCATCAGGGCTTTCGGTTTCGGTAACACGCATGGAAACGTTGGTCTTAACCTCTTTGAACAGACGGTCACGCAGGTGACGGCTGGTAACAAATTCGCCTTCACGGCCCGCAAACGGACTGTTGTTAACGTAGAAGATCATGGACAGGGTAGGTTCGTCAATCTTGATGCCCTTCAAAGCTTCCGGATTCTCGCTGTCAGCGATAGTGTCGCCGATATTAGCGTCCTGCAGACCGATAAGAGCAACGATATCACCTGCTTCAACCTCAGGCACTTCTACACGCTTCAGGCCCTGGTAGGTGTACAGACGGCCGATTTTGCCGTTACGGTTGCCTGCTTCATCCATCAGAGTAATGTTTTCGCCATTGTGGATGGTACCGCGAACTACACGGCCTACAACGATACGGCCTACATAATCATCATAGTCCAAGGTGTTAACCAGCATCTGCAGCGGTGCGTCAACATCAACGTCCGGAGCAGGAATGTTTTCCAGAATTACTTTGAACAGAGGCTCCAGAGAATTGCTTTCCTCGTCCATGGACAGCTTGGCAATACCGTTACGAGCGGAAGCCAGAACAACCGGGAACTCCAGCTGATCTTCATCTGCATCCAGTTCAATGAACAGGTCCAGAACTTCATCAATAACTTCATCAACACGTTGGTCAGGGCGGTCAATCTTGTTGATTACTACAATCGGTTTCAGATGCTGTTCCAATGCTTTACGCAGTACGTATTTGGTCTGCGGCATCGGGCCTTCATAAGCATCAACCAACAGCAGTACGCCGTCAACCATGGTCAATACACGTTCAACCTCACCGCCGAAGTCAGCATGGCCCGGGGTGTCCAGAATGTTGATTTTTACGCCGTTGTGCATTACAGCGGTGTTTTTAGACAGGATGGTGATACCACGTTCACGCTCCAGAGCATTGGAGTCCATAACACGTTCTTCAACGCGCTCGTTAGCACGGAAAACGCCGCTTTGCTTCAGCATAGCATCAACCAGGGTAGTCTTGCCATGGTCAACGTGGGCAATAATTGCTATATTACGAATATCGTTTCTAATCATTATTCCTATTCTCTCCTTCATAAAAGACAAGAAAAAGGATGCTTGTCAAGTGCATCCTTTTACAGTATTACTAAACTATTTTATTATATGCTTTTTCAGTCATACTGTCAATAAATTTGTCTTGAAAGTTACAGAAAAGCTTGTAAGATGCAAGGTAAGGGGATTACCGACAAAGCCTTGCATAAACTATTTGCTAATAAAGTAGTATCTTGCTAAGCGCAGGCATGAAAAAAGCCTGAGAGCTGAACTCTCAGGCTACGTTTGCTATGGCAGGGGCACTAGGACTCGAACCCAGATCGACGGTTTTGGAGACCGTTGCTCTACCATTGAACTATGCCCCTATGGAGCGGAAAACGAGATTCGAACTCGCGACCCCCTCCTTGGCAAGGAGGTGCTC
>CAVCLW010000047.1:0-18462 GCA_963603005.1 Escherichia coli | reverse complement strand
ATATTCCAGGACTATTTTCTTCTTTAGTTCAAAACTGTATTTTGCCATTAAAAAACCGACCTCCTAAAATTAGATTTTTAGGTCTAACTTTAGGGGGTCGGTTCACCATCAGGTAAATTCCCACTGTTTTTTAGTGTAAAAAAATTCTTAAACTCTAGCGATTCTATAATTTGTGAAGTTGGTTTTATCTCAGCCTCTTTTCTTATACAAAAACTCCCCATCCGTCTTACCTTGCGGTAAGAAAGATGGGGAGTTGCTTTTTCAGCTTATAGAATTCTTTTAGTCTTGACCGGGAACCTTCAGTACAGCGCCGGTAGCAGCGGAGGTAACCAAAGCAGCATAACGTGCCAGGTAACCGCTCTTAACCTTCGGCGGCGGGCAAACCCAGTTTTTACGGCGTTCAGCCAGCTCTTCGTCGCTCAGCTTAACGTTCAGGGTACGGTTCGGAATATCAATTTCAATGATATCGCCGTTTTCAATCAGTGCGATATTACCGCCCTCGCGTGCTTCCGGAGAAATATGACCGATGCAGGCACCGCGGGTAGCACCGCTGAAACGTCCGTCGGTAAGCAGTGCTACGTCTTTGTCGTGGCCCATGCCTGCCAGTACGGAGGTCGGGTTCAGCATCTCACGCATACCGGGGCCGCCCTTCGGGCCTTCGTAGCGGATAACGACAACGTCACCGGAAACAACCTGTTGTGCGCAAATTGCAGCAATAGCTTCATCTTCGGAATTATAAACCTTAGCCGGACCGCTGAAGACCTTCATGGAAGGATCAACAGCGCTTTCCTTGACAACGCTGCATTCCGGAGCGATATTGCCCTTCAGAACAGCAATGCCGCCGGTTTTGTTGTACGGATTTTCTACGCTGTGAATAACCTCAGGACGCAGGATTTCCGCATTTTTGATAATTTGGCCGACAGTTTTGCCGCTGACAGTTTGGCAGGATTTTTTAATCAGCTTCAGACGGTCAAGCTCGTGCATTACAGCAGGAATGCCGCCGGCTTCGTTCAAATCAACGATGTGGTGGCTGCCACCCGGGCTCATCTTAGTGAGGTACGGAGTTTTCTTGGAGATTTTATCGAACAGCTCCAGCGGCAGGTCGATGCCTGCTTCGTGAGCGATAGCCGGCAGATGCAGCGCGGTGTTGGAGCTGCCGCCGATTGCCATATCAACAGTAATAGCGTTCTTGAAAGCGTTGAGCGTCATAATGTCGCGAGGCAGAACGTTTTCCTCCAGCAGACGCATAACAGCCATGCCTGCGTGCTTAGCCAAAGCAATACGCTTGCCGTTGTAAGCAGCGGGGATAGTGCCGTTGCCGGGCAGGCCCATGCCAAGAACCTCAGTCAGGCAGTTCATGGTATTTGCTGTGAACAGACCGGAGCAGCTGCCGCAGCCGGGGCATGCACAATGCTCGATTTCTCTGAGCTCTGCTTTATCAATCTGACCGGACTCAAAACGGCCGGCAGCTTCAAATACAGTAGATACGCTGATATCTCTGCCCTGATAACGACCGGGCAGCATCGGACCGCCGCTGACAACAACGGTCGGGATGTTCAGACGGGCTGCTGCCATCAGCATACCCGGAACAATTTTATCACAGTTCGGAATCAGGATTAAGCCGTCAAACGCATGGCCGTTGGCAACAGCTTCGATGCTGTCTGCAACCAGCTCACGGCTTGCCAGCGGATATTTCATACCGTCATGGCCCATGGCGATGCCATCGCAGATGCCGATAGCCGGGAACTCAATCGGAGTACCGCCAGCTTCCAGCACGCCATACTTGGCTGCCTTAGCGATGGTATCCAAATGCATATGTCCCGGAATGATTTCGTTAGCGGCACAGCAGATGCCGATTAACGGTTTCTTTAATTCTTCTTCAGTATAACCCATTGCATAGAACAGAGAGCGATGGGCTGCGCGGGTTGAACCTTTTTTTACTTGTGTACTGCGCATGTTTTTTGACCTCTTTCCCTTAAATAATAAGTACTACCGTAAGGGCTGCTGATAAAGCACCGTATACTTCATCAGGTTTCCTCGACGTACAGAATGTACGCCTTCGTCAACCTTCTTCGTCTCCGGTACTTTCTGAGCAGCCTGCGTGGAATGAACGTAGCAAGCTGCTGATAAAGCACTGTATACATCAGGTTTCTTCAACGTACAGAATATACGCCATCGACGTCCTTCTTCGTCTCCGGTACTTTCTGAACAGCCTGCGTGGGATGAACATAGCAAGCTGCTGATAAGCACCGTATACTTCATCAAGTTTCCTTGACGCAAGAATGTACACCATAGTCGACCTTCTTCGTCTCCGGCGCTTTCTGAGCAGCCTGCGTGGAATGAACGTAGCAAGCTGCTGATAAGCACCATATACTTCGTCAGGTTTCCTCGACGTACAGAATGTACGCCATCGTCAACCTTAGCGCTTTCAGCTGCAGCCAATGCGGTTAAAAATAAAAAACAACAGTCCTGAAGTCTTTCAGGGTACTCATAAAATTTTACAATTTTTATAGCCTGATGTCAAATTTTATGGACAAAAAACTACAATTAAGTGTAAGCTTGCACCTTAAAAGCTGCATCATAGTTACATTCTTTACAAACTTAGTAAAGTTTAAAAATAATTCACGATTACTGCGTGGAGAATAGTATATAATAGGCGTGTAAAATTGTTGCGAGGTGATTATCATGAAAACTAAATTAACTGAGCTCTTAGGTATAAAATATCCTGTTATCCAAGGTGGTATGGCTTGGACCAGTGACGCTGTACTGGCTGCGGCAGTTTCCAACGCCGGCGGCGCCGGTATCATCGGCAGCGGCGGCCGCACTGTGGAATGGACACGTGACGAGGTGCGTAAGGCAAAATCTCTGACCGACAAGCCCTTCGGCGTTAACATTATGCTGATGGCTCCGAACATTGCGGAAATCATTGCTATGCTGTGCGAGGAAAAGGTAGCCTTTGTTACCTTGGGTGCAGGTAACCCGGTACCGCACATTCCTGCCTTCCATGCTGCAGGCATTAAGGTTATTCCCGTAGTGCCTAATGTTAAGCTGGCAAAGCGCATTGAAGCTGCAGGCGCTGACGCTATGGTTATTGAAGGCATGGAGGCCGGCGGTCACATCGGCAAGCAGACTACTATGGCGCTGATGGAAAACGTACTGCCGCAGATTAAATCTGTTCCGGTACTTGTTGCCGGCGGTATCAGCGACGGCCGTGCGCTGGCTGCAGCTTTGCTGATGGGTGCTGCAGGTGTGCAGATGGGCAGCCGTTTCCTGCTGACTGAGGAATGCCCGGCAAATCCTGCTGCTAAAGAAGCTATTGTTAAGGCAACCGATACTGACAGCGTAGCAACCGGCTACAGCCGTAATCTTGGTGTACGCTGCCTTTCCAATGCCTTTACCGATGCTTATACCGCGCGTGAAATTGCCGGTGCTCCCAAAGAGGAGCTGATGGCGATGGGTACAGGCACCAACCGCAGGGGTCTTGTGGAAGGTGATGTTACCAACGGTACTGTTATGTGCGGCCAGAGCCTGAACGTGCTGAATGATATCCTGCCCTGCAAGGATGTTATGGAGCGTATTATTGCCGAAGCCAAAGAGGCTATTGCCAACGTACAGAAAATCGAGCTGTAAAAATTAAAGCAAAAAGCATGCATTGCTTGCTGTGTACCAATAATACTGGATGTCCGGTTGAGATACAAAGTAAAGCGGTGCATGCTTTTTTACTATATTTCATCTGGTCTGTAATTATTCAGCTTATCTGGTTGCATTCGGGGAACAGGCTGCTTAATCTTTCTATTACCGCGGCAATTTTATCTGCCTCGATGGCGGCGTAGTTGATAACAAGCGTGCAGCCGTCATTTTCTTCGATATTATGACTGTAATCGGAATAGAAGGAAAGGCACATATCTGCTGCCAGTGCTGCCTTGCGTACCTCAGCTTCCGTCAGTTTGGTGTTGATATGCAGTACAAAATGCGTACCGGCGTTGCGTTCGGTAATTTGCGAAACGGCGGCCAGCGGCGAAGCGTGGATGGCAGCCAAAATTTTGTGGCGCTGCTCGCGGTAGTAGTTTTTCATTTTGTTGATGTGGCGTTCAAAATAGCCTTCGGAAATGAAGCGGGCCAGCGTATACTGCTCAAAGCTGGACACGGTGCAGCTGTAAAAGCTCATGGTCTGCTCGTAGCGCTCCAAAAGGCGTGGCGGCAGCACCATGTAGCTGATGCGCAGTGAGGGCACCAGGCTTTTGGAGAAGGTGTTCATATAGATGACACGGCTTTGCGTATCCTGCGCGTACAGCGGCAGGATGAAGCGCCCGGTGTAACGGAATTCGCTGTCGTAATCATCTTCAATGATATAGCGCTTGCGGATGCGGTTAACCCATTCAAACAGCTCCAGTCTGCGTGTTACGGGCATGACAATGCCGGTGGGGAAGTGGTTGGCGGGGGAAAGGTGTACTACGTCGGCACCGCTTTCCTCCAGCTTGTCAATCATCAGACCGTTGTCGTCAATAGGAATATATTTCCAAGGGTTGCCGAAGCTGGCGGAGATGGAGGCAAATTTTTTGTAGCCTGGCTCTTCAATCGCGAAGGTGCAGGCGTGGCCGAACATCTGCAGCAGGCGGCCGTAAAGATATTCTGTGCCGGCACCGATGATGATTTGCGAAGGATCAACCTGCATAGCACGGTTGTGTGCCAAGTAGGCGGCAATAGCCTTGCGCAGCTCGTAGACACCTTTGTAGGGAACAGTTTTGAGCAGCTCTTCGTTGTGTACGGAAAGCGTTTCGCGCATCAGGCGTGTCCAGGTCGCCAACGGAAAGTTTTGCAGGCTGATGCGATTGGCCTTGAAGTCGGCAAAGTATTCACGCTCCGCTGCCTCCGGCTGCATTGCTGCGGCAGCCTTGCGGCGCACGCGGTAGCTGCTGACATTTTCTACAAAGTAGCCCTTCTTTTCGCGCGAGGTGATGTAGCCTTCTACCGCCAGTTGGGCGTAAGCGTTAGCCACGGTGATGATGCCCACGCTCAGATGCTGTGCCAGTGTGCGCTTGGAGGGCAAGCGTTCGCCTGCCTGCAGCCTGCCGCTGATGATATCCTGACGGATGCATTGGTACAAGTAATCATAGAGCGGTGTGCTGCCGCGTTTATCTAAGTCATATGTTAACATAGGTGCTGTTTCTCCTTGGTTCTAAAATATTTTTGCTTTTTGATTCTTTTAATAGAACCATTTTGATTATACAATAGTGACATCACAAAAACAAGTCCCATCACAATGGCGTGAAGGGCAAGAGCCAAATGAGGAGGATTATCATTATTATGGAAAAAGTAAAATTACAAGTACAATATGGTTTATATATTAACGGACAGTGGCGCGACGCATCCGACGGCGCTACCTATAATGCAGAAAGCCCTGCCGACGGCAGCCATCTGGCAGTCTGCGCGCAAGGCAGCCGTGAGGATGTAGAGGCAGCCTCCGCAGCAGCATGGGAAGCCTTCAAAACCTGGAAAAAGACTACTCCGGCACAGCGTGCCACTCTGCTGAATAAAATTGCCGATATTATTGATGCTAACAAAGAGCATCTGGCAATGGTAGAAAGCATGGATAACGGCAAGCCGATTCGTGAAACCATGAACGTAGATATTCCGATGGCGGCGGAGCATTTCCGTTATTTTGCCGGCTGCATTCTGGCTGAGGAAGGTCAGGCTTCCGTACTTAACGAGCAGTTCCTGTCCATCATCCTGCGTGAGCCTATCGGCGTAGTCGGTCAGATTATCCCTTGGAACTTCCCGTTCCTGATGGCAGCGTGGAAGCTGGCGCCGGTGCTGGCAGCAGGCGATTGCACCGTACTGAAGCCTTCTAAGGAAGCAAGCCTTTCCATTCTGGAATTTGCCCGTCTGATTGACGGCGTACTGCCTGCAGGTGTTTTCAATGTTATTACCGGCGCCGGCAGCAAAACCGGTCAATATATGCTGGAGCATAAGGGCTTTGCCAAGCTGGCCTTCACCGGCAGCACCGAGGTTGGCCGTAATGTAGGCCTGGCTGCGGCAGAACGCATTATCCCGGCAACATTGGAGCTGGGCGGCAAGAGTGCCAATATTTATTTCGATGACTGCGATTTTGATCAGGCCATCGACGGCGCTCAATTAGGTATTATCTTTAACCAAGGTCAGGTATGCTGCGCCGGCAGCCGTATCTTTGTGCAGGATACCATTTATGATAAATTCGTACCGGCTTTAGTCAAAGCCTTCAATAAGGTTAAAGTGGGCCTGCCGTGGCATGATGATACGCAGATGGGTTCTCAAATCAACGAAACCCAAATCAAGAAAATCCTGAGCTATGTTGAAATTGCTAAGCAAGAGGGCGCTACTATTGCCTGCGGCGGTGAACGCTTTACCGAGGGTGAACTGGCCAAGGGTGCCTTCATGAAACCTACGCTGATTACCAATGTAACCAATGATATGCGTGTGGCACAGGAGGAAATCTTCGGACCTGTTGCCGTAGTTATCAAATTCCACGATGAGGACGAGGTTGTGGCTATGGCTAATGACAGTGAATACGGTCTTGGCGGTGCTGTCTGGACTAAGGATATCAACAAGGCTATCCGTGTGGCACGCAACGTGGAAACCGGCCGTATGTGGGTGAACACCTATAACCAGATTCCAGAGCATTCTCCCTTCGGCGGTTACAAAACCTCCGGTATCGGCCGTGAAACTCACAAGATGATTTTGAACCACTATACACAAGTGAAAAATATTATGATTAATCTCAGTTATGCTCCTTCTGGGTTTTATCCTCAGGACTGACGATTAATAAACAGGATTATTCCTGACTGGTTGCACAAAAAAGCTCCGGCAGTTGCCGGAGCTTTTTTGCTTTCCATCTTACTATTCTCGTTTGTATCAGAATCCCAATACAAGATATTTACTTGTTAGGTTAAATTTTTTCAGTTTTTTGTTCCAGTATTTTTATCGAATCCAGATAATCCTTTTCCACTTCGCTAAGCGTTTTCGCCTTATACTTTCTATATTCTCCGGTTGCTTTATCAACCGCCTGCTTATGGCTGACGCTTCCGTTTCCAATCAACAATTGCTCTCCACTCATTGTTAGAATACGATCCAGATGTTCAGCCCAATTCTGCATGGTCATTGCCTGTTCTCGTTCCGCCTGTCGTTCTGCAAAATCAAGATATCCGGATACAAGTTGTCCCATAGCGCGTAGTTCTTTTTCATCCAGATAATTTTTTGCAACAACAGCTTCTTTCAAGGTTGGCTGCTTTCCTGCAAAACTGGTAAGTCCCATAAATTCTTTTTCCGCATCTGCTCTGTTATAAATTACTTCTGCGGCAGTCTGCCCATGAATCGCATAATGGATTTTATTTTGGACTTTTTTAAAAAATTGTATAGAAATTTCTGCTTTAGGATTATAGTCGATGCTTGTAGCATAAATTTCTAAAACCTGACGGTAAAATACCTTTTCTGATGCTCGAATATCACGAATACGTTCTAAAAGTTCCTTGAAGTAACCGCCGCCACCAAGATTTTTCAGACGTTCATCATCCATGGCAAAGCCTTTTCGCATATACTCTTTGAGAATATTGGTTGCCCAAATTCTAAACTGTGTGCCACGTTTCGATTTTACACGATAGCCGACAGAAATGATCACATCAAGATTATAGTAATCTACCTGATATATTTTTCCGTCAGCGGCAGTGTAGGCAAATTTTGCCCACACTGATTCTTTCTGCAATTCGCCTTCTTTGAAAATATTTCTTATATGCTTACCGATAACACTTCTGTCTCGCTGAAACAATTCAGCCATTTGGTCAATGGATAGCCATACTGTATCACCGTCAAAGGTTGTCTCAATCTTCGCTAATCCATCTTCTGTTGTATAAATGATAATATTGGATTCCTGATTCATTTCATCTTTCTTTTTCACATTTACACTCCATTTCTAACTGTATCGCAGTACATGCTGCAAACTCTGTGTTAAAAAGCACTTTCAACATAGAGTTTGTACACTATTTACATGATTATTATATCATTCATTTTCTGGCTTTCCAATAGTGTCAATTATATCTTTAGAATTGAATTTTCCTTCTAAATAATCAGGTGAATATGGGATTAAAGCCGGTAATAAGTCAAAAGATTCCCGTGGTATTTCGTTGAATTTATTGACACAATAAGAAATGGCGTGACCAAAGTCACGCCGCGCTTTTCCTGAAAATCGGGATTACTAAATTTTTACTGTTTTATGGGTATCTCCGGCAATCGCCGGAGCTTTTTTGCTGAGTGGGTTATATTTATTTATCCAATTTTGCATTATCAAAAAATGCTGTGCCGAATTGTGTGTAGTTCATTTCCGCACCGCGTAGGTCGGCGTATTCCATGAATGCTTTGTCCAGCAGCGCCTTATCCAGCTTGCTGTTGTTCAAATTGCTGTGGCCCAGCTTGCTGCTGCGCAGGTCTGCTTCCGTCAGGTCGCTGCGCTCCAGATGGGCACTGTACAGATTAGAGCCATGAAAAACTGCGTTTTTCAGGCTGGCGCGGCGCAGCCAGCTGTAAGGCAGATTGGCGAAGCTGAAGTCAGCATAGTCAGCCTGTACGCCGTCCATAGAAGCCTCCTGTGCTTTGGCCTGCTGCAGATTAGCGTTCAGCAGGTGTGCGCCACGCAGCTGACAGCGGTTGAGATATGCTCCCTGCAGGCTGGCGTTAGTAAAATCGCTTCCGGACGCATTGGCGTAGCGGAAGTTGGCATAGGCCAGGTTGGCACCGCGCAGACTGGCGTTGGGCAACAGAGCGCCCTGGAAGCAGGCATCCTGCAGCTTGGCCTTGTCCAGCTTGGTGGAATCGAGGCGTGCTTCGGTAAAATCGGTGTTGGTAAAATCACGTCCGGATAAATCCATACCGGATAAATCAGCGCCGGAAAGGTCACCGCCGGGGCAGCTTGCTCCGTTCAGCACCGCGTTTAAATCACTGTTATTGTAGGCAAGGGCTGTGCTGCTTAAGCCGAGAGCTGCAAGCATAAGCACAGTCTTGAAAATAGTATTACGCATTTTGGCCTCCTGCATAGCTTTCAGTTTCGTCCAGCAAAAGCTCCAGCTGTTTGGGATCATCCGGCAGACAGTCGATAATCTTCCAGGGCTTAACCTCAGCAAAATCCTCAGGCTTATAGCCGGAGCCTTCTAAAATAATCAGACAGGGAGCGCCGATGGCATTGGCGCAGCGCACATCATTAGGTGTATCGCCGATGAAAATAAGCTCGTTGGGCTTGGCCTGCTCGTTTTGCATATACAGGCGGTGGAAAGCAACCTTAGCCAGCATTTCACGGTTTTCGCTGATTTCGCCGAAGACGCTGTGTTCGTGGTTAAAATATTGGTCCAAACCGAAATGCTGCAGCTTGAGATGGGCGCCGGTGCCGGTGTTGCCGGTGAGCAGGCAGTTGCAGTAACGGCTGCTTGGCTGGCAGAAATATTGCAGCGTTTTCTCTACGTTTTTCAAAACACGGCCCTTGTGCAGCGGCAGCTGCTTGGGCAGCTCCATATGGTAGCGGATAAGCAGGCCTGCTGCTTCCGCACTGTTGCAGCGTCCGCGCAGACGGGTAACAACGCTTTTGATGATGTCAGAGTCGGTGCGTCCTGCAAGCGATTTGTTGAAATCGAAGGCATCCAGGAAATAATAATCCTTGATAACCTTAATCATGGCATCCTTGCCGGCACCGCCGGACAGAATGAGGGTGCCGTCTACATCCCACATTAAATACTTCATGTGAAAAATCTCCTTTAGTTTAAGAAAAAACAGGGGCTGTTCATACAACCCCTGGAAAAGTTTATCTTATAGTCCCGTTTAGATGCCACGGGGCTTGAGCATCATTTTTTTCAGTTGAGCGCCGACGTTTTTGGTAACATTCTGAGTACGGCGGATGAATTTGATGTTGGAACGGTGGTTGGGCTTCATATCGTATTTGCTGCCGAAATCGCCACGGTCCAGCAGGGTGATTTTAGCTTTGTCGCAGTCAAAGGCGCTGCGCAGATAACGTGCCATTCCCGCAGGATCCGCATCGTCGTAGCAGCTGAAGATATCCGCAGCAATAAAGCCGAGCTTAGGATATATATGCAGAGTTACATGACCTTGCTTGCAAAGTGCGGAGATAGAATATTCGCTCTGGCCTTCCTCCTGACAAACAAGCAGCTCGCGGCTGTTCATCTGGTGTTTGTCGCAGCCTTCCTGCAGCAGAGTTTTGGCCTTTTCGGCATCATTAATTTCATTTACGCCGCAGTTGTACATATCTATGGCTATCAATTTTCCTGTAAATTTTTTAGGTTGCATGTGTCAAACTCCTCATGATAATAATTATAATAATACAAAGCCGGCTCAGGCACAGGGCACTGATTTACCGAAAACAATATATAGTGCATATCTTATTCAATTATAGCGAAAATTATAATACTTGTAAAGTCAAATTGCTATCCTAATTGAGAAAACTATGTTATAATAATAGCAATAGTTAAAACATTTGTTTTGTGTGGCGGTGAGAAAATGGAAAAGCTGGAAGCGATAGTTGATGATATAGTGTTTCAAAGCGATGACGGCATGTTCAGCGTGCTGCGTATGGAAAACAAGGCGCAGGGGCGCTTTACTGCTGTTTATCATGGCAATGCGCCGTACATGGGCGAGAATGTGGCTATGGAAGGCAGCTGGATTGAGCATGCCAGATTCGGCAGACAATTTGATATACAGTCACTGCAGGTTTTGCAGCCGACTTCGGTAGCAGGCATTGAACGCTTTCTGGCTTCCGGTGCTGTGAAGGGTGTCGGTCCGGTGACGGCGGCAAGAATTGTGGAGGCCTTCGGAACGGACACGCTGGAGATTTTGGGCAGCTATTCCGAGCGCCTCGCACAGGTGCGCGGCATCAGCGCCAAAAAGGCTGCCGCTATCGGTGAATCGTACAGTCAGCTTTCCGGTCTGCGCGAGCTGATGGTGTTTTTGGAAGCGCACGGCGTGAGCAGCGGTTACGCAGCCCGCCTGCAGGCAACCTACGGCGCTACGGCGATTACCCGCATTAAGGAAAATCCTTACAGCCTGGCGGAGGATATTACCGGCATCGGCTTTAAAACTGCGGACAGAATTGCTATGGCCATGGGCATGGAGCATGACTGCGAGGCGCGTTTGCGCGCAGGCATTGCTTATGCGCTGACGCAGGCCGCAGGCGTGGGACACACCTGTGTGCCGGAGGAGCTGCTGGTGCGTGAAACGGCAAGAGCATTGGCGGTTGACACTTCTATGGTGCAGGATGTTTTCAGCAGCCTGCTGGAGCAGGATTTGCTGCGCACGGAGGAAATGGGCGGTATACGTCTGATATATCCGGAATATCTTTATACGGCGGAGGTACAGACCGCACGCCGCCTGTTGAAGCTGCGCGACCAGGCGAAGCCGGTGACGCGCGTGAATGCGGATGAGGTTATTGCCAAGTGGGAGCGTGATGCCGGCATTACCTTGGCAGAGGCACAGCGTCAGGCAATTTATGCTTCGTTGGAGCATGGCGTTTTCGTTCTCACCGGCGGCCCCGGTACAGGTAAAACAACTGTCGTTAAGGGGATTTTGAACGTTTTGGAGCAGGCAGGCTGCCGCATACTGCTGGCCGCGCCTACCGGACGCGCCGCACGCAGGCTTGCTGATTCTGCCGGTCATCCGGCAGCAACGGTGCATCGTCTGCTGGAATACCAGCCTACGGGTGACGGCCTGTGCTTCGGCAAGGATGACAGCGATCCTTTGGATGCGGAAGCGATTATTATCGACGAGGCTTCGATGCTCGACATCAGCCTGACCTATCATCTGCTTAAGGCAATTCCCGGCGGCTGCCGTCTGATTTTCGTCGGTGACGTGGACCAGCTGCCGTCCGTGGGTGCAGGCTCGGTGCTTAAGGATATGATCCGTTCGGGCAGAATGCCTGTTGTACGTCTGGAAAATGTTTTCCGTCAGGCAGAGGTCAGTCCGATTGTCCGCAATGCGCATAAGATTAACCGTGGGCAGATGCCGGAATTTCTTGCCGGTGCCGACAGCGAGTTTGCGTTGGAGGAGTTTGCCAACGAGCAGGATGCTGCGGAGTTTGTGGCGCGTACCTACGCCCGGCTTACGTCCGGCGGTGACTGGCGCAGGGTGCAGGTGCTGACGCCGATGCATAAGAACCCCTGCGGCGTGCAGAATCTGAATAAGCTGCTGCAGAAATATCTTAATCCGCCGTCTGCGGCGAAGCCTGAGGTTAACATACCGGGCAATGTGCTGCGTGTAGGCGACAAGGTTATGCAGATTCGCAATAACTACGAAAAGGATGTTTTCAACGGTGACATCGGCCGTGTAATTAAGATAGACGGGAAAAATGTTACGGTAGCTTTTCCAGAGCGTCCGGAGGGTGATTATGTTACCTACGCTCAGGGTGAGGTGGAGGAGCTGCAGCTGGCCTACGCTATGAGCGTGCATAAGTCGCAGGGCAGCGAGTATCCCTACGTTATTTTGCTCATGGTGCAGAGTCATTACATCATGCTGCAGCGCAATTTGCTGTATACGGCTGTGACCAGAGCCAAGGAAAGGGTGCTGATTGTCGGCAGCAAAAACGCGGTGCGTACCGCTGTGGAAAACGACAAGACTAAAAGGCGTTACAGCCTGCTGGCTGAGCGTCTGCAGGAAAGCAGCGAGGTGTTCTGATGCAGCGTTGGTTAAGAGATTTTGCTTATTACGGGCGTGTGGCGAAGGAGCTTATCTTTCCCCGTCGCTGCGCTGTGTGTGCGACTAATATTGACAACGGTTACGTTTGCGAGCAGTGCCGCAAGGAATATCTGCTGCAGCGTCAGCTGCCCTGCTGTCCGCGTGAGGAATACCTGGCAGGTCAGGCGGCCCCGCTGCCGACGGATGTTCTGTACAGCGTGCTGCTGCTCTATAAATATGAGGGTGTGTTTAAGGACGCACTGCATAAAATAAAATTTGCCGGTGAGGCAGGCTGGCTACCGCTGCTGCGCGAGGAAGCGGAGCTTGCTTTACCCTCAGCTAAAATGCGCTGGCTGCAGCAGTTTGACCTTATTACCTGTGTACCGACGGCGCCCGAGCGACGCAAGCAGCGTGGCTTTGATGTGCCTCAGGAGCTGTTTGCGGGCCTTTTGGAAGGACGCAGCGTGGGCATGGAGGTTTTGCTGGAGCGGGTGCGCCATACGGAGCCTTTGTACGAGCTGAAGCCGGAGGAGAGAAAGCAGGAGCTAGCAGGCTGCTTTGCCCTGCTGCCTCATGTCAGGGTGCGCGGCAAGCATGTACTGCTTTGCGACGATATCTATACTACGGGCAGCACCTTTGCGGAAGCGGCACAGGTGCTGCTGGACGCAGGTGCGGCGCGCGTATCGGCGCTGGCGCTGTGCGCGGCGCAGGCTAACTGGGAGTGACTTTTTGTTGATGCAGAAATTAAAGAATTATTGGTGGCGTGAGCCTGTTTTGTGTATAGCGGTTATTTTTGCTGCCGTAAGCAGCCTTTACAGCAGGCCGCAGCTTGCCTATATAGATTTTGACGTGCTGGCGATATTGCTTTCGCTGATGCTGGTGGTAGCGGAGCTGAAGGAGATACGCTTTCTGGACTGGCTGGCGGTGGAGCTGCTGAACAAATGCCGCAGCAAGCGTCAGCTGGAGCTGGTGCTGTTGGCAGTTACCTATATCAGCTCAATGTTCGTGACGAATGACGTGGCCTTGCTGACCTTTGTGCCGTTGGCGCTGGTTATCGGCAAAACCTTAAAAATGGATATGGAGCGGATTATTATCCTGCAGACGTTGGCTGCCAACCTCGGCAGTATGCTGACGCCGCCCGGTAATCCGCAGAATTTGTTTTTATATGCGCATTATGCTTATACCGCCGGCAGCTTTTTTGCCGTGATGGCTGTGCCGGGAATAATTTCGCTGGCGTATCTGCTATTGTTATTATTCCATGGCAAGGACAGCGTGCTGAAGCTGGAGCTGCCAAAGCTGCAGCAGCCTCCCAATGGAATATTGCTGCTCTTTTTGGGACTGCTGCTGTTAAACATCGGCGCTGTGCTGCATTGGTTCGACAAGCTGTGGGCTTTGCTGCTGACGGCAGGCGTAGTGGCCCTGTGCGATTGGAGCCGCCTGCGTGAGGTTGATTACAGTCTGCTCGTGACCTTCGCCGGTTTCTTTGTATTCATCGGCAACATCAGCCACAGTCCGGTGGTAAGCTATTTGCAGCAATCGCTGATGGGCAGTGCGGCAGGCACCTATTTAACCGGACTGCTGGCCAGCCAGTTTCTCAGCAATGTGCCCGCGGCTATGCTGCTGGCAGGCTTGACTAAGGAAGCAGACGCGCTGCTTTTAGGCGTTAACATAGGCGGTCTTGGTACAATGATCGCTTCGATGGCGAGTGTTATTTCCTACAAATTATATGTTGCAGAGCATCCCTCGCAGGCAGGAAAATATGTACGTACCTTTTTGTACTATAATTTTCTGGGCCTGCTGCTGATAGGAGGAGCGGTTTACTTCCTTCTGTGAGAGGGGAAATGCTTTGCGGCATTTCTTTTGCTGTAATGGTAAACCAATAGCATGTAATAAGTTGACTATTTACATCACTTGCATTATAATAAAGCACGTAAAGCAGATAACGATAAGCTGCTCAGATGAAAGGAAAATGCAAAAATGTTAGAGCTTGCACATAAACTGGCGGACAGCGATGCCAAATTCTTCGGCGGCTGGGTGCTGGCAGGAGCAGAAGCGCATATTCATCAGCCTGCTGAGGCTATGGATAATCAGGTGCTGTTGGCGAAGGAACGCAAATCAATCATCCGTGTAGCGGGAACTGCGGCAGACGGTAGTTTTGCTAAGGAGCTGCGGGTATTTTTGGTGCTGCCTAAGCATAAATTAGGCACGAAGCCGCTGGAGCCCGAAGCAATTAAGGGAGATTTGCTGACAAAGCACACCTTTACAACACAGGAAATAGCGGATTATGTTGCCTATACCGGTGATGAAAACGTCATCCATAAGGGTGAGCATCCCATCGTGCCTGGGCTGTGCATGGCTGCCTGGCTGCAGCGAGAGCTGGCGCTGACGGAGCTGGACTGGCGCATTACCTTTGTCGCTCCTGTTTACGCAGGCGACGAGCTGTGCATCTACAGGACAGAAGGACAGCTTGCTGCTTATGTGGGAGCAATAAATGTTTTTGTGATTAAAGAATTATAGTAAGGCTGGTGTATGAAAATGACAACTTCTGGTACAGAAATCAATAAGAATCATAGAGGCGCAAACGTCAACAAGACTGCGGAAATGACCAAGATGGCGCTGATGGTAGCAATGAACTGCGTATCCGCATATATCATTATTCCGCTGCCGTTTTCTCTTTCTCCGCTTGCATTGCAGACTATGATCGTAAATCTTACAGGCTATGTGCTGAACGCTAAGCAGGCCTTTATGACCATGCTGGTTTATCTGCTGGTAGGCTTGGCAGGCGTGCCTGTATTTACCGGCGGCAGTGCGGGACCGGGCAAGCTGTTTGGTCCTACCGGCGGTTACATCATCGGCTTTTTGTTTACCGCTGTTTTCCTGGCATATTTCAGAGGTGAAAAATATAACTTCAAGCGTTACGCTTTGCTTGGCTGCGTTATCGGTATTCCGCTGATTTATGTGTTCGGCGTTGTACAGCTGAAGCTGATTACTGGTATGGGTTGGGATAAGGCAATTATGACCGGCGCTCTGCCCTTCATTCCGCTGGATATTGTTAAATGTCTGGCTGCTGCCGTAATTGCAGGACCGATTAACCGTATTTTTGCCAACAACAGATAAATAAGGTATAATTTTAGAGCTGTCAGCTATTTGCCGCAAGGCAGGTGGCAGGCAGCTTTTTTCGGATATAGAGGTGTTAAGATGGAAAATGCATATATTTTAGGAGGCCTGCGCAGCTACGTAGGCGTAGTCAACGGTATATATCGTCATATCCCGGCGGAGGTGCTGGGTGCGGAGGTGCTTAAGCAGGTGATGGAAAAATATCAGATGCGTGAGCCCGATTATATTATTGCCGGCAACGGCGTAGGTGCCGGCGGCAATATTGCGCGCCTGATGGCATTGACCGCAGGCGTAGATATTTCGGTGCCGGCCTTTACGGTAGATGTGCAATGCGGCAGCGGCCTGGAAAGCATCGCCATTGCTGCGGCCAAGATTAACAGCGGTGAAGCAGATGTAATCATTGCCGGTGGCTTTGAAAGCAGCTCTACGCAGCCAAGACGCGGCTATAATCCCAACCATCCCGATTATGCAGGCGACAACTGGTACAGTGTAGCCAAGTTTATGCCTGGCATTCACCGCGAAACGGTAATGCTGGAGGGCGCGGAGCTTGCAGCTAAGCGCGAGGGCATTACCAAGGAAGAAATGGACAGTTGGGTATTGCGCAGTCATGCGCTTGCAACGCAGGCGCGCGAGCAGGGGCTGCTGCAGAATATTATCGCTCCGGTTTGCGGTGCCGTTAAGGATGAAGGCATCCGGCCGCGGATGAGCCAGCGCCTGCTCGACAGAATGCCTAAGGTGCTGGAGGGCGGCGAATTTATTACAGCGGCCAATTCCTGCCTGATTAACGATGGTGCGGCCTTTGTAGTGCTGTGCTCGCAAAAATATCTGCAGGAGCACGGCTTAAAGGCGCAGGCCAGAGTACTTGGCAGCACAGCCTGCGGCGGTGATCCTTTGGTAAGTCCGCGTACTGCAATTACCGCGCTGCAAAAGCTGTTGGCAAAACATGGACTGCAGGAGCAGGATATCGCAGACTTTGAGCTGAACGAAGCCTTCGCTGTAATTGATGTGCTGTTTGCCCGCAGCTTTCCGCATAGCACTGATAAATATAATGTGTTCGGCGGGGCGCTGGCCTACGGTCATCCCTATGGTGCCAGCGGCGGCATAATTACGCTGCATCTGCTGGAGGCACTGAGGCAAAAGGGCGGACGCTACGGCGCCGCAAGCGTAGCAGCAGCAGGCGGCGTAGGAACGTCGCTGCTGTTGGAAAGAGTGGAGTGAAGCAAATGGATTACTTAACCTTAATCGCACAACAAAAACAGGATAAGCTCGCTCTTATAGAGGATGAAGAGGAGTATACCTATGGCAGACTGGCGCAGGAGGCGCGTAGGCTGCGCAGTAAAGCGGATTTTAGCGCTCCGGCAATTTTTATCCACGAAAGCAGCATCGCCCGTCAGCTGATTGCCTTTTTGGCCTACAGCGGTACCAAAACTGTGCCGGTTATCGCTACCGAGGTGAGCAAAAAGCAGCAGTTCTGCTGTGACGATATTCCGCAGTCAGCCTGCATGGGTGTTATGACCAGCGGCAGCACCGGCAAAAGCAAGCTGTTGTGGCGCAGCTATCATAGCTGGGCGGACTTTTTCCCGGAGCAGAACCGTGTCTTCGGCGTTGATGAGCAGACGGTGATTTTTTGTCAGGGAAGCTTGGCCTTTACCGGTAATCTCAATATTTATATGGGAGTGCTGGCGGCAGGCGGTACGCTGGTAGTAACGCAGCGCTTCCGTCCGCGCCATTGGCTGCAGCTGATGCAGCGCTATGCGGTGAACGCAATCTACCTGATTCCGTCTAAGCTTTTGCTGTTGCCAAAATTTTTGCGTGAGCCTGATGTGCGTGTGTGCAGTATCATCAGCGGCTCGCAGAGCATGGGCAGGCAGGAGGCGGACAAGCTGCTGCAGGTATTCCCAAATGCGGATATCACGCTGTACTACGGTGCCAGCGAGCTGAATTACATTACCTACATCAAGGCCGAGGAAATGACGGATGACCGCACGCTTATCGGCCGTCCCTTCAATGGCGTGCGGGTGAGCGTTTGTAATGAAGAAATTTTCATTGATACGCCTTATCATGTGGAGGAAATTTCACTGCCGTTTTCCCTGAAGGACAGGGGACATCTGGATGCGGAAGGACGCTTGCACTTTTTGGGGCGCACGGATGATATTGTGAGCGTCAACGGACGCAAGGTTTCTGCTGTCAAGGTGTGCGCTGCTTTGACCGAGCTTGAGGGCGTTGAGGAGGCTGCAGTAATCTGCCGTCATGTGGACGATGCCGATGTGCTTATTGCTTTTGTGGGGGCGGCGCGCGAATACGGCAAGCAGGAGCTGGTTAAGCTGCTGCGTCAAACCTTAGAGGATTACGAGCTGCCCAAGCAGTTTGTTTTTATGGAGCAGCTGCCGCATAACGAAAGCGGTAAGGTGGATAAGTTGGCGCTGAAAAACTTTCTCTAAAATTTTTTTCAAAAAACCTCTTGCCAAAACGTTAAACGTATGGTAATATATATAACTGTCAGACACACTGACATTGGCCCGGTGGTTCAGTTGGTTAGAATGCCGCCCTGTCACGGCGGAGGTCGTGGGTTCGAGTCCCATCCGGGTCGCCAATGCGGAAATAGCTCAGTGGTAGAGCACCTCCTTGCCAAGGAGGGGGTCGCGAGTT
>CAVCLW010000046.1:0-19125 GCA_963603005.1 Escherichia coli | reverse complement strand
GGCGGCCGTACCGTTGGCGCTGGCGTTGTTTCCGAAGTAGAAGAGAAATAATTTTAGTTAGATCCCTGGAAGAATATGAGGGGGGTTAACCTCCCCTCTATTCTTATGTTTGTTGGTATGGCCCTGCGATGATGTGAAAGGTTGCTTGCCTGTTAGACAGGGAGATTTTCACGGAGTATGTCCGTTCATAGAAACTGGGCGAATTTAGGAGGATATTTTTTAATGGCTAAGTCTCAAAAGATTAGAATACGCCTGAAAGCGTATGATCATAAAGCACTTGACCAAAGTGCTTCTAAGATTGTAGAAACTGCAAAACGTACCGGTGCACAAGTTTCCGGTCCGATTCCCCTTCCTACAGAAAAAAACATTTACACTATTCTGCGTTCTCCGCATGTTAACAAAGATTCCCGTGAGCAATTCGAAATGCGTACTCACAAACGTCTTGTAGACATTCTGGAACCCACCGGTAAGACTGTTGATGCTCTGATGCGTCTTGACCTGCCCGCTGGCGTAGATATTGAAATTAAACTGTAAGGAGGAGGTGCAATAATGGCTAAAGGTATCTTAGGCAAAAAACTGGGCATGACCCAAATTTTTGAAGCTGATGGCAGACTGATTCCTGTTACTGTTGTAGAAGCAGGCCCCTGCGTTGTACTTCAAAACAAAACCGAAGAAACAGACGGTTATAATGCTGTTCAACTTGGTTTTGGTGAAATTAAAGAAAAACATACCACCAAACCGATGAAAGGCCATTTTGACAAAGCTGGTGTAGCACCGGTTAAATTTGTCAGAGAGCTGCGTCTGGCTGCTCCTTCCGAATATGCGGTAGGCGATAAAATCGCTGCTGATATTTTTGCTGCAGGCGAACTGATTGACGCAAGCGGCGTTTCCCGCGGCAAAGGTTTTGCAGGCACTATTAAGCGCCACAATTTCTCTCGCGGACCTATGAAACATGGTTCTAAGTCTCATCGTGAGCCTGGTTCTATGGGCCCCATGCATTCCGGTCCTGGCGGCCGTGTAATCAAAGGCAAAAAACTGCCTGGCCGTATGGGTAATGCAAATGTAACTGTTCAACGTCTGACCGTTGTTAAGGTTGACGCAGAACGTAATCTTATTCTGGTTAAGGGTGCTATTCCGGGTGCTACTGGTTCTTACGTAGTATTGAAGGAAACCGTAAAACCTAACAAATAATAAGATAAGCGAAAGAAAGGAGGATGCTTCTAATGCCGAAGTTATCAGTATATGATCTTTCCGGTGCACAAACCGGTGAAATAGAATTAAATGATTCCGTATTTGGCGCTGAGTTCAATGAAGCTGTAGTACATCAAGCAGTTGTAATGCAGCTGGCAAACCAACGTCAAGGAACTTCCGCTACTAAAACCCGTGCTATGGTACGCGGTGGCGGTCGTAAACCCTGGAAACAAAAAGGTACTGGCCGCGCTCGTTGCGGTTCCAACCGTTCTCCCGTATGGGTTGGCGGTGGTACCACTTTTGGTCCCCAACCCCGCAGCTATGCAAAGAAAATGCCTCGTAAAGCACGTCGCTTAGCTCTGTGCTGCGCACTGTCTGCTAAAGTAGCAGCTGGTGAACTGGTAGTTGTTGAAGGCCTGGCTTTTGACGCTCCGAAAACTAAACAAGTAGCTTCTCTGCTGAAAGCTTTTGAAGCTGTTGACACTAAAGCTCTGCTGATCACCGATGGTTCCAACGAAAACGTTGCTCTTTCCGCACGTAACATGCCGAAAGTAACCACCATCACCAACATGGGTCTGAACTGCTTTGATATCCTGAACAGCAAAAAGGTATTCCTTGCTAAAGATGCTGTAGAAAAAATTGAGGAGGTGCTCGCATAATGGCTGCTAATCCTCGCGATATACTGATTCGTCCCATCATCACCGAAAAGACTTCTCAGATGATGCAGGAGAACAAATACACCTTCCAGGTTCCCCTGGATGCTAACAAAGTAGAGATTCGCCAAGCTGTAGAGGCGATTTTCAAAGTTAAAGTATTGAATGTAAATACCATCCGCGTACTGGGCAAAACCAAACGCATGGGTAAATATGTTGGCAAACGTTCCGATTATAAGAAAGCTATCGTGAAGCTTGCTGAAGGCAATACGATTCCCCTTTTCGAAGGAATGTAATTAACGTATAGGAGGTAAATTAAATGGCTATTAAAAGCTTTAATCCGTATTCTCCTTCCAGACGCTTTATTACTGTGTCTGCCTTCGAAGAGATTACGACTGACAAGCCTTACCGCCCGCTTGTTGAAAAACTTGGTAAACATGCAGGCCGTAATAATACCGGTAAAATGACTGTTCGTCATCAAGGCGGCGGTCATAAAAAACAATATCGTATCATTGATTTCAAGCGTACCAAAGACGGCATTCCGGCTAAGGTTGCTACCATTGAATACGATCCTAACCGTAACGCTCGTATCGCTCTGATCAACTATGCTGACGGCGAAAAACGTTACATCATCGCTCCGCTTGATTTGAAAGTTGGCGATATCGTAGTAAGCGGTTCTGACGCAGATATCAAAACCGGTAACTGCCTGCCGCTGAAAAACATTCCGCTTGGTACTACCGTACACAACGTGGAAATGAAAATTGGTAAAGGCGGCCAAATGGCTCGTAGTGCTGGTACCAGCGCTCAGCTGATGGCTAAAGAGGGCGACTACGCTCTGCTCCGTCTTCCTTCTGGCGAAATCCGTAAAGTACATATCAACTGCCGTGCAACCATCGGTCAAGTTGGTAACATTGATGCTGAAAACATCTGCATCGGTAAAGCTGGCCGCAGCCGTTGGCTGGGTATCCGTCCTGCTAACCGCGGCGTTGTTATGAATCCTAACGACCATCCGCATGGTGGTGGTGAAGGTCACTCCCCCGTTGGTCGTAAACGTCCTGTTACTCCTTGGGGTAAATGTGCATTCGGTACTCGTACTCGCAGAGAGAAGAAAGCTTCTACTAAGTTAATTCTGAAACGTAGAACTAAATAATAAAACAGGATAAGGAAAGGAGGCTAACCTAGTGTCCAGATCAGTTAAAAAAGGACCTTTTGTCCATGCAAGTCTTTTGAAAAAGATTGACGTGCTTAATGCCGCTAATGATAAAAAAGTTGTTAAGACCTGGTCTCGCAGCTCTACTATTATTCCGTCTTTCGTTGGTCACACCATTGCGGTTCATGACGGACGCAAACATGTTCCGGTATTCATTACCGAGGATATGGTAGGCCACAAATTAGGAGAATTCGCTCCTACTCGTACTTACAAAGGTCACGCAGATAAGAGCACCGGCTTAAAATAAGGGGAAAGGGGGACCAAACAATGGAAGCAAAGGCAATTGCAAAATATATCCGTATTGCGCCGCGCAAACTGCGCATCGTAATCAATCTCATCCGCGGCAAATCCGTTGGTGAAGCATTCGCGATCCTCAAATATACCCCGAAGGTTGGTTCTGAGGTAATCGAGAAAGTTCTGCGCAGTGCAGTAGCAAACGCAGAGCACAATTTTGACATGAACGTGGATAACCTGATCGTATCCTACTGTGCAGTAGATCAAGGTCCGACCATGAAACGTATTCATCCTCGTTCCCGTGGACAGGCTTTCAAAATTCTGAAACGTTCTAGCCACGTAACTGTAGCAGTTAAAGAAAAATAATATCCCGTCAGAAGGAGGGAAAAGATAGTGGGTCAAAAAGTTAATCCGCATGGTCTCCGTGTTGGCGTTATCAAAGGCTGGGATTCCAAATGGTACGCTGGCAAAGACTATGAGAAATTCTTGTTAGAAGACATTAAAATCCGTGAGTTCATCAAAGAAAAACTGTTCCTGTCCGGTATCTCTAAAGTAGAAATCGAACGCGCATCTAATAAAGCCCGCATTTCCATCCATACTGCAAAACCTGGTATGGTAATCGGTCGTCAAGGCAGCAACATCGAACTGCTGAAATCCGACCTGAAGAAAATGACTGAGAGCGCTATCGAAATCAACATCGTAGAAGTTAAAACCCCGGATATGGACGCAACCTTGGTTGCAGAGAACATTGCAGCACAGCTGGAACGCCGTATCGCTTTCCGTCGTGCTATGAAACAATGCGTTGGCCGTACCATGCGTATGGGTGCTAAAGGTATCAAAATTACCTGCGGCGGTCGTCTTGGCGGTGCTGAAATTGCACGCAGCGAATCCTATCGTGAAGGCAGCATTCCTCTGCACACCCTGCGTGCTGACATCGATTATGGCACTGCAGAAGCACATACCACTTATGGCCGTATCGGCATTAAGGTATGGATTTACAAAGGTGAAGTTCTTCCTGAAAGCAAAGAAGCAGCTAAAGTTGCTCCGGCAAAGGAGGCATAATCAGACATGTTATTACCGAAGAGAGTTAAACATCGTAAACAACATAGAGGTCGTATGACTGGCCGTGCTATGCGCGGTAATAGAATCGCTCATGGCGATTTCGGTCTGGTAGCATTGGAGCCCGCTTGGATTACCAACCGCCAGATTGAGGCAGCCCGTATCGCAATGACACGTTATATCAAACGTGGCGGTCAAGTTTGGATTCAAATTTTCCCGGATAAACCGATTACTGCAAAACCTGCTGAAACTCGTATGGGTTCTGGTAAAGGTTCTCCGGAGTACTGGGTAGCAGTAGTTAAACCTGGTCGCGTTCTGTTCGAAATGAACGGTGTTAGCGAAGAAGTTGCTAAAGAAGCAATGCGTCTTGCTAGCCACAAATTGCCTATCAAATGCAAATTTGTAACTCGCGCTCAACAGGAAGCTGAAGCTGCCGCACAAGAAAAGGGTGGTGAAGCTTAATGAAAACAACAGAAATTCGTGAATTGTCTGCTGCTGAGTTAGACACCAAGTTGGCAGATTTGAAAGAGGAACTCTTCAATCTGCGTTTTCAAATGGCAACCGGTCAATGTGAAAATCCGATGAAAATTCGTGACGTTAAGAAATCCATTGCCCGTATCAAAACAATCCAGCGTGAACGTGAGCTCAAGGCTTAACTGTTTTGAAGTATAACAAGGAGGAAACAGTCGTGACCGAAGAAAGAAACGCACGTGTTACCCGTATTGGTAAAGTTGTCAGCGATAAAATGCAGAAAACTGTCGTAGTTGCAGTAGAACGTTTCGTTCAGCATCCGCTGTACAAAAAAGGCGTACAACATACTATTAAATTTAAAGCTCATGATGAAAATAACGAAGCACATGTTGGCGACGTAGTTGAAATTATGCAAACTCGTCCGCTGTCTAAAGATAAATGCTGGCGCGTTATTGAAATCTTAGAGCGTGCTAAATAATTTTGCCGAA
Source organism: Escherichia coli (assembly GCA_963603005.1). Lineage (GTDB taxonomy): Bacteria > Bacillota > Negativicutes > Acidaminococcales > Acidaminococcaceae > Phascolarctobacterium_A. The sequence continues at coordinate 13,819 of CAVCLW010000046.1, read as the reverse complement.
GAGTTAGTCCGGCAAGGGAGGGAAATCCATGATACAACAACAAACTATCCTTAATGTTGGTGACAACACTGGCGCTAAGAAGGTTATGTGTATCCGTGTATTAGGCGGTTCTTACCGTAAATATGCTAATATCGGTGACGTTATCGTATGTGCTGTTAAAGATGCATCACCCGGTGGCGTTGTAAAAAAAGGCGACGTAGTTAAAGCAGTTGTTGTTCGTTCCGTTAAAGGTGTTCGCCGTGCAGACGGTTCCTACATCCGTTTTGATGAGAACGCAGCAGTTGTAATTAAAGACGACAAGAGCCCGCGCGGCACTCGTATTTTTGGGCCTGTTGCCCGCGAACTTCGCGAAAAAGACTTCATGAAAATCATTTCTCTGGCACCGGAAGTGCTGTAAGAAATTAGATAACGCACTGTAAGGAGGTGTTCTTGACATGGCAAATGCTGTAAAGCTGCATGTTAAAAAAGGCGATACCGTTCTTGTACTGTCCGGTAAGGATAAAGGCAAGCAAGGTAAGATCGTTGAAGCTCTGCCTAAGAAAGCCAAAGTGGTTGTTGAAGGCGTGAATAAAGTAAAACGTCATACCAAACCGTCTCAGGCAAATCCTCAAGGCGGCATCATTACTAAAGAAGCTCCGCTCGCTTCTTCCAAAGTAATGCTGGTATGCCCGGTTTGCAAACAAGCTACCCGTATTAAAAAGACCGAAGTTGCTGGTGCTTTCGTAAGAACCTGCAAAAAATGCGGTGAAGTAATCGATAAATAATTTTCCGGGAAAGGAGGAAATAACTGAATGGCAAAGACCAGATTGCAAGAAAAATATTTGTCTGAAGTAGCTAAGGCTATGCATGACAAATTCCAATATAAAAACGTAATGGAAATCCCTAAAATTGAGAAAGTTGTAATCAACATGGGTGTTGGCGAGGCTGTAGGCAACAGCAAAGCTCTGGAAAGCGCAGTTGCTGATATGACTCAGATCGCAGGTCAAAAACCTGTTATCACCAAAGCTAAGAAATCCATCGCAGCTTTCAAAGTACGTCAAGGCATGCCTCTGGGTGCTAAAGTAACCCTGCGTGGCGACCGTATGTACTATTTCCTTGATAAACTGATGAATCTCGCTCTTCCGCGCGTACGTGACTTCCGTGGCGTAAATGCTTCTGCATTTGACGGCCGTGGCAACTACGCACTGGGTCTGAAAGAACAATTGATTTTCCCGGAAATCGAATATGATAAGATCGATAAAGTTCGTGGCATGGATATCATCATTGTGACTACCGCTAAGACAGACGAGGAAGCTAGAGAGCTGCTCAAACTCCTCGGAATGCCGTTCGGCGCATAAGTGAGGAGGGAACACATTGGCTAAAAAAGCCCTGATCGAAAAATGGAAAGGCGAACCGAAATTCGAAGTTCGTCATTATAACCGCTGCAAAGTTTGCGGCAGACCTCATGGCTATATGCGTAAATTTGGCCTCTGCCGTATCTGCTTCCGTGAATATGCTTATAAAGGAGCTATTCCGGGCGTAACCAAAGCAAGCTGGTAAGACAGACAACAAGGAAGGAGGGTATTTAAGTATGGTAATGACTGACCCGATTGCTGATATGCTTACCCGTATTCGTAACGCAAATTCAGTTCATCATGATAAAGTTGAAATCCCCGGCAGCAAGATTAAGCTGGCTATTGCTGAAATCCTGAAAGCCGAAGGTTTCATTAAAGATTTCGAAGTTATTGCTGACAGCAAACAAAATGTTATCCGCGTCAGCCTGAAATACGGTGCTAATAAAGAGAAGGTAATCTCCGGTATTAAACGTATTTCCAAACCTGGTCTGAGAGTTTACTCTCAAAAAGACCAACTGCCTAGAGTCCTCGGAGGTCTGGGTATTGCATTAATTTCTACTTCCCAAGGCTTGATGACCGACAAAGCTGCTCGTAAAGCAGGCTTGGGCGGCGAAGTTCTTGCATACGTATGGTAATACTAAAAAGATAGGAGGTGCTCGTACGTGTCTAGAATTGGTAAGATGCCAATTACTGTTCCCGCTGGTGTAACAGTTACTATTGAAGATAATCACGTGACCGTTAAAGGTCCTAAAGGCGAATTAACTCGCCAAATCAATAAAAACATGAAGCTGACCATGGACAATGGTGTAATCACCGTTGAACGTCCGGACGATGAAAAAGAAAGCCGTTCTCTGCATGGTCTGTCCCGCACCCTGATCAACAACATGATCATCGGTGTAACCCAAGGCTTCAGCAAAACTCTGGAAATTAATGGTGTTGGTTACCGTGCTGCTAAGCAAGGCCAAAACATTAACTTCACTCTGGGTTTCTCTCACCCGGTTGTAAAAGAGCCGCCTGCAGGTATTACTTTTGAAGTTCCCGCTCCGAACAAGATCGTTGTTAGCGGTGCTGATAAAGAAGTTGTAGGTGCAGTTGCTGCAGATATCCGTACTTTGCGTCCGCCTGAACCTTACAAAGGTAAAGGTATCCGTTACGAAGGCGAACATGTTCGTCGTAAGATTGGTAAAGCCGGCGCTAAAGGCAAGAAATAATTTCTAAAAGAAGGGAGTGAAACTCTTGCTTAACAGAGTTGATAAAAACGAGAAACGTCAAAAACGTCATCTCCGTTCTCGTAGATATATTATCGGTACTGCTGAAAAACCTCGTCTGAACGTATACCGTTCCCTGTCCAACATTTATGCACAGGTTATTAACGATGAGACCGGCGAAACTATCGCTGCTGCCAGCACCGTTGAAAAAGATCTGAAAGAAAACTACGGCGGCAACATTGAGGCTGCTAAAGCTGTAGGCAAAGCAATCGCTGAAAAAGCGCTGGCTAAGGGTGTAAAAGAAGTTGTATTCGATCGTGGTGGCTATCTGTACCACGGCCGTGTAGCTGCCCTGGCTGAAGCTGCTCGCGAAGCTGGCCTGGTATTCTAAGAGAAGGAGGAAATAAAGTGGCGAACTTCGAAAATAAAGAAAACGAATTACAAGAAAAAGTCGTTTTCATCAACCGTGTTGCTAAGGTTGTTAAAGGCGGACGTCGTTTCTCCTTCGCTGCACTTGTTGTTGTAGGTGATGAAAATGGTCATGTAGGCATGGGCCTGGGTAAAGCTGCAGAGGTTCCTGAAGCTATTCGTAAAGGCGTTGAAGACGCTAAGAAAAACCTGGTTACTGTACCGCTGGTTGGTACTACCATTCCTCATGAAAACATCGGTGTATTCGGCGCAGGCCGCGTATTCCTGAAACCGGCTGCAGAAGGTACCGGCGTTATCGCTGGCGGCCCTGTACGTGCCGTACTGGAACTGGCTGGCGTTCGTGATATTCTTACTAAATCTCAAGGCTCTTCCAACCCGAACAACATGGTTCGTGCAACCATTGAAGGTCTGAAATCCTTGAAGAGTGCTGAAGCTGTTGCAGCTCTGCGTGGTAAAACCGTAGAAGAATTGTTGGGCTAAGGAGGACTTTGTCATGGCACAAATTAAAATCACCCTGACCCGCAGCCTGATCGGTTACCCCAAAGATCAGCGTGCAACCGTTAAAGCTCTGGGCTTAGGTAAAATCAATACTAGCGTTGTTAAAGAAGATACTCCGACTATTCGCGGCATGGTTCACAAGGTTGAACATCTCGTGAAGGTTGAAGAAGCGTAAGACAAGGAGGTGTACTGAAGATGAATTTACATGAATTGTCTCCCGCTCCGGGATCTAAACGTGTAGCAGTTCGCGTAGGTCGTGGCCTGGGCAGTGGCTTGGGCAAGACTTCCGGCAAAGGCCAGAAAGGTCAGAAATCCCGTTCCGGCGGTGTTAAGCGCCCTGGATTTGAAGGTGGTCAAAGACCTCTGTACCTGCGTCTTCCTAAACGCGGTTTCTACAATAAATTTGGTAAAGATTATGTTGAAATCAACGTTTCCGTACTCAATCGTTTTGAGGACGGCACCGTTGTTGAACCCGTAATGCTTATTGAAGAAGGTGTTGTTAAGAACATTCGTGACGGCATCCGTATTCTTGGCAATGGCGAATTAACCAAAAAGCTTACTGTACAAGCTATGGGCTTCAGCAAATCCGCTGAAGAGAAAATCGTTGCAGCTGGCGGTAAGATTGAGGTGATCTAAAGTGTTAGCAGCCCTTGCAAACATATTTAGAATAACAGAACTCAGGCAAAAAGTTTTATTTACTCTCGCCATGTTCATCGTATTCAGGGCTGGAACACATATACCTGTTCCTGGCGTAAACGCTTCTGTCATTGAACAGCTTTTCCGCAGCGGTAATCTCTTCGGACTGCTTGATATGTTCAGTGGCGGCGCCTTGAGCAAATTCTCCATTTTTGCTATGAGTATTACCCCATATATCAATGCTTCAATTATTTTACAGTTATTGAAGGTAGTTGTACCGACCTTGGAACAGTGGTCCAAGGAAGGTGAGGAAGGCTTCAAGAAAACGACAAAGCTTACACGTATGCTGACGGTAGCTTTGGCGTTTATCCAAGCCTGCGGTATGGCCTACGGCCTGAAGATGGCGATTAATAACCCCGGGATTTTCTCAATTCTGCTTATTGCTATCACACTTACTGCAGGAACCGTTTTCCTTATGTGGATAGGCGAGCAGATTACAGCTCGCGGTGTCGGCAATGGTATTTCCCTGATAATCTTTGCCGGTATCGTATCCAGACTGCCTGATGGACTTAAGGTAATTTTCCAATATCTGCAGGCTGGCACGGTAAGCTTATTGAACGTTATTTTGTTCGCGGCTATAGCCCTGGCGATGGTAGTTTTCGTAATTATCATTTCTGAGGGTATTCGCAAAATCCCCGTTCAGTATGCTAAGCGTGTAGTAGGCAAAAAGGCTTATGGCGGTCATACAAGCTATATCCCTCTGAAGGTCAACCAGGCAGGCGTTATTCCGATCATCTTCGCTTCTTCGGTGTTGATGTTCCCTGTAACAATTGCTCAGTTCGTTGATGTTCCCTGGGTTAAAGCAATGGGTAAGCTCTTTCAGTGGGGCAGCCCGCTGCAGACCACATTATATGTTCTGATGATTTTGTTCTTCACTTACTTCTATACAGCAGTAAGCCTGAACATCGGAGATCTTTCCGATAATATCAAAAAGAACGGTGGCTTTATTCCCGGTTTAAGACCCGGTAATCCTACTACAGAATATCTTGACAAGGTAATGTCCAGAATAACTTTGGCCGGTGCGATTTTCCTCTCATTAATTGCGCTGATGCCTCATGTTATCGGATGGGTAACCCGCATTGAAGGTGTGTACTTCGGCGGTACCGCTTTGTTGATCGTTGTTGGTGTTGCATTACAAACTATGAAGCAAATAGAGTCCATGGTTCTGATGCGTCATTATCATGGCTTTATGAAATAGGAGGAGTTCAGAATGTACATTCTTTTAATGGGACCTCCGGGTGCTGGTAAAGGCACTCAAGCAGAAAAACTCATTGATGAATTTAAAATCCCTCATATCTCCACAGGAGACATGTTCCGTGCAGCAGTAAGCGCAGGCACCGAACTTGGTAAAGAGGCAAAAAAATACATGGACGCTGGCGGACTTGTCCCCGACGTCGTAACCATCGGCATTGTTCGTGAAGGCTTGTCCAAACCCGAATGTGCAAATGGTTTCATCTTAGATGGCTTCCCGAGAACTGAGGAGCAAGCAGTTGCTCTCGACGGAATCCTCAAAGACCTGGGCATTAAATTGACCGGTGTTGTTAATATCTCTGTTCCTGACTCCGAGCTGGTTGCGCGTGTAGTTGGCCGCCGTATCTGCAAAGCTTGCGGTGCTACCTATCATGTAAGCTTTAACCCCAGCAAGGTAGAAAATGTTTGCGACAAATGCGGCGGCAACCTTTATCAACGTAACGACGATAAAGAAGAAACCGTTGTAAATCGTCTGCATGCATATCATGAACAAACAGAACCGTTAATTGAGTACTACAAAAAACAAGGCCTGTACAAAGAAATCGATGGCTTGCAGCCTATCGATAAAGTGTATGCCGACGTTAAAGTTAGTCTCGGATGTAGCAAATAAGGAGGTACAACAGTGTCCAAACAGGATGTTATTGAGGTTGAAGGTACAATCTTAGAAGCACTTCCCAATGCTATGTTCCAAGTTCAACTGGTTAACGGCCATACAATTTTAGCACATATATCCGGTAAGATTCGTATGAACTTCATCAAGATTTTGCCTGGTGATAAGGTTACCGTGGAGCTTACTCCGTACGACCTCAATCGTGGAAGAATTACTTATCGGTATAAATAATCCAACAGGCAAAGAGGAGGTTTAAATTATGAAAGTAAGACCGTCTGTTAAGCCAATATGTGAAAAATGCAAAGTCATTAAACGTAAAGGCCATGTAATGGTAATTTGCGAAAACCCGAAACATAAACAAAAACAAGGATAAGAAGGAGGTGCACATTAATGGCACGTATTTCTGGTGTCGATTTACCGAGAGATAAACGTATTGAGTATGCTCTGCCGTACATCTACGGCATCGGCCTGACTCTCTCTCGTGAAATTTTAGCTAAAACCGGTATTAACCCGGACACTCGCGTTCGCGACCTGACTGAAGAAGAAGTTGCTAAGATCCGTGAAACTCTGGATCAGGACTATAAAGTTGAAGGTGACCTCCGCCGTGAGGAATCCCTGAACATTAAACGTCTGATTGAAATTGGCAGCTATCGTGGCAGAAGACATCGTATGGGTCTGCCTGTTCGTGGTCAAAACACTAAAAACAATGCCCGCACCCGTAAAGGTCCGAAACGTACTATTGCAGGCAAGAAGAAATAATTAGCGAGGGAGGGATAAACCAGTGGCTGGCAAGAAAGTTGTTCGCAACAAGAAAAAAGTTAGCAAAAACGTAATCAACGGTGTAGCACATATCCGCTCCACCTTCAATAATACTATCGTTACCATCGCTGATACCGAAGGTAATGTTCTGAGCTGGGCCTCCGCAGGCGGCCTCGGTTTCCGTGGCAGCCGTAAGAGCACTCCGTTTGCTGCACAAATGGCTGCTGAAGAAGCAACCAAAGCTGCTATGGAGCATGGCTTGAAACAAGTAGAAGTATATGTAAAAGGTCCTGGCGCTGGCCGTGAAGCAGCAATTCGTGCACTTCAGGCTGCAGGTCTGGAAGTTAACTCTATTAAAGACGTTACTCCGATCCCGCATAACGGCTGCCGTCCGCCGAAACGTAGAAGAGTATAATTGGGGGTGTAAATAGATGGCAATTGATAGAACTCCTGTCCTGAAAAGATGCAGATCTTTGGGCTTAGCTCCCGCATTCATGGGCATTAGCAAGGAATCTAAACGCCAAGTTCGCCGCCAAAACAGAAAAAAGAGCGAATATGGCATTCAGTTAACTGAAAAACAAAAAGCTAAATTTATCTATGGCGTACTGGAAAAACAATTCCGTGGCTACTATGATAAAGCTAAAAAGATGGAAGGCATCACCGGTGAAAACCTGCTGATCCTCCTCGAAAGAAGAATCGACAACGTAGTTTTCCGCCTCGGCTTGGCTAACACCCGCCGTCAGGCTCGCCAAATCGTAAGACATGGCCACATTGCTGTTAACGGCAAACGTCTGGACATTCCTTCCGCATTGGTAAGAGTTGGCGATGTTGTAACCGTTATGGAAAACAGCCGTGCTAAAGAATACTTCAAAGGCATGGACGAAACTCTGGCTACCAAAGCAGTTCCGGCTTGGCTGGTACTGGACGCTGCTAACGTTAGCGGTAAGGTAGACCGTTTCCCGACTCGTGAGGAAATTGATGTTCCTATTGAAGAGCACTTCATCGTAGAGTTGTACTCCAAATAATTAGTGAATATCTTGTGCCACCCACTTATGAGACGTATTGTGGTAATACGCGATAGAAGGAGGCTTTCCGAATGATTGAAATTGAAAAACCTAAGATGGTTACATCTGATGTCAGCGAAGATGGTCGTTATGGCAAATTCGTTTGGGAGCCGCTCGAGAGAGGCTACGGCATCACGCTGGGCAACAGCCTGCGTCGTGTGCTGCTGTCCTCCCTGCCGGGTGCTGCAGTAACCTACGTCAAGATTGACGGTGTTCTGCATGAGTTTGCTACCATTCCTGGTGTTCGTGAGGATGTTGCTGATATCATCCTGAACATTAAGGCTTTGTGCCTTAAAATGGAAGGTGAAGGGGAAAAGATTCTGCGTATCGAATGTTCCGGTGAACAGGAAGTTACTGCTGCAAATATCATTGCTGATAGTGATGTTGAAATTCTGAACCCTGAGCTGCATATTGCGACTTTAGATAAAGACGCAGTTTTCAATATGGAAATCCATATTGATAAAGGCCGTGGCTATGTACCTGCGGACAAAAATAAACAGCCTGATCAGCCTATCGGCGTTATTCCGGTAGACTCCATTTACTCTCCGATTACCAGAGTAAAATTTGCTGTTAACGATACCCGCGTAGGTAATGTTACCAACTATGACAAGCTTACTTTGGAAGTTTGGACAGATGGCAGCATAAAGCCTGATGAAGCTGTTGACATGGCTTCCACCATCCTGATTGACTATCTCAAGCTGTTCCAGACCAGTGATGGCAAAGGTTCTGTAATCACTGTAGCTGGCGGTTCTGAGCCTGAAGCTCCCGAACCGAGCAAGCAAGAAGGTCAAAACACAATGTCTATCGACGATTTGGATTTGTCCGTCCGCAGCAATAACTGCCTGAGACGTGCAGGTATCAATACTGTCGAAGAATTGATCCAGAAAACAGAAGCTGATATGATTAAAGTTCGTAACTTGGGTAGTAAATCTCTGGAAGAGATTAAAAAGAAACTTGAGGATATGGGCTTGCATTTTCGTAAAAACGATGAAGAATAATTAAGGGGGTCAGAAGTACATGGCATACAGAAAACTGGGTCGTAACTCCAGCAACCGTAAGGCTCTGTTTCGCAGCATTTTAACTTCCTTCTTCAAATATGGTAAGATCGAAACCACCGTTACCAAAGCTAAAGAAGTTGCTAAGCATTCCGCTCAACTGATTACTTTGGCAAAACACAATGACCTGCATGCTCGTCGTCAGGTTATGGCAGTTCTGGTTGACGAAACCATTACCAAAAAACTGTTTGAAGAAATTGCTCCGAAATATGAAGGCAGACAAGGCGGCTTTACTCGCATTTACAGAGTAGGTCCTCGCCGTGGCGATGCAGCTGAAATGGCTATCATCGAACTCATCTAATTTAGAGCTGTAAAAAGCAGGAACTTCGGTTCCTGCTTTTTTTGCGTTCCGGGGATTGTATGTGTATAATAATGTTATGCTAATCCTATTTCCGGATATATGATTCGAAAATACTATAGCTTTAGCATGATACAAACTATCAATATTCCAAGAGGAGGAAGATATAATGCGTTTTTATACAGTAGAGATAGCGGGACGTGAGGAAATTCTTGTTGGCTTTCGTGAGAATGAAGCAGTTTACAGACTGAATTTATTGGCAAGACTTGTGCCGGAACTGGCAGTTGCGGATATGAATGAATTGATATGCCGTTATACGCATGAGGTGAAGGCAAAGCTGGAGCGTCTGGCTGATAATGATGATGTTCTGCAGGGCGCTGCAATCAAGCTTGCGGAAGTAAAGCTGTTGGCACCTATCGTTCATCCGCGTCAGGATGTAGTCTGCCTCGGTATTAATTATGATGCACATGCTCAGGAAGCAGGACGTTTTTCCAGCGAAGCCTTCGGTGGTGAACGTCCCTACACAATTTACTTTTCCAAGCGTGTTAACAGAGCAACCGCAAGCGGCGAGAGTGTTCCTCGTTATGAAGGCTTAGTAGACAGCCTTGACTATGAGGCAGAGTTGGGAGTGATTTTAGCTAAAGATGCTAAAGGTGTAAGCAAAGAAAACGCCAGAGATTATATTTTCGGTTATACAATTATTAATGATATCAGCGCACGTAATCTGCAGACGCGTCATAAGCAATGGTATCTGGGAAAAAGCCTTGACGGTTTTACACCTATGGGACCGTGTATTGTTACAGCGGATGAAATCGGCGATGAGCAGGCTCTTGATATCAGCTGTACGGTTAACGGAGAGCTGCGCCAGAGCAGTAATACCCGTTATATGATTCAGAGTGTCTGTGGGGCCATTGCAGAGCTGTCAGAGGGTATGACACTAGCTGCGGGTACAATTATTGCTACCGGTACTCCGGCAGGTGTCGGTATGGGTATGAAACCGCCGACATTCTTGCAGCATGGCGATAAAATCATTTGCTCTATCGAAAAAATTGGCTCTTTAGAGAATGTTATCGATTAAAAATTGCTAAATGGTATAGCTTTAATAAAAATACTTGTGTTTTTGTTGCTGATGGCATAAAATAAACATATAGACCATACTAAATTTAAAGGAGGCTGCAAAATGGGTAAATTCGTAATTTCTCAGGCAAAAAATGGCGTTAAATTTAATTTAAAAGCTGCAAATGGTGAAGTCATTGCCAGCTCTCAGGTTTATAAGGACGAAAAGTATTGCCGTAAAGGTATTGCCAGTGTTATCAACAATGCTCCTGTTGCTCCGATAGAGGACCAGACGGCTGAAGGCTTTACCCCTTGTAAGCATCCTAAATTTGAGGTTTATAAAGACAAGGCCGGAGAATTCCGCTTCCGTTTGAAGGCAACAAACGGACAGATTATTGCTACCGGTGAAGGCTACAAGGCAATGGCAGGCTGCAAACGCGGCATTGAGTCCATTAAGAAAAATGTTGTTGATGCCAAAATAATTGTTGAAGCACCTAAAGAAGAAAAAGCTGAATAATGCCAATCAAAAGGACCACTACGCTATAAACACGCAGTGGTCCTATTTTTTGTAACACAACAGATTATATTAGTCTGCTGTGTATTTTTTTTGGAAAGCTTTATCCGGAAGAAGTTATTTTCCCCGCAGCTCCAATACAACCATTTCCGGAGCAACCTCTGTACGAACCGGAGGTCCCCAAAAGCCGTAGCCGTTATTGGTGATTGCGGTCAGATTACCAAAGTTTGTACGTCCATAATCCAACTTGTACATTTTTTTCGTTACCAGACGGTTGGGAAAAAGCTGGCCTGTATGCGTATGACCAGCCAGATAAAGATCATAGCCCGCATCTGCAGCGGCATCCATACGGCGAGGCTGATGATCGAGCAGAATACTGTAGTAGTCTTTATTTTGGGAGGAAAGATTTATAAGCTGGCTGTTGGTACGGTTTTTGCTGTAATCATCTATACCGGTTATTTTGATTTTGTTGTCGATAATGGTATCGGTATTGCGCAGGATGTAGAAGCCATTGTCTGTGAGCATTTGTTGCCAGCGCAATGGTTCATCAAGATAATCATGGTTGCCGAAGGCCATGTAGACAGGCGCTTTGATTTGAGCCAGAGCAGAAAGCGTATCCTCCTCTTCTACATAAAAAATACGCTCGTCAAGCATATCGCCGCTGACTACAACAAAGTCTGGCTTTTGCTCATTGACACGTGCTGCCAGACGTTCGGCGTAGTCATGGCCGAGTATTCTTCCCATATGCAGGTCGGTGAGAAAGACAATTTTATAATGAGCATTCTGCGGCAGCTTTTCCGTTACCAGCGCTTCTGTGCGTACTGTCGGGTGAAAGGCGCGCCAGCTGCCCCAGGTAATGAAGCAGCAGATAAAGGCAAGGCCGATGATACTGATTTTGGCTGAAGGCAGCTGCCAACCGCCCAGCTTACTGAAAAGCAGGCAGAGAAGATGAATGATGGCCAACAGAAGTGTGTAGTAGCAAAACCCAATCCAAAGTCCTTCTATCCACGCAGTGAGCTTGAGCAGAAAATGAGGCGTTCCCTGCGGCAGAATGACACTGATAGCTGTGCCGAGTGCCATCAGCAGATATATAAGCCCGAAGGTCAGTGTGCGGCCGAAGGGCAGATAATGGCGATAATACATATAACCGATGATACTCATGAGAGCATCAATCGTACCGACGAAAAGAAAGATACGCATATTATTCAGTAAGGCTCCTTTATATAATTCTTGCTTACATTATACATGTTAGAGTGTACTTTAAGTCAAGTGCTGCGCTAAAGAAAAAGGACTGCCGAGTGCGGCAGTCCGTGAGGTATAACATTATTTGTTCGGAATATCACCGACGCCGTTTAAGATGATAGACGGACGGTAGGAGAATTCCTTAATATTTTCCAACGTACTTACGCCGCTCAGAACAAGAGCTGTCATCAGACCGCTTTCCATACCGGCAACGATATCTGTATCCATACGGTCGCCGATCATAGCAGCATCCTCTGAATGAACATCCAGCAGACGTAAGCCTGTGCGCATCATCAAGGGGTTAGGTTTGCCGACAAAGTAAGCCTTTTTGCCGGTAGCAAGCTCAATAGGTGCGACCAGTGCGCGGCAGGCGGGGATGATACCGAAATCAGAGGGGCCGGTAAGGTCGCTGTTTGTTGCAACCAGGCGTGCTCCTTGGTTAATCAGGCTTACTGCCTTGAGAATCATATTATAATTATAAGAATTTGTTTCGCCGACTACAACGTAATCGGGATTAACATCATTCATTGTGATGCCGGCATCATAAAGCGCATTGACAAGACCGGGGCCGCCGATAACGTAGGCACTGCAGCCGGGGGCCTGCGAATGGATAAATTTGGCAGTGGCGAGAGCACTGGTATAGAAATGACTTTCGTCAACCTCCAGTCCCAGACGTAAAAGCTTTTGCTGCAGTTCTTTGGGACTGCGTTCGCTGGCGTTAGTCAAAAACAAAAAGCTCTTTTTTTCTTCATAGAGCCAGTTTACGAATTCTCTTACTCCTGGCAACAGGTTATTTCCGTGGTAGATAACACCATCCATATCGCAGATAAAGCCTTCTTTTGCGCGAAGCTGTGTTAATAATAATTCATATTTTTCGTTGCTGTCCATAATTTTTACTTCCTTTACTGTTTTAGACACTTATATTATGCAAGAAAAAAATATCTTTTGCAAGAGCTTAACGGGGCAGCAGAAGCCGTAATTAGTTAACAGTTTGTAAAATATTATTCTTTTAAGTGTAGTTTTATTACTAAATGTTAAAAGAATTCTGAAGATAGACCAACTTCCTAGTTAAAGGTTGACATATTAGAAAGATAGTGGTAAAATAAAATATTTTTGACAACAAAGAAGGGGCGTGCTACAATGTATTTATCAGAATTATAATTTTAGGAGGGTTGAAGATGTTTGCGATGGGTGACAGAGTGGTATATCCGCTTCATGGTGGAGCTATTATCAAGGATATAGAAGCACATATACAGGATGGCGAGACTGTGAAGTATTACATTTTACAAATGCTTTTTGACAATATGACAGTGTCGGTACCGGTAGAAAACGCTGAAAAATTAGGTTTACGTTATATTGGCGATGATGAAACTCTGGCAATAATTCAGAATACGCTGCAAGAAGTACCAGATGTACAGACGGTGAAGGCAATTTCCTGGAATCGGCGCTTTCAGCTGTATATGCAGAAAATAAAAAGCGGCAGTGTTGCTGAAGTCGCAAGAATCTTTAAAATACTGACTATTTTAGAACGCAGAAAGAAAATTTCCGTAGGTGAGCGCAGATTGCTGCACAGTACGAAGCAGATTTTGCAAAGTGAAATAATGCTGATTAAGGATGTGGACGCAGAGAAAGCGGGCAACTGGTTAGAGCGTTGCTGTAATTAGGCAGAATATAAAGACCGTTTTAAGGCTGTTGAGTTATGAACTGACCCCCTAAAGTTAGACCTAAAAATCTAATTTTAGGAGGTCGTTTTTTTAATGGCAAAATACAGTTTTGAACTAAAGAAGAAAATAGTCCTGGAATAT
>CAVCLW010000045.1:0-19258 GCA_963603005.1 Escherichia coli | reverse complement strand
ATTAACACTTCCTCCACCGCACCATAATCGCGTCGTCCACGGCGTATATTGATATTTATCTCATTAATTGCAATAATAGCCTGCCGTAATTTTTTTTCATTAAAATGACGGCTTTGCTTTACAGTATAGCTCATTGCACCAGATCTTAAGTTAAGCTCTTTCATCATACTGTTGTAGTCATAGCCTCTGCTTTTTAATTCATGATATCTCAATAGTTGACGTAGCTTAAACTGTATTCTAGCACATAATGGCAATATGTTTGTTCCTCGTTTTTTTTCTATTGCCATAACTTCCAATGCTTCCTTCAACTTTGCATCTGCTACAAAATTAGTTATAGCAAAGGCAGATGTATTACCAGGCGCAATAACAACATTCAAAACATCCTGCGCAGTCCATTGTTTACGCCCTGCAGTATAGATAGCTAGTTTATCAATCTCTTGTTTTAAAACTCCAAGCGGTAAATCTTCCATAACGGATTCGAAAATATCCACTATCACCTCTATGGCATCATATGTAAACCTAGCTCCATAAGTGTTTGCTTGCGCATTAAGCCAATCTGGCAATTGTTTTTCCTTGATTCTGTTACACTCACAAATGATTGCCTTTTGCTTAAGCGCTTTATATAACTTGGTACGTTTATCAAATTTTTTCCCATTCAATACTACAGTACAATAATCAGGTATATCAGTAAGAATAGCAGTTAATCTTTCAATTTTTTTAGTATCAATTTCTTCGTCTTGCTGACTAACAGACTCTTCATTAGCTTCTTCATTATCAACAGAAACATTATCATTTTTCTTCTTGCGAACAGCCCACAAGTTTTCGTCATTTAAAACAACTAGTGATTTTCCGCAAAAAAAAGGATAAGTATTAATTGCAGCCATTAACTCAGCTAAATCAGTCTGCTTGTCAAAAACCGTTATTTCGCGGTCAGCCTCCGGCGTATCGCCAAAAACATATTCCGGCAGCGCGGCAATAATGCTGTTGCGGTAGTAATCCTCCTCGCCGCACAAAAGCAGTACCTGCGCCTGCGGCAGCGGCTTATGCTGTTGTAATAGTGAAATCAGGTTTTCCGGTTTAATATCCATCTGTATTCCCTCTTATTATTTTTCTAACGGTACAATGGCTAAAGTCTTGCCCAAAGGTGCAAGTATTTTTAAGATTGTACTGATTTTAGGAATAGATGTACCGTTTTCCATTCTGGCAATTACAGGTTGCTTTACTCCGCTCAAAAGCTCTAATTGCTTTTGGGTTATTCCCTTATCCTGACGTGCCTTGATCAGTTCACCGATTAAGGCAACTCGCAAATCACTTGCGGAAATTTCTTCCGGTGTAAAAATATTCTTTCTGACATCCTGCCATTCATAGCCTACTGCGCTATTCTTCACTTTCCTCACTCCTTAATTTGAAATCTTTTTATTTAATTATAACTTATGAGTTATATTTTGACAACAGCTTCACTGTAAATCAGCGTAGCCATAGCATTTTATTCCCTCTGCGTCAAAAACAACTTTAATGCACCCCAGCTCATCCGTTCGGACAACAGCACTGCCTATGGCCTGCAAACGCTCAAGCGTTTCCTGATGCGGATGGCCGTAGCGGTTGCCGCGTCCGCAAGAAATCACTGTCAGCCGTGGGCGCACCTGCTCCAGAAAACCAATACTGCTGCTGTAATGCGAACCGTGATGTCCTGCCTTCAGCACAGTGTACTGCTGCAGCTGCAGCCCTCGCTCGCGTTCCTCCCCCATGTCGCCTGTAAACAGCACGCTGCCCTGCGCACTCTGCAGCGCCGCCAGCGTGCTGGCTTCATTTCCCGGCACAGCCTGCTGCGGTACATCAACCAAAACAAGCTCTGCATTATCATCCAACGCATAGCGTTCACCGCTCTGTACTACATGCGCCTGCGTCCTGCCGGCCTGCGCCAAAATTTCCTGCCGTACCCTTTTGCTTTCCTCCGTCAGTGCTTCGTTAGGCAGAAGCAGCTTTTTCACCCGCAGCTGTCGCAGCAAATCCGCCGCAGCGCCCACATGGTCAAAATCATAATGGCTCAAAAGCAGGATATCCGCCTCACGCTTGCCCAGATAGCGTAAAAACGGGGTTATCACGCGCGTTGCAGTCGATATATTCTTTAAGCCGCCGGTATCAATAATTGCCACCCGCTGCGACGGCGTGACGATAACAGCGCAGTCACCCTGCCCCACATCCAGAAAATAGCAGGCCAGTGGCAGCGTGCGATACTGCTGATAAGCAAGCGTCCCGGCAAGCAGCAAAGCGTTCAGCAGCAGGATGCAGCGACGCTCCCTGTTGCTCCAAAATTGCAGCCAGGAGAAATCCGCCCACACAAAGAGCGCTGCATAATAGATTACAAAGCAATAAGCAGGCAGCTTGCCGATAACTACAGTGCTATACGGCAATTCAGCAAAAAAACGCGCCTGCGTCAGCACCTGCGCTACCAACCAGGCTGCAAGCTGCAGCAGATAATCGCCGCAAACATGCAGCAGCGCTCCTGCAAGTGCCATCTGCGCGGTAATTTCCAACACCGGCACCAGCACGATATTGCTTACCAGGGCAATCAGCGAAATTTGGTGAAAATAATAAACCTCCAGCGGCAGTACAGCCAGCTGTGCTGCCAGTGAAACTGCTGCCGCCTCGCCTATCGGCGCAGGCAAGGCCTGCGGCAGCAGCCTTTGGCATGCAGGCAACAGCCACAAAAGACCGGCCGCCGCTCCGAACGATAACTGAAAACCGATATCGGCCAGCCATAACGGCTGCAGGCACAACAGCAGTGACGCCACCAGACACAGCAAGCGCCCGCGCTCTGCACCGCTGCCGCCAAGCAGCAGAACGCTGCTCATAGCCAGTGCTCGCAGCACCGGAGGACGCAAGCCGCAGAGCAAAGCATAGGCAGCCAGCAAAATGATAACAATAACCTTACGCCATGGCAGCGGTACCCACTGCAGCAAAGCAAGCAGCAGGCCTGTGAGCAGCACAATATGCGTGCCCGAAACAGAAAGAAGATGTGCCAGCCCGTTATCCGTAAACAGCTCGCGTGTTTCTTCATCCAGCCTGCCGCTGCCGCCAAGCACCATGCCGCTCAGCAGTGCCCCATGTTCAGCGCCGGCTGCTGCCTCTATGCGTTCGCTCAGCTTTTTGTTCCACAAAGCAAAACGCTGCCACCACAAAACCTGCGGTTCTATCTTTAGCAGCTGCGCCTTGCGCAACCGTCCGCCCAGCTCCTGCACTCTGTTATAGCTTGCAGCGTCAAAGCCTCCTGGGTTACGCAGGCTGTCCAACTGCTCCATCGTCCCCTTAAGCACCACGCAGCCTGCCTGCGGCAGCTCGCCCTTCACGCTCACGCGCAAACGTCCGCTGTAAGCAAGCTCCGTATCGCTATATACTTTTTGACAACGTAGAATCGCACTGCTGAAGCCATCCTGCCTGCGCACGCTCAAAGGCTCCACCGCACCCTGCACAACCAGTTGCCGCCCAAAGCAGGAAACAAGCTGCTGCTCGGCGGACGGTAGCACGGTTAGCAAGCGAAAGGATAATATACAAAGCAGCATGACCGGTAAAAATAAGCGTAGATAACGTGTTTTCTGCAGCACTAATCCACCTCCACATAATCACGCAGCTTTGCCAGCTTGGCTTTGCCTATTCCCGGCACACGCAGCAAATCATCCGCGTTGGTAAAACGCCCACTGTTTCTTGTTTCCACAATGCGCTGCGCCAGCGCCGGACCTATGCCCGGCAGCTGCTGCAGCTCACCGGCGCTTGCGCTGTTGATGCGTACAATCTGCATCATGCTGTTGTTTCTGCCTGAGCCTGCTTTAACACTGCCGGATTTTCCTGATGCACTCTCACCTAAACCGGACTTTGCCTGAGCGTTTTTTCTCTGTGTTCTGCTTGTCCGCGCAGCCTTCTGCACCGGTACTCGTATCTGCATACCGTCGCGCACCTTACGCACCAGATTAACGCGTTCACTGTCGGCATTTTCCGTCAGACCGCCGGCAGCAGCAATGGCCTCTTCCACTCTGCAGTTGGCAGGCACATCGTAAATTCCCGGCTCCAGCACTGCGCCGCTAACCTGCACGCGTACTGTTTTTACCTGCACAGCTTTAGATGTAACAGCACTTTGTGCGGACTGAGGCAGGCTACTGCCGCCAGGCAATGTTTTTGCTTTGTCATTGGTGTTTATAAGGCTGGTTATTATGCAGCCTGTGAGGAGAACGGCGATGAAAATCAGTTTTTTAGATTTTGCTTGCATGGGGATACCTCCTGAGTATGTTAGTAAAAAATTAGATCTAACTTTTAAGCTCTGTGTTTACTTCTTTCGTCCCCGAAAGAAGTAACAAGAAAGGGGCGCGCTTTGCAAAAGCGCGGGAAACAGTCGCTTTTTTGCTCGCACTAAGCGGTTCGCGTCATACCAATCGGCTACGCCTCTTGGGACGCTATCGCATGGCGCGCATAAACCAATCAGCATCGCTCTACGAGCTTGCTTCTTGGATGCGCCCGCAAAAAAGCTAAGCAAAAAATGCTTTACTATATTCTCTTTGGTTCGTAGTAAGTTGAAGGTTACTACAACATAACAACGGATGTGCAAGCATTTTTTAGGCTCGGACTAACGCGAAGTTTAATCACCCAATACAAGGCTTAGACAAATCACAAAATACATCATAGGTTACGAAGAACAATTAAAAGAATTTCGAACAAGCGCTAGTAACAGCAAAGCGACCCGATTTAGAGAGCTTTTTGGTAAAACTTTTCCTCCCGAAAAAGTTTTTATTTTGCCGCGCTTTCCAAAAAGCGCGAACCTTTCTTGCCAACTTCTTTCAGTTATGAAAGAAGCTGAATAAACATCACAAAAAACAAAAAGAGCCCCCAAGAATAACAATTACGTTATTCTCAGAGACTCTGAAAATGTAAGCGTTATTTAGTACTACTAAATAATGTCATTGCTGACATGCACTGCTTATTTTTTTGTCCACGCTACAGTCTGCGGAAACTGCCTGCTGCAGGACAGCTGTAACTGCGGTGGTCGCGGTTAGTAATTAGTGGTTAGTGGCCAGTAATACTAAAACTCGCGACAGATTTTATTTCTAATTTTATTTCTCCCCTCTTCTTGCTCGCTATCCGCTCGCAACGGGGATTCGTTCCACCATTTCACTTTCTCGCTTCGCTATTGCTCGCGACAAAGTAGGTGTCACTTCGCTACGATGTTTACCAGACGGCCGGGTACGCAAATAACCTTACGTACGGTTGCATCGCCGATGTGAGCCTGAACGTTAGCGTCAGCCATAGCGATTTTCTCCAGCTCTTCTTTGGTAGCTTCAGCCGGAACAGTCAGACGACCGCGAACCTTGCCGTTAACCTGCAGAACAATTTCTACATTGTCAACCTTCAGGGCTTCTTCATCGCACTCAGGCCAGCTCTGTTCATGTACGCTGCTGTTGGCATCAATAGCACCGCGCCACAGCTCTTCGGTGATATGCGGAACAAACGGGCTCATCATCTTGATGAGGTCGGAAATTGCTTCGTAAATCAGACCTGCATTCGGCTCTTTGGCAGCTTCTTTATAAGCATAGAGAGCGTTAACCAGTTCCATCATAGTGGAAATAGCAGTATTGAAGTTGAAGCGGGTTTCGATATCGTTGGTAACCTTCTTAATGCTGCTATGCAGTACACGGCGCAGGTCCTTATCTGCTTCGTTCAGATTGCTGTGATCGTATTCGGTAACCTTTTGTGCCAGAACAGCTTCAAATGCTTGTACGATACGCCAGATACGGTTCAGGAAGCGGAAGGAGCCTTCAACGCCCTGGTCGCTCCACTCCAGCTCTCTTTCAGGCGGAGCAGCAAAGAGGATGAACAGACGCGCGGTATCAGCACCGTATTTGGAAAGAATTTCTTCAGGAGAAACAACGTTGCCCAGAGATTTACTCATCTTAGCACCGTCTTTGATTACCATGCCCTGAGTCAGCAGGTTGCTGAACGGTTCATCATAATCAACCAGGCCTGCGTCACGCAGAACCTTTACAAAGAAGCGGGAATACAGCAGATGCAGAATAGCATGCTCAATACCGCCGATATATTGGTCTACAGGACCCCAATAGTTATTGAGTTCCTTGTCAAACGGCAGCTTGTCGTTGTGTGCGTCGGTATAACGCAGATAATACCAGGAGGAGCACAGGAAGGTGTCCATGGTATCGGTTTCGCGGGTTGCGTCAGCACCGCATTTCGGGCATTTGCAGTGAACAAATTCCTCGGAGGTTGCCAGCGGAGATTTAGCACCGGCAGTAAAGCTTACGTCCTCAGGCAGGCGAACCGGCAGCTGGTCTTCCGGAACCAGAACCTCGCCGCAGTGCGGGCAGTAAATGATAGGAATCGGAGCGCCCCAATAACGCTGACGGCTGATCAGCCAATCGCGCAGACGATAGTTTACACGGCGTTTACCGAAGCCTTCAGCTTCAGCCTTGTCCATGATAGCGCTCATAGCCTTGTGCATTTCCATGCCGGTGAATTCGCCGGAGTTAACCAGCATGCCTTCTTTTTCTTCGTAAGCGCAGGTCATTTCTTCCAGCTTCAGCTCTTTGCCAACCGGGCAGATGGTAACAATCTTTTCAATACCGTATTTGTCTGCAAACATCCAGTCACGCTGGTCACCGGTAGGAACGCCCATAACAGCGCCGGTACCGTAATCATACAGTACATAGTTGGTTACCCAGATTTCTACCTTGCGGCCGGTGAACGGGTTAATGCAGTATACGCCGGTGAATACGCCCTCTTTTTCGGATTCGCTGGAGGTACGTTCAATTTCGGACTGATTACGAACACGCTCGCAGAAAGCGTTGATTTCGTCAGCCTTCGGATTGTTTTCGCAAATCTTTTTAATCAGCGGATGCTCGGCAGCCAGAGCCATAAAGGTTACGCCGTAAGCAGTATCCGGACGGGTGGTGTAAACAGCAACAGTATCGTTAAGTGCAGGGATTTCAAAGGAGAATTCCAAGCCTTCGCTGCGGCCGATCCAGTTGTGCTGCATGGTTTTTACGCGCTCGGGCCAGCCCGGCAGCAGGTCAAGATCCTTCAGCAGCTCATCAGCATAATCGGTGATTTTGAAGAACCATTGGCTCAAATCCTTTTTAACAACCTCATGGTCGCAGCGCCAGCATTTGCCGTCAATAACCTGCTCGTTAGCCAATACGGTGTTACAGGTGTCGCACCAGTTTACGGCAGATTCCTTTTTAACTGCCAGACCGCGTTTGTAGAACAGCTCAAAGAACCATTGAGTCCATTTGTAATAATCTTCCTTACAGGTGGTAACCTCGCGGTCCCAATCGTAGGACAGACCGAGAGCCTTCAGCTGACGAGTCATGTTGGCGATGTTTTCCAAAGTCCATTTTTTAGGCGGAATGTTGTGTTTGATAGCAGCGTTTTCAGCAGGCATACCAAAGGAGTCCCAGCCCATCGGATGCAGCACGTTGAAGCCCTTCATGGTGCGGAAACGTGCGATTACGTCGCCGATGGAATAGTTACGAACATGGCCCATGTGCAGGTTGCCGGACGGATAGGGGAACATTTCCAGAACGTAGGATTTAGGTTTATCCTTATCCATCTCTACTTTAAAGGTTTTGTTTTCTTCCCAGTATTTTTGCCATTTAGCTTCAATATCATGGGGAGCATACTTTTCTTGAATCATTTCATTACCTCCCAGGTATTATTGTTGGTCGAAAATAAAAAATCCCCGACCTTAAAGAAGGTCAGGGACGAAAAATTCGCGGTACCACCCTGATTGCGGCTACAGCCGCCACTCAATTAGCCTTAACGCAGCATCACGTCCGCACATTTCCTTGCGGCTTCTTCACGGTGAGTTCATCTGCCCTAACTGCCGGCTCGCATCAACCGCCGACTTTCTGAAAGATACTGCAGATTACTGCTCCGCTTCACAGAATTTGAATAAAAATATCTTGTATATTATATAACGCAAAGCAGGAAAAGTCAAACTCCCGCATCAGCATTTATTTTTTCTTTTTCTTCGGCACCAGCTTCTGCCCCAGCTGTCCCTTGACAATAATCAGCTGGTCACGCAGCTCGGCCGCCGCCTCGAAGTCCAGCGCCTTGGCCGCCTCCTGCATCCGTCTTTCCAGCTCGCGGGCCAGCGTGTTCAGCTCCTTAGTTGATTTCTGCTTCAGCTTCTTGCTGCTACCATAGGACGTTGCCTCCTCGGTGTCTGCCACCTTCGTCAGCTTAATCAGCTGGCGCTGCTCCTTGTAAATCGTCTTCGGCGTAATGTGGTGCTCCTCGTTGTACGCCTGCTGCTTTTCACGGCGGCGATTAGTTTCGTCTATCGCCCGCTGCATGCTGTCGGTAATGCGGTCGGCATACATAATAACACGACCGTGCGCATTACGCGCAGCACGGCCGATGGTCTGAATCATCGCCGTATCACTGCGCAAAAAGCCTTCCTTATCGGCATCTAAAATCGCAATCAGCGACACCTCCGGCAAATCAAGGCCTTCACGCAGCAGGTTAATGCCTACCAGCACATCAAACTTACCGGCACGCAGGCTGTCGATAATCTCCGCTCTTTCAATCGTGGCGATTTCCGAATGCAGATAGCGCACACGCACACCTGCCTGCTTAAGATATTCTGTTAAATCCTCCGCCATGCGCTTCGTCAGCGTAGTCACCAGCACACGCTCACCAGCAGCGGCAACCTTGTTGATTTCGCCCAACAAATCATCAATCTGTCCCTTAATCGGGCGAATTTCAATCTGCGGGTCCAACAGGCCTGTCGGGCGGATAATCTGCTCGACTACATTGTCTGCCTGCTCCAGCTCATACTTCGCCGGCGTAGCAGAAACATAAATCGCCTGCTTAATCTGCGCCTGAAACTCGTCAAAGGTCAGCGGTCTGTTATCATAGGCCGAAGGCAGACGGAAGCCATGCTCCACCAGCATCTCCTTACGCGAACGGTCACCGGCATACATAGCGCGAATCTGCGGCAGCGTTACGTGCGATTCATCCACAACCAACAGAAAATCCTTGGGAAAATAATTTACCAGCGTAAACGGCGGCTCACCGGCCTTACGTCCTGCCAGATGACGCGAATAGTTTTCGATGCCGGAGCAGTAGCCCATCTCCTGCATCATCTCCAAATCGTAATTCGTGCGCTGCTCCAGACGCTGTGCCTCCAGCAATCTGCCATGCTTATTCAGCTCATCAAGACGCTCGTCCAGCTCCTTGCGGATATCATTCATAGCACGTTCAAGGTTTTCGCGGCTCGTTACATAGTGGCTCGCCGGGAAAATCGCCACATGGTTGCGCTGCGCCAGAATCTCTCCTGTCAGCACATCAAATTCCACAATGCGGTCAACCTCGTCATCGAACATTTCAATGCGCACAGCCTTTTCACCGTAGGCTGCAGGAATAACCTCAATCACATCACCACGCACACGGAAGGTACCACGCTTGAAATCAATATCATTACGATTGTATTGAATCTCCACCAGCTTATGCAAAATCTTCTGGCGGTCGATAATCTGCCCCAAGCGCAGCGACAGCACCATATCATAATACTCCTGCGGCGCACCTAAGCCGTAAATGCAGGAAACGCTGGCTACGATAATTACATCCTTGCGTTCAAACAAAGCGCTGGTCGCACTGTGGCGCAGCTTATCAATCTCGTCGTTAATCGAAGCATCCTTCTCAATATACGTATCCGACTGGGGAATATAGGCCTCCGGCTGATAATAATCGTAATACGAAACAAAATATTCCACCGCATTCTCCGGGAAGAAGGCCTTCAGCTCACTCGCCAGCTGTGCCGCCAGCGTCTTATTATGCGCAATCACCAGCGTCGGCTTACGCACTTTGTTAATAACCTGCGCAATCGTATACGTCTTGCCCGTACCCGTCGCGCCCAGCAGCACCTGCGTGCGCAGGCCCTGCTCCACTCCCTCCGCCAGCTTGGCAATCGCCTGCGGCTGGTCGCCGGCAGGCTCAAAAGGAGCCTGAATTTTAAAATCCATGTTCATCACCAACTGTAAAACAAACCGTAAAAATTAAGTATAAAACGAGCAATTGTTATATCGTGTAATGAATAGCAATTTTAGCAAATGAGTGTCTGGAACCACAGAAGGGGCGCAATGTCTGAGCGCTATGCCTAATTTTTATAGTAGCATTTGTTAGCATAGCGCGAGTTTTGCGCCGCTTCGTCTTGGTTCCACACGAAATTTGCGTTAAGAAATTGCTCTGATTGAAACGATATACAATTGCGCTGCCAGAACCAACCCTTACACATCCAGCTCAACACTTACCGGACAATGGTCGCTGCCGAAAACCTCATTGTGAATCTCCGCGCTCTGCAGCTTAGCCGCAATTCTGTCCGACACCACAAAATAATCAATACGCCAACCCGCATTCTTCTCACGCGCCTTAAAGCGG
The DNA here is from genome assembly GCA_963603005.1 of Escherichia coli. Taxonomy (GTDB): domain Bacteria; phylum Bacillota; class Negativicutes; order Acidaminococcales; family Acidaminococcaceae; genus Phascolarctobacterium_A. Next base: position 8,821 of record CAVCLW010000045.1, on the reverse strand, counting down.
TAGCTCCACCAGCTGTACTTAACCTCCTCCGGATGCAGATAACGGAAGCTGTCCGTAAAACCCGCAGCCTTCAGCTCACGGAACTTAGCACGCTCCTCATCCGTAAAGCCTGCATTCTTGCGGTTAGTCTTAGGATTCTTCAAATCAATCTCCTCAGCCGCCACATTCAGATCACCGCAGACAACAACAGGCTTCTTAGCATCCAGCTCCTGCAGATAAGCACGGAACACATCCTCCCACACCATGCGGTAATCAAGACGCGCCAGGCCATCCTTGGAATTAGGCGTATACACCGTCACCAGATAAAAGCTCTCAAACTCCAGCGTAATCACACGCCCTTCCTTATCGTGCTCCTCCTGTCCCAGTCCATAGGTAACAGCCAAAGGCTTAACCTTCGTAAAAACAGCAGTACCGCTGTAGCCCTTACGCTCCGCACTGTTCCAATACTCCTCGTAGCCGTGGAATACAAAATCCGCCTGCTCGCGCTGCATCTTCGTTTCCTGCAGACAAATAATATCCGGTGCTGCCTCCTGCAAAAATTCGGCAAAGCCCTTCGTCATGCAGGCACGCAAACCGTTAACATTCCAGGAATATAATTTCATAAGTTCAACCTCTTTTCCGTAAATTTATCTGCCACCACAACGGCAAAATCACCGTGCGGTTTTTATACTCTATTTGATTATTGTAACATTCCACGACCAAAAATAAAAGAGCTGCCCTCAGCACAGCCTCGTCATCACCGATGACAAAATGCGCACGGCAGCCCTTAAATTTTAGAATTTGATTTGCGACGGCTCATAATCAACCGTTGTCTTGATGAAAGCAATCTCATTGCAGTACGGATACTGCGGACAATACACGCATTCCTTCCATACCTTCTGCGGCAGCTTATCCTTCGCAGTTTCAATATAATCGCACTTGGCAAAAAATCCCGGCTGATAGGTCAGAGTGAAAAACATCGTTACTCCGCGCTCAATGCCCTCCTTTTCCAAATGCTCCACCAGCTGACGGCCTATACCTGTTTTCTGCAGGCTCGGTTCCACCGCCAGCGAGCGGATTTCCGCAAAGCGGTCCCAGACAAAATGCAGCGCACCGCAGCCCAACAGACGGTTATTTTCCACCGCTAAAATATAATCGCGCAGATTCTCGTAAATCGCATTGCGAGCACGCGGCAGCATCAAGCCTTCTTTTGCATAATAATTCAGCAATTTGTGTATATGTTCTACATCGCTGAAAGTTGCCGGTCTAAAAACAATCATTTTTCAAACCCCCTCATTTGTATTACCTATATCAGTTTATCAAGCGTAACTGATTTTCTATATATTATCACGGATTACAGCTGAGTACAAGAATAAAAATACAAAAAAAGGAATTAATCAGTGTAATTAAATACTGATTAATTCCTTTATAAAACACAATTACATTCTTTCCTTCAGCATGTCTGCCGCAGCACACAAAGCCACAATAATCGCAGCCGGTCTCGGCGGGCATCCGGGCACAGCAATATCAACCGGCAAAACGTCAGCCGCACGCCCCACAACAGCATAAGTGCTGCCATAGGTTTCGCCGCCGCAGGCACAGGCACCGCAGGCCATAACCATTTTCGGCTCAGGCATTGCGTCATAGGTCATACGTAGCGCCTGCTCCAGATTGCGCGTAACTACGCCGGTCACCATCAGCATATCCGCATGACGCGGAGAAGCAACGAAAGCGATACCGTAACGGTGCAAGTCATAAACAGGGTTACTCATCGCACCCAGCTCAAAATCGCAGGCATTGCAGCTGCCAGCGTCAAGATGACGCACATGCAGAGAGCGTCCCAGCTTTGCTGTGACTGCCTCGCTGACCTCCACGGCACTGTCAGCCAGAATCTGCGCCAAAGCATCATGGTTCGTGTGCACCAGCGCCTTACGCGCGCAGGCCTCTACACAGCGACCGCAGAAAACGCACTTACTGTAATCTATTTTTGCTTTACCGTCAGCCACGCTCACAGCTCCTACCGGGCAGGCAGCGGCACATGCACCGCAGCCGTCGCAGCTGCCATCGCACTGCAGCTGACCGCGCAGACGCTTGTGGCCCGTAGTATCAATATTTTCGGTAGCAATCTTTCCGTGAAGAATTGCCTCCAGCATTTTTAACATCTTGCCACCTCCTTAGCGGTCTATGCAGGCATAGCATAACTCAAAGCTCTTATTTATTAACGGGAAGTCCGGAATGATGTCGCCCTGTACTGCCACAGTCAGCGCCGGCCAGTTAGGATAGGAGGCGCTGCGCACAAACAGGCGGTCTATGCGGCCTTCCTTGTCCAGCAGCAGGCAGTGCAGATTATCACCGCGGGCAGATTCGCTGATGCCCCAGGTAAAATGACCTTCCTCCTGCTGCAGCTCGCCCAGCTCTACCGCCAGCTGTGTTTCCGCATTGCGGCGCAGCTTGCTGATAAGCTGGCGCACCAGCTTCAGGCTCTGGGCAACCTCACCGATACGCACCTTAATACGTGCTTCAACATCACCCGCTGTTTCCGTAATAACCTCAAAATCAAGCTCATCATAAATACCGTAGCCGATATCCTTGCGGCTATCACGGGTACTGCCGCTGGCACGCGCACCCACGCCTACCATAGCCAGATCAAAGGCAGTTTCCTGACGTACTCTGCCGGTGGTACGGATACGGTTGACGAAGTTCGCCTGCTCCCACATGATATGTACCATATCGGCATAAACAGCTTCTACCTCACGCAGAACCTCTTCGATTTCCTCCAGCATAGCGTCAGTAACATCGTACTGCACACCGCCGGGGATAATCAGACCGCGCAGGAAGCGGTTGCCTGCTATCATTTCGTTGAGCTGCATCAGATACTCCTTCAGACGTGTGCCCATGCTGATTACAGGCGAGAAGCCGACACCGGCGCAGATATTGCCAGTATCGCCCACATGGTTATACAAGCGCTCCATCTCCGCAGCCAAGGTACGGATTAACCACGCACGATAAGGCACCTTAGCCTCAGAGCATTTTTCTACCGCCTGACAGAAGCTCAGCGTATTAGCCACACTGCAGGCACCGCAAATGCGTTCTACAATCGGCAGTGCCTCCATCGGTGTCAATCCTTCGACAGCCTTTTCAATACCACGGTGGGTAAAAAACAGCTTGGCATCCAGCTGCAGCATAGCCTCACCTGCCTGGCTGAAGCGGAAATGACCGGGCTCGATGATGCCTGCATGGATAGGACCTACAGGAACCTCAAAAAGGCCTTCGCCCTGAGAGGTAAGCATTTCGTATTCACGATGTCCGCGTGCATCATAATCCTTGGGATATTTTTTCAGCAGCGGATGGAAGCCTTCGGGAAAGCTCTCATGCAGCACCAACGGACGCATATCGGGATGTCCCTGCGGCTCGAAGCCGAACATATCGTGCAGCTCGCGCTCATACCAGGCAGCAGCCGGCAGCAGTGTAGTCAGTGACTGATATTCCAGCGGACCGTCCGCCGGGAACGGAGCCTTCAAAACATCGATATCACGTTTTTCAGCATTATAGAACAGGCAGTAGATGGCCAGACCGCCGCCCTGCAGCGTTTCGTCTGCACCGAACATAGCAGCTAGCGGACGCTTGCCGCTGTCGCTGCAGATATTGGCAGCACCACGCAAATTTTCCGGTTTAACTAGCATTATCTCAGCCTCCTATAATCCGCACAGCCTGGTTCAGCAGATTGTTGAGCCAGGGAATATTTTCAAAGCCTGCTCCCACTACGCAGGTCAAAAGCAGCAGCGCTGCCAGCACAGGCACGTCGGTTGCTCCCAGCAAATCGCCCAAGGGCTGACGCTTGGATTTATCGCACAGCATGCGCATGCCGTGGTACAAAATGCCGATTAAAACGCCGGCCAGCAGGATAATCAGCAGACTGCCTGCTACCCAATGTCCCTCACGGAACATAGACGCCATAATGTAAAACTTACTGAAGAAAAGGCCCATCGGCGGCAGGCCCAAAATACCCAGCATACCGGTAAGCCAGAAGGTTGCGGTATGCGGTACATCCTTAATCATACCGTGAATACGCATCATATTGCGTGTCTGATATTCCTGAATAATCGTACCGGCGATATAGAACAGCACGAACTTAATCATCGCATGACTGTACATATGCAGCATCACAGCCTTCAGGGAGAAGGCGGAAAAGACGCCGATACCGGCAACCATAATGCCGATGTTTTCCATAGAGGAATACGCCAGAATACGCTTAACGTCACGCTGTACAACAACGAACGGCACGGCAATCGCCACAGTCAGCACAGCAAAGAACAGCAGCATGCTGCTCATCATCGCAGCGCCTGCTGTAGGCAGCAGGATAACCAGATTACGCAGCAATACATAAATAGCACAGCTGCAGAGCGCACCGCTCAGCATACCGCTGGTCAGTGACGGAGCCTCGGCATAGGCATCAGGCAGCCAGGTATGCATCGGCGCCATGCCTGCCTTGGTACCGTAGCCAATAACGATAAACAGCAGTGCCAGCTTAGTCATAGCCGGGTTCAGGCTGTTGGCATGCTCATGCAGATACAGCCAGCTGAGCGCCTTTTCGCCGCCCAAAGCATCAAGCTGCGCATAATACAGCACCAGTGTACCCAAAAGCGCCAAGCAGATGCCGACGGTACAAACCATAATATATTTCCACGTTGCTTCCAGAGCAGCGCGGGTAAATTTAAAGGAAATGAGCAGCGCACTGATTAAGGTTGTTGCTTCGATTGCTACCCACATCAGGCCCAGGTTTTTTACCAGCAGTACGATAAACATCGTCCAGCAGAAAAGCTGCATCAGCGCAAAGTAACGGCCGGTCTGCAGCTGCTCGCCCTTAAGCACGCCGCAGCGCTCCTCACGCGTAAGATAATTACGCGCAGTCCAGGTTGCTGCCAGATAAAGTGTGGTAATAATAATGATTACCCACATATTCAGCGCATCAATGTAAAAATAATCGTCTACATAGGGCACAGCGGGATTAAAGGACTTTGCCATCAGCGCCACGCACACGCCTACCGCAGTTGCCGTCAGGCGATGCAGCCAATGCAGGATATTATTGCCGAAGCCCGCAGCCAGTGCCAGCACCGCGCACAAGGGTGGCAGGCATAACAGTATCAAAATATATGTTAACATTACATCCCCTACCCTTTCAGCTTGTCCAGCACATTTGTATCCGTCGTTTTAAACGACAGACGCAGACGCGAAGTTAAAATAACAAGAATAACAACAGCAATCAGCACATCCAGGAAAATACCCAGCTCGATAATCAGCGGCAAACCCTCCGTCATAATCAGACCGAGCAGATAAATGCCGTTTTCCAAGGTAATCAGACCTATCATCTGCATAATGGCACGGCTGCGCATAACAATCAGCGCCAGACCGGTCATAATCATAAACATAGAGGTCGCTAAAATATCGCGTCCCTCTGCCTGCGGCAGCAGACCGTCAATTACCATGTAGCCGAGTGCCAGACTGCAGGCTGCAAAAGCAGTGGAATAGTTAACATTGATATCGCTGACAATTTCACGCTCATCGCGCAGCTGATTTACCACGCGCAAAATAGCGTAGGGAATAAAGAGCACCTTAACGGCAATCGTCAGCACACCGGGCAGCCAGGCATGCAAACCGCTGCCATGGCTCATGCCTACGACGAGGCAGGCTGCCGCAATCAAGGCAGATTGCAGCGCCAGACACAGAGTTGCACGGCGCAGCTCCACAAAGCGCGTCTGCAGGAAAACGATAAACATTAAACTTACAACCAAATATTCCATCGTTACCTCCTTACTGTGCCACTACTGCCAACAGCAGCATCAGGCCCGCTGCGGCCAGATATACACGCACCTTGAAAAGGCGCATCTTATTGTTCAATGTTTCTACTACGCCTACAGCTACCGCACCGATAAGCACCTTCAGCACTACCGGCAAATCCAGCGGCAGATACAGCATAGCGAAAAGCACTAAGAATACCAGCAGCTTGAGCTGGCTTGCCCAATGGATGAGCGCCAGCAGACGGCCGGAATATTCCAGTGTCATACATTCATGGATCATCGTCAGCTCCAGATGCGTATCAGGGTTATCAACCGGGATACGGCTGTTTTCGGCCAGCAATACCAGGAAGAAGGCAATGCAGGTCAGCACGCCTGCTACCGTCAGGTTGACCTCATCCATACGCAGGCTCATGCCTGCCAGCGAGGTGCTGTTGGTATGCAGCACGTTGGAAAGCACGGCCAGCATTACCACAGGCTCAACGAAGGCAGCCACATAAACCTCACGGCTGCCGCCCATACCACCGAAGGCGGTGGCTGCATCCATCGAGGAAACTGCCATAAAGAAGCGTCCCAAAGCCAGCAGATAAACAAACACAAAAACGTCGCCGAAGCCGGCCTGACCGCCTAAGAAGCCCGGCAGCATGCAGGCTGCCGCAAAGGTAGTCAGAAAATATACGCAGGGTGCCAGACGGAAGGTGATGCTTGTATAAGGAGTAAGCATAGTAGGCTTGCCCCACCATTTGCGGATATCGTAATATTCCTGCCAGATGCTGCTGCCGATACGGTTCTGCATCCAGGCCTTTACTTTTTTAACAATGCCGGTTACCAGCGGAGCGCATAAAAGCAGCAAAACTGCCTGCGCCAAACCGAGGGCCAGCTGTAATAATTCATTCTCTAAAATCATTTATAAAGCGCCCCCCATACCAGTACCAACATCATTGCCACCATAACATAGGCAACATATAAACGCACACTGCCCTGCTGCAAACGGCGCAGGAAGTTGGAAATACTTACAAAATGCTTCTGCAGCGGCTGATAAAGCTTTTCCGTAATCATATCGGGAATTTCCAGCTTGTAGGAAAGCTGACGACCGAAGTAAGCATGCTCCTTGCGCATGTAGGTTACCTGACGCTTAGGCTTCAGCAGATAATCGAACGCACGGCGTACAGGCTTACTGAAGCCGGTTGCGGAATACTGCTGACGCTGCGTCGGATAGGTACCGCAGTTCCAGGTAACATCCTCCACGACAAAGCAATTCTTAACAGCCAGCCACAGCACTGCTCCCAGCACCAACAGCAAAGCCAGCAGCAGCAGCGGCTTGTAGCAGACTGCAGTACCGACACCGGCCCACGCCAGATTGATACCGAAGGCATCAAGTGCGACAGACATGCCCAGCGCCAGCATTGCTGCACGTACAACAGGCAGCGGATAAAGACCGCAAGCAACAACTAAAACAGATGCAACGCCCATAGCAGCGAGCATAAATTTATCGGATTCGTGCGCATGCTCCACAATTTCACTGCGAGCACGGCCCAGGAAGGTGATGCCGAAGAAGCGTACAAAGCAGCCGAGAGCCAGTGCTCCGGTAAAGCCCAGCAGAATAAAGGATACCGCAGTCCACAGGCGGATATCCTGACCGGCGCAGCTTGTACCCAGGCTGATAAAGCTCTGCAGCACCAGCCATTCACCGGTAAAGCCGTTCGTCAGCGGAATAGCGGCAAGCGCCAGCGAGCCGACGAAAGCAAAGACAGCGGTATAGGGCATTTTGCGTGCCAGACCGCCGAACAGCTCCAGGTTTTTGCTGCCGGTACCGTGCATAATACTGCCGGCACACATAAACATCAGCACCTTCATAATGCTGTGGTTAAAGGCATGCACCAGCGCTGCCACAAAACCCAGCATATAAAAGCTGCTGCCGGAAGCCTTCATCAGCATACCGCAGCCGAAGGCAGCAAAAATTACGCCCATATTTTCCACGGAGGAGTAAGCAAGCACGCGTTTGATATCCGTTTCCATCTGAGCATAGAGCACGCCCAAAAATGCGGATACTACGCCTGCCAGCAGTACAATAACGCACCACCAGTAATTCCAGGCAGGCAAAAAGCTGAACATAAAACGACCGAAGCCATAAAGCGCAATCTTCAGCATAACACCGCTCATCAGCGCGGAAACGTGACTGGGTGCTGCCGGATGCGCCTTAGGCAGCCACACATGCAACGGCACCAGACCGGCCTTCAAAGCAAAGCCGGCAAAGGCACAGACAAAAACAAGATGCTGCCAGCTGCCCTCCAACGTATTCTTGGCCATAGCAGCAAAGCTGAAGCCCTCACTGGCAGAGCCTGTCAGCAAAAAGGCAATCATAATCGCCGCCGTACCGACGCTGGTCATAACCAGATACTGATAGGCAGCATTCCAGGTAGCACGCTTTTCGGATTCATGGTTAACCAGCATAAAGGAGGCTACGGCCATAATCTCCCAGAAAAGCAGGAAGCTGAAGGCATCGCCGGCCAGCAGCACCAGCACCATAGACATGATGAACAGGCACCACATACCGCCCAAAAGACGCAGACGGCTGCCCTCATAGCCACGCGCATAACCAAGCGCGTACAGGCTGGTAACAACACCGGCGATACCGGTCAAAAGCAGAAAGACTGCGCTCCAGCCATCGCAGCCTAAAGAATACGAGCCCCAGGTCAGGGGTGCGGGGCTCACGCCGCCGAAAAGCAGCAGGCCTGCCGCATAAGCGCAGACAGCGCTGCCAAAAAGGGCAGCGCTGTTAGCAAGCCAGTGTGCAGCACGCTGCATGCCGTGGGGAAGCAGCATGGTTAATACGCCGATGCCATAGAAGCCCACAGCCACCAAAAACATTTCCATTTCATCACCTACACATAAAAATTTCAACTTCTTCACAAAAATGACATGTATTGTTAATTATATCACATTTGCTGATTGCGTAAAAGCAAATTACTGTTAAGCAGGCAAAAAAATAGGCATTGGTCCAAATTTATGGGTCGGGCTGTTACATGAGTGTGGGTCGACCTAGT
>CAVCLW010000044.1:0-20274 GCA_963603005.1 Escherichia coli | reverse complement strand
TTTATATATTATAAAAATCTCTGCTGTAATAGGTATAATAAAAAACCGTAAAGCCGTTTGAGGCTCTACGCGTAACCAAAAAGGACTGCGCTAAGACTGTAGCAGTCGGAAACGCAGTCCTTGCTTACTTAAATTATAGCAAAGATTTTGTGAAAAAGCTGTGATTTTATAAGTACAGCAAAATAGGTATGTAAGGATAAGACTATGGTGATTATATGGTCGTTTTAGGTAAGCAGGGTTTGCAGTATTTTGAGTAAATTTACTCAAGTACGATTTACTAAAGTATACTTGAGTAAATTCATAAGCGCATATGAGAAAGTGCGGATTAATTATGTACGTGTTCTGTTAGCTTAGCAATGCTTTTACGCAAAAGAAAAGCATACAGACGGTGGTTGAGCGGTAGTCTGTATGCTTGCTGTTGCTTTATAAGCTTTAGAATGTTCCCTGCACCAGTTGGGCAATGTTCTTGGAATGATCGGATACACGCTTCATATTAATCAGCAGCTCCATCATAACAAAGCCTGCAGTAGGATTGCAGATATGTTCGTTAAGGCGCGTGATATGATTCTTACGGATTTCCTTCTGGTATTGCTTAACCTCACGGCACAGACGCACAGCGTCCTCCGCAATAACCTTATCATTTTTCTCTAGGGCTTCCAATGAACGTCCGGAGGCACGCAGTACCATTTCGCTGAGCTGCAGCAGCTCGGCCTTAGCCTCGTCAGAGAAAACAACGTCGTCCTCAACAAGCTTGCGTGCGCGTTTAGCCAATGTTTCACCATGGTCACCGATACGTTCGATATCCGTGCAGGCGTGCAAAAGACCGGTGTGGCGTGTCGTCAGGCTTTCGCTCATTTCAGATGAGCTCATCTGTGTCAGATAGTCGGTAATATCTCGCTCCAACGCATCGACAACAGGCTCGTGCTCCAGAACATATTTTACCTTGTCGGCATCAAAGCTTTGAATAGCCTCCATGCCAAGACGCACGTCCTTGCGTGCCAGCTCGCCCATACGCACAACCTCTTTGACAGCAAGGCTGATAGCGATAGAGGGAGTGTTCAGCATGTTTTTGTCAAGATAAACAGGGCGCATGGAGATGATTTCTGCCTTGCCGGGCACAATCTTTTCTACCAGCTTGATGAAAGGGTTAACAAAGGGCATAAAGAGCAGCGTGTTCAAAATGTTGAACGCCGAGTGCGCATTCGCAATCTGACGCGCTATGTCGCCGTCAGGCGATACAAGCAGCACGAATTTAATGAAGAACGGCATAAAGACTACAAAAATTATACTGCCGATGACGTTGAACATTACGTGAGCTGCAGCTACACGCTTAGCCGTAAGGTTAGCACGCAGTGAAGCGAGTACGGCAGTAATACAGGTACCGATATTGTCGCCGAGCAGTACAGGAATTGCACCCTCCAGCGGAATAAGTCCCTGACCGGCCATGGCGATAAGAATACCGATGGTAGCACTGCTGGACTGAATCAGCACAGTCATAATCATACCGATACCGATGCCAAGCAACGGATTGCTGGAGAAAACCTCGATGAAATGCACAAAGCCGGGATAGTTACGCAGAGGCATAACCGCCTTGCCCATCATATCCATGCCTAGCATCAGAATACCGAAGCCCAGCATAACCTGACCAAGATATTTTGTGCGACTTTTTCTCGCCAGCAGCTGCATCAAAAAGCCGATGAAGATTAAAATCGTGATATAATCGGAAAGCTTGAAGGCGATGAGCTGTGCCGTCATAGTAGTACCGATGTTGGCACCCATGATAATACCGAAGCCCTGCTTCAGCGTGAGCAGGCCCGCATTTACCAGGCCTACGGTCATAACGGTGGTAGCACCGCTGGCCTGCAGCACTGCAGTAACAACTGCACCCAACAGAATGCCCATAGCAAGCACGCCGGTCATGGCCTCCAAAATCTTTTGCAGCTTGGCGCCGGCAGCCTTTTGCAGACCGTCACCCATCAGCTGCATACCATACATAAATAAGGCGATACCGCCTAAAAATGCCAAGAAATAAGCAAGCATAAAAAATAAGTCCCCTTTTTTAATTTGTATGCATCCATGATTGCTGTAAAAACAGCATATACCTATACTTATTATACTCGAAATTTTATGATGTTAAAAGTGCGTAAGGAACTTTACATAAATTTTACATTAATCAAAATGCTTCCAAAACAAAAAAATACACCGCACATTTCGCACGGTGCGGTGTATTTTAAGGAGAGGTGTATGATGAAAAGATATGTTTAGGAGAGTTGCTTTATAAGAGTCATGGCTTCATCTACCGAAAGCGTGCTGCCGACAGCAACTAATTTTTCGTCGATGACTAAAGCGGGGAAGACCATCACTCCATAGGCCACTACCTTTTGGAATTCGGAAACTTTTTCAAACTCAGCCTTAACCTTGAGCTTCTTTAACGCAATAGCAGTATTCTGCAGCAGCAGCTCTGCCTGCTTAGTCATGGGGCCAAGAATTTTAACGTGCATTGAAATCACCTTTCTTTGCTTGCCTTGTTCAATAGGTTCCTTTCATCCTCGAGTATTATTGTAACAAACATATATGACAAAGGTAGGTGTAATCTGTGAATTAATTTAGAAACCTTTATCTGATTACTTTAAAATTACTTTTAAGAAGGATTTCAGACGTTCGTTTTTGGGGTTAACGAAAATTTCCTCCGGACTGCCCTGCTCCTGCACATGGCCGTCAGCCATGAAAACAACCTTGGTGGCAACTTCACGGGCAAAGCCCATTTCATGCGTTACGACTACCATGGTCATTTTTTCGTCTGCCAGCTCGCGCATAGTGCGCAAAACCTCACCGGTCAGCTCCGGGTCCAGAGAAGAGGTAGGCTCGTCAAAAAGCATAATGGCGGGCTTCATGGCTAAAGCACGGGCGATAGCTACACGCTGCTGCTGGCCGCCGCTGAGCTTGCGCGGATAAACATCACGCTTTTCGGAAAGGCCGACCTTTGCCAGCAGAACCTCTGCTTCCTTGATAACTTCTGCTTTATCGCGCTTTTGTACGTTGACAGGCGCTTCAATCAGATTTTCCAGAACAGTCATATGCGGAAAAAGGTTGAACTGCTGGAATACCATGCCCATTTTGCAGGCGATGCGGCGGACATCATTGTTCTTGACATATTCCGTACCACCGGAGGTTTCACGGCACAGCTCTTCGCCGTCGATAGTAATGCTGCCCTTATCAATTGTTTCCAGCTTGTTGAGGCAGCGCAGCAGGGTGCTTTTGCCACCGCCGGAAGGGCCGATTACGGCAACAACCTCACCCTCGTTTACTTCTAGGTCGATGCCCTTGAGTACTTCGAGGTTATTGAATTTTTTCCAGATATTGGTTGCTTTGATTTTAGTAGTCATAGTGGTTACTCCTCCTATTGGTCATATCTGGAGAAGCGTTTTTCCAGACGTTCAAAAACAAGGGTTAAAATCAGAGTTGCCAGCAGGTAGAAGACTGCTGCAACGATGAAGGGGGTAATAGAAAAGTCGCGCTGTACCAGATTACGTGCGGTACGCATCAGATCGTTCATTGCCAGAACGTATACCAAGGAGGTATCCTTTACCAGAGTAATGGTTTCGTTGCTGATAGGAGGCAGAATGATGCGGATAACCTGCGGCAGGATAATGCGGCGCATGGTTTGTACATAGTTCATGCCCAAAGTGTGCGCTGCTTCGTATTGGCCTGCAGGAATTGCCTGGATGCCGGCGCGGAAGATTTCGCAGAAATAGGCAGCGTAGTTTAATACAAAGGCTACGATGGCTGATTCAAAGTCCGGTAGGCGAATGCCTACGGACGGCAGTACGAAGTAAACGAAGAAAATCTGCAGCATCAGCGGGGAGCCGCGCAGAATCCAAACGTAGCCGCCGATGAGGGCCTGCAGGGGTTTAATGCCGGAAACACGGCCGAGGCTGAGCAGAATGCCCAACGGAATGCTCAGTACGATGGTGATAATAAAAACTTGAAATGATACCAGGCAGCCATCCATCATCTGAGGGATGATATTTAAAACGTAATCCATAAATTATTTCTCTCCATATAATTATAATATGGGCTGCCGCTAAATGCGACAGCCCTCAAGTGATAACAAATTAATATTTTGTGATATCTGCGCCCATCCATTTTTCGGAAATCTTTTTGCAGGTACCGTCTTTTTTCATTTCATCCATAGCTTTGTCGATGCGGTCTTTGAAGTCTTTGTCGTCCTTACGGAAGGCAATTGCTACAACCTCATCGCCCATGGTCTGCTCAAGAATTCTGTAGGCACCGGGTTTCTTTTTGTCATAATAGCCGCGAGCAAGAACTGCGTCTACGATAGCAGCATCAACACGTTTGTTGTCTATTTCCATGTAAATAGCTGCGAAGTCGGGATATTTGCGAACTTCCTTCATGGAAGCTGCCAGCTCTTTGTGTGCAGGCTGCTCGAGCAGGTAGGAGCCTGTGCTGTCATCCTGTACTGCTACGATTTTACCCTTTAAATCTTCGAGGGTTTTAATCGGAGAATCCTTAGGAACAACAACCAGCTGGGAGTTGTTGATGTAAGGCTTGGACATGCCATATACCTTTTCACGCTCCGGGTTAACGGTGAAACAGTTCCAGATAGCGTCAATGCGTTTGGATTTGAGCTCTGCTTCTTTTGCACCCCAGTCGATTGGTTTAAATTCTACTTCCATGCCGGCACGCTTGCAGGCTTCGCGTGCAAGGTCGATATCCATGCCGACGATTTCGTTCTTTTCATTGCGGTAACCCATAGGAGCGAAGTTATCGTCCAGACCGATTACCATTTTTTTCGGGCCGTCGCTGCCGCAGCCGGCAACCATCATGAGCATCATCATCAGGCCCATTACTAAAGCTACTAATTTTTTCATTTTCCACACCTCATTTGTTAATTAGCATTTAACTATGTACCCATTATACTTTAGTATGCTAAATTTGTAAAGTGCTAAACGCGAAATTTTTTAGAAATTCTATTAGTGTAAGAAAAGCTCCCACAGAAGTTTGCGGGAGCTTTTGTGCTATGCTTTGATAAATCAGAATGCCGGAGTAATGGAGCCTTTGAAGTGATCCTCGATGAATTTTTTGTTTTCAGCGGAGGTGTAAATCTTCTTCAGCTGTTCCATACGCGGATCCTTTTCGTTAGCCTTAGTGGTTACGAAGATGTTGACAAACGGGTTGTCGGCACGTTCAACCAGCAGGCTGTCTTTGGACGGGTTCAGTTTGGCAACCAGTGCGTAGTTGGCATTGATTACGGCAATATCAAGGTCGCCCATTGCTTTAGGAATGGAAGCAGCGTCAAGCTCCTGAATCTTGTAGTTTTTCGGATTTTTGGTGATGCTTGCTACAGAGGTGGAAACATCGTTTTTATCCTTAACCTCGATGAAGCCCTTGTCAGCTAGAACTAAAAGTGCACGAGCACCGTTGGACGGATCGTTAGGAATGCCGATGGTTGCGCCTGCCGGGATATCCTCAACCTTTTTATATTTGGTGGAATAGATAGCCATAGGGAAGTTAACGGTTTTGAAAGCTTCAACCAGCTCGAATTTAGGCTCTTTTTTAAGAGTTGCTGCCAGATACGGAGCATGTTGCATGGAGTTGGCAAACAGCTCGCCCTGTGCCAGGGATACGTTCGGGGTTACATAGTCGGAGAATTCGACAACTTCGATTTTCAGGCCTTGTTTTTCAGCCAGCTTTTTAACGTTGTCCATGATTTCAGCGTGCGGACCTGCGGTTACACCGATTTTAATAGGTGCGTTCGGGTCAGCCTTTTTGTCGGCTGCCTTGTTGTCACCGCCGCAGCCTGCGGCGATGATGGTCAGTGCGCAGAGCGCAACGGTGAGTAAAAGTTTGGTAATTTTCTTCATAAGTTGTTCCTCCCTAAAATAATGGTGGTCTGCTGTCAGACAGCAGCGGCTTTTTTCTTTATTACGTCGATGAAACTTGCTTCATCGTTGTAAACCCTCATTTGGCCTGTAGATTACAGTTTGTTTTTGTTAAGCTTTTTGGATGCGTAGTCGCCTAAGGACTGCATTGCCTGTACCATGACGATGAGCACGACAACGGTGGCAATCATAACATCCATCTGGAAGCGCTGGTAGCCGTAGCGGATTGCCAGATCACCAAGACCGCCGCCGCCTAAGGTGCCGGCCATTGCGGAGTAGCCGATTAAGCTGATGATGGCAAGCGTTACGCCCAGTACGATGGAATGCATTGCTTCGGGAAGCAGTACCTTAGTGATAATCTGCATCGGGCTTGCACCCATAGCCTGAGCTGCTTCGATAATGCCGGGGTTGATTTCCAGCAGAGAAGATTCAATGATACGTGCAATGAACGGTGCTGCGGAAATAGTCAGCGGCACGATTGCTGCGGTAGTACCGATGGAAGAGCCGACAATCATACGTGTCAGCGGAATAATTGCTACCATTAATATAATGAAAGGAGTGGAACGTGTTGCGTTGACAATCGCGCCCAGAATAGTGTTAAGCGGTTGGTTCGGCAGAATGTGGTCCTTGCGGGTTACGGTAAGGATTACGCCCAGCGGAATGCCGATTAAAGTGGAAAGTGCGGTAGAAGCGAAAACCATGTAGCAGGTTTCCCAAAAGGATTTTATTAAAAGGTCAATCATATCAGGACTCATAGCCAATTACCTCCGTTTTCAGATGCTGCTGATGCAGATATTCCAATGCATTTTTAATGCGCTCGCGGTTACCGGAAATCTCAATCAGCAGGGTGCCGAAGAGGACATCCTTCAGCTGGTCGGTATTACCGGAAATAATGCTTACGTCAACATCAAAATGTTTTACCATGCCGGAAATAATAGGCTCGCTGGCACTGTCGCCGATGAAGGAGATACGCACCAGCAGCTTGCTGCCTTCGGTATAGGTATCGCTTAATTTCATCTGTTTAACGATGTCAGGCAGCTCGGCGTTGATAACACTCTTGGTAAATTCCTTGGTAGTGGGGTGCTGCGGATTGGTGAAAACATCAATCATCGGGCCTTCCTCAATGATGTCGCCGCTTTCGATAACAGCAACGCGGTCACAGATGGTTTTTACAACCTCCATCTGGTGTGTAATCAACACGATGGTCAGATTCATCTTTTTGTTGATGTCCTGCAGCAGATGCAGAATAGATTTGGTAGTCTGCGGGTCGAGGGCGCTGGTTGCTTCGTCGCACAGAAGTACCTTAGGATTGCTGGCCAGGGCGCGGGCAATGCCTACACGCTGTTTCTGGCCGCCGGACAACTGGCTGGGATAGTAGTTGGCACGGCTTTCCAACTGTACCAGCTCCAGCAGAGGACGTACGCGCTTGTCGATTTCGCTCTTGCTCAGACCTTGGATTTCCAGAGGAAAAGCGATGTTATCATAAACAGTACGGCTTGCCAGCAGGTTGAAGTGCTGGAAAATCATGCCGATGCTTTGACGTGCTTTACGCAGCTGTGCTTCGCTCATGGCAGTCAGCTCCTGGCCGTCAACGAATACCTGGCCTGCAGTCGGTTTTTCCAGCATGTTGATGCAACGCACCAATGTGGATTTGCCGGCACCGGAAAGACCGATGATACCGAAAATTTCGCCGGCCTTGATGCTCAGGCTTGTTTTGTGCAGAGCATGGATGTCGCCAGCCTTGCTGTAGTAGGTTTTTTCTACATTAACTAGTTCTATCATTCTTGTGTTCCTTTCTAATGTGACCGTAAGTTTCAGCGGTCCTTATTTGAGTGTGAGAGATTATTTTCCAATAGAAGTCAGCGGATGCTGCTTGAGAGTCGCATTCTCCGGTGTACGTCCGCTGTCAGAATCAACGGCCGACGTAAAAAAATCCTTCACCGGCACGGCGAAGGATACTTTGCATCTGTAATCTTCATCTGCCGGAATTATCCGTTGGAATTGGCACCGTTCACTGATGTGTGGTTGCCGTAGCTTCATCGGGCCAGTCCCTCAGCTACTCTTGATGAAATCTCTGTTAAGTTTGAATGAAATAATCATACATCTATTTTAGGATATTGTCAACAGTTTTGCGTAAAATTTACTAAAAAACTGTAAAGCTGTAAAGCTGCGTCCAATGGATTTCAGGAATTGCTCAAATTATATCAAAATACTAGGTAATTGTAAAGGGAAATGCGAAATTTTTTACAAAACCTGCGGAAAAAAGATTTTTTGTAAATTTTTCTTGACTTTCACAAGATAAAGTATTAAAGTATTTTTACGAGTTAGTGAGTTAAAGTACTATCGTTATATGCACGTAACGCACAGGAGGAAACTAAAAAATGGCAGCAAATATTCATGATCATTTAACAGACCAGTTATTCAAAGCTATTCTCAGCTTAAAGGATGAGGAGCAATGCTATAAATTTTTTGAGGATATCTGTACTATCAGCGAGCTTAAGGCCATGGCACAGCGATTAGAGGTAGCGCGCATGCTGGATGAGGGCTGTATCTACGAAACTATCGTAGAGAAAACCGGTGCCAGCACCGCAACCATTTCACGTGTTAAGCGTTGTCTTGTTTACGGCGCGGATGGTTATAATTCTGTTATGCAAGTTATAAAAGAGGGGAAGAAAGAAGATGACTAATAAGGTATACCAGGTTCCCTACGGAACCAAGGATATTCTGCCGGGAGAGATGAAGACACGCCGCGGAATTGAAAATGCGATTATCAATGTTTTTGACAAATGGGGCTATGATGAGGTAAAAACACCAGATTTTGAATATGTTGATACCTTCGGCGCTGCCGGTGCCAAAGGGGACTTCCGTTTTTTTGACCGCAGCAATAATCTGCTGGCGCTGCGCAATGATATGACGGCACCGATTGCCCGCCTGACAGCGACACGTCTGCAGGGCGGCGAAAAGATCAAACGTCTTTGCTATCTGGCAAATCTATACCGTTATGAAGAAATTCAGGCAGGACGGCAATGCGAATTTGAGCAGGCCGGTGTAGAAATGCTGGGTGCCAGCGGCGCTGCTGCCGATGCCGAGGTTATCGTTCTGGCAGCCGAAGCATTGCAGGCTGCAGGCTTGCAGAAGTTTGCTATCAGCCTGGGCCACGTTGATTTTATCAACGGCCTGGCGGAGGAAGCAGGCTTTGATACTGCTCAGCTGCAGCAGCTAAAGGATTGTCTGCGCCGTCATGATGCTGTGGGTATGCAGCAGATGGCAGATGCGATGGAAAATATCCGTCCGGAAATCAAGCAGCTTTTTGCCGATTTCCTCTTCCTGCAGGGTGGCATAGAGCTTTTGGACAAAGTTGCTGCAATAGTAACTAACGCTAAGTGCCAAGGCGCTCTGAATGATTTGCGCAAAATCTACAAGCTGGTGGATGCTTACGGTGCAGCAGGTTATTTGAGCTTTGATCTTGGCTTATATCGTTCGCTTGACTATTACACGGGCATGCTTTTTGAAGTGTACCTGCCGGAAATGGGTTATCCGGTGGCAGGCGGCGGACGCTACGATAAGATGATGCAGCGCTTCGGGCTGGAATGCCCGGCAACAGGTTTTGCCGTCGGCGTGGACCGCGTACTGCTGGCTTTGGAACGCAACGGCGTTGTTACCAATAACCGCACTTGGGACGTGCTGGTAGCCTGGAGCGAAGGCAAGCTGTCTGAGGCCATTGCCAAAGCGACAGCATTGCGCCGCGAAGGTCGTAGCGTGAAGCTGCGGACCGAGGCTGCGGACCTGCAGGGAGCAGCGCTCGCAGTGAAGGAGTATGGCTGTAAATCGTTAGTATATGTAGAATAAGCTTAAAGGAAAAAATTAGACGCATTAAGCTTATGGCTGGAAAATATAGAGGGGTATTTTTATGGATGAATACATTACTATAGCATTGCCGAAGGGCAAGCTGTTCGATAAGTCTGTACGCCTGCTGGCTAAGGTAGGCTACAGCGCCGAAAACGTTACCGAGGATTCGCGCAAGCTGGTAATCAGCAATGAGGAAACCAAGGTGCGCTTCATTATTGCCAAGACTGTTGATGTGCCGACGTATGTTGAATACGGTGCGGCAGATATCGGCATCATTGGCAAGGATGTGCTGCTGGAGCAGGATAAGGACGTAGTGGAGCTTTTGGATTTAGGCTTTGGCCGCTGCCGCCTGATGATGGCAGTGCCTGAGGCCAAGCGACGCGCCAAGCTGACGGATTACGCTCACCTGCGGGTAGCAACGAAGTATCCTAACTGCGCCAAGGCTTATTTCAATAAACTGGGCATTCAGACAGAAATCGTTAAGCTCAACGGTTCGATTGAGCTTGGACCTATCGTGGGCCTGAGCGAAATGATTGTAGATATAGTAGAAACAGGGCGCACCCTAAAAGAAAATAAACTGGCGGAGGTTGATTCTATTTTTACCGCTACTGCCAGACTGATTGCCAACCGCGCCAGCTTTAAGCTGAAATTTGCGCGCTTGCACAAGCTGGTTGAGGATTTACGTATTGTTTTAAATGAGGAGGATAAATAAAATGCAGGTTACAGACGCAAGAAAGATGAGCGCAGCAGAGATTGCTGCTTTAATGAAGAAGAAGGCTTTTGACGAGGTGGAATTATCTCCGCGCATTCAGGCAGGCACGGATGCTATGTTCGGCAGACACATGACGGCAGCACAGGTTGTTGATCAGATTGTTGCTGATGTGCGCAAAAACGGTGATAAAAGCCTTTTTTACTATACTAAGCTGATTGACCGCGTAGAGCTGACACCGGAAAATATCCGTGTAACCGAGGAAGAATTTGCGGAAGCGGAAGCTATTGTCAAACCGGAAGTGAAGGCTGCTTTGGAGCGTGCCATCGCCAATGTTATGAAGTTCCATGAGGAGCAGATGCCGAAAACCTGGCTTACGAACCGTCCTTACGGTTCACTGCTGGGCCAAAAGGTTACCCCGGTTGATTCCGTCGGTATTTATGTTCCCGGCGGCACTGCTGCTTATCCTTCGTCTGTAATGATGAATGCCTGCCCGGCAAAGGTAGCAGGCGTTCCCCGCATTGTGATGGCCGTACCGCCCGGAAAGGACGGCAAGGTTAATCCGAACGTACTGGTAACGGCAAAATTAATCGGCGTTACCGAAATTTATAAAATGGGCGGCGCACAGGCGATTGCTGCGCTGGCCTTTGGCACCGCAACCGTACCGAAGGTAGAAAAAATTACCGGCCCCGGCAATATCTTCGTAACTTTGGCTAAAAAAGCCGTTATCGGTCACGTTGATATTGATATGCTTGCCGGCCCGAGCGAAATCTTGATTGTAGCAGATGACAGCGCTAACCCGACCTATCTGGCAGCAGACCTTCTGAGCCAGGCAGAGCATGATCCGTTGGCCTGCGCTATCCTGATTACCGACAGCGAGCGTGTAGCTAATGCTGTGGGCGAGGAAATCGAAGTACAGCTGGCACAGCTGCCGCGTAAGGAAATCGCTGGTACCTCACTGCAGCAGGCAGGCAAGATTATCCTTGCCAAGGATATGCCTACCGTTATCGAAATGGCTAACCTTTCTGCACCTGAGCACTTGGAAATCATGACTAAGGCACCGTTTGAAATTATGCCTTATATCCGTAATGCCGGTGCTATGTTCCTGGGGGCTTATTCACCGGAACCGCTGGGCGATTACTATGCAGGACCGAACCACGTTCTGCCGACAGGCGGTACGGCGAAGTTCTATTCCGTACTGAACGTAGAAACCTTTATGAAGAAAACAAGCATCATTGCCTACACTGCTCCGGCATTGATGGCTGCTGCTGACGATATTATTACCTTGGCTGAAGCAGAGGGCCTGCAGGCTCATGCCAACGCTATTCGTAAACGTGTGGGTAAATAAGGAGGCAGAAGATGAGTAGCTTTACTGTTCGCCAAAGTATTGAGGCGATGGAGGAATATGCCGTAGAAAGCGTGGCGGCGGATATTATTGTTAACGCCAACGAAAGCAATTACCCGCTGCCGCAGGAGATTGCGGAAAAAATTACCCAACGCACCGCGCGCTTTCCTTTTAACCGTTATCCGCCGATTAAATCGGAAAACCTGTGCGAAGTGATTGCCAAAGAGCTGGATGTGGATATTGACTGTGTAAAAATCGGCAACGGCTCCAGTGAGCTGTTGGAAAAGGCCTGCTATGTTTTTGGCGGGCCGGGCAAAAAGATTGCCGTACCCTGGCCGTCATTTTCCATGTACGGCGAGTACGCTGCCCTTTCCGACAGCGAGGAGGTGCGCTATCCGCTGACAGCCGAAGGCTTTGTTGATGCTGACAGCGTTATCAGCTTTTGTAAGGAGCAGCAGCCTTCGCTGTTGATTGTCTGCAATCCTAATAACCCGACAGGCAATTATAACAGCCTGGCGGCTATGGAAAAAATTCTTGCAAATGTAGACTGTCCGGTTATTATGGATGAGGCCTATATGGAATTTGCCGATGGCAAGGAGCTGGCACCGAATGATTTGCGTCCTATGCACAAGCTGTGGCTGGTAGCAGGCTCTACTTTGAGCTTGGTCGGACGCTACAGCAATCTGATGGTTTTCCGCACCTTTTCCAAGGCCTATGGGCTGGCAGGTCTGCGTTGCGGTTATGCAGTGGGTGCGCTGGGGCTGGTGCGTCAGCTGGGCAAGGCGCTGTTGCCTTATCACGTAAATGCCTTTACGCTGATGGCAGCCAAAACTGTTTACGAAAACAAGGAATTGTATAAGGAGCGCATCAAAACAATCCGTGAGGAACGCGATAAATTTGCGGACTGCCTGAAAGCCTTAGGCTTTAAGGTATGGCCGACGGCAACTAATTTTGTTACCTTCCGTGCGGAGGGAGAACTGATGCAGCAGCTTGCCAAGGCTTATGCGGCGAAATTTAGCGAAAAATTGTCGGAGCAGGCTGCCGGAGGTAAGCTGATATTTAAGTATCTGCTGGCCAACAGTATTCTGGTGCGTGATTTCAGCACGCATCCGGTGCTGCGGGGCTACCTGCGTATCACCATCGGCTTACCTGAAGAAAACAAGCAGATTATTGCTAAAATCACCGAGCTGTGTGCGGAGGTAAAAGCATGAGAAGCGGTAATGTAGAAAGAAAAACACTGGAAACAGGCATCAGCGCCGAATGGTGTCTTGATGGCAGCGGCAGCTGCGAAATTAATACAGGCATCGGCTTTTTTGACCATATGCTGACGCTTTTGGCAAAGCACAGCTTCAGTGATCTGGTGCTGCATGCTGTTGGTGATTTGGATGTTGACAGCCATCATACGGTGGAGGACTGCGGTATTGTACTTGGTCAGACACTGAAGGAGGCTGTGGGCGATAAAGCAGGCATTCACCGTTACGGCAACTGCTTTTTGCCGATGGATGAGGCACTGGTGCAGGTGTGCCTTGATTTCAGCGGCCGTCCGTATCTTGTTTTTGATGCGGATATTCCTAAGGTACAGCTTGGCATTTACGATGCCGAAATGACGGAGGAATTCTTTCGTGCTTTGGCAATGCAGGCAGGCCTCACGCTGCACATCCGCGTGCTTTACGGCAAGAATACGCATCACATCATCGAAGCGATTTTCAAGGGCTTTGCCAGAGCGTTGTCCGAGGCAGTAGCCTTTGACAGCCGTGTGCATGGTGTTATGAGCAGCAAGGGGACACTTTAATGCGTGTTATAAAGTACCGGCTGCATCACACGTGTTTTGAGTTAGCATGAGGGAAATATATGAGTAAGAAAATAACGATTATAGATTATGGCATGGGCAATCTTTACAGCGTACAGAATGCGCTGCGTTCTATCGGCGCGGAGCCTGTGGTGACAAGCGATGCTGCTGTGATTGCGCAGGCTGAAAAAATTCTTCTTCCGGGTGTAGGTGCCTTTGGCGATTGCATGGCAAACCTGGAAAAGTCAGGCCTGATTCCCGTGATTATAGACAGCCTGCACAGCGGCAAGCCTTTTCTCGGCATCTGCCTGGGCATGCAGCTTTTATTTGAGGGCAGTGACGAAGCGCCGGGAGTTAAGGGCCTGGGCTTTTTCAAAGGTCAGGTGCGCTTGCTGCATACCGAGCTGAAGATTCCGCATATGGGCTGGAATAAGCTGGAGTTGCGTAGTCCGTCCCCGCTCTTAGAGGGTGCGGAGGGTGAATACGTTTACTTTGTGCACAGCTTTCATGCGGAGCCGGAGGACAAAAGCATTATTACCTCGGTCTGTGACTATGGCATGGAGGTTACTGCTTCCGTAGGACGCGGTAAGGTACAGGCCTTCCAGTTCCATCCGGAAAAGTCGAGCAGAGTCGGCATGCGCCTGCTGAAAA
The DNA here is from genome assembly GCA_963603005.1 of Escherichia coli. Taxonomy (GTDB): domain Bacteria; phylum Bacillota; class Negativicutes; order Acidaminococcales; family Acidaminococcaceae; genus Phascolarctobacterium_A. The sequence goes on along the minus strand of CAVCLW010000044.1, from coordinate 6,028 downwards.
ATTTTGTTGAATTATGAGGGGAAAATTATGATTATATATCCTGCAATAGATATCCGCGGCGGACGCTGTGTGCGTCTGACGGAGGGACGCTTTGATGCGGAAACTGTTTTTGCCGATGACCCGGCGGAGATGGCTGCCAAGTGGGCGGCCTGCGGTGCCGAATGGCTGCATCTTGTTGATCTTGACGGTGCGCTGGCGGGCGAGGGCAAAAACCTGCCTGTGATTGAACGCATTCTTAAAACTGTAAAAATTCCTGTCGAGCTTGGCGGCGGTATCCGCAATCTGCAGGCAGTAGAAAAGCTTTTGGAGCTGGGTGTGGAGCGACTTATTTTGGGCAGCGCTGCCGTAAAGAATCCTGAGCTTGTCAAAGAGGCCTGCACCAAATATCCCGGACATATCGCTGTAGGCATTGATGCGAAAAATGGTGATGTAGCTATCGAAGGCTGGGGCGAGGGCAGCGGCGTTGCCGCAACCGAGCTGGCCAAGCGCATGGCAGACTACGGCGTGGCAACGATTATCTTTACCGATATCAGCCGTGACGGTATGCTCAGCGGTGTAAATTCCGAAGCGACAGCGGCGCTGGCGCGTGCCTGCGGCGTACCGATTATTGCCAGCGGCGGTGTAGCTTCGCTCGATGATATCCGCAACGTAAAAAAATACGAAAAGGATGGCGTAGCAGGCTGCATTATCGGTAAGGCAATTTATACCGGTGCCGTTAATCTGCCGGACGCTTTAAAAATTGCTGCGGCAAAGGAGGAATAAGATGCTTACGAAGAGAATTATTCCTTGTCTTGATGTTAAGGAAGGACGTGTTGTTAAGGGCACGAACTTTGTCGGCCTGCGTGATGCCGGTGACCCGGTGGAGCGTGCGGCGGCTTATGATGCCGAGGGTGCCGATGAGCTTGTTTTCCTTGATATTACTGCGACCTTTGAGGAGCGCAAGGCGATGCTGGATGTTATCAGCAGAACTGCGGCCAAGGTTTTTATGCCGCTGACAGTCGGCGGCGGTATCAGCAGTGTGGAGGATATCAAAAATGCTCTGCGTGGCGGTGCTGACAAAACCTCGCTGAATTCCGCAGCGGTAAAAAATCCGCAGCTGATTGCCGACGGCGCCAAACTGTTTGGCAATCAGTGCATTGTTCTCGCAATTGATGCACGTAAATGCGGTGAGAACAAGTGGGAGGTTTATGTGCAGGGCGGGCGTAAGCCGACGGGCCTTGATGCCGTAGAATGGGCAAAAAAAGGTGTGGCGCTCGGTGCCGGTGAAATCCTGCTGACAAGCATGGATGCCGACGGCACGAAAAACGGCTATGACATTGCTCTGACGAAGGCCGTGAGCAGTGTCGTAAATGTGCCTGTTATCGCCAGCGGCGGTGCAGGTAAGCTGGAGGATTTCTATGATGTGCTGACAGAAGGTGGCGCTGACGCTGTGTTGGCGGCCTCTGTTTTTCACTATAAAACCTTCACCATTAAGCAGGTGAAGGAGTATCTGCGTTCTCGAGGTATAGAGGTGAGGTTATAATGCAGATCGATATTTCTAAAATCAAATTTGACAGCAGAGGTCTTGTGCCTGCTGTTGTTGTAGATGTACGCACGAACGATGTTGTTATGCTGGCGTACATGAATGAGGAGTCATTGCTCAAAACATTGGAAACAGGTTATACCTGGTTCTGGAGCCGCAGCCGTCAGGAGCTGTGGAACAAGGGCGCAACAAGCGGTAATCTGCAGAAGGTTGTAGAGCTGTTCTATGACTGTGACGGTGACGCGCTGCTCGTAAAGGTAGAGCAGCAGGGTGTGGCCTGCCATACAGGTGAATATTCCTGCTTCCATAATCCGCTGTGGCATACGTCCAATCTGCCGGTGCCTGAGGTAGAAGGGTTGCCGAAGGTTATCAGTGAACTGTACCGCATGATTTTGTACAAGCGTCAGGCTGATGATGCGGAGATGAAATTCCTCATGAGCGGCAGTCAGGATAAGCTGCTGCAAAAGCTGGGCAACGAAATTACGGAAACCATTATCGCGTCCAAAAACGGCGAAAAGGAAAAGGTGCTGCACGAAATGGCAGATTTGTGGTATCACTGCCTGGTGCTTCTGGCTTATCACAACATTACGCCGGAGGAGCTGCTGCGTGAGCTTGGGGGCAAGAGAGCGTAACCCGTCATAAAATAAAGAATCTGCTATGCGAAAGCGTGGCAGATTTTTTATTACCTTTGTAACAATTTTCTTCTCCTGCTATAACGCAGGATACTTTTTTTCGCTAAAGCATTACAAAAGCATTTAAATATAGTATAATGATAACATATTATTTTCTGGCACTATTTTAGGGAGAGGTGTAATTACTCATGGATGAAAGAAATAATAAGCCTGTGCCGCAGCTGATAGAGGTTGAGCCAATGCAGGATGGCTACCGCTGGGTCGCAATTACGGCGATGCTGCTGGCAATCGGTATTATTCTGCACACTGTAAGTCCTAACGTCGGCGGTGTAACGCCTAACTGGACAATTGCTATGTATTCTATTGTTATTAACTTGACGCGTCCCAAGCTGTCGCAGGCTATCGGTATCGGTTTTATCGCCGGCCTGACATTGGTGCCGTCCTCCAAATCTGCTTTCCCGTTGGGCAATGTTGCCAGCGAGCTTGCCGGTGCGACAGTCTGCTGCCTTTTGGTTGAGGCTATGTTCAAAGCAGGTATCAGCGAATGGAAGCTGCGCCCGTTTATCACCGGCTTTGTTGCTACGATGACCAGCGGCGGTCTGTTTACTTTTATTCTGAAGCTTATTTTAGGCTTGCCGCTGCACGTATGGATTTATGCTATGCTGCCGGTTGTTGCGATTGTAGGCCTGCTCAATGGTCTGATAACCTTCTTCCTGTACGCTCCCGTGCGGAAGCTGTTTTACTTTCAGGAGGATGAAAAATAATGGAAAGCGTAATCAACGTAGAGAATTTTTACTTTGCCTATAAAAAATCGGATCTGGTGCTGCGTGATATCAACTTTGAAATAAAAAAAGGCAGCTTCACCGTTATCACCGGACCGAGCGGTGCCGGCAAGACAACGCTGTGCAAGGCTATGACCGGTATCGTCCCCTATTACATGGGCGGACGCTACAGCGGCGATGTTAAAATTAACGGCGAAAGCACTAAGGGCAAGCGCGTCAGCGATATTGCCATGCGCGTGGGCTTTATTATGGAAGACTACGAAAGCCAGCTGGTTTCTCTGACTGCCGGCGAGGAAATTGCCTTCAGCCTGCTGAACCACGGCTTCGCACCGCATGAGGTTGCGGAGCGTACCAGACAGGCACTGGAGGATGTTGGCCTGCCGGGGCGCGAAAGCTATCAGCTGGACGAGCTCAGCGGCGGTCAGCGTCAGCGTCTGCTTTTGGCAGCAACGCTTGCCGTGCATCCGGAGATTATCGTGCTGGATGAGCCTGTATCTGCAATGGACCCGGACGGTGCACGTTCCCTGTATAAGCTGGTAGACAAAATCCATAAGCAGTATGGTACAACAATTATTGCCGTTGAGCATCGCGTGGATTATGTGCTGCCTTACGTAACGGATATGATTGTACTGAACGAGGGCGAGCTGGTGGCGGCTGATGCCTTTGAGGCTGCTGCTCCTAAAATGTACGAAAATCCCGCATTGCGTCCGTTGCTGCCGTCGCTGTGGCAGATTAAGCTGGGCCTGGAAGAAAAGCTCGGCGTGGATTTGGGAGATTGGCGCAGCGAAGAGGATGCGCTGGCTGATTTTCGTACCTATGGGATTGTTGCGGCAGAAGGGAGAGCTGACTGATGTTAGAAGCAAAGGATGTCAATTTCGCTTATATGCGCGGACAGCCTGTAATCAAGGATATGGATTGCAAGATAGAGGACGGAGAGTTTGTGGCGCTGTTGGGACATAACGGCAGCGGCAAAACAACCTTGAGCCGTCTGTTTATGGCGTTGTGCCATCCGCGCAGCGGACAGGTTTTTATTGACGGTGAGGATATCGTTAAGCGTGAGCCGGCAGATTTGGCCGACAAAATCGGTTACGTGTTCCAAAATCCGGACCTGCAGATTTTAGAGGATACAGTATTTGATGAGGTTGCTTACGGTCCGCGTGCCAAAAAGCTGACGGAAGCAACTATAGAGCGTCAGGTAAACGAAGCGTTGGAGGCTATGGGCCTGACAGAGCTGAAGGGTGAATATCCGCGCCTTCTGTCCTTCGGTCAGAAGCGACGCCTTGGCGTTGCGGCGGCACTGGCACTTAATCCGCGCACGCTGATTCTGGACGAAATTACCAATGGCCAGGATGCGTTGGAAAAGGAAGCTATGATGAGCTACCTGCAGGCAATCAACGAAAAGCGCGGCATTACGATTGTACTGATTTCGCATGATATGGATATTGTACGTCGTTACGCTAAGCGTGCAATTGTATTGCATTACGGCAAGCTGGTTTACGACGGTACGCCGGCGAAGCTGTTTGACGGCAGCCAACCGGTAGAGCGCTGGGGTCTGTGCCGTCCTACGGTAGCAGCTCTGGCTGCATCCTTGGGAATTGAGGCCGCAACTGCCGAAGAATTTTGCAAGCAAGTTATTTGTAAGGAGGGAAGCAGATGAAGCTGACAGCCTTTACACAGATTATAGTTACTCTGGCGGTTACTGCCTGGGTGTTCATCCTGCCGGTAGAAGCGGTAGCCACGATTCTTGTTTTGGAGCTGGCGCTGCTGCTATATATTAAGCATGACAGAATGACGATGGCTGCTATCGGCGGCCTGGCAGTTTTCACCGGTATGATGATTTTACTGCAGCTGCTTTTTGGCTCACCGCTCGATGTATCGCTTATCGGCGGCCTGCGTATGCTTGTTATGACAATGGCGTTTTTGTGCCTGCTGGCAGCGAGCAGAATTCAGGATATTGCCAAGGCTTTGGTAGACCGTTTCCATATGCCCTGCGAATATGCCTTCATGCTGACTACGGCACTGCGATTTGTGCCTAACTTCCTGACCGACAGCGGTATTACGCTTGATGCACAAAGCTGTCGCGGCTATTCCAATCGTGGCAATATGTTCAAGCGCTTCTTCGCTTATCTGGTTGTTATCCGTCCGTTGGTTATGCGTGCGGTAGCAAAATCGGAAACACTGGCACTTTCCATGGAGCTGAAGGGCTTTGGCGGCAACACTTACAAGAATATGCCGCCGGCACCGCTGCGCTTCGGAGATATTTTCGTACTGCTTTTGGTAGTAGTGCTGAGTACTTATCCGCTGTGGATTAAATACCTTTAAAAAAATAAAGAACTGCGAAAGCTCTGTGCAGTGTATTGCTGTACAAAGCTTTAGCAGTTCTTTTTTGTTGCGTAAGCAATCTTTATTCGCCTTTGGTTTGGAATTCGGCAATGGCAGGATTAATCAATGCCATATAATAACCGGCGACAACCTCGGGACCGGGATGCATTTTGTTTTTGAGCCACCAGCGTATCATGCCGACAAAGCTGCTGGTGAGGCTGTTGATTAAGAAGTCCTCCGGCACTCTTTGAGAGTATTCGTCGTAGGAACCGCTCATCTTGATGCTGACGTTCTGCAGCATGTAATCGCGGAAGAAGCCTAAGAACAGCGTACAGTCATCGTAATTGATGATGCCAAGGTAGTATTCGCGTTTGTCGCGCAGGTGATAGAGAATATGCGTAATACGTGTTTCTGTGTTTTGCGGCATATCTGAAAAATTATGTGTGGAGCAGGGAGGAATAACTGGACTGAAAATATGGTCGAAAAGCTCGAAGCAGATTTGGCGCGCCAGGTCATCTTTTGTTTCGAAGTGGCTGTAAAAGGTACTGCGTCCGACGTCGGCTGCATCGATGATATCCTTAACGCTGACTTTTTCATAGCTTGTTTTGGTAAGCAGTTTGACGAAGGCGTCGATAATTGCCTGCCTGGTTTTCTTTTGTCTTCTGTCCATGGTATGCAGTGCTCCTTTCCCGATAATGTACAATTTATGAAAAGTGGTAGATTGTATAATGAAGTTGCACACCTAAGAAAATAAAAAATCCATAGCTTGT
>CAVCLW010000043.1:0-20864 GCA_963603005.1 Escherichia coli | reverse complement strand
ATTATATACTGGAGCTACCGTTATGCAGGCTTTAACTTTTCCCAACAAATATCTTGATGAGGAAAGTAGAATAGCAAACTACTCACACGGTATGCGAGCGAATATAATTTTCTTACTTTACATGTTCATCGCCTATAAGAACGCCTTTGCTTATATTGATGATGATATGGACTCGATTCCACTCCATCAACCATATTGTAATCGATTATACTTCGGTTATGATGATGATACATTGGAAGGAAGCAAATACGCTGAAAAAGGCTACCTAAATTTTTGCCGTCTAAAAGATGCCCTATCAAAAACTACAGGTGACGATGGAATCCAACCGCAGCCTTTTTTCGATATCGAAAAAGTAGTTAAAGACCAGGCTGTCTGTTAACAGGATTTCTCCCACTTTAACAATAAAACGGCATGGTTTCTCTCACTTTCAACATGCGTTCCTACACTTTTAATACATTTTTTTCACTCTAAGTACTTATAAACTAAGCCATTACGCCGCTAATATAATCACTATACTTACCAACCAGAGCATTGCGACATTCTTGCTCTGGTTTTTTGCTCTTAGACACAACAAACAGACACTAACCAACAACAAGCATGTTTTAGCCCACTTTGGCAAAAAAAGTAACAGGGTTTTGCCCACTTTTCACAGTTTTTTTTTCTTTTTTTTCAAGCTCAATCCCAGCAATAATGGGCATTTGCGCCACTCTTATAATATATAACTAGAGCTCGCGATGGTCTCGCTCTAGTAGTTTCTCCCCATACTTTCACACCAATATTTTACAATGTTGGCAGAAAGGGAGACAAAAAGGTAGACAAATCCCCTATTTTTACGCATTAAAAATAGCACCCTACGGCTTAAAAACCGCATGGGTGCTTGATTTTTTATTGGAGCTACTGACGGGATTTGAACCTGCGACCTACTGATTACGAATCAGTTGCTCTACCAGCTGAGCTACAGTAGCACATAAGCTATATTAAATTTCCATCTGCATTGCAGCTTCTTCAGCTGCCTTAGCTGCTGCCATCTCTGCCTTAGTACGGCGCTTTCTGACCTTCTTGGCACTGTTAATACCGGCCTTCTTGATGACCTTTGCTAATTCAGAAATAATATGCAGTTCATCTACGGAACAATCCTTAACCAAGTCAGCCAGCTCATTGCAGTAAATCTGCTCACTGTGATGAATGTTGTCACACAGCAGCTCATCCACAGAAACATCCAGTACATTAGCCAGATGAATAATTGTAGGCAGGCCAAGCTTAGTATTACCGGTTTCTATATTGCTGATATGCGGAGTTGACAGACCAGTTAGATTAGCTATATTTCCCTGAGTTAATCCTTTTCTGGCACGAGCGGCCTTTATCCTCAGTCCTATAGCCTTATAATCAATATCTAACTTCACAAACGTTCTCCCCTTCTACTTAATCACATACTAATAACATTACAATTATATATGATATCATCGTAAAAGGCAAGAGTCATTTATTTTTTTATAAAATTTTATTTTTTCAACACAGGCACTGTCAGACTTCCCTGCGGCATCAGTAAAACCTTATAATCTTTGCCGACATATTTTTCTGCCAGCCTCATAGCCGCATCTACATCATCCACAGATTCAAACAGCAATTTTTTGGCAAGCTCTTTATCCAAAGCGGATACAAGGATAAAATGTGCCTTCTTCATCAGACGGGTGATAGCAAAAGCCTTATGCGCACCAATGACAAAATTCTTTTCCAACTCCGCCTTAATAGCATCCGGAGAAGGATTTTCTTCCAGCGCTTTTTCCAAAGCGGCACTGCCGCTGCCTTCCTCGCATTCGCCGAGGATAATGATTACGCCGCCATCCTTAACAGCACACCAGGCATTATCCATCGTCTTTTGCAGCTGATAGATATTAATATCCTTAGGATAACCGCCGCAGCTGGCAATAACTACATCCACAGGCTCGCTGATAGGTACGCCGTAAACCTGCTCAACAAATTTGCAGGCCTCAAGATGTGCTTCATACCAGTCACCGGCAAAAACCTTCAGGAATTGCTTTTGCGCATCCAAAATAGAATGGAACAGGAACATCTTATGCTCCTTGGCAAAAAGGCGCACGCCCTCTACCTGATCATCGTATACAGGATTGCCGTGCAACTTGCCTAATTTCGCCTCCGGGCTCATCATCAGGCTATGGTTCTTGCGAACTGTTTCCATAGCGGCAACACCGGGCAGCACAGCCTTGCGTCCGCCGCCAAAGCCGCTGAAGAAATGATAAACAACGGTACCAGTCAAAATAACCAGGTCAGCATCACAAACATGCTTATTAAGCCATACAGGAGTGCCATGCTCTGTTTCGCCGAAATACTCGAACTCATCCTGCACATGGCAGTCACTGTTATACATTTTCAGACGTTTGGCAACATCCTCGCCGACCTGCTCCACCATTTCCTCGTGGCTCATGCAGCGATGTGTACCCAAAGCAAAGACAATATGCATATCCTCATCCTTAACGCCCAGTTTATTCATTTCGTTAACCAAAATGGGCATAAAGGAATGCGTGTTGGCAACACGGGTTGAATCGTTACAGATAAAGGCAATTTTCATTCCGGGCTGCACCAGCTCATCAATCGGTGCGCTGGCGATAGGATGATACAAAGCATCCAGAACAGCTGCTTTTAAATTCTCCAGCGGCATCATCTGCTTCATTTTCAGTTCGCCCAGGACATGCTCCTCCGGCAGAGAAAACTCCTTGTAGCCATGACCATATTTGTACTTATAATCAGTCATCTCCGTACCTCCTCCTGCTTAGCTTAAGCAATTTTACTTAATTCTATTCTATCATATCTGCTATGAAAAATGTTTATTTTTTGGGCAGTGAAAGTAATAAAACCGTAAAAATAATGCACGCCATACCGATATAATCAGCCATTGCCAATTTTGTGTTCAGCAGCAAAACTACGGAGATAATAGAAGCCAAAGGCTCGGCGCAGGAAATCAGGCTCGCCTTGGTAGGGCCGACAATTTTCAAACCTGACAGATAAAATGCATAGCTCGCAATAGTCGCACCCAACAGCAGATACGCAAAAGCCAAATAACCGCTCATATCCCAATGACCTGCAGGCGTAAAGGGATTACGCCAGATAATTAATGCCACGCCGCTGATAAGCTGGCCCCAGCCGATAAGCGTTGCCGCAGTATATTTTTTGAGCATTTGGCCCGGCTTAATGCTGTAATATGCATAGGAAAGCGCAGACAATACACCGATTGTCAATGCCATTGGCGAAATCGCCAGGCTATCCAGACTGCCGTGCGTTGCGATAAGAAAGACACCGACAAGTGCGCCGACAATGCCTATCAGTTCACGTACGTCAGGAATTTTTCTTGACTTATAGCTCATCCACAGCATTACATAAAGCGGTGCCATGTACTGCAAAACCGTCGCCGTCGCCGCATTGCACAAACCGATGGTGTAATAAAAACCCAGCTGCGCGCCCAAGATACCTAAAAACGAAAACTCAATAATATTCAAGGTATCTGCCTTAAGAATAGCAAAGATATCCTGCTTCTGCACAAAGGCCGCAAAAAGCAGGAACATACAGCCTGCCAAAATCTGACGTACCATACAAAGCCAGATCATATCTGCCTGATGATATTGATACAAATACTGTCCTGCTACACCGCCCATGCCCCAACAGGTTGCGGCACCTATAATCAGAATTATACCTTTGAGCAACTTTACCGCTCCTCTCTCCCAATATATTTAATAGAAATTTTATAGACATATCAGTACTACATAATATAGCACCTAATCAAAAACTTGACAAGTAAAGAATATAGTATATTGTCAATATTCCGCTTACTAAACTGTCCCTGATTCGCTTCTAAAATTTCATGAAAGTCATTCATTTGCCTTATGAAAGTTATTCATAAAGACTTTAAAGTTGCTCCCTTCCAGATATTTTTGTGCTAATATAGATATGAAGACAGTGAAAAACTATCTATTACCTCTAACAGCTTTCCTATACACGACGCTGTTATTTTTATGGTTTATCTCAGAAAGAAGGGTTTAATAATGAAAAGTCAAATATGTGTGGCCAGGGAAATCATGCGTCAAAATCTGCTTACTGTTAAAGCAGATACCACTATTAATGAACTAATCAGCATTTTTTTGCGGGATAAAGAAGTTCAGGATCTGATTCCGGTCGTTGAAGAAGATAATAAGCTTCTTGGTGTTGTCACCATGGGAGATATTCTTTACAAAAAGCTTTATCCTTACGGCCCGCAATACATTGATGTCATTGATGCAGGCAGCTATTATACTGGTTACGGTCGCTACATGACTTCTTTCCAAAAGCAGCTCAATACCTATGTCACTGACATCATGACCCGCCATGTGCGCTGCGTAACACCGGATACATCACTAGAAAGTATCATGCTGCTTGCCGTAGACGGACATATTCCTAATATCCCTGTCATTGAAAAACCAAATACTTTAGTAGGCATTATCACCCGCAGAGATATCTTAAAAGCATTAGAAAATACGTCTTCCAATTTTTCAAATGGGAACTAACAGCCTTTACTTTTCAATAGCATAGATAGTTTTCCTGTATTTTTAAATTGACATTAACAGACTGATAAGCAAAACACCAAAACCCAAGGTGACCCTGCACTTTGGGCAGCGGTGTTTTTTATTGCTTAGCGTAGCAATCTGCTAATACGATGAAATTAATTCATTAGCTAAGCATCAATTATTCATTAGAAATTAGCAATATTATCCGTTATAGTATTGATCGTAAGGCAGTTCAGTTTCCCTATCTTCTCCCTCCACTGTACCAAAAGCACAAGATAGAGAAGCTGAGCTAGTCGCTTATAGAAAATTTTCAGGAAAGGAAGTCCTATTCTCTTGGATTATCAAACACCCCTGGCCGCCGGAATTTTTATTCTGGCCTACGCCTTCATCATTTCAGAAAAGATTCATCGTACTATCATCGCCCTCTTAGGCGCTGCGCTTATGATCTGGAGCGGTATTCTGACACAGGAAAGTGCTATCAGCCATATCGATTGGAACACGCTGTGGCTTTTAATAGGTATGATGATCATCGTTAACATCACCAGAGAGACAGGTCTGTTCAAATTTCTGGCAATCTGGGCAGCCAAAAAAGTGCGCGCCAATCCTACTGCGTTGCTCTTTGCTCTATCTGGTATTACTATGGTTTGTTCCGGTCTGTTAGACAATGTAACCACAGTTTTACTTACCGTTCCCCTGACTTTCAGCATGGCTTCCCAACTGCAGGTTGATGTCAAGCCTTTCCTGATCAGTCAGATTCTTGCCTCCAATATAGGCGGCACAGCAACGCTTATCGGTGATCCGCCAAATATTATGATAGGCAGTGCTACCGGTCTTTCTTTTGTTGATTTCATTACCAACCTTGCAGGCATCTGTCTTTTCATTTTTATCGTAACTGATTTAATTCTCATTCTACTTTATCACAAAGGTCTCAAAACAACACCAGAAAGGCAACATCATGTGATGTGTATGGAGGAAAAAGACCAGATTCAGGACTGGAACCTGCTTTATAAATGTCTCTTCGTTCTGGCTTTAACTGTTGTTATGTTTGTCCTGCACAGCACCTTAAAAATTGAATCTGCTACTGCCGCCATAACCGGTGCCGGTCTGTTGCTGTTACTTGCCTGCCACAGAAACGAGCCTATGATCAGCCGTATGCTGAGCAGCGTAGAATGGTTGGCGATCTTCTTTTTCGCTGGATTGTTCGTCCTTGTAGGGGCTTTAGTAGATACCGGTATCATCAGCATGTTGGCACAGAAAGCTATGGAAATTACCAGCGGTAATGAAACTGCTACTGCTATGCTTATTCTCTGGATGAGCGCTATCTGCTCCGCTTTTGTGGATAACATTCCTTTTGTAGCTACCTTAATTCCTCTGATCAAAGATATGGGAAATATGGGTATTACTAATCTGAACCCACTTTGGTGGTCTCTCTCATTAGGCGCCTGCCTTGGCGGTAACGGCACTCTCATAGGTGCATCCGCCAATGTGCTGGTAGCCTCGATGGCTACTAAGCGTGGTGTGATTATCACATTCCTGCAATTTATGAAAATTGCTTTTCCGTTAATGTTATTATCCATTCTTATCAGCAGTGGATACATTTACCTACGTTATTTATAAAAAATTTAGAAAGAAGGAGTATATTATGTCTACAGAAAAATGGTTACATGTTCAGGAAAAAGCTCAAAACAACAATGGTATTTCAGTTTTAGAAACGGAACCCTGCTCCAGTTTTGCAAATGCCGAAAAATTACCGCATCACAGCGGTCTCATCGGCAAATGGGTAGATTTAAAAGAAGAAAACGCATTAAATCACACCCCTTCCGGTGAAAGTATTATTGACCAGATGATAGAACTAGAGGGTACCAGCGTCTGCCAAAGTATTGCTGAAGAAGATAAAATGTGTAAGGATATGCGTAAAATTGAAGATCCCTTTGTAACAGACACTAAATTTAAACGTCTAGGCGGCACTTTCAGGAGATTCTGATAAGCTTACTACAAAGGAAAATTTTTCTTCAAAAAACGGGAAATACCCTGTTGCCTTAAAATGAGACAACAGGGTATTTCGCGTTATGCACAGCAATGTTATTATCTTTCTGCTTCTTTAGGAAACAGCTCTTTTCCGATTTTACGACTGGCACTGCTGAAACGCTGCAAAATATATTGTCTGAAAGCATCAGATGCCGGTGGCATTTCCGCCGCACTATTCCACGCCAAACCTATTTCGCGTTTACAGGAAACATCCGTAAACGGAATGAATACCACATCCGGCAGCACAATAGTAGTGATTTTAGGTAAAATGGAAACTCCCATACCCGAAGCGATCAGGCCTGCCAAAGTATGTACATCATCTCCCTCATAAATGATATTAGGAGTTATCCCCGCCTGAGCAAGAAGCTGTTCCGAAAGCAGACGTAAATTATAAGAACGTTTTAAAGACATAAACGGTTCACCTGCCAGATCCCGCATCATGAGAGATTTGCGTCCAGCCAGCCGATGCCCCTGCGGAACCGCAGCAAAAAGTTCTTCAGAATATAAATATACCCAGATAATATTTTCCATGTTCATCAACGGCGGACAAAGGCACATATCATCCCTTCCTTCCAGCAGATTACTGGTCAGAAAGACTGAATTATTTTGTGTCAGGACAAACCGGGCATGGCGATGCAATTTTCCATAACCTGCCACCAGTGAAGGTATTAAATCTGTCCCTAACGAATGAATAAAAGAAAAATGAATGAGACCTTTTTTAGGGTCATTCATCTCTTTCAGTTCTTTCTGTCCTTTTTTTAATTCGTTGAGGGCTTTTTCAGCATGCGACAAAAAATATTCTCCCGCCGATGTCAAAAACACTCCCTGTTCTGTACGATCAAATAGGGATACGTTCAACTCACGTTCCAGTTTTCCTATCGAATGACTGAGTGCCGATTGCGTAATTGCTACCGAACGTGCTGCCTTGGTAAAATGTTTTATCCGCGCCAGAATTACAAAGTACTCTAACTGACTAATCTCCATTTATTTTAGCTCCTTTCCTATATTACTAAGCGAATTTCATTTCTATACTACACTACTTTAGAGCTAAAAAATAATAGCAAATAATCATTAAAGTGATGAAAAAAGCAGTTACTATGACATAACGTCGCAGTAACTGCTTTTCAGAAACAGCTATTCTGTTATCAATTAAATTACAAAGTAGCAATGAAGTAAGCAATGCTGCTTACCAGCACCGTCAGGGTAATCATCATCGGGTCAGCGATAGATGTACGGTAGTTTTCAGGATTATAATGCGTGCGTTTACGGAACGGTTTAGCATCGAGGAAATCCATCGGATTGCTCGTAAGGTCCATAAACTTTTCGTACAGTACGCCCCAAGCACTGCCCAGGCCGCCGCTGATTGCACACAGCAGCATGCTGATACGGACGATGACAAAATTAATCGGCTTACGGTAGAACCAGTCTGTATCGAGGCTGAGCGCTGTATGAGGCTCCATGCGCGGCAGGAACATCATAAACGGAACCATAGTTACGACAAGAATTTCTACGTAGCTCAGCATATGTGCTGCAGTGAACGGCTGGTAATCGGGATAACCGAACGGCAGATAACGATACAGCAGATCCGGATATACGCCGTACAGGAAGCAGAGCGCTGCGCCGAAGCCCATGCCGAGATACATATTCTTCGGCAGAGGATTTTTAATTTCTACATTCTTATCGGCATCACGCAGGAAGATGAAATAACCCATCTTCAAGGTAATGGACAGGAAGGTACCTATGCTGGCAAGCTCCAGCAGTGTATATACCCAATCATAACCGGCAGCGGATGCAGCGGCAATCGTAATCGTTTTGCTGATGAAGCCGTTGAAGAACGGTACACCGGAAATGGAGAACGCCGCTACAAAGAAGCACACAGCCACAAACGGCATCTTTTTCGCCATACCACTGAGCTGGTTAATCTTACGGATACCAGTTGCATAGATAATCGCACCGGCACACATGAAGAGCAGGGATTTATACAGGATGTGCGAGAAGGCATGGGCCGCAGCACCGTTCAGTGCCATTGCCGTGCCAACGCCTACACCGGCAACCATGAAGCCGACCTGGCTGATAATGTGGTAACCGAGCAGACGGCGCATATCGTTTTCCATAATCGCATAGGCAGCACCGTAAAGCGCCATAAAGCAACCAAAGCCCATCAGGAAATCTGTTCCGGCAAAGATACGGATTAAAGCGTAAACAGCAACCTTCGTAGTAAAGGAGCTTAAGAATACGCTGCCTGTAATCGTACCTTCAGGATAAGCATCAACCAACCAGGCATTAACCGGCGGAATTGCCGCATTAACAGCTACACCGATTAAAATTGCCCAGAAAGCAAGGTCATGCGGAGCCTTAGACAGATTAGCAATCAGAGAATCACCGCTGCCAACCTTCAGGAAAATACCTAAAAGCAGCAGGTTACCGCCGAGCATGTGCACCAAAAGATAACGCAAGCCTGCGCGACGGGACTGAGGAGTATTGCGGCACCAGATCAAGAACAGAGAGGTTACGGCAAGTGCTTCCCAGAAGAAAATCAGCGTCAGCCAATCCTTAGCCAGTGTTACACCAAGAGCACAGCCGGCATAGGACATGGAGCAAAATGCTTCCATGCGGTTCTCGTTATGACAGGAATAAATGCCGCCGATGCAAGCCATCAGCGCAAAAATCATGCAGAACACGTAGCTGAGCTTATCTACAAACATGTAGCCCAAGTGATAGCCTGTACCAAAAAACTCAATGCTCAAATCTGTGCCAACCGGCATAGAAAGTGCAGCAAAGAGGGCAAAGAACGGACCTATAGCCAAAATAAACTTACGCAGCATTTTCGGCACAAGTACCGCAAGAACGCCCACGGCAATGAGGATCAGACCGGGATGAAGCAGATTACTCATCGTCCTCACCTCCCTTAGGATCATCATAGTAGGTTTCATCACGCTGCAGCAGCGGTGTCATGATAATTTTTGCCAGAATAATCAGCAGCCAGCAACCGAAGAAGCCGAAGAAAATATCATAGCCAAACGGCAGCGGCCACCACGCAGGACTGTGCAGATGTACACCGCAAAGCTCTCCGATTGCGGAAAGCACGAGTACGGCAGCAGCTATCATGTAAACAGTTTTCTTGCTCATTACATCCAACCTCCGTTCCAGCCTGCGCAAATAGCGTTGGAGGCCATTGTTGCCAGCTCATAGAAGTGCGGATAAATATCCGGCACGATACCGAGGACAACAGCGATAATAGTTGTAACGCAGATAGGAATCAGCATCGAGTAGCTGATATCGCCATATTCACGGAACTCCTCCTGCGGGTCCTTGCGGAAGTATGCCATCTGTACAACAGGCATCAGATAGCCGGCAGCCAGAAGCGCACTGGCAACCCAGACGAGAATGTACAAAGGCTTGCCTGCCTGCAAAGCGCCGAGTGCCAGATTCCATTTGCTGACAAAGCCAACGAGGAACGGTGTACCGGCGATACCAAGAGAAGCAATAGTGAAGCAGGCCATAGTTACCGGCAGCTTCTTGCCTATGCCATACAGCTCACTGATATTATTTCTGTGTGTACGCGCGATAATCAGACCGGCGCACATAAAGAGGGTAATCTTCATAACAGCATGAGCTACCAGATGCAGGTAAGCACCCTTGATGCTCAGCGGAGAAATAAGCGCAGCACCTAACACGATGTAGGAAAGCTGGCCGATAGTGGAGAACGCCAGACGACGTTTCAAATGGTCCTGACGCAGAGCTATAAGCGAAGAAATGATTATACTTGCAGCAGCAGCCCACGCCAATACATCAACGACGCCGATTTCCGCCAACAGCTTCGGACCAAAGACGAAGCCGATGATACGCAGTACGGCGAAAACGCCGGTCTTAACAACGGCAACGGCATGCAGTAATGCAGATACCGGAGTCGGCGCAATCATTGCTGCCGGCAGCCAGCCATGCAGCGGCATAACCGCAGCCTTTACGGAGCCTGCCAAAATCATCAGTACGAAGATAGCCTGCAGCACCCATCTCGGAGCCATGTCCGTAGTCAGGAAGCCGCCGGGAGTAAAGTCCATCGTACCGCTGATGCAGTAAACGGCGATAACGCCGGCCAGGAAAAGCTGACCGGAAATCAAGGTATAAATCAAATACTTACGGCTGGCCATCAATGCTTCCTGGTTACGCTTATGCAGTACCAGCGGATAGCTTGCCAGAGTCAGCAGCTCGTAAAAGATGAAGAAGGTCAACAGGTTTTCGGCCATCGCAATGCCCATTACGGCACTCATGCAGATAGCAAAAGCAGCAAAGTAACCGGTCTGCTCGCTTTCGTTATTGCAACGCATATAGCCGATGGAATAGAAGTTCATCGGTACCCACAGCATCGAAGCGAGCACCGCAAAAATCATGCCGGCCGGATCGGTACGCAGCGTCAGTCCCACGGTATCGGTAATTTGGCACAGCGTCCACTGATACTGATTGCCGTCGAGAACAGCAGGCAGCATCGACAGGATGATACCGAATTTAAGTACGGAAGCGATAACGCTCCAGGTTTCACGCAGGTTAGGCCAGCGTCTGCTGAACGCGATAAGTACAGCAGCTATAAAAGATACACCAACCGCCAGAAATGGTCTGCAATCTAAAATAGTCATCTCAGAAACACCTCCGGCAATCCTAACTTAACAACATCGGTAACGATGTCAACACTGCAGAAGCCAAGTACCAGAATCATGATACCGCCGACGAGAATCGGGATAACCATGGAAAGCGGTAAGCCCAGCTTGCCCTTATGCGGATGTACCTCGGTCAGCGAAGCTTCACGCTGAATAAACATCTGCTCAATAATACGGAAGAAATAAATTGCATTCAGCAGGGAGCTGATAACAAGTACAGCGATGTAGAAGTACTGTGCGCCGGTGTAGGCACCAAGCATAAGATACCATTTACTGAAGAAGCCGCAGGTCGGAGGCAGACCGATCATAGACAGAGAAGCCAGCAGCACGGTAATCGTACTGATAGTCATCTTTTTGTTCATGCCGCCTAAGCGGTACAGATTGACCTCACCGAAGCGATACTCAATACCGCCGATAACCAGGAAGAGGCTGCTCTTCATAAAAGCATGGTTGATAGCGTGCAGCACAGCGCCGATGAAGCCGTACATATTACCCATTGCCAGACCGATAGCAATATAACCGATCTGTGCCACAGAGGAATATGCCAGCATACGGCGGAAGTCATACTGAGCCATCGCCATAATAGAACCGATCAGAATACCTGCTACACCGAGAATGCCCAAAACGTTGAGCGCACTCTGAACTACAGGGTTATCAACCTTAAAGATATAGTATACAAAACGAATTAAAGCATATGCCGGAGCCTTACTCATGCAGCCTGCGATAAAAGCAGCAGCACCCGGATGAGCGAAGGTGTAGGCATCAGGCTGCCAGCCATGCAGCGGGAACAGCGCCATCTTGATACCGAAGCCGATGATAAAGCAGGCTACAGCAATCGCAAACAGCGGCGAATTCAGGTGCGGAACTACGCGTGCAGCAAGGTCAGCCATGTTCAGAGTACCGGTCATAGCATACAGATAACCGACACCGAGCAGATACAGAGAAGCACCGATGGTACCGATTAACAGGTAACGGAAGGCTGCCAACATTGACTTTCTGCCGCCAAGGGCAATCAGGCCGTAACCGGAAAGTGACATAATCTCCAGATATACATAGAGGTTAAAAACATCACCGGTGATAATCATACCGGAAAGACCTACCGTCAGCAGGCCGAACAATGTATAATAGCCGCCTACATGCAGCCAGTCCTCATCCTTGACGAATGGACGGCTGTAAAGCGAAACCATCAGAGAAATAAATGTTACCACAACAGCCAGAATACTGTTTAAGGGGTCAAGAGCAAATTCAATACCGATTGGCGGTTCCCAACCACCCATCCAGTAATGCCAGGTTTTGCCGCCGGACTCCAACACTCTTTGCAGTACGATGCAGGCATTGGCAAAGGCACCGGCGATAGAAGCCATAACTATCCAGGAACCTAAATTTTTACTGATACGGGAAAATAACATACACAGCAACGATGCTGTCAGAGGTAAAAGTACAATTAGGACGGGAGCATGTTGTGTCATTTACTAGCCCTCCTCAATACCTCTACTTCTTCAACAGAACCGTAGATTTCTTTAATACGCATGAGGAGTGCAATTGCTACGCCTGTAGTACCAAGGCTTACAACGATTGCTGTCAGCATCAGGCCATGCGGCAGAGGGTTAATGTAAGCATTAGGATCTGTTGTCAGGCCGTTCTGGATAGGAATCATTGCGCCATCCTTCTGTGCAAAACACAGATAAAAATAGATTACGGCAACCTGCATAACGTTCATCGCCATCAGCTTCTTCATATAGTTTTTGCTGAGGACCATGCCATACACACCCAGGAAGAAAAGAATCATGACCAGGGAATAAATGCCTTTTGTTTTCAAAAACTCATTGAGCACTTCCATCTTCGTCACCCCTTTTCACGATTGCATCAAGTAGATTAATAATTGTCATCATTACGCAGATGGCAACACCGATTTCAATAAGGAAAATACCCATGGCATGCATTTCATGCTGCGGCTCCATATGAATCGGCATATAATTGTAGTTCAGGAAAAAGTCTGCGCCGCCGAACAATGTCAGCCAACCGGTAAAAGCATACAGGAAGGTGCCCACGCCGGCAAGAACAACAGAGGTTTTGCCTAAGACATTGAACTTTGTATCAAAGCCCAGTATAAGACGTGCAAGCAACACGCCTACAGAAAGCAATGCGCCTGCCTGGAAGCCACCGCCCGGAGAAAACTCACCCAGGCAGAGAACGTAAATGCCGTAGGTAATCGTGAACGGCACCAGCATTCTGAAGGCCACATTCAGGATAAGACCGCCAAATGGTTCTTTCATTTGATAATCTCTCCTTCCTCCGGATCCTCCGGCTCTTCTTCAGGTCTGCGTCCTACCGGATTGCTGGTCAGCACCAGCACCGTTGTCAGACCGGCGAGGAACATTACCGAGGTTTCCCACATAGTATCGAAGCCACGATAGTCGATGATGACGCCCGTTACGATATTGGGCGAGCCTGTATCCTCCGCACTACGGGAGATATAGGTCGGAGTAACATGCTGGTTAGGCGCAGTGTTCGCGTCACCAATTTCGGGCAGGTAGGTTACGACAGAGCAAAACATGCCTGTCATAATCGCCAGGATAACAGCAACTAATCCACGCATTATTTACACCACCTATCAATTTTTTTCAACGAAGCTACGAAGAAGATGGTAGAAATCGTACCGATAACAGCCTCCGTAAAGGCTACGTCGGGGGAGCCCATCATCAGATACAGCAGCACAGCACAGAAGCTGAACGCACTGTAGATAATCGCAGCACTTAAAATATCCTTGCAGAAAATAACTGCACAGGTAATGAGAATCAGGAAGACAAGTAAAAGAGCTTCAATAGTATAAATCTCCATTTTATTTATCTCCTTTCTTCTTATGATATTTATGTACCTGATTACGATTTGTTTTTACAGTCTTCTTACGGATATGACCAACAGGCTCGTCAGCGCTGTGGTCTGCTTTTTCCAGACCGACAAGCTTTTTGGCGCCCTTGCTTTGCAGTGTCCAGACAGGATGTCCGGATTTATAGGCTGCCTTGCTCAGAATATGCGAGCCGATCGGATTCGCCATAAAAACAAGTAAAAATACAAAAGCCATCTTTGCCGCTGTCAGTGTAGGTCCTTCATAAATCATCAGACCGATAAAGGAAAGCGTACAGCCAAGAGTTTCACTGTTACCGGAGGCATGGATTCTGGAATAGAAGTCCGGCAGGCGCAGCATACCGATAGCCGAGCCGACGAAAAATACCAGGCCGCTTAACAGGAACAGCGCAGCGATAACTTCGCGCAGGGAGGTAAAACCGAATTGTTCAATCATATCCTTTTACCTCCTATAAATTTAGCTACAATCAGCGAGCCGATAAAGCCTAAAATTGCATAAGAAATCGCTATATCAACATACATATCCGGACGTTTGTCAATATAGCCGAAAAGTACCAATAATAGAATTGTATCAGCACCGATAACGCCCAAGGCGTTCATTCTGTCAAAAATTGTCGGCCCGTTAAACAAGCGCTGCAGCATTGTGCCGATGATCAGAAGAATGGCTACCATCATAATATAAAATATAATCTGCATAATCATTCCTCACTCTCTACTACTGCAAAATCAAATTTTTCGCCGTATAAATCAGCAACCTTTTTCTGCATGCCGCCGTCAAGCACGCCTGCGGCCGCACCAACGGTCAGTGCATGAATCTCATACACACCATCGTCAGTAACATTCATTGTTACCGTACCGGGTGTCAGCGTAATTGAGTTCGCCAAAATAACAGATGCCATAGGATTGTCGGCCTTGAAGCGGAAGCGGACAACCTTAGGATCAATGTTCAGCTCCTGACCTGTAGTTGCCAGCAGCACGTCAATATTGGCGAGCACCAGCTGCCACATCAGCCAGAAAAAGTACATAATCATTTTCGGAATTGAAAAACCGAAAACATAATACTTTTTACTGCCGTCCTTATTCGGGACCAGCAGAAGCGGGTATGTAACCCAAGTCGTCACTACAGCTGTGAGGATACCGTATATGACAAATTTTGTTTCTGTTCTGCCTGACAAAACCATCCAGAATGCAAACAGCACCAGAGCAAGACATGTCATATGCACCATAGGCGAGCCTACAATTTTTTTATCGTTCAATACTCCCTGCTTTTCCACAGCTACCACCTTTCTTTATATTATTTTTGAATATAATAGCATTTGCGTAACCAGTCATCCGACATAGACAGATGACATAGCTGCGAAAATATAAATACCGCTTTCACAGTTTCATAAAATCGGCATTCAGTAACATAAATACCTATTAGGCAGCTCGCATAGCAAGCCACCAAAAAAGCAAGCCTTTTCTCACTCTTAATTATTATAAATTAGACATTAAAAAGAAAATTCCTGCTTCTTTTTTGAAAGGAATAAAAGTTATGCAATCAATTTTTCTTTAAATCGATTAAAGAAAAATCGCAATCGTCTACAGGCAACATTCTGCCTGCCAAGCGCTCAACTCTTGCCAGATCAGCTGTGCAGCAAACCTGCAGATGTCCCTTGCCTTCTGTACGCAGTAAACCTTCCTCCTTAAGTGCTACAATAGCGTCGGCACTGGTGGCAGCCGCCGGGTCAAGCACTTTTACCTTCGGCCCTAAATCGGCTTCGATTTGTTCTTTGATAAAAGGATAATGCGTGCAGGATAAAATCACTGCCTCAACGCCCGCTTTTTTAAAAGGCTCGGTATACTCGGCGATAGCTTGCTGCAGTTCTGGGCTGTCAAACTGTTCGCCCTCAATCAGCGGCACAAACTTGGGGCAAGCCACCGGATAAACCTGCGCTTGCGGGTCTGCAGCAAGAATAGCTTTTTTATGCAAACCGCTGGCAATAGTAAACTGCGTTGCCAACACGCCGATTTTCTTATGAGGACTGGCCGCAAGCAGCTGCTGCGCCCCCTTGGACATCCCGACAACCCTGAACGGATGCGACCCCCGCAGACTGTCTACACCAAGCATCGTCAGCGTATTGCAGGCTATAACTACCTGCTTAACGTTTTTGGCTGTCAGCCAATCGATTATTTCTCCCACAAAACTGCGGATTTCTTTTTCAGTACGGGTGCCGTAAGGCGTACGCGCAGTATCACCCACATAAATAAAATCCTCGTGCGGCAGCATCTGATGCAGGCATTTCAAAACCGACAGACCGCCGACTCCCGAATCAAGTACGCCGATTGGCTGCATTTTATCCATAAAAATACCCTCCCGTATTTTTTATACTTTAATACATTAATTATATCACTTATATACGTTTGCGTATATAAAAAACAGGCAAAGAAAATTTCTTTACCTGTTTTCTGCCTGCTTTACCGCAATTCAATATTTACAATATTTATCCGGCTGTCAGACCGCCGTCAACTGTCACAACGCTGCCGGTCATAAAGCTGTTTGCAGGCGCTGCCAGACTGCAGATTACGTGAGCAATCTCACCGGCTGCAGCAATCCGCTGCAACGGATAGGCTGCCGCCACATCTGCCAGTGTATAACCGCCGTTCGCGTCAGCAAGCTGCTGCGCCAGCAGCGGAGTATCCACGTCTGCCGGGCAAACGCAGTTCACGCGCACCGACGGTGCCAAATCCAGCGCCAAGGCTCTGGTGAACGCCACCACCGCACCCTTGGTCGCGCAATAAAGCGCACAGCCGTAATTACCGCTGACAGCAGCATCGGAGGCAATATTCACCACGCTGCTTTTACTGCGCAGATAAGGCAGCGCTGCCTGCGTCAAGAACATCATGCCTTTAACGTTGACATTCATCATCGCATCAAAATCTGCTTCCGTCATCTGCTCCAGACGCTGCTCGCGGTAAAAGCCGGCGCTGTTGACCAAAATATCCAGTTGCCAGTCAGGCCTGCCTTCCTGCTCAGCAATTTTTGCCACAGCAGCCTTGCATTCAGCCTGCTTCGTCACGTCACAGGAAATATACACTGCCTGCTTTCCCGTCTGTTCATCCAGATAACGCAATGCCTGTGCGCCACGCTCCTTGGAGCGCCCCAAAATATATACACGCGCACCGTCTGCCAAAAAACGCTGTGCCGCCGCCAAACCGATACCTGACGTGCCGCCGCTGATAACAACGCATAATCCCTCACAGCCGTAATTCATCTTATTCATCTGCATACTCCTTTTCCTTCAGCTCAGGCGGCAAAGTAATAATAATTGTCGTACCCTCGCCCAGCTTGCTCTGCAGCTGAAGCTGCATATCATGACGCTGCGCAATCTGCTTGGCAATTGCCAGTCCCAACCCGCTACCGCTCTTATTATGCTCGTTGCGCGCTTTATAAAAACGGTCGAAGGCATGCGGAATATCCTCTTCCTTAATACCGCAGCCATGATCTGTGAGCTTAAGCCTGTTGTCTGCCAGCTCCAGCTTGATTTCGCTGCCCTCGGGAGAAAACTTGATGCTGTTATGCAAAAAGATCATCAGCATCTGCCGCAAGCGTCCGTAATCACCGTTCAGCATGTAAATATCCTTATCCGCGCTGCCTGTAATCTGCAGCTTTTTATCAGCACCGAGCTGCCTGCCGCTGCGCACTGCGTCATGCATAACATCGACAAAGTTCAATGGAGCCTTTTCAATCGGAAAATCTGTATTCTGCAAACGTGACAAATCCAGCAGGTCATTTATCAGACGTTGCAAAAACAGGCTTTCCTTATACATCTGCTCATGAAATTCCTCAACATCGGCCTTTTCCGTAACCACACCGTCACGCAAGGCCTCCAAGCTGCCGCGGATAACCGTCACAGGCGTACGCAGCTCGTGCGAAATGTTGGCAATAAACTCGCGGCGCAGCTTTTCCAGCTTTTGGCTTTCGGCATCTGCCAGCTCCAGACGTTCCGCCAAAATATCCAGCGTACGCGCCAGCTCGCCGATTTCGTCATTCTGCTTAATATCGGTGCGGGCGGTGTAATCACGTTCCGCCAAGCGCTCGGCAATATTTTTCATCTTCTCAATCGTTCCGGTAAAGCGCCAGCTGAGCACTACCGAAAGCAGCATACCCAAAGCCATTGCCACCAGCAGGCTGATAAGCAGAATGCGCAGGCCGGACCAGATAGCGTCTTGCAAGCCTGCTACCGGAGAATGCAGCAAAAGCACAGCCTTTACATGCCCTTGGCTGTCATAAATCGGTCTGCCTACTGTCAGCATTATGCCGTCAAGCATAGGATTATATTCCTCGATAATAAACTCTTTGCCGTTAAAGCCATCCTCAACCTTTTCCTTGACCTGAACCGGCAGTCTTTCGTAGGCCTCCTTAGGAGTCTTAGGCGGTTCCTTCCAGGCAATCGGCGGCATCTGACGTTTAAAAAGGCCAAAACCGCTATGCTCATGATGCTTCTGCACCTCTCTGCGCTGACGCTGCACCCTATCCTTATTGATGCTCAGCTGACGGTTGCTGTCCACCACCCAGACTATTTCCTGCGTCACATTATCCAGATAACTGATAAATTTGCTATTGGCAATACCGTCACCATGGCGGCTTTCCATCCGCGCCATATTATCACCAAGCACTTCCGCAATCTTTTCCGCGCGCAGACGCATTTCCTTTTCCTTGATTTCAACCGTCTGCTGCTTGAAGAATTGATAAAAAACGCCGCCGATAATCAACGCAAAAACAAGCAGCACCGCAGAAAAATACAGTGTCAGCTTTAAAGCAATTTTATTATTCATCCTTGTGTCCCTCAAAGCGGTAGCCTACGCCCCAGATAGTTTTGATTTCCCACAAAGGATGCTCGTACTTATCCAGCTTAGCGCGCAGGCGCTTGATATGCGAATCGACAGTACGGCTGTCACCGAAATAGTCATAGCCCCAGATACTGTCCAGCAGATTATCACGGCTGAAAACCTTCGTAGAATTTTTCGCCAGCGTCCACAAAAGCTCGATTTCCTTTTTTGTCAACGGTACCTCTTCGCCGTTAATCTGCACTGCATACTTTTCCAGATTAATGTACAGATTTGCGTAAGAAAGAGTCTGAGCGTTCGCCGGCTCCTGAGCTCCCAGGCGACGCAGTACCGCACGCACGCGAGCCATCACCTCCGGTGCGCTGAACGGCTTAATCACATAATCATCCGCACCGATATCCAAACCCATAATCTTGTCGTAATCCTCACCACGCGCCGTAATCATAATAATCGGCACCATAGATTCCTTGCGCAGACGACGGCAAACCTCAAAGCCGTCTATCTCCGGCATCATTACATCCAGCAGTACGACAGCAATTTCATGCTCATACTGCAGATATTTATCCAGCGCCTCTGCTCCGTCCAGAGCAATAACCGGCTCAAAGCCTTCCTTTTTGGCATAGCCGGATAAAATTGTCGTAATCTGTTTATTATCATCAGCGATAAGTATCTTTTTCATCGCAAAGCCTCCTTATGTCACCTTTCTTTCATTATATTACATTTTAACGTCTATGTGTGTTAAAAGTATGACGCAAAAAAAGATATTTTTCAGCTTAAATTAAGTCTAAAAACATAAAAAAGTCATAAAATGCCTGTACAATATAAGCAAAGTTAAGGAACAGCAAAAAGCAACACCTTAATCAAAGCAAAATTCCACTGAACAATTAAAGATATAAGGAGTGATTCTAATGTTGAACATGAAAAAAATTTTCGTTACCTGTACAGTTTTGACGGCTTTCTGCAGCAGCGCTTTTGCTGCCTCTGCAGATTCCCAGCCGCAGCCTTCTATGAGCGAGCGCGTAAACGCTATTCTGCATGAAAACGACGCAGACCGTCCCTGCCCGCCGCCGGTTCACAGAATGCACCGTCAAGGCCACAAGCTCACACCGGAGCAACGTGCCAAATTTCAAAAAATGCGCGAGGAATGGAAAAGCATGACACCCGAGCAGCGTGAAAAAGCTGTAGAAAAAATGCGCAAAGAGCACAAAGAAGCTCACGAAAAATACGCCAAGGAAACAATGGCTAAGCTCAATCCCGCCCAAAAGGCAGAAGTACAGCAGTTCATCAAGGACGATATGGCACAGCGCAAAGCACGTCACGAGCGCCTGCAAAGCATGACCCACGAGCAGCGTGAAGCTGTAAAAGCCAACAGACCGCTGCCGCAAAAGCACCACAAAGGTGAATTCCGCAGTTATAAACACAACAACGGCGAATTCCGCGGCTTCAGACATCACAACGGTGAATTCCCCCAACCGCCTCAGGATTAACGCAAGGCAAAAATAGTAAAAATTAATTAATCCTCTTTCCCTTCAATATAACCGTAAAAAGCTTCATCCCCTAGGAGCTTTTTACAACATACCCTGTATCTTGTGCGGCAACACAAGATATACAGCTCAACCTTTTTTTCTACTCAATACTCATCAAAAGCAAAACCCCGCAGTCCGTCAGACCGCGGGGCTTTGTATTTTTGCGCACAACGCAAAAAGCGTCCGTTTGCCGCCGGACGCCTTTTACGTTTTTTGATGAGTATGAGTATATCATGAAGCGAAGTCAAGTTCTTGACTAAACTCTATGTATATGATAATCTAATTTTGGTGAAAAATCTATCTACAAAAATCGAGATTCGTGCTTTAATGAACACTTTTCATAAATCGTAAATTGCAAGAACAAGTTGCACATTTTTCCTAATCAAATAGCATAAATTTCA
>CAVCLW010000042.1:0-21654 GCA_963603005.1 Escherichia coli | reverse complement strand
GTATATATACTGTGTATTTTTCCCGAGTCTTTTTACGAGAGGTTTTTCGGCTGCGGAAAAAAATAGGAGTTTTAATATTATTACTTTCTTCCATTGAAAAATATGATAAAGGCATATTCAAGGATTCGGCCATATCTATAATGATATCACCTCTTGGTACAACAACACCATTTTCGTATTGTGAAATAGCTTGCTTAGTTACGCCTATTAAATCAGCCAGTTCTGGTTGTGTTAGCTCACGTAGTAATCTAGCATCTTTAAGACGTGTAGCGTTAAATTTTAATGACATATATAATCACCTTATTCGTTTATAGTTAGATTAAACTGTTTTGTAATTTTTTCATCTCTGAGAGCAGCTTCAAGGTCTTTGCCATAGTTCTTTTCTATATATTCTGTTGTATCGGTATCAATATAGTTTTCAATTCTTTCTACATCTAGCCAACGTTCATATTTAGCATCCGGAATTCCAATTTGAATGTATGTGCAATTAAAATCCTTATGATCATAAGTTACAAGTACATAGCACTCGGAAAACTCGTCAATGGTAAATAAAGATCCTTGATTTGATTTTGCATTAGATGTCCTGTTAAAAGATTTCTGCGGAAGTGCTTCTGATTTATCATTCTTTTTGACTTGGATTTTTATACGTGAATCCCACCAATAGTCTGGTGAACTATTTCCTCTGGTTTCAGTATATGTTAGACGTGCAGTTAATTCATTATCTGCAATTTTGGTAAGTAAATATGATATGATAAATCGAAGCTGACAACCAGCATCATAACGACTGAGTTTAGGTAACTCTGGGTGTTCCAGCCAATTTTTTTCTGCTATCTTCATGCCACAATATACTGTGCTAGCAAATATTTGTTTTATTCTAGGCGGCAGTATATCATGTAAAATCTTTTTTGCTTGCTGTTCTTCAATTACTTCGAACATAAAAATCACCTCACTTGACTTTTTGTAAGAATATCATAGCACACTTGACTTTTAAAAGTCAAGTCGATATAAATTTTTGCTTAAAAAGTCAAGCGAAGTCATTTAAGGAGGTCAATATGAGAAAAAACTACACAACTACCCAGGGCGATATGTGGGACTTAATTGCCAAGCGCTTGTACAATGACGAAGCATCACTAAACGTCCTGCTGGAAGCAAATCAGCAATACGCTGATATTGTTGTTTTCCCGGCAGGAATTGTGTTGGAAGTGCCGGAGTATACTGCGCCGGTAACGTCGATGTTGCCACCGTGGAGGCGTTAAAATGTTAAAGATGAATGCAAGGCGATGCCTGGTAATCATTAAATACAATGACAAGGATATCAGCACGGACCTGCAGCAATATCTGAAGAATGTAAGCTACACCGATAACATGTCCGGCGAGGCAGATGACCTGCAGCTTACGCTGGAGGATAAAGCTGGTTTGTGGCAATCATCCTGGATGCCGGAGAAGGGCGCAACGTTGGACGTTAGCGTAAAGCTGATTAACTGGCAGAGCATCGGTGAGCAGGTTGTACGCTTCGGCTTGTTTGAGATTGATGAAATCACTAGCAGTGGAATGCCTAGCGAAGTGCAAATCAAGGCGGTGAGTGTGCCAGATAACAACAATCTTCGCGGCGCAGAGCGTACACGCAGCTGGGAGAAGGCTGAGCTGAAACGCATTGCTAATGATATTGCGACGGAGGCGGGCTTGACGCTGTATTACGATGTTAAAGAGTATAATCCTGTTATAGATAGGGCAGAGCAGACGGAACAGTCTGACCTGTCCTTTTTATATAAGCTGTGTGCTGACCATGGCCTGGCACTCAAAATCTGCGATAAGCAAGTGGTAATTTTCGACGAAGCAGATTATGAAGCGGCTGAGGCTGTGGCGCTGGTGCCGAAGCCAAAAGGCAGTTATTCTGCCGGCAGCCTCAAGGTGTTGGATATGCTGAAGAGCTACAGCCTGCGCAGCAAGGTGCGCGATGTGTATAAGTCCTGCCACGTTAAGTACCAGGACAGCAGCACGAAGCAAAAAATTGAGGCGACATTTGCTGCTCCTGATAAAAAGATAGGCAAAACGCTGGAAGTTAATGAGCAGGTCGCCAGTATTGCGGATGCAGAGCGTCTTGCAAAGAAGAAGCTAAGGGAAAAGAACAGCGATGAGGTTACTGGAAGCTTCAGCTTTTTAGGTGATCCGGAGCTGGCAGCTGCTGTGAATATCCAGCTTAGCGGTTTTGGCGCTTTCGATGGCAAGTATATCATTACTAAGGCACAGCATGATATTAGCAGTGGCTACACAACAAGTATTGATGTGAGGAGATGTTTGGATGGATATTAACCAAATAAAAAACTTGATTCGCATTGGTACAGTATCGGCGGTCAATGGCGAATCGTGCAGCGCTCGCGTGGCGTTTGAGGATAAGGACAATATGGTGAGTGCTGAACTACCAATTATAACTATAGGCAGCAAGCAGACGAAAGCCTATTGGCTGCCTGAGGTTGGTACCCAGGTGCTGTGTATCTTCCAACCGAATGCAAGTGGTAGTGGCATCAGCAAAGGCTTTGTTATAGGTGCTTTTTACAGCACGCAGGATGCTCCGGTAGAAAATAATGCTGATGTGCGCAGCATTACGTTTGCCGATGGCAGCTTTATCAGGTATCAAAACGGAAATATCGAGATTAATGCCAAAGGGAACGTAATAATTAAAGGTGCTAACATTTTGCTGAACTGAAGGAGGTGATTACCATGCCAAAGGCAACACGCTTAGGCGACAATGATACTGGTCACGACGCCTGCGCACCTACAGCGCTTGTTACAGCAAGCACTGATGTTATTATTAATGGCAAAGGCGCTGGGCGTGTGGGTGACAGCTATGCTCCGCATGGGTGTGTAGCTCATCCGACGCATAGTGGTGTAATTGCCAGCGGGAGCGCCAGTGTTTATATCAATGGCAAGGCTGCTGGCAGAATAGGGGACAGCGTTAGCTGTGGTGGGAGTGTGGCGGTGGGAAGCAGCAATGTAATGATTGGAGGTTGATATTATGCTTGTAGGTTTCATGGCTGATATACCATTTATAGTATCCAGCCGCTTTATCCGTACATTCGATGATTATGGGCGTGGTAGCGCAGGGCGCTGGGCTCAGCATGATATTATCGGCGATAAGCCGGTGCTGGAATTTATCGGTCCTGATGTGGAGAAGATTAGCTTTTCTATGCAGCTGCGTGCTGATCAGGGCATAAACCCGTCTAAGGAGCTTGAAAAACTACGAAAGCTTCATGATACAGGCCAATATTTTCCCTTGGTTATCGGTGGTAAGTTGATTACGGATAACATGTGGGTTATCGAAAGCCTGGATGAAAGCGTTTCTTTCTGGGGCAAGTTTGGCAGCATTTTGAGTGTTAAAGTAAGCGTAACACTGAAAGAATATGCAGGAGGGCTGAAAGTATTATGATTTATGATGTTTTGGCCATGCCGGTGCAGGGGATTGATTTTGCCCCGGAAAACGAGGCAACCGAAATCCTGCAAAATCTGCGTACAATAATTACCACTACAAAATATTCTGTGCCGCTTGACCGTGATTTTGGCGTTGATGCTGATATGCTCGACCTGCCAATCAACGTAGCGCAGGCAAAGCTGCAGTCTGAGATGATTACGGCCATAAAAAAATATGAGCCGCGTGTGGAGATAACATCAATCAGTTTTACCGGCACGGAAGACGGCGTGCTGATACCGAAAGTGCAGGTGAGGATAAAAGATGACAACGAGTAAATTAGATAACTTGGCCGATATCGTGTTTGTCGATGCTGATGCCGATGAGGTTGAAAGCTATGTGATTGGCAGATACGAGGCCATTACCGGCAGGACGCTGGCCAAAGGTGACCCGGTAAGGCTGTTTCTGCTGACGATTGCGGCACTCATCGTGCTGCTGCTCAATAAAATCAATGAGACCGGCAAGCAGAACCTGCTCAGATATGCTACCGGTGACAATTTGGACCATCTGGGCGCGCTGGTAGGCGTTGAGCGCATCCCGGCAAAGGCTGCTGTGACTACCATGCGCATCAGGCTGTCTGCCAAGCTGCAGACGGCAACAATCATCCCTGCAGGTACACGTTTTACGGCAGGCGATAATGTGTTTTTCGCACTGGACGCCCCACTGGTTATTGATGCGGGTATAACCAGTGCTGACGGCAGCGCAACCTGCCTGACAAAAGGTGAGCTGGGTAACGGCTATGTGGCTGGCCAGCTCAAGACGTTGGTCGACCCGGTGCCATACGTAGACAGCGTGGCCAACATCACCACGTCTGAGGGCGGCGCTGAGGTTCAGGCTGATGACAGCTACCGCGAGGATATCCGCCTTGCGCCGGAAAACTTTAGCACGGCGGGACCTGAGGGCGCTTATATCTATCACGCCAAGAGGGCGTCAACAAAAATTGCTGACGTTACGGTATGGTCGCCGGAAGCGGGCAAGGTAGAGGTAAGGCCGCTGCTGGCTGGCGGAGAGTTACCCGGCGATGAGATGCTGCAGCAGGTCAAGACAACGCTTGATGATAAAAAGGTAAGGCCGCTGACTGATAACATCAGCGTGCTGGCTCCGGAAAAGGTAACCTATAACCTCAGCCTGATATATTACATCGCCAGCGATAACAAGGCACAAGCGACAGCTATCCAAAACGCCGTCAATGCGGCCGTTGACGATTATGTCCTGTGGCAGAAGTCAAAGCTGGGCCGCGATATCAATCCGTCTGAGCTTATCGTGAGAGTAATGGCTGCAGGCGCAAAACGCGTGGCCGTGACGGCTCCGGTGTTTACCGCGACAACTGATACACAGGTTGCTGTCTGCGGTGCAAAGACTGTGACGCTGGGAGGGATAGAGGATGCTTGAACTTAAGGATAATGCCTTGCAGCGTATCCTGCCAAACTCCATCAGCGGCGATGCAACGGTAAAGGACATTGTGCAGGCCATCTCCGGCAGGCTGGCCAAGCTGGGTGAGCAGGCTGAGCTTGTCTTAATCCTGCCGCGCCTCAAAAAGCTGCCGGAAGAAATCGTCGATGAGCTGGCGTGGCAATATCACGTGGATTTTTATGACGTTGCGGCCGACATCGCAAAAAAGCGGGAGCTTGTACGCAAGGCCATTGCCCGCCACCGTTATAAAGGCACTTCCGCAGCGGTCGAAGAAGTCTGCTCAGCAGCGTTTGATACCGCCGAGGTTGTGGAGTGGTATGAGTACGGCGGCAAGCCGTATCATTTCAAGGTGCGAATGGTGCAGGAATCTATCCCGGACGAAGCGGTTATGGCTGAGATGGTCAAAGCTATCAACAGCGCCAAGAATGTCCGGAGCTGGCTGGACAGCATGACTTTTTATTACCGCCCGGAAGGCAAGATTTATACGGCTGGCGTGCTCTGCCAGCATAAAAAATTATTTTTCAGGGTGTAAGGAGGTGAGCGGATATGTTGTGCATAGAATATGACGGTCCGCACAAAAACAGGATAACGCTGACGCGTGGCGACAGCGCTACGCTGAAGCTCAAGCTGTACGATGCGCAGAACAAGCCTGTTGTGCTGACTGAGGCCGACAGGGCTGTGCTGACGGTCAAGCAGGATATTGACAGCTCGGCTGCTGTGCTGCAGCTGGAAGCAAAGGAAAAACAGTTTGATTTTGCCCCGGCCGATACAGCCGGCCTTGCCTGCGGCCAATACTGTTACGATGTGCAAGTGACGTTGTCAGATACGGACGTGTATACGGTAATCCCGCCCTCCGATTTTATCCTGGCTAAAGGGGTGACCTGATATGCGTGATGGCGAATTAAAAGGCCTGATTGTCCACAAAGCCGGCCTTTTCGGGCACCTTAAAAAAATGAAGGATATCCGCGGCTATATAGGCTGCGGGATAAAAAAGGTCAGTGATTATGTGCCGGAGGAAGAATACCGCGGCACTTATGAGGCTGTATCAAAGGCTTTTGAGGACAGCTATCTGGAAACAAAAAACAAACGCCTCAGAGACAATATACATGTCAAGGAAATCCCATATTATGAGACAAGCAATTTGTCCGACGGGGTGACGGTATATATCGGAAGCGAAATCGAATTTGAATAAACGGAGGTACGCTAATGTCAAATTGGGGTAAACCGGTATTGACCAAGCAGGGCCTTAAGCTGCAGGCCAAGGTCGATGCCGGCAGTCGTATGCAGCTTACACAATGCAAGATTGGCAGCGGTACGCTCAGCAGCGGGCAGAACCTTGAGGACCTGACCGCGCTGATCGCGCCGGTACAGACGTTGCCTATTGCAAGCATCAGCTATTCGGAAAACAACAGCGCCTGCGTGATTGCGGCCGTGACGGATAACAGTAATGTAACCAACGGCTATTATCTGCGTGAGTTTGGCGTGTATGCACGCGATCCGGATGACGGCGAGATACTGTACGCCGTAGCGCAGGACTCAAACCCGGACTACATCCCGCCAAAGGGCACATCTGCAGTAATCAGCCAGGAAATCGGCGTGGCGTTATCGTTTAGTAACGCCACTAATGTTACCGCTTACGTTGATACGTCAGCGATTGCAACAATAACCTACGTCAATAGCTATGTGGCATCTGCCGTGGCGGACCTTAAAGATATGACCGGCGCATCCCCTGCTCAGGGCGGCGTCCACGGTCTTGTCCCGGCGCCCGGCCGTGGCGTTACGAAAAACCGCTTTTTGCAGGCCGACGGAACGTGGGCCTTTGTCAACGAGATGACTGGCGCTTCGGCCGGGGCTGCAGGCGCAAGCGGTCTTGTCCCGGCTCCTGCTGCAGGCAACAGCACGCGTTATTTGCGCAGCGATGGAAGCTGGGCGGCTATCGTGGCAATGTCCGGTGCATCAACTACAGTAAACGGTGCCGCTGGCCTTGTGCCTGCGCCTGTTGCCGGAAGCAGCATCAGATATCTGTGCGCTGACGGCACATGGAAAGAGGTCGACCTCGACAGCGCCAAGACCAAGCTCGTCAAGTATTCCTGAGGTGGCGGCTATGAGATATAAAATAATGGTCAACGGCGCTGCGTATAAAGCACGATACGCCAACGGCAGCTATGTGCCGGATGTCTCTAAGTCGGGATATGCTTATTTGGCGGTCTACTATGACAATAACTTGATGGCAACAGGTGAGCAGATCACTGTTGACGGGACTGTATATACAGTCACCTATGGTGTTACCGTAGCTGTGCGCGGCGAGTCCGGTACAAGCAAAGTGCTGTCGGTAACATATAACGGTGTTACCAATACTGTCCCGGTAACCTTTGACGGTGGGACGTACAATGTCACCTTTACGTCAAGCACCAAACGCCGGAGCTTCTCGGCTGAAGTTACTCCTGCCGATACGTATGCGTATATTGACGTTTCCGACTGTGCAACAGGCACGTGGACATATACAATCACGACCAACAGTGCGTCAAAAGAGGGGTCGTTCAGCATCCCGTTGCCCAACGCCAAGAAGCAGGAGCTTATTTTGGGCGAGTTTGGCGGCGTAGCAACGCTGACATATAAGGTCAGCTCCGGCGGCACAAGTAATTTAACGTCTTTACAGCACAGCAGCAGCGACCCGACAACAACGATTACGGCACAAATTATGTAGGAGGTAAAAAATGGCTCAATCAACAACAAATCTCGGAAAGATACACGTTTTTCCCTCAGAAACACTCTACAATCAGTTTAAAGACATCATCGCTGACAACGATTTAGCGTTATTAAAAGATGATGGGGCGTACATTGTAGCAGCCAACCTTGCACAGAACGGCTATGTAAAATTTAGCAACGGCTTAATTCTGCAGTGGGGAGTTTACGAAGGCGACCAACAAAGTACTCAAACTATTAAGCTACCCATAAGCGTAAATAATACATTGTTTGTTACTCATACGTACAATACATTAGGGCATTCGTGTGGATGGGTTCCACATATTACTGAAACTACTACTACTACTATTAAAACTGTTAACGACGTTTTCAATTCAACAGGTGGCAAGTGCATTCATTATTGGCTTTTGATAGGCATCTGAGCAGTGGGGATTTCTTAGTGGTGGAGGTTCAGCTGATTTTACATGGACATACCCACAATCCTTTACGTCATCCGTGTATAGCATCCAGCTCGCTATTCGTAGCGGCGGTTCCAACACTGCATCTTATAACGCTTTTAAGACTACATCCTACTCGTTAACCAAATGGCAAGGATATATGAGTTTAAAAGAGGATGTATCTTTCTTCTTGTTGGCTATAGGCGTTTAGCAGTGGGGAGTTAGTGACGTGCCTGATAGTAGCACCGTAGTAACGTTTCCGATAAGCTTTGCAACACGTGTATTTATGGTGTTACCGATTTTGCAAACAACCGACGGAGGAAACATGAGTAAAAATCGTTTGTATGTTATCAACCTTACAGTCAAAGGGTTCAGCATTTACAACCCACAAGACAGTTATAATTGGTTGGCTATTGGGCGTTAAATTCCAACTACCATCCACCATGCGCCGTCCATAGTCACACCAGAATGCTCTATGTTAAAAATTATAGACATTTGGCTGTTAGAATAGCTAGTAATATACGGACCTGTGCCTACGTCAGCCCTTATACCAGTCATATGTAATTGCGTGCTTATTGCATAAATCGTTTTTGTAAAAGCTATCGGAAAGACCGCAACCTTGGGAGTATCGGAACGATATGCATTATAACTTACATATCCCCACTGCACTTAATAGCCAACAGCTATCCAGCGAGCGGTATCATTTGTGCCCCATTTTGAAGCAGTGACAATAGTAAAAGAGCTGCGAGTGATATTTTGAACAGATAGCGGGTTTTGCCAATATGATGAATCATTTTGCAGAACATACGTTGCTACTACTGCCAAGCATTTAGCCGGGAATGTAAGCGGAAACGATGTTGCGTAATCTTTCTGTGTAGCAACTCCCCACTGCAAATCGAAAACCGCTCTATGAGCGTAGAAAGGAAAAAAATATGAACGATAAACGTCAAAATCAGTACCTTGTCCTGCCGGAAGCAGGACAGAGAAAAGACACAAAGCTCGCTGTTGAGTACGATGAGACTCAAATTGCCGAATACGTTGCTAATGGTTACGTTATTGTCAATCAGGCCGATTTTAACAAGCTGATTGGCAACGGCGATGGCGAATACCTCATTGCTGATGACGGCGGCGTATATCCCAAGCCTGCACCTACCGATGCAGAGTTGCTGGCAGCCGCCAAAACTGCCAAAATCGCTGAGCTTAAAGCCGAGAGGGATGCAAGAGAGGTTGAGCCTATTACCTACAACGGCAACAGCTATGATTATGACGACAAGGCAAGGGAGCGCATAAATGCTGCCATCATCGCATTAGACGTACGAGGCGCCGACGCGTCCATCGATTGGACGACTGCGACTAACGCCGATGTCAAAGTAACAGCCAACGATTTGCGTATGGTTATTGCTATGGTTGCACAGCGCTCAAACGCCCTGCACGTGGCGTACAGAGCCGCTAAGGACAAGGTAGAGCAGGCGACAACTGTTGCTGAGGTTGAGGCTGTTACCCTCAACATCTAAAATCGCTCAAACCCTTGCTGTGACGGCGTTTACGGCACATCAGACCGATGCTGGCCAACGTGTAACACGTTAGCAACAGTAATCCCGCGACGCGGTAAGGCTTAACAGCGCCAGCGCCTACCGGATAAGCAACACATTAGCAACACAGCCTATATCATATCAATAGCTTTTTTGAGCTCGTGTAGCGACTTATGTGTATACACGCCCTTTGTCACTCCCTGACTGGCGTGGCCTAAGATACGCTTGACGGCCGTCTCGTTAGCTCCGGCATTGTCGAGCATTGTGGCGCAGGTATGACGGCACTCATGCGGCGTGTGGTGGCAATTAGTCGCGTCCATAACGTTATCAAAGCGTGTCCGAAAGCGATGATAGGACAGAGCAGCTCCATCATCTACCGTGATGAGCGTTTTGCCGGGCTTATCCATCCAAGCCCTAAAATAGGGCAGCGCTTTGCGGCTTATCGGTACAGCCCTGTTACGACCTGCCTCAGTTTTGCTGTCGCGCACGATAAAATAACGCTGCTTTAGTTTGACGTCGCTTTTCTGGATGGCCAGAAATTCGCCCGGCCGCACGCCGCTGTAACACATCATCACAACACACATCGCCCAGCGCGCCAGTGTATCATCACTGTTGGCCAGCTTCTTTACCCGGTTGAGCTGACGGGTGATAAACGGCTTTTTTGGATACCGGACCACCTTTTTGTCTATGTCGATGTAGCAGGTTATATCGGCTGCTGCCGCTATGATCTTATACTTTACGGCATACTCGTACATGAGGTGCATCAGCTGGCGGCACTTTTTCTGCGAGGCATAGCCGATATTGCGACGGCTCATGCCGCGGATTACGCCCTGCAGGTCCGCTATATCTAATGTAGCAAACGCCCGGCCGTGCAGCTCATGGCAATGCTTAAAGGCTGCCTTGTAGTTGTTGGCTGTTGATTTTGCTATTTTAGGGTAGCGCTCAGCAGCCATCAGCCTGTAGACCTCAGCAAAGGTTATCGTGGACGGGGCAAACAGTGACGGATTTTTATTGTAGTCGACCAGAAACGCCAAAGCGTCCTCATACGTGGCGTACTGACCGATTATCTTCTGGCGGCCGTCGATGTACTTGCGGACAATGTAGGGGCGGCGTCTGTTGCCGCTGTAGCAGGCTATTGAGCCAAATCCATTAGGTAATTTCATTTTTATCATCTCCTATACAATTAAGTATAGGACGGAAAGAGAGGTAATTTTTATGGCAGACAAAAATATTTCTAAGGTCGTTTATGGCGGCAAAACATTGATTGACCTGACGGCCGATACCGTCACTGCTGACAAGCTGCTGAGCACATATACGGCCCACGACAAGTCCGGCGCGCCCATCACCGGTACCTGTACATTTGATGCCGATACCAGCGATGCTACCGCAGCCGTAGCCGAGATTCTGGCCGGCAAGACAGCATACGTCAACGGCAACAAGCTGACCGGCACCATGAAAAACAACGGCGCCGTTACCGGAACCATCAGCAAAAAGGCTGATGCGTACAGCATCCCTATCGGATACCATGACGGCAGCGGCAAAGTCAGCATCAGCTCCACGGAGCAGGCCAAGATTATCGCTACCAATATTCGTGCCGGCGTGAGCATTTTGGGCGTTACCGGTACGATGAGCGGCACCGAGGGCGCTAAGGCTCAGGCCAAGACTGCTACGCCGTCCACTACGCAGCAGACCATTCTGCCGGACAGCAACGGCGGTTACAATTACCTTACACAGGTAACCGTAGAGCCGATACCGTATACTGAGTCCGACAACGCTGCCGGAGGCACGACCGTAACCATAGCTTAAAGGAGGCCTGTAATATGGCGGTAAACAAGATTATTTACAACGGGGAGACGCTGGTCGACCTGACCAGTGATACAGTCACCGCCGATGATCTGGCCGCCGGCGTGACCGCTACCGGGGCTGACGGCAAGCCGGTAGTAGGCCTGCTGCCTAAAGTTACCATCGATACGGAGCTGTCGACTACCAGTACAAATCCGGTCCAAAACAAGACCATAACGGCAGCGCTATCGAACCTTGATATCGACATCGCAACAAATGATGAGATTGACAACGCCTTAAATGTTGCAGGCAGCGGGGACCTGCCGACAACTGGCGGCATTGTCCCCATTGCTCTGGGCGGTACAGGCGCAACAACAACAGCCGGGGCGCGTACAAATTTGGGGGTGAGTGCTACCGCAGATTTTGCAAACGTAGCATTTAGCGGGGCGTATGATGATTTGACTGGCAAGCCGGCGATACCGTCCAGGACAAGCGACCTTGCCAACAACAGCGGCTATATCACAAGCAGCGCGCTCAGCGGTTACGTCAAGTCGGTCAACGGTGCAGCACCCGACAGCTCCGGCAATGTTACGATAAGCGTAAGCGGAGGCGGCAGCGGCGGTGGTAGCTATACATTACCTACGGCGAGCAGTAGCACGCTTGGCGGTGTGAAAATCGGTAGCGGTTTGACAATCAACAATAACGGCGTTGTGTCAGCTGATGTCACGTCATCTACGTTAACGGCATATGCTAAGACAACGGACTTGTCAGCAGTGGCGACAAGCGGTAACTATAATGATTTGAGTAACAAGCCGACTATTCCAGCGGCCTACACGTTGCCTAACGCTACAAGCAGTACGCTTGGAGGTGTTAAGGTGGGCAGTAACATCAGCGTGTCGGACGGCACTATCAGTCTTGCCAAAAGCAACGTGACAAGTGCTTTAGGGTATACTCCTGCTACCACCAATAATGCGTCTTTCACTGGCACAACAATGGTGCAGACGCTGACCGTCAGCAGTGCTCTTAATATTCCCGGCGGCAGTATCTGGATTGAGTAGGTGACGCTATGAGTATTTTAAGCAAAAAATTATATGTGCAGAAAACAGGTGGCACAGCCGTTGCCTGCAGCATCTACTCAACCTCAGCAGAAGCCGGGGACAAAGCTCTGCGAGTACGAGTTGATAACACTGACGGCTATATAGCCCTTAAAGCGACTGATGATGCCAACGCTACAGGTATGCGTGTGAAAATCGGTGATGTTATCTATGCCGTGGCAACAAAGCACGAGAGCGGTGGCGGCGTAACTGTGCCGTATACAGAACAGAATTGGACAAAAGCTGGAACATATACGTTTGTTGTGCCTGCTGGCTTATCACGTGTGCGTGTTGCCGTCTGTGGCGGTGGTGCAGGTAAAGGCGGTTGGGGCGCAGGCGGTAACGGCGGTGATTCGTCAGCTTTTGGTGTGACGGCAACAGGTGGCGAAGGCGGTAGCGTATGGACATATGGCGCGGGCGGTACGCCTAATGGATATGATTCTAAGGGCAATAAGCTGACTGATGGCTTTGAGTTATCGTTTGTCAAGTCAAGCGGCGGTTACGGCGGTGGAGCTAACTATGGTGGTTCTGGCGGTTATGATAGTCAATATGCTAATGTTACCGCCGGGCAAAGCTATAGTATTGTTGTCGGAAAATCTGGTGGCACAAATGGCGTGGCTGGATTTGTTTTAATAGCCTACGGAGGTGATATTTAGTGGCTGAAAACATGATTGACCTTAATGGCCTTGTACATGTATGGAGCAAGGTTAAGACGTTGACTGCCAACTGCGTTAAGGCGAGCGACCTTGCTACGGTGGCTACGTCTGGCAGTTATAATGACCTTACGGATAAGCCTGCAATACCTGCATCATCTACGGTGGACAGTGAGCTGTCATCTACGTCAACCAATCCTGTACAAAATAAAGTCATAAATGCTGCGTTAAACAGCAAGGCAGACAGCAGTATGCTGAGCGCATATCTGCTGTTGGCAGGTGGGGCGTGTACAGGCAGTGTTAGCGCACCAAATTTCCAGACAGGTACAGGGGCTACAAATTATTTCCAATGCCGAAAATTTCGTGGCGAGGGCGATGCCAACACATATTATCATGCTGTAGATTTCGGCTATTCTGGACACGATTCGGTCGATTTCTACGAATACGACCCCAACTGGAATTTTTATAAATGTACCTCGGGCACAAAGTCTGGAGCTGTCCTAGTCGGTAACATCAACGGAAACGGATGGAATGGTGGAGCGGTTCTGAGCGGCACTCCGACAGCACCGACAGCCGTTGCCGGAACAAACACTACGCAGATAGCGACAACTGCTTTTGTACAGACTGCTGTCAGCAGCAAGGTAGATGCATCGACGCTTGCTGCCGTGGCGACATCCGGCAATTATAATGACCTAACCAATAAGCCGTCAATTCCGGCAGCGTATACGCTGCCGACGGCCAGCAGCTCTGTTCTGGGTGGTATAAAAATCGGCAGCAACATCAGCGTATCGGGTGGCGTTATCAGCCTGACAAGGTCCAACGTAACCGGTGCTCTGGGGTACACTCCTCCGGTAAGCGACACAACCTATGTCAACGCGACAACGTCAGCCGCAGGCCTGATGAGCAGCACCGACAAAAGCAAGCTGGACAGCATTGCTGCTAACGCCAACAATTATATCCATCCTGCATCTCATCCGGCAAGCATGATAACCGGGCTGGCTGCTGTGGCTACTAGCGGCAGCTATAATGATCTGTCGGACAGCCCGGCGATACCTGTTGTGGATGACAGCTTGTCCAGTGACTCTACCAATGCCGTGCAAAACAAAGTTGTGTATGGCTTGGGGCAAAAGTTTTTTAACCAGCTCAGCGCCTTGGCATCGGTAGCCAGGACCGGCAGCTACAGTGACCTTACCGGCACGCCCGGCAACGCCACGACATCTGCCGCGGGGCTGATGAGCGCTGCCGATAAGGCAAAACTGGACAAGGTCGATGCTGACGCGGGCAGCGTTAAACTGATAACATACAGTTAAGGTTCTTAAGCCGTCTTAATACAGGACGGCTTTTATTATGTAATTTTTAGGAGATTGAAAGATGAACTATAAACTTTTTTTTGATAGTGTGGTAGGTGCAGGCAAAACGCTTTATACAGGTTGGAATTATAAGGCTGTAGCTGCTGCGATAATGGTAATCCTGCTTCACAAGCATGCAATCCTGTTTTATGTTTTTTCTGCTTTGGTTGCGTTGGACTGTCTGACTAAGTGGTTGGCGATTGCGCATGATTATCTGGTTAAGCAAGGCAAAACAGAGCCAACCATTCTTCAATCGCTGATTGCCATCAAAGCGGCGAGAAGCGCAGGGCTCATTTCTTCCGAAGTCATGAAGCACCGTTTTTTAGGCAAGATTTGCATATATTTACTGTGCGTTATGGCAGCTGCCAGTGCTGACCTTATCATGGTTGAGCTGTCTAAACCTGCATGGGCTGTGAGCACGATCATCGGTTATCTGACGGCCACCGAGCTGCTGAGCATCGTGGAGAACCTTAACGCAGCGGGTGTTGAGGCTGTGCAGGGGCTGATTGATACCATAAAGAAAAAAAGGATGTGATAACATGGACCTTAGACATCTCTTAGCGCATGAGGTAGCTGCCGGCATCATCGCCACCGGCATCGAGGGCGCATACGACAGCGTCAGCTGCAGCACCGCCGGCAATTACCCCAGCATGGGTGTGAGCCAATGGGAGGGCGGCCGTGGGGATAACCTGCTTAGCTGGATTGATGGCGGCCGTAAATTTATCGGCCGCACATACTCCGATATCGTCAACTCCGGCGAGCTGGATGAGCTGCGTGCGGTCCTCGACAGCGAGCAGGGCAGAGCTGCTCAGCTGGAGATACTGGCAGCCGACTGTCTAGGCTACGTTGACGCGCTGATGCCGTACATTAGCGACAGCAAATGCGTAATTTATGCGTGCATGTGGTGCCCGACCTCCACCAACGTGGTAAGGTTATTTGTGCGTAACCGCAAGAGCTGGGGCTATAACGTCAACAATCTGTCCGCTCTGGCGGATGTGTTTGCAGAGGAATATTATGTGGCTGCTGCAGTCGGTGCAATGTATCGTCAGGGATACGCCAACAGGGCAAAAGTTACATATAATTATCTTGCCAGACATGATATCGACTGGGGGCTGCTTAATGTATGACAAATCGCGGATATATTGCATCGTCGTTATGTGTCTGTGCGCTGCTGTCGGCAGCTTTATCCTGTACACCTGCTTCAGCGGCCTCAGCGGCAGTGCCCCAGCAGGAGGTAATGGTGAGCGTGCCGCTCAGCAGGTTAACCGAGCTGCAGAGCTTAATCAACAGGCAGGAGCAGCGGTTAAATCAGCTGCAGGAGCTGTTGAGCGGGCAGAGCAGCGGGCTGAGTCAGCAGCAGCAGCAAATCAGTCAGCTCAGGCAGGAGCTGCAGAGTGCCAAAAGCTCGTTGACGAGCTCCGATCAGATAATCAACGAGCAAAACAAATCGTTGACGAGCTTATCAGCAACGCTCAAACAGGAGCAGCGCAGGACAAGGCGCATTGAGCGTCAGCGCCTCTTATGGCAGGCTGTTGCCGGCGGTGTTGCATTCTATACGGTACTTAAAGAATAGTTTATATTTGGGGCCAACGCTGGGGCCAACGCGCCTAAAAAATCGCTAAAAACAGGGCAAAAAACAGCAAAAATCAACAACTTAAAAACGCTTTTTTTACACACAAAAATACCCCGCAACCTGCATGGTTGCGGGGTTTCTTTCATGGTGATCCAGGAGGGATTCGAACCCCCGACCCACGGCTTAGAAGGCCGTTGCTCTATCCAACTGAGCTACTGAACCATATTAATTTGGAGCGGGCGATGGGAATCGAACCCACAACATCAGCTTGGAAGGCTGAGGTTTTACCACTAAACTACACCCGCATGGTCGGAGTGGCAGGATTCGAACCTGCGACACCCTGCTCCCAAGGCAGGTGCGCTACCAAACTGCGCTACACCCCGAATACAAAAGGTATTATACTATTTAATTAAACAGATGTCAAGAGAAAATATATACTTTGTTAATCATAAAGCAGAAGAAAAATATTTGAAATCATATTTTCCTTCTGCCTGAAAGATTGTTTATTTCAGCAGTTCTTCCTTAAGCTCGTAATATTCGCGTGAGAAATAGGGCGTAAGCTGTGCTTCGCGATGGTCATAGCCAAAGGCGC
This sequence comes from Escherichia coli, assembly GCA_963603005.1. Lineage (GTDB taxonomy): Bacteria > Bacillota > Negativicutes > Acidaminococcales > Acidaminococcaceae > Phascolarctobacterium_A. The sequence goes on along the minus strand of CAVCLW010000042.1, from coordinate 5,057 downwards.
GTTTGGTGAGCGACAAAATCGGCGGTGCCTGAATGCGTTTGGCAACAGCAAAGCCGGCGAATAAATTCCACCAGCGCTCTAAATCGGCAATCAGCGCTGCAGCGTCGGGGCAGGCTTCGTTAATCGCTTCCTGCGTACAGCCTAGCTCTGCGGCCAGCGTGCCTGCCTTGTACCAGCGCAGGATATCTGCCGGTGTAGTCTTGTGCCAGTTTTCGATAAAGGCACGCAGCAGATAATCGTGATAACCATACACCAACGGGTCACCGCCGTTGCCTACTGTCTGCGCATCCGAAAGCTCGGCGCTGGGGCGGATATTGAAGATAGCTTCGGGGATTACCTCACGTTTGTAAATTACTTCGTTCAGATAGCGTCCCAAAGCATATACCTGATGCTTCCAAAGGTCACCAATCATGGCCATAGCGCCGCAGATATCGCCGTAGAAGGTGGCGTAGCCAATGGCCAGCTCTGCTTTATTGGAGTTACAGCTGAAGGCGCCGCCGAAGGCTGCTGACGCAGCGGCGATGACACGTGCACCGCGGTCGCGGGCCTGGATATTTTCTTTAATCAGTCCGCTGAGCTGCAGATTGAAGCTGCTGCCGTCTGCCAGATGGGTGATAGGAGTTTCTTCCAGTTGCTTGACAGTCAGCTCATAGCTTTCGCTGATGGGCATTACGGCGTAGTTGGCGCCAAGTGCCTGCGCCAGCTGCTGCGCGCTATTGCGGGTGGCAGCAGAGTTGAAGCGTGAAGGCAAATTGAGCAGCAGCACGTTCTCCGGTCCTAAAATATCTGCATACATGGCGGCGGTTACGGCGCTGTCGATGCCGCCGGAAAGACCGATGGTCATACGTTTGATGCCGCATTGCTGCAAAAATCTGGCGGTGCCGTAGCGTAGGGCGCGATACACGGATTCCGGCTCCTTTGGCAGCTTTGCCGGCGGACAGGTGGGAATGATGCGGTTCGCTTCTGTATCCCAGGTGAATTCTAAAAAGGTATCGGCATACATGGGCGCAGAGGTTACCAGACTGCCGTCCCCGTTGTAGGCGGAAGTGCAGCCGTCGTAGGTGAAGATATTCTTGCCGTTATTCTGGATGCCGACGTTGTTGCAATAGATAAGCGGAATGCCTGCGGTGCGTGCCTGCGCACTGAAAAGGCGGTTGCGCTTACGGTTTTTGCCCAGCGTGTAGGGTGAGCAGGAAAGGTTGCATAAAAGCTGTGCTCCGTTGGCTGCCAACGTTTGCGGTACGTTAAGGTGATAGTTTTCCGTCCAGCCGTCCTCGCACAGCATGACGCCGATGCGCAGGCTGGTGCCTCGGATGACGATTTCCAAAGGCTGCAGTGCTTCGCTGACGCTTGCACCTTCTTCGGCGCAGAGTTTCTGCAGGCTGTAAAAATGACGGCAGTCATCAAATTCGCGGTAGTTGGGCAGCGATGTCTTGATGAAGAAGCTGCGTCCCTGATAACCGCCGAGCAGCTTACCGTTTTGGCAGGCAAAGGCGGCGTTGTATTTGCGCATGCGTCCGTCCTCGTTGAGCTTGCCTGGTTCGGTGGCAACGCTGCCGAAGATTACGCAGATATTTTCGCTGGCAGCGACAATCTTTTCGGCATAATAGGCGCAGTCATCCAAAAAGGTCTGCTGCTCCCAAATGTCGCCGATAAGATAACCGGGAAGTGCCATTTCCGGCAACAGCAGGATATCGGCCTCAAGGCTGCGCGCTTTTTCGATAGCGTCAATGATTTTCTTATAGTTTACATCAGGACGGCCGGGAGTAATTTCCAGCTGTCCGCAGATAATTTTAAGCTTCAATTTATTGTCCTCACAATTTTATTTGCATTTTACATTACTATAGTGCTATTATAACAGAGATGAAGTAATTTCTCTAGCTTAGAGGGGGTTTTTCCTGATGAAACATAACAAAAAAACTAATGCAGCCCGCCGTCTGGACGAGCTGAAGATAGAATACCGTATTATGGAATATCCGGTAGACGAGGAGCATCTGGATGCTGTGCATGTTGCCGCAGAGGTTGGCATGCCTGCATCACAGGTATTCAAAACACTGGTAGTACGCGGTGACAAGAACGGCATTATGTTTGCCGTAATTCCCGGTGACGGCGAGCTTGATTTAAAGGCGTTGGCCAGAGCCAGCGGCAATAAGCGTGCCGAGCTGGTGCATCTGAAGGAGGTATTGCCGCTGACAGGCTATATCCGCGGCGGCTGTTCACCCTTGGGCGCTAAAAAGAACTATCCTGTATATATGGATGAAACCAGCAATAACTGGCTGGAGATTGCAATCAGTGCCGGTCAGCGCGGTATGCAGATTATTGCGGCACCGGCTGATTTGCAGCGTGCTACGGCTGCAACGGTGGCACCGCTGATTTTTGCAGAGTAACTCTTGTTCCTTCCTATAAAATATGCTATTATAGTCTTGATAACCTATTTGCACAATTGTGTTTGAAAGAAATACGACTGTGCTGGCCTGAAGGCGTATTATTAAAGCTGACGGCAGTATGATGTCAAAATTTAAAGAAGAAAGTAGGTTGAATATATGTTATATGTTAGTACAAGAGGGAAAACTGATTTGTTTTCCGCTGCACACGCGATAACCCGTGGCTTGGCAGCGGATGGAGGATTGTTTGTACCGCAGAATATTCCTGCGATGCGTATGGTTGATATAAAGGCGATGGAGCGCAAGCCTTATACGGAGCGTGCTGTTGATGTTCTGCTGCAGTATCTTACTGATTTCAGCGAGGACGAGCTGCGCGAATGTGTAAATGCTGCCTATGCGCCGGAAAAATTCGGTGATAATCCTGTGCCTTTGGTACAGGTAAATGATAACACCGGTGTGCTGGAGCTGTGGCATGGCCCGACGTCTGCTTTTAAGGATATGGCACTGCAGCTTTTGCCGCATCTTTTGACACGTTCGATGCAAAAGACCGGTGAAACGAATAAGGTTGTTATTCTGGTTGCTACCTCCGGTGATACTGGCAAGGCTGCTTTGGAAGGCTTTGCTGATGTTCCGGGTACGCAGATTATCGTTTTCTACCCCAGCGAGGGGGTGAGTGATATCCAGAAGCAGCAGATGATTACCCAGGCAGGCAAAAATGTTAAGGTTTTCGGTATTGAGGGTAACTTTGATGATGCTCAGCGCGGTGTGAAGGAAATTTTCGGCAATACTGCGCTCAGTGATGAGCTGGCGAAGAAGGGATATACCTTCTCTTCTGCCAATTCTATTAACTGGGGCCGTCTGGTGCCGCAGATTGTTTACTACTTCAGCGCTTATGTAGATGCTGTGAAGGCAGGCAAGATTACTGCCGGTGAACCGATTAATTTTGTTGTTCCTACCGGCAATTTCGGTGATATTCTGGCAGGCTATTATGCTAAGCTGATGGGCTTGCCGATTGACAGACTGCTGTGTGCATCCAACAGCAATAACGTGCTGACTGATTTTATAAATACCGGTGTTTATGACAGACGCCGTGAGTTCTTTAAAACTGTTTCTCCTTCTATGGATATTCTTGTTTCCAGTAATCTGGAGCGTCTGCTTTACAGCGTGACGGAGCATGATGCTGCACGCGTAGCGGATTATATGAAGCGTTTGAATACCGAAGGTCATTACGAGATTGACAGCGAGGATCTGAAGCAGATTCAGAGCCAGTTCTTCGGTGCCTGGGTTGATGAGCTGGAAACGAAGGAGGCTATCGGCCGTATTTATAATGATTACCATTATCTGATGGATACGCATACTGCTGTTGCTTGGCGTGCGATGGAAAAATATCGCTTCCTGACCAGTGACGAAACCTATACCGTTGTTCTGTCTACCGCAAGTCCGTATAAATTTGCCGACAGCGTGCTGGCTGCGCTTGATGATGCTCAGCCGCAGGGCAGCAATCCTTTTGAGTTGCTGCAAAAGCTGCATGCCGATACCGGCGCGGAGATTCCGTCGCGTATGTTGGCGCTGGAGAACCTGCCTGTGTTGCATTCCGAGGTTATTCCTGCGGACAAGATGGAGCTGGCGGTTGTGAAGAACCTGGTGTAACTTGATGCGGAGAATACTTGCGTTGCTGGTATGTTTTCGCTATAATAAAACCAAAATTTAATATTTATATATGCAAGACTTAGTCTGCCGAACAGCGGACTAAGTCTTTGTCATAAAAGGAGGTATAAAGTGGACTCCAGGAGTGTACTTGAACAGGTGCGCAGCGGCAAGCTGTCGGTGGCTGAGGCGGAGAGTTATTTTAATCGCAAGGCGTACGAGAATTTAAATTATGCGCGTCTTGATACTTCTCGTGAGCAACGTACGGGCTTTGCGGAGGTTGTTTATTGCAGCGGTAAGCCTGACGCGTATTTGGCAGAGATTTATAAGCGTCTTTTGGCGGAGGAGGGTGAGGTGTTCGGCACGCGGGCAACGCCGGAGCAGTACGAGCTGGTGCGGCGGCAGCTGCCTGATATTGTTTATGACCCGGTGGCGCGGACGCTGAAGCAGGAGCGCCCGGATAAGGAGCGCTGCGGCTGCGTTGTTGTGTGTACTGCGGGTACTGCCGATATTCCCGTTGCGGAGGAGGCGGCGCAGACGGCGGAGTTTTTCGGGACGCATGTGGAGAGGCTTTACGATGTTGGCGTGAGCGGTATTCACCGTCTTTTGGATAAGGTTGATTTGCTGCAGCAGGCGAACTGTGTAGTGACGGCTGCAGGGATGGAGGGTGCGCTGGCGAGCGTTATCGGCGGTCTTGTGCGTAATCCGGTGATTGCGGTGCCTACTTCTGTCGGCTATGGGGCGAGTTTTCATGGTCTGAGTGCGTTGCTGACGATGATTAATTCCTGCGCTAACTGTGTTTCGGTTGTAAATATTGATAATGGATATGGCGCGGGGATTATTGCGACGCAGATTAACAGGCTTGCGTGCAAGTGAGATCCAACCCTTCCGTCTGCTCGCAAAGCTCGCATCCACCTCCCCTTTCAGGGGAGATATAAACTTTTATATGCTCCCTGCAAGGGAGCTGGCATTGCACTAGTCAACAAATTTTAGACACAAATCATAAAAAAATATACAACAAAAAAT
>CAVCLW010000041.1:0-21701 GCA_963603005.1 Escherichia coli | reverse complement strand
ACAAGTTCGGCGATACTATTACTGAGCAGTCCTACTATCGTACCGGCGGTGACGTTAAGGTTATCACCCGCGAAGAAATTGAAAAACGTCATTATACTGATTTGACCGAAGCAATCAAACGTATTCCTGGCGTAACCTTCCAAAACCCCGGCTATCGTGGCGGTGAATATGGTTATCAGTTCTATAACAATGGCGTTTCCATCAATGGTGATACCCGTGTAATTATTTTGGTTGACGGCCGTCGTGTAGACAATGCTGCCAGCACTCGTATCGGCAGTGGTACAAAATCCGGTTCCAAATCTACTGGTGTAAACCTTGACCAAGTAACCAATATGGAAAACGTTGATAAAATTGAGGTTATCAAAGGACCTGGCGCTTCCGTATATGGCAGTGATGCAACCGGCGGTGTAATCAATATTATTACCCGTAAGGGCGGTGACAAGAATGTTGGCTCTATCGATTTGTCTACCGGTTCTTGGCACAAACATAAATATGCTATCAGCTATTCCGGTAGTGCCGGTGATGACAATTCCTGGCATTACTTTATTTCTGCTAACCGTGATATGTCCGGTGATACCGGTTATAAAGACGGTATTGTCGGTTCTAACGGTTCCTTGGGCGGATCCAAATGGAAGGAAGATGGCGTTAACTTCCGTGTAGATAAAGACTTCAATGATAAGCAAAACTTAAAGGTTTGGTACAACTTTAAGGAAGGCAAGGATGGCTATCCTATTGCTGTACCTAACATGAAATATTGGAATGAAAAAGACTGGAACGATATTATTTTCAAAGCTACTGTAGGCCAATTAGATGAAAATAATAAATTAATTGGCGGCACATTAACTGGCGATGCTAGAAATCCCGGTTATCATAACCTTTATGCATTAGATGGTCAGGTATACGGCTCCTTCAGTAAATTCAAAAATAATGACTGGGATGTACAGTATACCTTTAATAAAGAAAACGGCATGGAAAGCTTTATCCGTGTATATGATCAGAACCATCGCTATGCTCACCGTGATAAATATCAATGGTATGTAAACGGTAAAGGCGCAGCTGATGCATATAAAGCTGCATTCCCTAATGGCGCAACTAACGAACAGCTTTCCCAATGGATTAGCCAAAACTTAGCTCCGTTCCCGGATGGCGACCAGGAAAAGGTTAAAGAATGGTTGGAAAAAACAGGCGGCGCTGCACAGGAACCGACCAGTTGGCATGAAGAAAAGAATCGTGGTGTTCAACTGCAATATGCTAAAACTGTAGGTGTCAATGATATTATTGCCAGCGTAACCTATGACAAGGCTAAGAATTTCTCCAAGAGAATTAACAATGCAACCGGAGAGATTACAACCAGTCATGTAGATAGAAAGTCTACTACTGCTTATATTCAGGATAAAATCCATCTGAGCGATAAATGGGATATTACTCCTTCTCTGCGCTATGCAAAATACAGTGCTTTTGAAACAACTAATGATAAAGGCAAAACACAGGGTAAGGGCGATACCCATCTGCTTACACCTGTAATCAATACCCAATATATGTTTGATGATACCAGCAGCATGTACTTTGGCTGGACTAAAGTATTCCGTCCGTTAAAACAGGGTGACTATACCAGCGTTGATGGTGTATTCAAAACTCCTCTGGATGATGAAAAAGGCGATGCCTGGACTTTAGGCTTACGTAAAGATTTAAGTGATAAGACCAGCGTTGCGGTACATTATGACTGGACCCGTATGAGCAATGCTATTGCAACATTACCTATTTTCGTTGATGGTGAAATCAAAAATACCGCTGTTAATGCTAAAGAGGATAAAAAATCCTTCAACCTGACTGTAGATCATCAATTTGATGAGCATTTCACCTTGAGCGCATCCTATTCTCATATGAAGGATAAATGGATGGCTAAAAACGGTTGGGTACTTGATCCGAGCTGGGGCTATAAGAATCCTGCAGATATCAACACTGCTATCAACAGCCTGCGTCCGCAAAACCATTATTCCTTGAACCTGTCTTATGAAAACGGTAAATTGTACACCGGCTTACTGACTAACTGGTATACCGGCTGCAGCGATTATGCATTCACCAACAATCGCTTCTTAGTTCTTGACTGGAACATGAACTATGAGATTAATAAAGACTTGACTGCATACGTAATCGTAAGCAACCTGACCAATGAGGCTTATGAAACTTCTTATAACTCTTGGAATGGTGTCGGTAGCTCTGCAATGCCTGGCCGTTGCTGGATGGTTGGTATGAAATACACCTTCTAATTTTTGACTGATACATCATACTCTATCTCTTTTTAGGTAAAGCACTACTGCCTGCGCAGTAGTGCTTTGCCATATTCTTACTAAGCTGAGGAAGCAAATGAAAAAAATAATAACAGGAGTGCTGCTAGGATTGTGCATGCTGCTTACCGGCTGCGAACGCAACATCTTTACTCTGCCGGTAAAGGAAAATCCGGAAGCGTTGCTGCGCTTTAACCAACCGGCAGAATATGCCTATAACCCTGCGCACTATCCGGTAACTATCGAAAACTACAATACTCAGGGCGAGCCTGAGAAGATGACATATACCAAGCCGCCGCAGCGAGTGGTGGCAGTCTGGCAGAACAGCATTGAAACACTGCTGGCTTTAGGCGTGGGCGACCGCATTATTGCCGGTAACGGCGTGCCGGACAAAAAGTTTTTTCGCAAGGAATATCAGGAGCAGTACAGCAAAATACCTTATACCGGACTGCAGCTGTTAGACCTGGAAACTACCATGATGCTGAAGCCTGATTTGCTTGTAGGCTGGCATTCTACCTTTATGCCTAAGGTGCTGCGTAGTACCGATTTTTGGCATAAGCGCGGAGTAAACACCTTTATTGCACGTTCATCTACTCTTGACGGAAAACCGCGCACCTTGGAAAACGAATACAAGGATATTCTTGACTTAGGCAAAATTTTTGATAAAAACGAAAGGGCGCAGCAGCTTGTAGGGCAGATGCAGCAGGAGGTCAATTTTGCCGTCAGTCAGACTGCAGGCTACAAAAAGCGTCCGCGTGCTCTGGTTTTGGAGTTTATGGGCAAGGAGCCGACGGTTTATGGTGAAAAATCTTTGGCAGGTAATATTGTCAAAGAGCTGCACGGTGAATTGCTAGCAGAAAAACAGCGTGCTATTGGCCTGGAGCAGGTTGTAGAGCTTGATCCTGATGTTATTTTTGTGGTTGTGATTGAATCGCATTACGGACATGAGCAGGATATGATTGACCGCGTTACACAGCACAAGGCACTGAAAAATTTGCGCTGCGTGAAAGAAGGACGTGTGGTTGCCTTGCCGCTGTATGCTATTTACAGCTCGGGCGTGCGCACCTATGATGGCATAAAAATTATTGCGGCCGGAATGTACCCGGATTTGTATAAGGAGAAATGATGATGGTTGATTTTTTGAAGAAGCAGGGGTACCTGTTCATCTGCCTGGGCTTGCTTGCCTTACTGGTAGTTGCTTTGTTTTGGGCGTTGTCCATTGGTACGGTGAAGCTGCCGTTAGTAAATATTTATAATACGGTTGTAGAGCAGCTTTTCAGCGGACAGCCTATTGAAGGCGTTGACCGCGGACCGGTGCATGATATTATCTGGCTGCTGCGCTTGCCGCGCCTGGTGCTGGCTGCCTTGGTAGGCATGGGCCTTTCGGTCTGCGGCGTTATCATGCAGGCTGTAGTAAAAAACCCCTTGGCTGACCCGTATATTTTGGGTATTTCCTCCGGTGCATCTTTGGGTGCGACAGCAGCAATTCTGCTGGGTATCGGCGTGGCGCTGGGTGAAAACTTTGTTGGTATTGCGGCCTTTATCGGTGCCTTTGCCATGTCGCTGGGCGTACTGTTTATTTCTAACCTGGGCGGACGTAGCAATTCCGTTAAGCTGCTTTTGGCAGGCATGGCGTTGAGCGCAGTCTGCGGTGCTTTTTCCAGCTTTATCGTTTACTTTGCCAATAATAAGGAGGGCATGCAGACCATAGCTTACTGGATGATGGGCAGCTTTGCCGGTGCCAAGTGGGAAACACTGGCAGTTATCGGACCAATCGTAGTGTTGGCAGTAATGTTCTTCTGGACGCAGAGCCGTATGCTCAACCTGATGCTTTTAGGTGATGAATCTGCGTTGACCTTGGGAACTGATTTACATATTTACAGACAGATTTATCTGCTTGTAAGCTCTCTTATCGTAGGCTTTGTAGTATACGCTGCAGGTATGGTAGGTTTTGTCGGCTTGGTAGTACCGCACGTTATCCGTATGCTGGTAGGCACCGACCATAAAAAACTGATACCTGTTTCCGCTTTGACCGGTGCAGTATTTTTGGTAATTGCGGATGGTCTTTGCCGTGTAATTATTCCGCGTACCGAGCTGCCAATCGGTATATTGATATCCTTAATCGGTGCGCCCTGCTTCGTTTACCTGATGATTAAGAAAACCTATGGCTTTGGAGGTAACTGATAATGGAGATTTTAGCAGAAGCAGTAAAAATGGCCTTCGGACCAAAGGAAATTCTTAAGGGAATAGATTTCAGCCTGCATAATAAGGAATTTGTAGGCATTATAGGGCCTAACGGCAGCGGTAAAAGTACCTTTCTGAAATGCGTTTACCGTGTGCAGAAGCCTACAGATGGTAAAATTACCTTTAACGGAACGCCGTTGGACGAGCTATCCTACCGTGAATCGGCGCTGCAGCTGGCGGTAGTAGCACAGCATAATGTTTACAGCTTTGATTTTTCGGTGTTGGAGGTTGTGCTGATGGGACGTTCGCCGCACAAGAAAATGCTGGAGCGTGATAATCTCAACGATTATCGTATAGCACGCGAAGCGTTGGCGACTGTAGGTCTGGCGGACTTTGAAGAACGCAGCTTTGCTACCTTGAGCGGTGGCGAGCAGCAGCGTGTAATTTTGGCGCGTGCGCTGACGCAGCAGACGGACTGCCTGGTGCTGGATGAGCCGACGAACCATCTGGATATCAAGTATCAGCTGCAGATTATGGATATTGTAAAATCACTTGATTTGACTGTTGTGGCAGCAGTGCATGACTTGAATATCGCAGCGATGTACTGTGACCGTCTGGTTGCGATTAAGGACGGACAGATTGTGGGCATGGGAACTCCGCGTGAGCTGCTGACGGAAAAGTTTATTTATGATATGTATGAGGTGCGCTGCAGAGTGGATGAGGAAAAGTCTACGGGACGTATAAATATTGTGTATCTGCCGCAGCACTGGCAATAATACGGCGGCGGATAAGTAGCCATCTGCGGCTTCAATTATCCTAATATAAGTTTTCTTGACATACTATATTTTTTCTGTTCAAGGAGGGTTAAAATGAAAAAGCTTTTATTGATTCCGGCATTCATGGCCATGTTCTTCGCCGGCAGCGTAGCAGTTCCTGCTGCCTTCGCTGCTCAGCCTGCACCGCCGCAGGAAAACAAAATGATGCTGCCGCCGCCCAAGGACGGCAAGCGTCCGCCGATGCCGCCGCGCATGCGCCGGCCACAGCTTTCCAATGCAGAGGCTGCGGAAAAACTGCAGTCCGCATACGGCTACCGTTATTCTGATATGCTGCGACTGTTGAATATCGGTCATAGCTATGGCGATATGAACACAGCCTGCTTGTATGCGTATCTGTCCGGTGAGCCGGTAGAAAAGGTGTTGCAGCTGCGTCAGCCTGCAACCTGGGGCAGGGTGCGTGCGCAGCTAGGGCTGACGCCTAAGCTGTATGCCGAAAAATATATGGAGTATCAGGCAAGCTATCTGCCTGCCGACAGCTTGGTAGACAGAGAAACGGCGCTGAAATATCTGCGACAGGGTTATCCGCTGGGCGATATTCAGCAGGCTGCCAAGCTGGCCAAGGAGAGCGGCAAAACTTTGGCACAGGTATTGCCAATGCGCACTGTTACCTGTGATTGGCAGCAGGTTAAGGAAAAGCTCGGCTTGCAGCAGGAACAAAAACAGGGTCAGCCTTTCGCCTTCAGAGGACGCGGCCAGCGTAGCGGTGCAGGCTTTGCCGGCTTGCATACGCGCAACATGACGGCAGAAAGAGCTGTAAAGATTTTCCACGCTGATTATCTTTTTGATGAAGCAGAGCTGCTGCCGCTATATGAAAAATATGGCTTTGAAGGCTTGGAGGATATCTGCCTGCATGCCTACATGAGTAAAAAGACACTGCAGGAAATCATTGACCTGCGCGATAAATATTCTTGGGAGCGTATGAAATATGTGCTTGGCTTAACACCGCAGGTATATTTTGACCGCTGTGTGGATTATCAGGCACGCCGTCTGGCAGAACGCATGGATATCCCGCAGAAGGTAACGAAAAAATATATGCATATGGGTTACGCAATGCATCATATCAACAGTGCTTATCTGCTGGCACAAAAGGCCGGTCTGGATATTAAGGATGTTATTGATTTGAAGACGCCGAAGAATTCCTGGCAGAATGTGGCGCTGAAAATCGGTCTGACTGTGGAAGATTGCCGGGATGTTAAGAACAAAATCAGTAAGGACTTTGGGAGGCATGAATGAAACGCATTGTAATTTTACGCTGCTTGGGTTCTAATAATGTTTGTACAGGTGCAGCTTGTTTAAAGGCATTTAATAAAAAAACCGGCGCTTTCGCCAGATATGGCGAAGAGCCGTTGGAGCTGGAGGCTTATTGGAGCTGCAACGGCTGCGGTGACTGTCACTTTAAATACCAAGAGGGTATCGAAGAAAAGCTGGAACGTATTATCAGCCTGAAGCCTGATGCTGTACATGTTGGTGCCTGCGTCAAGCAGCACACGCAGGATGGGCAGGTTGTTACCTGCAAAACTATTGCGGAAATTTGTGAGCGTCTGGAGGCTGCGGGACTGACGATTGTGGAAGGTACGCACTGATGAATGGACTTAGATTTGCAGAATACAAGACCTACAATGAAGCCGAAATTATGGCGTTATATAGTAGTGTTGGCTGGAGTAATTATACCAATAATCCGGCAATGCTAAGAAAAGCTTATAAGAATTCACTTTATGTTTTAGCTGCTTATGCTGATGACAAGCTTGTCGGTATACTCCGTGCTGTCGGTGATGGTGCTTCTGTGGTTTTTCTGCAGGATTTAATAGTGCTGCCGGAATTTCAGCGTCATGGTATTGGCTCACAGCTTATGCAAAGAGTTATGGAAAAGTACGCCGATGTCTATCAACTGCAGCTTCTTACAGAAGCAAGTGAAAAAAATATTGCTTTTTATGAATATCTTGGCTTAAAAAGAGTCGAAAAGTATGGCTGCTGCGCTTTTATAAGATAAGGATGAAAAATGGCGATAAGCTGTAAGCAATGTAACACTATCGTGATAAATCTAAGAAAATCAGATATTTTTTGCAAACTTTAGCAGGAGTTTTCGTTCCTATAGCGAAATATAGAAGCAAAGGGATAAAGCCCGAGCCCTTGATAGAAAAATGGTAGCACCAAAGCAATTTGGCGACATACCAAAGGAGGCATTGATTATGAGTGTAAACGTAAAAGGCAGAAACATTGATGTGACCCCGGCTCTGAAAGAGTATGTGGAGAAAAAAATTACCAAGGTTACTAAGCAGTTTAAGACTGTTGGTGACATTTCTGCAGTACTGAAGGTTGAGAAAGGTAACCATATTGTAGAAATTACGGTTCCTGCAAGCGGCATTTTGCTGAGAGCACAGGAAACCACGAAAGATATGTATTCCTCCATTGATTTGGTTGTAGAGAAAATTGAACGTCAGATTCACAAATATAAAACTCGTCTGATGAAGAGAAAATACAGCAACTTTGCTGATACCGCTGTTCCTGCTCAAGCACCGGCTGCAGAAGCTGCTGATGAAGGCGAATTCGAAATCATCAAGAATAAACGCTTCATCATGCATCCGATGACTCCGGAAGAAGCAATTCTGCAAATGAATCTGTTGAACCACGATTTCTTCGTATTCTACGATCCTGATCTGGGTGCTACTAATGTGGTTTATCGCCGCAAGGATGGCAAATACGGCTTGCTGAGCCCGGAACTGAAATAAAGCAAATATTTTAACCTAAACTTCACAAAAAAGCACAGGATTTGCTCCTGTGCTTTTTGCTTTTTAAGAGAGATTCTGTTATAATTTAAAATTAGGTGTATAGTCTTTTTAGACACCATAATTTTAAGGAGTGATCGTGTTGCTCGAAGGCATTTTAAAGAAAATTTTTGGTGACCCCAACGAAAAAGAGATCAAGAATATTCGTGTAATCGTAGATAAGATTAATAGTCTGGAAAAGGATATGGAAAGCCTTAGCTCTGCCAATCTGGCAGCCAAGACCAGCGAATTTAAAGTACGTTTGCAAAAGGGTGAAACCCTGGATGATATTCTTCCGGAAGCATTTGCCGTTGTCCGTGAAGCGTCCAGACGTGTTACCGGCATGCGTCATTTTGATGTACAGTTAATCGGTGGTGTAGTGCTGCATCGCGGCAAAATTGCCGAGATGCGTACCGGCGAAGGTAAAACTCTGGTAGCTACTGCGCCTGTATATCTGAACGCACTGACCGGCAAGGGCGTGCATGTTGTAACTGTCAATGATTATCTGGCACGCCGCGACAGTGAGGATATGGGCCGTATTTACAAGTTCCTCGGTTTGTCTGTAGGTCTGATTGTGCATGATATGGACTTCCCCGACCGTAAGGCTGCATATGCTGCAGATATTACTTACGGTACAAATAACGAATTCGGCTTTGACTATCTGCGTGATAACATGGTAGTTGATGAAAATCAGATGGTTCAGCGTGAGCTGAATTACTGTATTGTCGATGAGGTCGACAGTATCCTGATTGACGAAGCGCGTACCCCGCTGATTATCTCCGGCCCCGGTGAAAAATCCACCGAGCTGTATCAGGTTCTGGCCCGTGTTGTTGCCAACATGGAAGAGGGCGAGGATTACACTGTTGATGAAAAACAAAAACAGGTAGCACCTACCGAAAAGGGTATTGCCAAGGCAGAAAAAATGCTGGGCATCGGCAACCTGTATGACAATGAGCATGGTGTGGACTACTCTCACCAGATTATGTGCGCTCTGAAGGCTAAGGCTTTGATGCACCGCGACCGCGATTATGTGGTTAAGGATGGTCAGGTTATCATCGTCGATGAATTTACCGGCCGTCTGATGTTCGGCCGTCGTTTCTCCGAAGGTCTGCATCAGGCTATCGAAGCTAAGGAAGGCGTAAAGGTAGAACGCGAAAGCCAGACATTGGCAACTATTACCTTCCAGAACTACTTCCGTATGTACAAAAAGCTCGCCGGCATGACCGGTACCGCTAAGACCGAGGAGCAGGAGTTCCAGAAGATTTATAATCTGCCGGTTGTTGTTGTACCTACCAATAAGCCGATGATCCGTATTGACTATCCTGATGTTATCTATAAAACACGTATTGCCAAATACAAGGCAGCAGTCAACGAGATTGAAGAATGCCATAAGTCTGGCCGTCCGGTACTGGTTGGTACTACTTCCATCGCTCAATCCGAAGAACTGAGCGCTATGCTCAAACGCCGCAACATTCCGCATAACGTGCTGAATGCGAAGTACCATGAAAAAGAGGCTGAGATTATTTCTCATGCAGGCCAATACGGCGCCGTAACCATTGCTACCAACATGGCCGGCCGTGGTACCGATATTAACTTGGGTGAAGGTGTTCCTGAATTGGGCGGTCTGCATATTATCGGTACCGAGCGTCATGAAAGCCGTCGTATCGATAACCAGCTGCGTGGCCGTTGCGCCCGTCAGGGTGACCCGGGCTCTTCCAAGTTCTTCCTGAGCCTGGAGGATGACCTGATGCGTCTGTTCGGCAGTGATAATATTGCCGGCATCATGGATAAGCTGGGCATGGAGGACGATGAGCCGATTGAACACAGCCTGGTTACCAAGTCCATCGAAAATGCACAGAAGAAGGTTGAAGCACGTAACTTCAGTATTCGTAAGCATGTCCTGGAGTATGACGATGTTATGAACCAGCAGCGTGAGGTTATTTACTCTCAGCGTCATAAAATCCTGCATCAGGAAAATCTTAAGGATACCATCAAGGAAATGGTTGATGAAACCGTTGAACGTACTATGACCATGTACGCACCGCCTGAGGTTTACTCTGAGGACTGGGATCTGCAGGCTCTGATTAACTACGCTGAGGACTTCTATGCTCCGCGCGGTCTGCTGACCGTAGATTATCTGCAAAACCTTAGCCGTGAAGAGCTGGCTGAATATCTGCAGAAGGTTGCTGATGACAACTACCAGGCACGTGAGGACGCAATCGGTCCTGAGCTGATGCGCGAGCTGGAAAACCTGGTTATGCTGAAGGTTGTAGACAACCACTGGATGGAGCATTTGGATGCTATGGATATGCTGCGTGAAGGCGTTGGCCTGCGAGCATATGGTCAGAAGGATCCGCTGGTTGAGTACAAATTTGAAGCCTACGATATGTTTGAAGCCATGATGGAAGCTATCAAGGAAGACGTTGTTCGTTACATTTACCGCGTCAATGTTATTACCCAGCCGCAGGTTGAAGACCCGCTGGAAAATGCTTCCACCAATAACCCGACTCCCGAGGGTGACGAGGGTAATTTGAAAGCTGAACCCAAGAAATAATTTTAAGTCAGCAGCCTTGGCTGCTGACTTACTTTCGCCTTGTTTGCAAGAACTCGGCAAAACGGCTGAGGCCGTAAATAACTAATATTTGCTACACGAAAGGTTGTGAGGAATTTTGTTGATTGAAGAATATAAGCCTGAAATTACAAATCTGCAAGCAAAATTAGAGGAAATGAGGGGATCTCTTTGACATCGCTGTCAAAGAAGATCGTATTGCAGAATTAGAACATAAAATGGGTGATCCTACTTTTTGGGATGATCCGGAAAAGGCACAAAAAACTGCGCAGGATGTTAACAGCTTAAAGGAAGAGGTTGACGGTTTCCATAAATTAAGCGCAGGTGTTGACGATTTGGAAGCTTTGCAGGAAATGGCTGCCGAAGAAAATGATGAAAGCCTGCTTCCTGAAATGGATGAGCTGCTGGCAAAATGCCGCAGCGAGCTGGAGCATCTGGAGCTGGGTATGCTGCTCAGCGGTGAATATGATGCTAATAATGCTATCCTGACACTGCATGCAGGTGCCGGCGGTACTGAAGCTCAAGACTGGACCAGTATGCTGCTGCGTATGTTTACCCGTTTTGCTGAGCAAAACGGCTTTGCGTTGGAAATGCTTGACTATCAGCCGGGTGATGAGGCCGGTGTAAAAAGTGCTACCATTCAGGTTAACGGCCATAATGCTTATGGCTTCTTGCGCTCTGAAAAGGGTGTACACCGTCTGGTGCGCATTTCTCCGTTTGATGCCAATGCCCGTCGTCACACCTCATTTGCTGCGGTAGACGTAATGCCGGAGCTGGATGATACTGTTGATGTAAATATTAATATGGATGAGGTGCGCGTCGATGTTTACCGGTCCAGCGGTGCCGGCGGTCAGCACGTCAACAAAACGTCCTCTGCTGTACGTATGACACATGAACCGACCGGTATCGTCGTTCAATGTCAGAATGAGCGTTCCCAGATTCAGAACCGTGAACGCTGCCTGCAGATGCTGCGTGCAAAATTATATGAATATGAAAAGGCTAAGCAGGATGCTCTCGTCAGCGATATTGCCGGTGATTACCAGAATATCGAATGGGGCAGCCAGATCCGTTCCTATGTATTCCAGCCTTATACTATGGTTAAGGACCATCGTACAGGCTGCGAAACCGGTAACATTCAGGCTGTTATGGATGGCGATCTGATGCCGTTCGTAGAAGCATATCTGCGCAGTCAGCAGAAAAAGGTTTAATAAAGCGAGGTCTGGACAGGTGAATTTTATGAAAAGCCGATATAATCCTTTGCTTTTGGCAGTAATTGTAATCGGTCTGGTTTGTGCCTTATGGCTGAACGTTGTCCGTCACGATGTTGAACAAAAAAACAATACTGTAGAAATGGCTATGGAGTACGAGGGCTTACGTAAGCTGGCTGCTTTGCAGGGCCTGCCGGAGGAGGATGTACTGCGTCAGTTTAAGGATGCAGGCATCAACTCGCTGATGATTTTTGATACTACGTTGGAGCGCCTGACTAAAAACGGCGAAATCCGGACGGTAACAGGCGGTGAGCTGCGTCAGGCAGCTGCACTTGGTTCCGGTATGGGTGTTTTCGCTAATGTGGGAGCCGGCGATGTTGAAGAAAATGCTGCTTACGTTGCTGCTACTGACAAGCAGTCTGTCTTAGATGATGTAGAGCAGGATTTGTGCCTGCGCTATGGTGCTGACCGTGTAAAGGTTGTAAGTGAAAATCCGCGTATTATCAAAATCAAGGGCAGCACTACACCTCTGCCTGATGGCAAATACGATGAGCCTCAGGGACTGCTGCAGGCTCCTTTAGGCTTGCCGGTGCAGGATATGCGCAAGGTTGCGGCCTTAGGCTTCAAAATTATTGTACGTCCGCAAAATTATGTAGATGTAACGGATGAGCAGATTGACGGCATTTTTGCCCGCATTAAAGAAGCCGGTGTACCGGTTGATGCTCTGATGCCATGCGGTACAGAGGTTGTGGGTTATCCTAACAAAATGCAGCATTTGGGCGAGCGCATGAAGGAAAACAACATGACGCTGGTAATGCTGGAGCATTACACCCAGCTGCAGTTTGCCAAAATCGACGGTCTGTTGCCTTTGGCTGAGTTCAATGACTATAAGGCTGCCCGTTCCTATGTTATCGACCCGACCGAGCAAAAGAAAATCAGCGTGGGCGAGGCTTTGCGCCGGTGGGCGCTGACGGACGAGGAGCGCAATATCCGCGTGAACTATATCCGTCCCTTCCTGATGCCTGAGGGTGGTCAGGATATTATGAAGACTAACCTGAAATATGTGCGTGATATTAAGGCCAGCGTTGAAGCGCGTGGCTATACTATCGGCGAAGCAGGCGTTTTCAGCGCCGAAAACAAAGATGGCTTTGCACCGTATTTCCCCGCTAAGGTAAACTTTATTCCTATTGTATTGGCGATTGCCGCCGGTGTAGTGCTGTATCTTGCGTTGCTCTTTAACCTGGGCGGTAAGCAGCAAATAGCACTGTGGGCTGTTTTTTCTGCCGGAGCTTTGGCACTGCTGTTTATCGGCCGCGGCCTGTTTACGCGTCAGCTGCTGGCTTTGGCGGCAGCAAGTGTTTTCCCGGTGCTTTCGATGAATGTTATCTTTAACATTTGGGATACAAATACGAGTGATAAGCACAGTCTGCTTGCTATTTGCTGGAACGGTATCTGGCAGCTGGCGTTGGCTATTGCTTTGTCTTTGGTGGGTGCAGCCTTCCTGTCGGCTATTTTGACAGACAGCCGCTTCCTGCTGGAAATTGATATTTACCGCGGCGTAAAATTAACCTTTATTCTGCCGGTTATGCTGACAGCAGTTCTCTTTATGAAACGCTATGACCTGTTGCAGGTTGTGGGCAAAGGCTTGAAAACTCTGTGGGAGCGCCTGAACGGTCTGCTTGATACAGAGATTACCTTCCGCCATGTAGCAGTGCTTGCGGTGCTGCTGTTTATTGCTTATTATTTTGTCGGCCGCAGCGGTCACACCGGTGGTGTGCCTGTACCGGCAATTGAATTGAAGATGCGTGCTTTCTTAGAGCAGCTGATGTATGCACGTCCGCGCGAAAAAGAATTTATGATCGGTCATCCGGCATTTTTCGTGGCAGTGCTTGCTGTTTACCGTTGTGCACCGCGTTGGTGGCAGTTTGTACTGACCTGTGCTGCTGTTATCGGACAGGGCAGTCTGGTGCAGACCTTCTGTCATATGCGTACACCGGTTGTTATGAGCTTTGTACGTGCTCTCGACGGCTATGCTGTTGGCGTTGTATTTGGCGTAATTGCCGTACTGGTTCTTGGCATGCTGTTGCCTTTAGTTGTTAAGTTTAGAAGGAGATACCTTGAAGAATGAGTAAGATCGTGATTTCCGGATACTATGGATTTGCTAATGCCGGAGATGAAGCTATGCTGACCGCGATCATTAAGGCTTTGCGCAGTACGGAAAAGACCGTGGAACTGACGGTTATCTCAGGCAATCCGCCCGCTACTGCCGCAAGACACAAGGTGAATTCTCTTCATCGTTTCAGCTTTTGCAAAATTTTTGCTGCCCTCATGGACTGCGACCTGCTGCTCAGCGGCGGTGGCAGTCTGCTGCAGGATGTTACCAGCAAGCGCAGTCTGTTATATTATCTGTTTATCCTGGCTTTGGGCCTGTTGCTCAAAAAAAAGGTCATGCTTTTCGGTCAGGGTATAGGACCTATCCATAACAGACTTATGCGCAGGCTGACTAAATTTATCTGCAGCCGGGTGGATTTAATTACCGTGCGTGATCAAGATTCTTTGTATGAACTGCGTCGCATCGGTGTACCGGCGGAAAAGGTGCAGCTGACAGCCGATTCTGTGCTGACTTTGCCGCAGGAGAGTAAGGAAACAGGACTCGAGCTGCTGCAGCAGTTTGGGGTGCCGCAAGATAAAATGCTGATAGCTATAAGTGTACGTAAATGGCAGGAGGATGATAAGTACCTGCTGGAGCTGGCTAAGGCTGCGGATATTCTGGCTAGGGAATATAAGGCACATATTGTGCTGCTGCCGCTGCAATATCCTGTGGATGTGGCTGCCTGCAACAGATTACAGCACTTTATGAGGAGCAAGGCAGACAGTACTGTTTTGGAAACCGGATGTGATACCGAGCAGTTTTTGTCGCTGATGGGTAACTTTAATCTGCTTATCGGTATGCGTCTGCATGCACTGATTTTTGCTGCAGTTATGGAGCTGCCTTTTGTGGCTGTATCCTATGACCCCAAAATTGACGGCTTTGTTAAAGACATTAACGGCATCAGCGCAGGAGCTGTGGAAACACTGCAGGCTGCGCAGGTAGTTGCGTCTGCGCGCAAGGCGCTGGCCTCTGCCAATGCTGCTCATGGACTTTTGGATACATTGAGAGCGAAAGCTTTTTTAAATGCAAAGGAAGCCTTTGATTTATTAAATTGAGAGGAGATTGAAGGTAGTGCTGAAAATGACTGATGTAAGCAAGGTATATCCCGGTGGGTCTGTTGCCTTGCAGAACGTCGATATTCATATTGAACCAGGCGAATTCGTCTTTGTTGTAGGACCTAGCGGCGCTGGTAAGTCTACCTTTATCAAAATGCTGTTCCGTGAGGTTCTGCCGACCACGGGCAGCATTTTTGTTAATGGCGTGGATATTTTATCGCTGACACCCAATGAGATTCCGTATATGAGGCGTCAGCTGGGCATAATTTTCCAGGATTACCGTCTGCTTCCGGACCGTACGGTTTATGAAAACGTAGCTTTTGCTATGGAGGTAATAGAAACACCGCGCCGCAAGATTAAGCGCAGAGTGTTGAACGTATTGGATCTTGTCGGCCTGCGTCACCGTGCCGATGCTTATCCTAATGAGCTGAGCGGCGGCGAGCAGCAGCGTATCGCTATTGCCCGTGCTATTGTCAACGATCCTATTATGGTAATTGCCGACGAACCTACAGGTAACCTGGACCCGGAAACAAGCTGGGATATTATGGAAATCTTTAAGGAAATTAATGCTGAAGGAACTACGATTGTCATGGCAACTCACGATAAAGAAATAGTTGATGCCATGGGCAAGCGCGTTATAGCCATAGAGGACGGGCATATCGTACGTGATGAAGCAAGCGGGGTATATGGCTATGAGCTTTAGTACAAAAGAATATTTTGTTAAGGAAACCTATAAATCTATCAGGCGTAACGGCTTTATGAGCTTTGCTTCTATTTCGACTGTAGCGGTTTCGCTGTTAGTGCTGGGAATGTTTCTGCTGATTTTTCTCAACACCAACAATTTGGCACAGTATCTGGAAAGTCAGGTACAGGTGTCGGTCTACATGCAGGATAATGCCTCTGCGGAGGAGCTGAAAGCAGTAGAGGCGAAGCTGAAGAAGATACCCGGCGTAGTCAAGGTAACACCGGTAAGCAAGCAGCAGGCTCTGGCACGCTTCAAGGAGCGTCTTGGCGATCAGGAGCAGTTGCTCAACAGCTTGGGCAAGGATAATCCGTTCCCAAATTCCTTTGAGGTGCAGGTGGATAGTCCCGAGCGCATCAAGGTTATCACGCCTTCTATCGGACAGCTGCCTAAGGTAGAAACAGCTAAATTCGGTCAGGAGGTTGTGGAGCACCTGTTTTCTCTGACCAAAATATTGCGCTTCGGCGGCATTGTGCTGGTTATATTTTTAGCTATGGCAACGCTGTTTATTATTTCCAATACTATCCGTCTGACGGTTTTTGCCCGCCGTAAGGAAGTTGTCATTATGAAATATGTAGGTGCAACCGACTGGTTTATCCGCTGGCCGTTTTTGCTGGAAGGAATGACCTTAGGCTTTTTCGGCGCTGTGATTGCATCTGTCTGCATTAACAGCCTTTACGCCGGGCTGTTGGAAAGAATCCATGCTACTCTGGCCTTTCTGCCGTTACTGCCCACATCTCCATTATTGTTTTATGTAACAATATTTTTACTGGCGGCAGGTACCGGTATCGGCGCTTTGGGCAGTTATATCTCCTTGCGTAAGTTCTTGCGCGTTTAAGGGAGGCAGAAGTGATGGAGAAAAAGAAGCTGGGCGGTCTGCTGCTGGCATTATGGCTGGCGGTGCTGCCGCTTTACGGAGCCATGTGCTTTGCCGATACTGCTGATGACAAGCGTGCCGAGCTGAATGATGTACGTCAGCGTATGGAGCGGATGCAGACCCGCAAGGAGCAGGCGCGCAGGAAGGCTGAAAGCGCCAGCGCGGAGCTTAGCGAGGTTATGGGCAGTCTTAACGAACTGCAGGCACAGGCTAATAATCTGCAGAAAAAAAGCGATACTCTGCAGGGAAAAATAAATGATAACCAGGCTAAGCTGGAGAAAAAGCAACAGGAAATGCAGGCGCGGATGTTGATTTACCGCAAGCGTCTGCGTGATATTTATATCAACGGTCAGATAAATTATCTGGATGTGCTTTTGGGTGCCAAGGATTTCAGTGATTTTTCCTCGCGCATGTATTTGCTGCAAAAAATCATCAGCCGCGACCTGGAACTGTTGGAAAAACTGAAGCAGGATGCTGCGGAAATCAACAGCCGCAAGGAGCAGCTGGCAGCTGAAATGAAGGAAATCAAGGCTACCCAGACAGAGCTGGAAGCAAAAAAGGCTAAAGTAAATAAGCTGCGTGAGCAGCGTGCTTATATGCTTTACAAGGCCCAGGAGGAAGAACAGTCCAGCCAGGAGGAATATGAGCGTCTGCTGGCTATTTCGGAAAATATCGCCTCTATGTTGCGTAATATGGAAAACGCAGGCGGCGGTGCTCCTGCAGGACAAGGCGGTACAGGTCAGTTTATGTGGCCTTGTAACGGTCCGATTACCTCCTACTATGGTTGGAGAACGCATCCGATTTTCGGTACAACCAAGTACCATAGCGGTATGGATATTGCTGTTGATTCAGGAACGCCGATTCACGCTGCTGACAGCGGCACGATTGTTTACAGCGGCTGGCTTGGAGGTTACGGCAACTGCGTAATGATTGACCATGGCGGCGGTCTGGTAACGCTTTATGCACATAATTCGGCGTTAAATGTTGGTGAGGGGCAATATGTAAGCAAGGGCGCGGTAGTTGCCTATGCCGGCAGTACCGGTTATTCTACCGGTCCGCACTGTCACTTTGAGGTGCGTCTGCATGGCGAGCTTACGGAGCCGTTAAATTATTTACCGTGACAGATATAAACGGAGGCAGGAAAAGTGTTTAGAAAAAGAAGATGGCAGCTTGCAGCCTGCTGCCTGCTTACAGCATTGCTGACTACCGCAGCGGTAGTGGGAACAGAAGCTGTGCTGTTAAACAGGTTGACTGGCAGTGCCTCTGAATCGGTGCGTTTTTTGCGCACTATGAACCTTTTAAAGCGTAACTATAATGGTGAGGTAGATAATCACCAGCTGTTTGACGGCGCAATAAAAGGTATGGTGGAAGCTGCAGGCGATCCCTATACAGTTTATCTTAACAGCAAGGATTTTCAGCAGCTGAGTGAAATGACAGGGGGCAGCTTTGGCGGTATCGGTATTGTTTTTGGCAAACGCGGTAATGACTATGTAGTTATTTCTGCTTTAGAGGATAATCCGGGCGCAAAAGCTGGTATTAAGAGCGGCGATATTATTACTGCGATTGACGGTAAACCGACGCGTGATATGAACATGGAGCAGGTAGCCAACAAAATCCGCGGCAAGCATGGCACCGTCGTTAAGCTGGAGCTCAAGGGCAAGGATGGCAAGCTGCGTACTGTGAGCGTTGAGCGTGGCGAAATCAAAAATCCGTCTGTTGGCGGTCAGCTTTTGCCGGATACAAAAATCGGTTATATCAGAATAGCCGTATTTAATGAAAATACCGGTGATGACTTTGCTAAAAAATACGCAGAGCTGGAGAAACAGGGCATGCAGGCTCTGGTTCTTGATCTGCGCAGCAATCCCGGCGGTGTTTTTGATGCAGGTGTTGCAGTTGCCGGTATGCTGGTGCCTAAGGGACCGATTGTTTCTGTTGTAGATAAAAACGGCAATAAGTATGAAGAAACCTCCAGCCTGGAGAAGGTGAAATATCCTTTGGCTGTGCTTGTTGATCATGGCAGTGCCAGCGCTGCGGAAATTGTTGCCGGTGCGATTAAGGATACAAAAAGCGGTAAGCTTTTCGGTACCAAAACCTTCGGTAAAGGCAGTGTGCAATCGGTATACCGTCTGGACAGCAATACGGCAGTAAAAATTACGGTGGCAAAATATTATACACCGTCCGGTGTTTCCATTCATAATGTAGGTATTGAGCCTGATGTGAAGGTAGAGCTGCCGGAGGATGCCACTATCGATGTTCAGCTGAAGGCAGCGGAGGACTATCTGCTGCAGCAGCTGCAGTAAGGAGGTATAAAAATGTTATTTATCTGTTACCCGAAATGCTCGACCTGCAAAAAGGCAGAGCAGTATCTGCAGGCTAAAGGCCTGAGCTTTACTGTGCGTGATATCAAGACTGATAATCCGACAGCTGACGAGCTGCGTACATGGTATGCAGCCAGCGGTTTGCCGCTGAAACGCTTCTTCAACACCAGCGGTAATCTGTATAAGCAGCTGGGACTGAAGGATAAGCTGCCGACAATGAGCGAGGACGAGCAGCTGGAGCTGCTTGCAAGCGATGGTATGCTTGTCAAACGTCCGCTGGTAATTTATGACGGCGGCGTGTTGGTTGGCTTTAAACAGGCTGAATATGACGAGAAGCTCTGATATATTAATTTAAAATAACTTTGGAAAAACAGGCAGAACTTATGTGACAGGTCTGTCTGTTTTTTCTCTTTCGGAAGTACAGCTTACTTTGCCGTCACGAAAACAGCAAATGTGCTAAAATATACTTAGAATTATTTTTGGGAGTGGTTTAATGAAAAAGTTGTTATGCATATTATGCAGTTTATTGATAGTGCTGTTTGCGGCAACAGGTTTTGCGTCAGGCAGGGAAAAAAGAGTTGTATTAGGTATTGAACGCATTGATGAGCCGTTTGCTAAGCAACTGCTTGCAGGGAAAAGGCTGGGACTGTTTACTAATCAGTCCGGCGTGGACAGCAAGCTTCGCAGCAGCACAGAGCTGCTGCAGAAGAGCTATAATCTAACGGCACTGTTTGTGCCTGAGCATGGATTGTTCGGCGCTGTGGCGGCAGGCGAAACCTTTGAGAGTCACACCTATAAGGATATACCTGTACACAGCCTGTATGGAGAAAACCGTAGGCCTACGGCAAAAATGCTGGATGAGATTGACACCATGGTGGTTGATATTCAGGATGTCGGCATTCGTCACTATACATATTTTTCTTCGCTTGCTTATATAATGGAAGAATGTGCCAAAGCGAAAAAGCAGGTTGTTGTTTTGGACCGCCCTAATCCTTTAGGCGGTGCTATGCAGGGACCGGTTCTCAAGCCAGAATATAAATCTTTTATCGGGCTTTACGAGCTGCCGTTGCGTCATGGTCTTACTATAGGTGAATTTGCAAGCTATATCAACGCTACGCAGCATATCGGCTGTGAGCTGGCGGTGGTGCCTATGAAGGGATGGTCGCGCAGAGAGCTGTGGCAGGATACAGGCCTGCCATGGGTACAGACATCGCCGCTGATTCCTACGGCAGCAACAGCGTTTATGTATGGCGTTACCGGAGTAAGCGGTGACAGTAATCTTTCCGTGGGTGTCGGGACAGCTAAACCGTTTTATTTTCTGGGAGCACCTTTTGCTGATGCGGATGCCGTAAAGGCAGCCTTAGATGAAAAGCAGCTTGCAGGCGTGGCTTTTAGAGCAGCACGCTTTACACCGCGTTACGGCACCTACAGCGGTGAGCTGGTGCAGGGCGTAGAAATTTATCTTACGGATTTACGTAAGGTTAATCTGCCTGAGCTGGATTATATTTTGTTTACTACATTTAAAGAATTATATCCGGAGCAGGTAAAAACGCCGGAGCGCGGTTATGGCAGCAAAGGCTATAAGCTGGATATTGCGCTTGGAGAAAGCAGCTTGCGTGAAGGTGAAGCGCCAAAAACAGCTTTTGCGCGTTGGCATCAGGAGTGCGCGGCCTTTGAGCAGCAGGTAAAGCCTTATCTGCTGTACAAGTAAAGCTGCAGAGAAATTAACATTTTTGTTGCATTTTTCGGCAGGATAATAACGCCACAGGCAAGAATAAAATTAATATAGCGTAACAGCGTAAAATTTTATTTTATTAACGATAAGGAGCTGACATATAATGAATGCAGAATTACAGGCATTAAAGGAACGCAGAAGCGTACGTAAATATAAGGTGGATATGGTACCGCAGGAGCTGATTGACCAGGTTATTGAAGCCGGTCTTTATGCTGCCAGCGGTCATGGTACGCAGGATTCAATTATTGTTGCGGTTACCAATAAAGAGGTGCGCGATAAGCTGTCGCAGATGAACCGTGCTATCATGGGTACGAAGAGTGATACGTTTTATGGTGCGCCTGTTGTTTTGATTGTGCTGGCGCCGAAGAGCAACAAGAATGCTATTTATGACGCAAGCCTTATCATGGGTAACCTGATGCAGGCAGCTCATGCTGTAGGCCTTGGCAGCTGCTGGATTAACCGTGCCAAGGAAGAGTTTGCTTCCGAAGAAGGCAAACAGCTGCTGAAGGAATGGGGCATTGAAGGAGAGTATGACGGTGTAGGCCACTGCATCCTTGGTTATACTGACGGAACGGTTCCTCAGGCTGCTCCGCGTAAAGCAAACCGTGTATTTTACGTAAAATAAAAACGTCCTTAACGAAAGGGGGAAGAAAAATGCTGAAAAAAACTGTTCTTTGCCTAGGTCTGCTGCTGGTTGCTGCATTTCCCTGTATCGCAGGAGCTGCCACTCCTATCAACAGCGCAGGCTATTATAAAAATATCAAGCTGTGCGGCAAAGTGAAAATTGTTGACAGTTTTCCCGATATTAAGGTAAAGGTTGTCGACAGCTTCCCGGATCTTAAGGTAAAGGTTGTCCAAAGCTTTCCCAATAATATAGGCGAGTGGCAATTTGTTGAGTACGGTGAAGATTTCAGAGTGGTAGATTGTATAATGAAGTTGCACACCTAAGAAAATAAAAAATCCATAGCTTGT
>CAVCLW010000040.1:1006-24312 GCA_963603005.1 Escherichia coli | reverse complement strand
ATATTATCTGTACAAAAAATACCCCCTCTGTGTCTAAAATAAGTTTACCACTTCACTTTAAGCTTTCTTCTGGCCTCTCCTTGGGGAGAGGTGGCATCGCGAAGCGATGACGGAGAGGGGGTGTGTGTGCATCGCAATTAATATATCGCGTTGCAACGAAAAATTTTTCCGCGAATCGCTGGGCAAGTTGTGTATTTCATGCTAAATATAAAGAAGCGATTAGCGGACGGTAATTTCGTGTGGAACCAGGACGAAGTGCCGCAAAACTCGCGCTATGCTAAAAGTTTTTGCTATAGTAGTAAGCTTATCGCTCAAACAGTTACGACACTTCTATGGTTCCAGGCACTCATTTGCTAAAATTGCTATTCCTTACACGATATATTAATTGCTCGTATATCTTTCTTGCCTGCCCCATAGGGGAAGGTGCCGAGCGAAGCGAGGCGGAAGAGGGAATTTCCTACACTATATAGTAACAAAATATTAACAAAACACTATATGTTGACAATTGCAGAAATTTGTGTATAATAGAGTCATAACCTAATGCAGTCTGCTTCCTGACGGATAAGTGGAATTGACCACGTGGAGGCAGATGAATGTATGCGCCGACCGTCTGGGCAAAATAGCCCAGACGTTTTTTCTTTATAAGGAGCAAAAGGAAAACCCGGGTGACTAGGTAATACTTATAAAGAGAGGTATTCATGATGCAACAGACAAAAAACAGATGGCTGATCGTGCTGGCAGCCATCGGCATTCACATCAGCATTGGCAGCGTATACGCATGGAGCGTACTGACTAAGCCTATTATGCAGGCTATGGGTTTTTCGCTGAAGGAGGTTACCTGGACCTTTTCACTGGCGATTTTGTTCTTGGGTACTTCCGCAGGCTTTTTGGGAACGTATGTAGAAAAATACGGTCCGCGCCGCAGCGGTCTGATATCCATGTGCTTTTTCGTAAGCGGTCTGCTGGGTACGGCATATGCACTGACGCAGCACAGCCTGCTGCTGTTATATCTTTTTTACGGCGTTATCGGCGGTATCGGTCTGGGAACAGGCTATATTACACCGGTGTCTACACTGGTGAAGTGGTTCCCCAATAATCGTGGTCTCGCAACTGGCCTGGCGATTATGGGCTTTGGCTTTGCCAGCCTCGTTGCAGGTCCGTTGATGCAGATTTTGATTGCTAAATACGGTCTGGTAGAAAACTTTGTGATTCTGGCCTGCATTTATGCAGTAGTTATGACTGCTTCTGCGCTTTATCTGGAACCGCCAAAGCAGGAAACTGCAGCAGGCAAGGGACAGTTTAAGGCAAAGATGCCTGAGCATGTGCAGTACACTGTGAAGGAGGCTATGCACACCTGGCAGTTCTATGCTTTGTGGTGGATTTTCTTTACGAATATCACCTGCGGTATCGGTCTTTTGGCTGTAGCTTCGCCCATGGCACAGGAGGTTATCGGTATGTCTCCGATTGCGGCGGCGTCTATGGTTGGTATCATAGGCCTGCTGAACGGCGGCGGTCGTATTGTGTGGTCCACTGTTTCCGACTATATTGGCCGTGCGAATACCTATCTAGCATTTTTCGTGATTGAGATTGTGGCCTTCTACCTTTTGGGTGGCGTAAATGAAAGCTTTATGTTCCAACTGCTGGTGTTCATTATCATCACCTGTTATGGCGGTGGCTTTTCCTGCATGCCGGCGTATTTGAGCGATTTGTTTGGCACGAAGCAGCTGAGTGCGATTCACGGACGTATTCTGACGGCGTGGGGCTTGGCAGGCATTGCCGGTCCGCTGCTTTTATCCGTAATTTACGAGCGCACACACAGCTACAGCTTTACCCTGTACTTCTTCAGCGCCTGCTTTGTAGTAAGCCTGCTGCTGGCAGCAGTGCTTAAGCTGAAGGGCAAAACTGCCTGAGCTTTTACCTGAAGAAGCAATTTCCACTGAAAAATAACTTTTTAAGCTAAAAAAAACGAAAAATTTTGAGCGTCCTACCCTAAAACGTGTTTTGGGGTGGGGCGCTTTTTCACTACCTGGCATATAATAAGCGTAGAGAAAAGCAAAAAGCTTAAGCAGATGTACAAAAGGGGGCGTAGATTATGAAAAAGCATTTTAAGTATTTGGCAATGGCAGGCTTGATTGCAGCGCTGCTGTTGGCGGCAGGCTGCGGCGATGATGCCAAGGACAAGAAGAAAGTTGATAAGCCGGACATCAAGACAGAGCAGAAGGTAGATAAAAAAGCCCAAGCACCGGTAGTTAAACCGCCAGAGGGAAAATATTACAGATATCCTTCCTATCTTGATGATGTAACCAAAACGCCGGAAATGACGCCTGAGATGATTAAATATGTAGATGATTTTGCTTCGACCGTAAAATTGGCGCCGTCTGAAAAAGGTAAATTCCTTAATGATTCACGCATTAATAGACCTAATGAAGAATATCATCGTATCTGGCTGCATGCCAATGGCAGCAATCATAATCGCAATAACAAATTTAAAAATTCTAAGGGGAAGGAAGTATATCAGCAGGAGGTTTATCATATCCGTATGTCTGTAAAGGCAGATACCAATAAAGTTGTATATGTTGAGTATTCTGTTTATGAGCAGAATGAGGCCATTCCGGACGGTAAGAGCAGAACAATTATGAAGAAGGTTTTTAAATGAGCTGCTTTAGCATAAATTGATAAAAATTTTGAGCGTCCTACCCTAAAATAGCATTTGGGGTGGGGCGCTTTTTCGCTCCCTGGCATATAATAAGCGTAGAGAAAAGCAAAAAGCTTAAGCAGATGTAAAAAAGGGGGCGTAGATTATGAAAAAGCATTTTAAGTATCTGGCAACGGCAGGCTTGATTGCAGCGCTGTTTTTGGCGGCAGGCTGCGGTGATGATGCCAAGGACAAGAAGCCTGCGCCTGAGCCGGAGAAGAAGGTGGAGAATGTTGTAGTAAAACCTCAGGACGGAAAATATTACAGATATCCTGATTACATTAAGGATGTGACCAAAACACCGAAGATGACACCGGAAATAGTTAAGTACATTGATGATTTTGCTTCGACACTTAAATTCCATCCGGATTCCAAGGGAAAATTCACCAATAACTCCCTGATAAAGAATCCGGAAGAAAAAATTCACTATATCAATATGTCTGCCCTTGGGCCCAATCATAACAATAAGATCAAGTTTAAAAATTCCAAAGGTAAGGAAGTTTATCAGCAGGAGGTTTACAGCATCAATATGACGATAGATGCCGCTACCGATAAATTAAAGTCTGTAAGATGCTCTATTTTCGAACAGAATCCGGATATTCCTGATGGCAAAACTACATATGTTGTGAAAAAAAGATTTGATTGACCTGCTTTAGCATAAATCAATAAAAATTTTAAGCGTCCTACCCTAAAACGGCTTTTGGGGTGGGGCGCTTTTTCGCTCCCAATCATATAATAAGCGTAGAGAAAAGCAAAAAGCTTAAGCAGATGTAAAAAAGGAGGCGAAGTTTATGAAAAAGCAATTGAAGTATCTGGCTACAGCAGGTCTGCTGGTAGCGCTGCTTTTGGCGGCAGGCTGCGGTGATGATGCCAAGGATAAAAAGCCTGCGCCTGAGCCCGATAAGAAGGTGGAGAATGTTGTAGTAAAACCTCAGGACGGAAAATATTACAGATATCCCAGTTACATTAAGGATGTGACGGAAACACCGAAGATGACACCTGAAATAGTTAAGTACATTGATGATTTTGCCTCGACGCTTGAATTTCACCCGTCTTACAATGGTAAATTCGTCAATGATTCCAAGATAAATAATCCTAATGAAAAATATCATGCTGTTTATCTGTATGCCCTTGGACCTAAGCATAACAAGAATATAAAGTTTAAAAATTCCAAAGGTAAGGAAGTTTATCAGCATCAGGTTTACACCATCAATATGCAGATAGAGGCTGCTACCGATAAATTAACATCTGTACTATGCTCTATTTTCGAGCAGAATCCTGATATTCCTGATGGCAAAACTACATATGTTGTGAGAAAATCCTTTGATTGAATTGCATTTTGCAATGGTGTTATGGTATTTACTAAGAAAGAAATGCTTATCTTAACAAGCTGCCGATGAAAAGCACCATATGTGGCAGTGTGGTAAGTGAACTGCTGTGAGCCGCTGCGCGTAAGCGTGGCGGCTTTTTGAAGTGATAAATAAATGCTCAGAGTATTAGGTCTATGGTATAATGATACATAGATAGGATACTTGAATGGAGGTAATTGTTATGACGAACTATTACAGCACTATAAATGAAGTTGTTCTTACTTTTTCCAATATTTCACGTAACAAAGATGGGTTTGCAAGTATTGTAGCTCGTTTTGAACGTCCGAATGCTACTGGTTTTGATTTTTCGGAGTGGCAGCTTCCGTGCATTGCGAATACCAAGGCCTTTGGCTTTTCAGAGGATGATATTATGATGCAGGAGCGTTATCTGCGTAACAATATGCCTTTGATTTGGGAAATGGCGAGGGAAAAGGAGAAGGAGATGCAAAAAAGTGCCTAAAGCGTTACTTGATTTTATGGGATATGTCTTTTTCTTTTGGTCGCGCGAAGATGGTGAACCGCCTCATGTTCATGTATGTAAAGGCGCTCCGTCAAAGGTGTCGGCAAAATTTTGGATAAAAGATGATGAGATTATTATGGAGCATAATGATGCGCAGATTCCTGCCAAAGACTTGAAAAAGATTCAGATGTATATAAGCTTGAATAAGAAGGATATTATTTATGAGTGGTTCAGGAACTTTGGACAGTAAGAATAATTTTTGAAGGTGGGTGCTATTATGGCTAAAATTCTATTGAATGACTTACTGAGCATTAATGAAGATTTAGTTCGAGTAAAACTGAATAAGTATAATGGCGAAGAAGATCCGAGAGAACTATATAAGCAAAATCCTGATGCAATAAATAATGTTTGGTTATTATGGTATTCAAATAGGCGATATTTTCCAAATGTAGGGAAGCTGGCTATTTGTTTAGTTTATATAGGCGGAGATTCATGGTTATTGACTACAGTAAAACGTATAACGAAAATTTTACCGAATGTAAAAAATGGAATCGGATATGAAGCTGAAGAAATCGAGCAATATCAGAAATATTATGGTCGTGTAATAGTCAAGTATCACAATACAAATAGGACTCCAGTACGGCTTTATGAAAAAATCAAAAATAAATTAGAAGTAGTTGAGATATTAAACTCGCAATATATGGGAGATGAATTTCCTGGATATGATAATATTAGGCTTTCGTATGATGAACTGTCTAATGTGATTAACAGACATGCTGGTGGTTGGTTTGGGGCGTTAAATAATCAAAAAGCTGTATATCTGATTACAGATACTAGCAATGGAAAGCTATATGTTGGCTCGGCGACTGCTAAGAATGGTATGTTATGGTCTAGATGGTCTGATTATATTGCTAATGGTCATGGCGGAAACAAGGAGCTTGTTGCCATAGTGAATGATACTGCTAAGGGCTTTGAATATATCAAAAATAATTTTCAGTACACCGTATTAGAAAATTTTAATTCAAAAGTTGATGATAGTTATATTTTAAGTAGAGAAGCATGGTGGAAGAAGGTATTTTGTTCGAGAAAATTCGGATATAACAGTAATTAAAGCTCTTGACAATCCCACCTCTTCCTTGCTAAGATATAGAGTATAACAAAATATCTACAGGCGAGGAACGAGAGGTTTATCTCCGTAAAGCCACTAAAGAGAAGCGGCGGTTGGTGCAAGCTGTGTGGCGGTGAGGTGAGTGTAGCTCAGGAGCTGTTTTGCTGAACATTGCAGTAGGCAAAAACGTGCGCACACGTTACGTGCATTGAGTGCCTTGTGCAAAAAGCATAAGGAAGATAGGTGGTACCACGATTATTCGCCCTGTCCGTAAAGGACAGGGCTTGTTTATTTTAAGGAGGAATTTTTTTATGTGTGAAGAGCATAATATCCCTAAGGTTTATGACCCTGCTTCCGTAGAGAAGAAATGGTATAAATTCTGGGAAGAGCATCGTTATTTTCATGCCGAAGTAGAAGAGGGCAAGGAAGCCTTCAGTATTGTTATCCCCCCACCGAACATCACCGGTCAGCTGCATATGGGCCATGCGCTGGATAACACTCTGCAGGATATCCTGATCCGCTGGCACCGCATGATGGGCCACAACACCCTGTGGATGCCCGGCTATGACCATGCAGGCCTGGCAACCCAGATTAAGGTTGAAGAGGTTATCAAAAAAGAGGAAGGCAAGACTCGTTACGACCTGGGCCGAGAAGAGTTCCTGAAACGCGTTTGGGAATGGAAGGAGCAATACGGCGACCGCATTATCAACCAGCTGAAGCATCTGGGCGTTTCCTGCGACTGGGAGCGTAAGCGCTTCACTATGGACGAGGGTTGCTCCAAGGCTGTTCGCGAGGTTTTCTGCACTCTGTTTGAAAAGGGCCTGATTTACAAAGGCACCCGTATCACCAACTGGTGTGTAAACTGCAACACCGCACTGAGCGATATCGAGGTTGAGCATAAGGACGACCCGGGCCATCTCTGGTACATCAACTACCCTGTAGTTGAAGAAGAAGGCCGCAGCCTGATGATTGCAACCACCCGTCCGGAAACTCTGCCCGGCGATACTGCAGTAGCAGTTAACCCGGAGGACCAGCGTTATGGTGACCTGGTTGGCAAAACCCTGCGTCTGCCGACTACCGACAGAATTATTCCTATTATCGCCGACAGCTATGTTGATACCAAATTCGGTACCGGCGCTGTAAAAATTACTCCGTCCCATGATCCTAACGACTATGAGATGGGTATCCGCCACAACCTGCCGAGCATCGTTGTTATCGGCATGGACGGCATTATGACTAAAGAAGCCGGCAAATACGAAGGCATGACCCGTGAGGAATGCCGTAAGGCTATCGTTGCTGACCTGAAGGCTGACGGCTATCTGGTTAAGGTTGAAGAGCATTCCCATGCTGTAGGTCATTGCCAACGCTGCGGCCATGCTGTTGAATCTCAGGTTTCCACCCAATGGTTCGTTAAGATGGAGCCGTTGGTTAAGGCTGCTGTTGATTGCGTTGAAGACGGCCGTACTCAGTTCGTACCGGAACGCTTCACCAAAACCTATACCGGCTGGATGGATAACATCCGTGACTGGTGTATTTCCCGTCAGATCTGGTGGGGCCACCGCATTCCTGTATGGTACTGCGATGACTGCGGCGAAATGAGCGCCAGCCGTACCGATCTGACTGTTTGCCCGAAATGCGGCAGCGCACATATCCATCAGGATGAGGACGCACTGGACACCTGGTTCAGCTCCGCTCTGTGGCCGTTCTCTACCATGGGCTGGCCGGATAAAACTCCGCTGCTGAAGCAATTCTATCCGACAAGCGTACTCGTAACCGGTTACGATATCATCTTCTTCTGGGTTGCACGTATGCTGATTATGGGTATGGAATTCATGCATGAGATTCCGTTCGACAAGGTATTCATCCATGGTTTGGTTCGCGACAGCCAGGGCCGCAAGATGTCTAAATCTCTGGGTAACGGTATTGACCCGCTGGAGGTTATTGACCAATACGGCGCTGATACCCTGCGCTTTATGCTGATTACCGGCAACACCCCGGGCAACGATATGCGTTTCTACTGGGAGCGTGTTGAGGCAACCCGTAACTTTGCCAACAAGATCTGGAACGCTTCCCGTTTCGCTCTGATGAACATGGAAGGCTACGATGCCAACGCTAAGCTGGCTCCGTATACTCTGGCAGATAAATGGATTCTGTCCCGTCTGCAGCACACCGCCAAGAGCGTTACCGAAATGCTGGAGAAGTTCGAGCTGGGCGAAGCAGGCCGCATGATTTACGACTTCATCTGGGGCGAGGTTTGCGACTGGTATATCGAGCTTGCTAAACCTCGTCTGTATAATAAAGAAAACGCCGAAGAGCGTGCAACCGCACAGCATGTTCTGGCAACCGTACTGACCAGCGCTATGCAGCTGCTGCATCCGTACATGCCGTTCATCACCGAGGAAATTTACCAATGCCTGCCGCATGAAGCAGAAAGCATTATGATTTCCAAGTGGCCTGAGGCTGATGAAGCTCTGATGGACGACGAGGCTGAACGTCTGATGGGCGCAATTATGGAAAGCATCAAGGCTATCCGTAACATGCGTGCAGAAGTTAACGTACCGCCCGGAAAGAAGGTTCCGGCAACCATGCTGGCTGCTGCCGATTTGAAGGACGGCATTGAGGCTAACGCCGACTACATCCACCTGATGGGCGCTATCAGCGAGCTGACTGTGCTGGCTGACAATGCTGCTAAACCGGAAAATGCTATGGCTGCAGTTGTAGCAGGCATTGAGGTTTATCTGCCGTTGGCAGGCCTGATTGATGTCGAGAAGGAGAATGCCCGCCTGAACAAAGAGCTGGCTGCTATCGACAAGGAGCTGAGCCGTGTTGAAGGCAAGCTGGGCAACGCCGGCTTCCTGGCTAAAGCACCTGAGGCTGTTATCGAAAAAGAGAAGGCTAAGGCTGAAGAGCTGAACGTTAAAAAGGCTGCAATTAACGAGCGCCTGGAATACCTGAAGACTCTCTGATAAAACCGTACAAACCGTACAAAACCGTACAACCCCTTGCTGCATAAGGCTTGGGGGCTGTACGGTTTTTTTGATGTGTACGGTATGGAGTTGGGGAAATCAAAATAAAAAAGCTTACGACGGACAGAGCGTTGTAAGCTTTTTTAATGGTCCTGCATGAGGCTTGCTATATGCTGGGCGATAGCAGCTATCTTGCGGTTGGGATTATTCTTTTGCCAAAAAATATTATAGTAAATTTCTACTGGCTCGTCATCTGCCAATAGTGGTAATGTCCTGGTAAAATTGCTGAAATAAAATGGGGCGTCATTATTACTGGTTACCGGCAGAAAGGATTTTACCTTGTCATCAATTACCTTGGTAAGAGCTGTGGGAATATCCCTGGCGGTGAAGAAGTTGCCGTGGAAGCCCAAGCATTTGGCATAATATTCTTGCTCCTGCATAACATAATCTCTGTTGGCAATAATAACACATGTCTGCTCTGCCAAATCGCTGATATGAAGTGCCTTGGTATCTGCCGGGAAAGAATGCTTTGGTACGCAAATGCATAAATCGGCAATTTCCAAAAGCTCTCCCTCAAGAAAATCAGCATCAGCTTTACGATCTTCCGTGATAAGCATGTCTATTTCTTTGTTTGCAAGCATTCCCATGAGCTGTTCGTGGTCACCATACAATAATTCCAGATGATATGTTTCACTATTCTTATTGAGCATATTGATAATATTGAGCAAACTACAGACATTATAGCCGGTTTTACAGCCGATAATATAGCTTGGCACCTGGTCGGTTTCCGCAAAGTGCTGCATGTTTTGCATTAAATTTTGCACGTCACCGACTATGCGTTTACAAGGCTCGTAAAACTTTTCTCCGGCCGGTGTAAGACTGAAATTACAATTGTTGCGGTTAATAAGCTTTGCACCGACTTCTTTTTCAAGCTGTTTTATCTGCAGAGAGAAGGAAGGCTGTGAGATAAAGCATTGCTTTGCTGCTTCATTAAAGCTTTTGCAATATACTGCTGCCAGAAAATATTTCATTTGACGCAAAAGCATAGCCGGCCTCCTGTGATGTATATTAAAATCTTCAATATGCGTATAGAATATCTGTATTTGCTAAATATAAAGCAGCAAGATATAATGTAACAGTACTTGGTACTAATTCGCTAAAAAAATACTTAATAAATTAATTATATCACACGTATAGTGTGTTTGCAATGAATGCCAAGAGTGCTGAATTTTTGTTGTGTATGAAGCTGATATGTTGCGTAAGGGAAACATGGACACCTTATGTAAAATATAAATTTTTATGTGGGAGTGAGTATATTTATGAAGAAAAGACAGGTAGCTTTGGCTGCTGCCATCTGCACGGCATTGACAAGCGTAGGCTTTGTCGGTAATGCCTTTGCTGCAGAAAAAAACGATGATGATTTAATGTCATTTAATCTTGCTGAAGTAGTCGTACATGGTCAGCGTTACATTGCCGGTGAGTTTGTCCGTGCAACCTCTAATGTTGGTATTTTGGGTGAGCAGGATGCAATGAAGAGCCCTATCAGCACAACTACTATTTCGGAAAAGGCTGTTGGAACCTTCTTGTCCTCTACCGAAGGCTTGAGCAAAACCCTGAGCCTTGTTCCTTCTGTTGTCAAAACCTATGATGCAGCAGTAGACTGCGTTTCTATCAGAGGCTTTGCTGATGATGGCCGCGGCTTTGTCATCAATGGCGTTCCGGGTATGCAGGCTATGACTCGTCAATCCAGCAATTACATTGAATCTGTTGATGTTATTGAAGGTCCTGCAACCGGTATTAACGGCTCCGGTATGGCTAATCGTTCCGGCGGTACTATCAGCATCAACAGCAAAAAGGCTTTAATGGATGAGGATACTCGCAAGATTGGCATCAAATATCATTCTAAAGGCGCTCATGAGGAATATATCGATTTTGGTACACGCTTAGGCGAAGATAAAAGCTACGGCGTACGTATCAATGCCAGCAATACAAATGGCGAGCGTTCTATTGAACATTGGAACCTGAAGCAGAAAAATATTTATATCAACCTGGATCAGGAAACCACAAACAGCAAGACCAACTTTATGTTTGGCTATACCGATACTGACAGCTCCGGTAGACCTTATGGCCTGACTGTTAGCAGTAAATTTGTAGGAAACGCTTTACCGAGTGCTCCGGACGGAAAACTCAATGTAAATCCGACCTGGCGTCGTGATAAAAACACCAACCTCGTTATGACCTTAAACCATGAACAGAAGATTAATGACCATTTGAAGGCTTTCTTGAATGCCGGTCATTTTAAACAGGATTGGTATTATTATGTTGGCTTCGACAAAACATTATTAAATGAAGCCGGTGATTTTTCCGCAGTATCCGATAACTACTCTCTGCTGGAGAAACGTGATTATGCACAAATCGGTTTGAAGGGTGATTTTAAAACCGGTGATCTGAAGCACGAATGGGTAGCAGGTGTTGACAGAATGTGGCACTATTACGGTGGTGCTAAAAATTATGAAGAAGAGTCCGGTTGGACCGGTAATATTTATCATCCTAATCCTGGCAGCTATACTCCGCCGACCTTTGCTCAATCCGATGCTTACTACGGAACTCATGCACGCATCAGCGGCTGGTCTGTGATGGATTCTATTACCACCGGCAATGAGAAGCTGAATATCCTGGTTGGCGTGAACGGTAAGTCTATCGCTAAGGATTCTTATAGACCTGATGGTTCTCACAATAAACAAACCGGCGATTATTATGATGTATCTCCGAGCTTTGGCATTAACTACACCTTTAATCCGCGTGTAGCTGTTTATGCAAACCATACGGAAGAGTTTGTTGAGGGCGGTATTGTCGGCTCCAAGTATCAAAACCAAGGTACTACTTTAGATCCGTACAAAACCAAGCAAAACGAAATCGGTGTGAAGTTCAAAACCGGCGATTTCTTCCATAAAATCAGCTATTTCGATATTAAAAAAGCCAACAGTGTAGATGTTACCAAACCCGGCTTCAGCAAACCTTTCCTGCTTGCTGACGGTGAAGCAAGACACAAGGGCTTTGAATACACTGCAACCGGTACTCTGGCAGAAAAATGGAACCTGATTGGCGGCTTTATGCATTTGAATGCTAAACAAAAAACTACCAGCGCAGCTACCAACGGCAAACGCCCGAACGGTGTGCCCGAATGGAGCGCAAACCTTGGCGTAGAATATAAGGCTAACGACGATTTCTCCGTTTTAATGCGTGGTAACTATGTTGGTTCCTCTTTTGTTCGTAATGAACAATTCGGCGTTCCCAGCTACTTCACTCTGGATGCAGGCGTAAATTATAAAACTACTCTTAACAGCACACCTGTAACCTTAAAAGCAATGTGCTATAATGTTACTGATAAAAAGTATTGGGCACCAAGCGGCAACACGCTGCATTTCGGTGGCCCGAGAACCTTTATGCTCTCCGCTGAATTTGATATCTAATTAAATTCAGCTCATATACTCAAACATCTCATACATCATCAAAAAAATTACCAGGTACGCTCATTAATTTTAATGAGCGTACTTTGGTATCTCTTCATAAGATTAAGGAATTTTAAGATGCTTAACTTTTTCAAACAAATAGAAGGCATATACGTAAGCGTTTTTTTGCTGCTGGTCTTAGTAGCGGTTATGTTTTTGGCACTTGCTGTCGGTACGGTGAAAATACCCATGGAGCAGATTTATGCAGCGGTCATCAGCCAGCTGCAGAGCGGCACTTCGCTTGATGGTGCGCTTAAAGGCTCTGTGCATGATATTATTTGGCAGCTGCGCCTGCCGAGAATCGTTTTGGCTGCTGCCGTCGGCGCAGGCTTGGCGAGCAGTGGTGTCATTATGCAGGCTATCGTTAAAAACCCCTTAGCGGATCCATATATCTTGGGCATTTCCTCCGGTGCTTCCTTGGGCGCAACGGCGGCCATCCTTTTGGGGATAGGAGCATTCATGGGTGAAAATTTTATTGGTCTGGCAGCCTTTGCCGGTGCCTTTGCTATTTCTCTTCTTGTATTATTTATTTCGAACCTTGGCGGACGCAGTAACTCAGTAAAGCTTTTGCTGGCAGGTATGGCGCTAAGTGCTGTGTGCAGTGCTTTTTCCAGCTTTATAGTTTACTTTGCCAACAACAAAGAAGGCATGCAGACTATTGCCTATTGGATGATGGGCAGCTTTTCCGGAGCTAAGTGGGATAACCTGATAGTTATTGTGCCGATAGTAATCGTCGCAGTGCTGTTCTTTTGGAGTCAGAGCCGTATTCTAAACCTGATGCTTTTGGGTGATGAATCAGCGCTGACCTTGGGTACAGATTTACATGTCTACAGGCAATTTTATCTTTTAATCAGCTCGATTATTGTCGGCTTTGTTGTCTATGCTGCCGGTACTGTCGGTTTCGTAGGCTTAATAGTTCCGCATGTTATCAGAATGCTTGTAGGAACGGATCATAAAAGGCTTGTTCCTGTAACAGCTTTAGCCGGAGCAATTTTTTTAGTTGTGGCTGATACGCTTTGCCGTATCCTGATTCCCGGAGCAGAGCTGCCGATTGGTATTCTTGTAGCGATGATTGGTGCTCCTTGCTTTGTTTATCTGATGGTAAAACGTACCTATGGCTTTGGAGGTAACTGATTGTGGAAATATTAGCTGAAGCAGTCAAAATGTTTGTAGGGAAAAAGGAGATTCTGAAGGGAATTGATTTTTCTTTGCATAACAAGGAGTTTCTTGGTATTATAGGGCCGAACGGCAGTGGCAAAAGCACCTTTTTAAAATGCGTTTATCGTGTACAAAAGCCGACTAGCGGCGACATTTATTTTGATGGCAAGCATTTGGATGAGCTTTCTTATCGCGAATCGGCCTTAAAGCTGGCGGTTGTTGCTCAGCATAATTTTTATAGCTTTGATTTTTCAGTTTTGGATGTTGTGCTTATGGGACGTTCGCCGCACAAAAAAATGCTTGAGCGTGATAATCTGGAGGATTTTAAAATTGCCAGAAGCGCTTTGGCCAAAGTGGGTATGGAAAGCTTTGAAAAGCGCATGTTCTCTACGCTGAGCGGCGGTGAACAGCAGCGTGTTATTTTGGCAAGAGCGTTAGCGCAGCAGACGGAGTGTCTTGTTTTGGATGAGCCGACGAATCATCTGGATATTAAATATCAGCTGGAAATAATGGATATAGTCAAAGGCTTGCATGCTACCGTTGCAGCAGCAATCCATGATTTGAATATCGCGGCTATGTATTGTGACAGGCTGATAGCAATCAAGAATGGCCTGGTGGTTGGCATGGGAACGCCTAAAGAATTATTGACAGAAGAATTCATTTATGATATGTATAGTGTACATAGTAAGGTTGCTTACGATGCAGAATCAGGACGCATGAACATTATTTATCTGCCGAAGCATTGGAGGGAATAATTTGAAAAAGATTGTTATATTACGCTGCCTGCGCTCAGAAGAAAATTGTACCGGAGCGGCATGCTTTCAGGCATTTAATAATCGCAGTTCGCAGTTTGCGCGTTATGGCGACGAAGAAATCCAACTGGTGGCGTTTATGGCCTGCAATGGATGCCGTAAGCTTACCTTGGGAGATAGCAGTGGGTTAGAAGAGAAGATTGAAAGAATTTTAAATATTAAACCTGATGTTGTTCATGTTGGTATTTGCTGTAAGACGCGTACAGATGATAACGAATA
Source organism: Escherichia coli (assembly GCA_963603005.1). Lineage (GTDB taxonomy): Bacteria > Bacillota > Negativicutes > Acidaminococcales > Acidaminococcaceae > Phascolarctobacterium_A. The sequence continues at coordinate 10,012 of CAVCLW010000040.1, read as the reverse complement.
TTGTCCGGAAGTTTTAAGACTGGTTGATATTTTCCGTAATCATGGTATAGAATTTGTTTGGGGAACACATAGCGGTGCCACCAGGCATCCAAGGAAGCAACCTTATGAATAAGCGATTTACATTGGCTTCCCTTGCTATAGTACTTGGTATTTGTGCATTCATATTTTTTACACAGACGCAGGTGTTTAACGCTAACCGTCCCGTTGGGCACGCTCAATCTGCCTATGGCGTAAGAGCTGTAAAAAATGTCAGAGTGCAGAATTATAATGCCTTGGGGGAAAATGTTTCTTATTATGACAAGGTGCCGCAAAGAGTCATCGCTGTTGGTGAGCAGATTAATGAAACCTTGGTAGCCTTAGGCGTGGAGCAGAATGTTATCTGTCCGGTGCGTTATGGCAACCCCTTTTATACACCTGAACCACAGTATGCAACAGGATATCACAAAATTAAGTTTCAGGACAATGTTGTTTTGAATATGGAGAATGTTTTAGCTATGCAGCCTGATCTGATTATTTCCGGCCAGGTGCTTTATGCAGATAAGGCGCTCAAAAGCACGGATTTTTGGAATAAGCGTGGTATTCATACCTATGTCTCCACCAATGCCAATTCTCCTACCTCGCATAATAAAAAGGAGACCTTGGAGCAGGAATGCGATTTTATTTTGGGTTTGGGAACAATATTTGACAAGGAGGAGGAAGCGAAGAAAATTGTTGCTGATATGCAGCAGGATATCGCTGTTGTCAAAGAAAAAACGCAGAATATGCCCAAGCCTAAGGTTATGATTATCGAAATGCTGGGCAAGAACATTGTTGCCTATGATTCGACCAAGCTGGCAGGCGATATTTGCGTTAAATTAGGCGCTGATGTCCCCAGCTTTTCTTCGGGAACGATAGGCTTGGAAACTATTATCGAAGAGAATCCTGACGTGCTTTTTGTTGTGAAGAGTGGCGGTAATCCTGAGGAGGCAGCGGATTTTTTCCGTCAGCATGCTGGCCTGCAATCACTTAAGGTTGTTCGTGAAGGCAAGGTATATGGTATATCCTTGAATTATACGTATAACAGTGCTATCAAAACAGGCGAAGGTATTAAAAAATTTGCTCATGGTATGTATCCGGAGCTGTTCTGAAAGATGAAACCGTACAACCCCTTGCCACACAAGGCTTTGGGGCTGTACGGTTTTTTGCATGTGTACGGTATTGAGCTGGCGAATTTTAAAATATCCTCATGAAATTGTAGTCGACACTTCAAAATATCCTCATGAAATTGTAATGAACCCCTAAAAATAGGCTCATGAAATTGTTGTCAGTACCCCGAAATAGGCTCATTTTTTTGTTGAAGGAGTATTACATACGTTGTATAATAGAAAAAAAGAGCACCAAAGGAGGAGAACGGTATGACTTATCTGGAGCGAAAAATAGATACATATCTGATGCAGTGGAAGCAGGAAAAAGAGCATAAGCCGCTGATTGTTAAAGGTCCTCGTCAGGTAGGTAAAACTGAATCTGTCAGACGTTTTGCTGAAGCAAATTATGAGCATGTTATTTATATAAATTTTGTAGAAGAACCTAAGTACAGGATGATTACTGCTGATGGCTATAATACAGATGCAATTATCAAGAATATTTCCTTGCTGGATACAAGTAAAATATTCGAGCCGCAGAAAACAATAATCTTCTTTGATGAATTACAGGATTTTCCTGAAATTGCTACAGCGTTAAAATTTTTTAAGCTTGATGGACGTTTTGATGTTATCTGCAGTGGTTCCATGCTTGGTATCAATTACAAAAGGATTGAAAGCAACAGTGTAGGCTATAAAACAGATTACGAAATGTATTCCCTGGATTTTGAGGAATTTTTATGGGCCAAGGGACATCAAAAATCGGTGCGCGACAGCTTTTTAGAGCATATGCGCACGCTTAAGCCTTTCAGTGAAGTTGAAATGCAGGTGTTCATGCAATTATTTACCGAGTACTGCATTTTAGGTGGCATGCCTGCTGTGGTGCGCGAATACATTGAGCGGGGAACTTTTGCCGGTTCTTTGGAAACACAAAGGCAGCTTTTGGCGGATTACGAGGAGGATATACGTAAGTATGCAGATGGCATGGACCAGACACGTATTCTGAATGTATTCAAGCATATACCTGTACAGCTGGCTAAGGATAATAAAAAGTTTCAGATAACGAAGGTAGCTAAGGGGGCACGCTTTAAGGATTATCGTGGCTGCATAGAATGGCTGTGTGATGCAGGGATTATTAATGCTTGCTACTGTCTGTCTTTTCCTGAGCTGCCGCTGAAGGGCAATTATGATGAGACGAAATATAAGCTGTATATGGCTGATACCGGTCTGTTGGTAGCCATGCTTGACGATGAGGCGCAGGAGGATTTGCGTGCCTATAAAAATTTAGGTGTCTATAAGGGCGCATTGTACGAAAATATTGCAGCAGAGGCGTTGAAAAAAGCCGGCTGTGGTTTGTATTATTATAAAAAGGATGATTCTACGCTGGAAGAAGACTTCTTTTTGCGTACTGCTGACAATCTTGTGCCGGTTGAGGTTAAAGCGACCAATAACATGGCCCGCTCCTTGAATACCCTGATTAACAGTGATAAGTATCCTGATATAAGATTCGGGATTAAGATTGTAGGTGGCAATATAGGCTGCAATAATAATGTCTATACGTTTCCTTATTTCTGCACATTTTTGTTGAAGGAGTATTTTCGTAGCTTTGGCAAGTAGGCCTGCCTAAACTTGCCAAAAGCTTGTATCTGTGTTATTATAAATATAGAAAAGGTGCCGCCGATAGACGGTTAACCATTGAAAAGTTTTAGCTACAAAAAGTAACCGCTTGTTTTCTCAGGACAGGGCGGTTATTTTTTTGTGTTTTTATTGATTTCCATACCTAGTTTAATGCAAGCTATGCATAAGCTTAGTAAAGCAATAACTTCGAGTATATCCATCAGTAACACCTCCCTCTTGTGGGATTTTCAGTGAAACTGAATTTATCACGTCAGAGGGTTAACCGCCTACCGTTATGGAAGCACCATAAGAATATTTTACCACAAGAATGAAGAGCGTACAACGAACAAGCTGTGAAGGTTTGGCGCTGTACGCTTTTTGCTCTCTTGAATTGCAGTGCTTCTTGGGTTACAATAAAAGAAAAGGGGGGCGATGAAGATGGCTAAATTCTGTACTAATTGCGGAAGTGAAATTAAACCCGGTGCCAAATTTTGCGAGAATTGCGGCCAAAAGCTGGAGCAGGAGCAAAAGCCGCAGGAGGGAGCAGGCGGAATTGCCGGAGCTGTCGGTGCAGCAGGCGCTGCTTCAAGTGCCGATACAAGCTATAAAAAAAGCATTAGCGACAGCCATGATAATTTTGCGTCGGGAGCTAAGGCTGATGCTGTGCAGGTAAATAATGATGCCGATAGTCAGGCAAATTCCTATAATAATTTTACTGCCGATAATCAGCAAAAGCCTGCGGATGAACGTTTTGGCGGTAAGGATGATAACGCTTCTGCCGCTTATAATACACCTCCGGGAGCAGGCAAGAAGTTTTTGAATCTTGGCGAGGGCCTGGACCTGCTGTTCAAGGACAGCAGTGCGGATAAGGAAGCGGTTTTCAAGGAGCTGTTCTTTACGTCTGACGGACGCTTGAACCGCAAGTCATATATTTACAGAAGCTTTTTCCTGTCAATTGTGCTTTTTGTAGTGCAGGGGATTTTGACCTTTACAGCCGAAACTTTCGGTGCTCTTGATCTTCTTTTTTCGATTATCGCCTTTGTGCTAGGAATCTTCCAACTGGCAGCTAATATTATGATGGGCGTGCGCCGCTTGCATGATTTGGATAAATGTGGCTGGTGGATGCTGCTTTTGATTGTGCCGCTGGTTAATCTTTTCTTCTGCCTTTATCTTTTGTTCTTCAAGGGAACGGAGGGGCCGAACGAATATGGGGACGACCCTTTGCAGCAGTAGGCCTGCTATAAGCATATAAAATATGGTGATATCCACTTAGCAAAATAGTCGCTCGTTCTTGGGGACGCAGCGGCTATTTTTATGCTTTTCGCAAGACGAAGTGCACAAAACTATGTTATAATAAGCTGTTAGCTAATTATTAATGGAGGCGTAAGCACAATGAATTATACAGAAAGCCTGGCATATTTGGACAGCCTGGGCAAATTTGGCATTAAGCTCGGTATGGAGCGTATTGAAGGACTTTTGCGGGAGCTTGGAAACCCGGAGCAAAAGATTAAAACAGTGCATGTAACTGGCACTAACGGTAAAGGCTCTGTTACCAGCATGATTACGAATATTCTGCTGGCAGCAAACCTGAAGGTGGGCAAGTTTACTTCACCGCATCTGGTGAAGTATAACGAGCGCATTAACCTCAACGGCAAGGATATCAGCGACGAGGATTTTGCTACGGCGATTACTGCGGTAAAGGTTGCTGCCGACAGCGTTGTCAAAAAGGGCGTGTGCGAGCAGCCGACGCAGTTTGAGATTCTGACTGCTGCAGCATTTTTATATTTTTATCTGCAGAAGGTTGATTATGCTGTTATTGAGGTAGGCATGGGCGGCCTGTGGGATTCTACCAACGTAATTACGCCGGTGGTCAGCGTTATTACCAATGTTGCGCTGGACCATACCGACCGCTGCGGAAAAACTTTGGAGCGCATTGCTATGCAGAAGGCAGGCATTATCAAGGAGAAGGTGCCTCTGGTTACCGCTGCCGAAGGCAATGAAGCTCTTGGTCCTATTGTAAGCCTGGCTATGTTTAAGGAAGCGCCTGTTTATCTTTACGGCAAGGCTTTTCACGGCACGGAGGTAAAAAGCTCGATGGAGGGCCAGACCTTTACGCTGCATGCAGGTGATTTTTATCATTCCGATTATGAAATCAAGCTGCCGGGAGAGCATCAGATTAAGAATACCAGCGTAGCGATTGTTGCTGCTAAGCTGGTGAGCAAGCAGGATGACCGCATTAACGAGCTGGCGCTGCATGTGGGCGTAGCGAATACCGTTTGGCCGGGACGTTTGGAGCGCATTCACAAGAATCCGGATATTATTCTGGATGGTGCGCACAATCCTGACGGTGCCAAGGCTCTGCGTAATGCTTTGGATAAATACTATCCCGGCAAGCAGGTGCAGTTTGTCTTTGGCATGATGGGTGACAAGGATATGAGCGGTGTTATCAAAACGCTGATTAAGCAGGATGATGTTGTTTACACCGTGCGTGCCGATGAGGGTGCGCGTGCTGCGGAGGCTGCGGATTTGGCGAAGCTGGTGGGCAGCAATGCTGTGGCGGAGGCTGATCTTGCTACGGCGTATGATGCTGCTATCCGCGGAGCAGGCACTGACGGTGTTGTGTGCGTTTGCGGCAGCCTGTATCTGGTGGGCGAGTTTAAGAAGATGCTGCTGGCAGATAAGCGTGGGATGAACTGAAGGCGATATTGAGGTTTATTGACTTCGGTAACGAGTATCTGCGTCGCAATTAAATATCGCTTCAGTCAGAAGCAATTTTCCCGTGCCTTAGGGCACAACGCAAATTTCGTGTGGAACCAGGACGAAGCTTCGGTAAAATTTGTCAGACGGTAAGAGAAAGTTACGTACCCTTGCGTCTATGGTTCCGGACACTCATTTGCTAAAATTGCTATTCCTTACACGATATATTAATTGCTCGTTAAGGCTGGTTGCTAACCTTCTTGCCTGCCCCTCGGGGAAGGTGCCGAGCGTAGCGAGGCGGAAGGGGGCGTATCTGCGTCGCAATTAAATGCTGCGATGCGATATATTAATGGCTTGTTTAAGAAAATAGAATCTTTTGTTAGGGTGTATCATGACAAAACTGGCAAATTATCTCGAAAATAAAATATGGTATATGCTGCTGTTTACTGTGGCGGTTATTCCTCTGGAGCAGGAGTTCACCTCCTTCTGTGTGGCGATGACCTTTATCGGCGCAGTGATTGTGTCGCATGTTAAGGGACGCCCGCAGCAGGAGAATGTGCTGAAGCCGTGGCAGCAGGGAGCGTTTTATCTTCTTTTGCTGATTGCGGTTGTTTCGGTATATTTTTCCTTGGACAGATTTTTGTCCTTCTGGAATCTGGTGTATGTTGTAGGCCAGTATGCGGCGCTGTTTTTTGTGTTGCTGCGTTACGGCCGCAGCAGTGAGCAGGACAGGGCACATCTGACTGCGGTCGAGGCTGAGCCGTTGACGCAAAGCGAGGCCTGGAAAAATGCTGACGCTAAGCAAAAATTTGCGCTTGTGTGGCAGCGCTTCGGCACTTTGCCGCGTCCGTTGCAGCTCATCGGTGCTTTTTTAGGTGTATCGCTGCTGGTGAGTGCCATCGGTATTGCGCAGAAGATTTTCGGCGTTACGGCTGAGGGCATCTGGGTGGACCCGGCGCAGTTCCCTGATTTGAAGGTGCGCGTTTTCTCTACGCTGGTTAACCCCAATATCCTGGCAGGCTATCTTGTGCTGGTTGTTGCTTACAGTACAGCCTTTTTCAATCAGACGAAGGCGTATAAAAAATGGCGTCTGGCGTTTCTTGTTACGGGACTTTTGGCAGCAGTCTGCCTGCTTTATACATATTCACGCGGTAACTGGGTAGCCTGCGCTGTGATGCTGCTGGCGTTCTGCGTGCTGTTCTGCCGTAAGGCTTTTATTCCTGTCCTTGGCGGCGGTGCGGCGGCTCTGGCGCTTGGCGGTCAGGCGGTGCTGCAGCGTCTGGAATCTATCCGCGGCGGTTACGGCGGTGATACCTCGATTGCTCTGCGCATGGCTTATTTAAAGAGTACCAAATGGATTATTGAGGAATTTCCTTTGGGCGTAGGCTGGTACGGCTATCGTTTTGTTTATCCTACATATAATTTCTATCTGGCGGACAAGAACGTTATCATGTACCACTGCCATAATATTTTCTTGAATATCTGGGCGGAGCTGGGTGCGCATGGTCTGTTGGTCTTTCTTGTTATCTGGTTTGGAATTTTTCTGCCTGCAGGCTGGAAACTGGCCTATCATGGACGCAGCTTGTGGCTGAAGGCTATGGGACGCGGTTATGTGCTGGCAACAGTAGGTATTATTATTGGTGGATTGACTGACCATGTTTATTTCAATACTCAGATGGGATTGTTATTTTGGACCTTGGGTGCCCTGACTTTGCTTTGTGCCGGAATAAATGAGCGCTCCGATAAGGAATAAAGAAGAAAAGAATCGATAAGCAATTTAAATAAGAATAAATCCGATAGCAACATAAAAGATAATTAAAGACAAAATAAAAATCGGATTAATTTTTAAAAAAACACTAGACAAAAATAATGCGGTATAGTATAATTACGCATATAAAGATTAGTTAATAAAACAGCTCTGGGAACGGAATTTTTATTACGGCTATTTGTGATTCGTGAAGCTCAAATAGCCGTAAAAAATAGCGACAAATTTTGCGAATAAAGAAAAAAATCTGAATAGAGAGAATTATAAAATCATAGTAGACCGGTAAGCAAAAATATAGTGTTTCTATAATCGGGGAAAGGAGAACAGCCTTGAAGGGCATGGGAGAAGTCAGGTAAACAATTAATTTGATTAAGGAAGGGATGATGCAATGTATAAGTGCAGAGAAGCAAGCACTAAGGAAATCATTGCTTTTCAAAAAGAGTTTTGCGAGAACTTGTCAGCAGCTATAGGAATGAATGATAAACACCGCGTTCAGGTAGAATCTTATGAGGAACTGCCGCCATGGAGTTTTGTTTATAATGCTGATGGCAGCGATCGCTTTTTGAAGGATGATATTATTATGCTCAAAGTATGCGATTTGGAAAAGAGAATTGTCTATTATCCGGTTTTTCCGGAAAAAAGAGGACTCAAACTGCTCCAATGCTGGGATATGGCAGTTCCGCCGAAGCTGACTGCATTTGAACAGGAAGGTAAACAGGAAGGCAATGTACATCGTGCCAACCAAAGCTTGCGTAATCTTATCGCCTTTGCCCGTCTGTTTATGCTGTCGCAAAGCCGTTGGCATAAACCTATGGCCTACAGCTTCAATAATATTATTTCGCAATTATATCTCGTGCCGGATGCGGACGTTGCTCCGGAAACGATTAAGCTTATAAATGATGTAATCGGCAAATATATCAGGGATGATTCCCTGGAGCATTATATTAAATGTGACAATTTACAGGATTTTATAGATTATATTAAAACCAAGTATTCTCTGGTGATGTTTAAGTCGGATGATTTTTCACTTTTAAGGAAAATACTGCATGACTATTATCCGGCAGAAAAAATATATTTTTAAGCAGTAGCTCAGCGCAGAACACGGCATGCGGACAGTTCTGCGCTTTTTCTTCACTGTCTATTGCTTTTTTGCCATAATGGGAACAAGAAAGCAGAATAATACTGCTATATTGTGAAAGGAGGGGACGTTACTAAAATTCTAATTCGGCAAAAAGTAATTAAACGAATTAAAAGTAATTTTAACTCGATAAAACGAGTTAAAAATGAATTAAAATCGAGTTAGAACTGAATTAGATTGAGCAGTACTAAGATTTCACCAGGCACACTAGCGCCGCAATACGGTATTACATGTTCCTCTTTGCCTTTCTCGGTTTTCACAAAAACTCAACAGAACCCGATAGTATCGCCAAGTTATACTGCCGTGCTGTTTTTGCTTAGGATAAGGTTGCTTTTACGGTTCTCGTTTATGATTGCCAAATTTAACTCAATAAAACGAGTTAAAATGAGTTAAAATGAGTTAGAAACGAGTTGAAACGAATTCATCTGATATCGTTGCCTAATGGTATTGATTAAGTTTTTATGTGATTGCAATAATTATCAAATATTTAGCTATAAAAATATATCTATTTGATTGTTTTGCGTGATGCAAACTGGACAAAACGAGTTAAACGAGTTAAAATTAGATAGAGAACAATTTTAATGCGTTAAAAATGAGTTAGAAAGAAGGTGCAATTATGTTACCGAAAAAGGAGACTTTGGAAATTGAATTTAAAAGTGACGTTAAACGTT
>CAVCLW010000040.1:0-996 GCA_963603005.1 Escherichia coli | reverse complement strand
ATGGCGAATACTAATGGAGGCATCTTGTATTTAGGTGTTGAAGATAATGGTATTGTTACGGGATTACATAAAAGTCATATGGATGCTATTGGTTTGGTTGCTTTAATAGCTAATAATACTATTCCATCAGTTTCTGTTAGGGCAGAAATAGTTATTGAAAATCAACATAACGTAATGAAAATAGCTATTCCTATGAGTAGGGCAGTCGTTTCTACATCTTCAGGAAAAATATTGAAGCGAAGATTAAAGCTTGATGGTAGCCCAGAAGCAGTACCTATGTACGCATATGAAATAACAAGCAGGTTATCAGAGTTAAGCTTGTTAGACGTATCAGCACAGCCAATAGCTGGGGCAACATTAGATGATTTTGATCCTTTACAATTGAACAGGCTAAAAGAAATCATAAGGTCAAATCCAGGTGGAGAAAAGACATTATTAGAGTTAACTGATGAAGAATTAGAATTTGCTTTAAGGTTGATTTCTAAAGATGGTGATAAGTTGATACCAACAATGACAGGTTTATTGTTGTTGGGTAAATCAGATTCTTTGGGTAGGTTAGTGCCGACTGCTAAAGCAACTTTTCAGGTTTTAGAGGGAACTAATGTTAAAGTTAATGAAGAAACATCAAAACCTATATTAGAAGTTTTGGAACTTTTTCAAAGTTATATTAAGCCTTGGAATTCGGAGAATGAGTTTGAATATGATTTGTTTAGAATTCCTGTACCAGAGTTTAGTTATGCTGCTATTCGTGAGGGCTTAATAAATGCTTTTTGTCATAGAGATTATTCTATGTTGGGAAATGTAAGAGTTCTAATTGATGACGAAGGAATGTCTATTACAAATCCGGGAGGCTTTATTGAAGGTGTAAATATAAACAATTTGCTTATAGTTGAACCACATGGTAGGAATCCTGCTTTAACTGACGCATTGAAACGTATAGGTCTTGCAGAGAAAACAGGCAGAGGTATTGTTAGAATTTTTGGAGGTTCGATAGTG
>CAVCLW010000039.1:13340-25308 GCA_963603005.1 Escherichia coli | reverse complement strand
TGAAATTTATGCTATTTGATTAGGAAAAATGTGCAACTTGTTCTTGCAATTTACGAAAAGAATATTGTCGATGATATGTTCAAGTTTAGTTAAGCATTTATAAAATAATATTTTGATTCCTGATAAGCGGTTGATGTGAGAGTGGACTGCTTTATGATAGAGGAAGTGACAGTCGGGAGATGGACGCCCTGGTGTCATTATCTTTGTCCGGTGTTTTTGCAAGGGGTGTTTATTATGGCAAAATCATCTTGGATTCGAAGTAAAAAATTAGCTTTAGGTATTGCCGTAGCTTTAGGCTGCAGTCTGATGAGTGTTACAAGTGCTGAACAAACTGAGGCGGATTTTACGGCTCCTATTACCGGCGACATTGAAAAAGATGTTACTTACAGCGGTATTTTGGAAGTGCCTGCTAAGAATAACAACGTTTATACATTTACCAAGGATAGCAGTATTACTGTTGACGGTGCTGCTGCCACCTTCACTATTCAGGATTTGAACAGTAAAGATTATAATGTGCAGGCGGCAGCGGTCAATATGGTGCAGGGAAAGACCAGCCCCAATATTTGCATTGCAGCTCCTGCTAATAAGCTGACTTTAAGTGTTAAAGCCTCCGGTGATAATATCGGCGCCGGTATTTTGCAGACCACTGGTCTTGGCACTCTGCAGTTTGGCAGCAGTAATTATGGTGCAATAAAAGAATTGAACATTAATGTCAATGCTGATGTCGACAATACAAAAAAATCTTATGGTATCTGGCGTGCAGCTACTGATAATAAGACCAGAACTATTACTTTAACTGCTACCGATGGCCTGAATATTAAAGTGGATAATCCTAATGGTGCTTATGGTATAGCTGTATCTACACCTGAGGGAATGACAACAGACAATAAATTTTATAACAATAGCGGTATTACGGTTAATGGTGACGTAAATATCACAGTAAGTGGCAATAAAAAAGCTGCTGATGTACTGGAAAACAGTGCAGGACTTTTTGTGGACAGTAATCATGCCAAAATAACCTTGAACCATAAGGGTAATATTATTTCTGATGGCAATGGTATAGTTGTTGCACCTGTACACAATACTCCTAACTATAATAATCAAGCCATTACTGTAAAAAAAGGAGGTACTATTAAGCTTATTCCGACGACTGATGGTAGTGAGCGTTATGCAATTTATAATACCTATGGCAAGGTTTTTTATGGCGCAAATTCAGTCGGCGGCTTGAACAGTCAGACTGGTGCTGTGGTATTGGGTACCGGTACTCAGATAGGCGGAGATGTCTTTGTTGGTGACAATGAAAAAAATATTGTCTACTTAGGTTTGAGTGGCAATGATTCGTACTTGAACGGTGTAATTAAGGAAGACGGAAAATTCGGCAATGTGCTGATGATTCTGAATGATGGTGCCGTATGGAATAATACTGCAGCTAACGCAGGCAATAAGGGTACCAATACAGTATTGAATAATTTTAGCGGTATTAACGGTATGTTGCATCAAAGTGCCGATAGCGGTGATGTTACAATTAAGAAATTTGACAGCCATCTGTTTAACGTAGCTTATGAGCATGACAAGAAGGACCCGTCAAAAATTTTAGGTGGCAATTTCACTATTGAAAAAGCTATAGAGAACAGTGCTCTCAATGTTTTTACTGACTATGATGCCAACCTGAATACAGAAGCTGCCAGAGAGGCAACACTTAACGCTTTGGCAAACAAAATTTATTATACAGGCTATGCAAGCGGCGAAAGAAATTTAAATGGTACCGTAAGTATTGCGGAAGGTCTTACAACCAGCTCTGCCAGCAAGTATTTTGCCGATATGAGCTTTGATGATACTACAGGTCAGGGTTATCTTGGCAAGGAAAGCAAGGTTAATGAATACGTTAAGCCTGCGGAACAGGGTGCCGTAGAATTTACCAAGGCTATAATTGGTGATGTTTCTCTGACCAAAGAATATCAGGATGCAGGTGTATACGACAACGGCAACTATGTTTTTACCAAGGATATTAAAATCAATGTTGATCCGGAAGGTAATAAATTAGTAGCAGGGCCTTGGCTGTATACCTTCAGCTCCGGTATTTTCAGCGGTTATAATCAGCAGAATGTGAATGTTGACCTGAATGGTCATAGTATGGATTTAAATATAGCTACCGACCAAAGTACGACCGGCATTGCTGCAGTAGGTGCTACCGGCAAGGTTGAAATTTTCAACCCCGGAGCTATGTCCGTTAAAGCTGTAAGCAATAAGGGCGCACAGACAGCAGCGTTGTTTGTGAATGGCGGCGGTCAGCTTTATATTCATAACGGCGGTGAGAATTTAGAGAAAAAGGTTCTCACGGTTCGTGGCAGCACCACTAACAGTACTAATGGTGCTGTTATCAAGTCTATGAATGGTGCAAATGGTGAACGCTCCTGGCTGAAGGTTGATGGTTTGATTGATTTGGAAGCAGATACTACAGACGGTGTTGGTATGGCCGAAGGCTTGAGTGCTGTTGCATCTACTATTGATGTTGGCGGCGGCAGAATTATTATGACGAAAGCTGGGAAAAATCCTGGCCTGAATTTTGGCGGTGGTGCGGAAAATGCTGCTATCCGTGCTTATGGTGAATTTGTAACACAAAATTACGGCATTGTTAATGTTAACGTTATCAAGGATGAGGATTCTCCTACCGGTAACGCTATTGCAGCCGGCAACAATACTACGCAGATAGTAGGTAACTTTACAACTGTCGGCGGTATGGGCACCAAGGGTAAAATAAATGTTGGCCTGAATACACCTGATTCCTATTGGGTAGGTAATTTTGTTACCGGCGGCGGCTGGGGCGTAACACCCGGCGATTATGGTATAGTCAGTCTGTTTATGGGCAATAAAGCTAAATGGATGGGTAAAGCCTCTTATGCTACTAAACTGCTGATGGACAGCGGCGCAACCTGGGAAGGCTATTCCTTGAATAATGCTGTAGATGCAACTATCAAAAATGGCGCTGTTTGGTACAACATTAATGATACCGAGGAGCCTACTAAATTAAAGAGCTTAATCGGCGGTGCTACGGAAGCAGCTGCAGGTACTGTTGATATGACGCATGACGGCGTTGTCGATACTACAATCGAACAATTCGGCGGTCATGTAAATGTTATTTATAAGCACGCAGCAGACGATGCGACGAATATTCTTGGCGGTAACTTTACTATCAATCATGCCGATGAAGGCTCTGCTATTACACTGACAACAGACAACAGCGGCTTTGATGTACATAAGGCAGATGAAACAAAGGCTGTACTCGGCAGCCTTGCTAATAAGCTTTATTATCAGGGTGCTGTAGATAATGCGGAAGCTAATCTGGACGGTTATGTACAGATAGCAGAAGGTCTGACAGCAGCTTCTGCCGGTATGAAGCTGGCAGATGTTGAATTCTCTGCTGAGAATGGACAGGCAAGCTTGGTAGAAAATACTGTCAGAACGCCGGATGCGAAGATTATTTATGGCAGCAGTGAAACTGCTATGATGAAGGGTGCCAAATCTGCTATGGCCTCCGGTGCGTTGATGTGGCGTGCCGAAAATAATGATTTGCTGAAGCGTATGGGGGATTTGCGTCTGGATGACGGTGACGCAGGCATCTGGGCCAAATACTACGGCGGCAAATATGAGCTGGATACACAAAATACCGACTTGAATCTGAAATACAATGCATATCAGGTAGGCTTTGATAAGGCTGTAGGTAACGGCTGGTCAGTCGGTGTGGCAGTATCCTATAACGATGGTGATTCTAATTATGGCAGCGGCAAAGCAGATTTGAAGGATACAAGCGTAGGCTTGTATGGCACCTGGAAGGGTAATGATGGTCAGTATGTAGACCTGATTGCCAAATATACCCGCTTGGAAAACGATTATGATGTCGCCAATGCATATGGTCATAAGCTGAGCGGCGATTACAAGACCTGGGGCACCAGCATCAGCGCAGAATATGGCAAGCGTTTTGAAAATGAAAGCGGTTTCTACTTTGATCCGAGCGTAGAGCTGACACTGGGACGCATCAACGGCAAGGATTACAGCGCAGACAGTGATTATCTGGATTCCTGGGGCAAGAGCAGAGGCATGCAGGTACAGCAGGATGCCTTTAATACGCTGGTAGGACGCGTAGGCTTCCGCCTGGGCCAACAGACTGAAAAGGCAAGCTATTTTGTAAAACTTGCAGCAGCACATGAGTTTAAAGGTGAATTCAACAGCCGCTTTGCAGCAGAGGGCGAGGCTGAAGGCAGAACCAGCATTGATTTTGGCGATACCTGGTATGAAGCACAAATCGGCGGTACTGCTAAGCTGAGTGACAACAGCCTGATTTATGCAGACTTTGAACGCAGCTTCGGCGGTGACGTAGAAGAGAAATGGCGTGTAGACGCAGGCTTGAGATTTACATTCTAAATTATAATTCCTTGGCATTGTGCCTTTTAAGGCATATGTATAAAACAGGCAGGAGCTGAAGCTATTGCTCCTGCCTCCAAAAAAATTTTTTGGGTAAGGAGATGTAAAAATGAGTAAGAGTAAAAAAAGCTTAGTGAAATCCAAATTAGCCTTAGCTATTGCCGTAGCTTTAGGCTGCAGCTTGATGAGTGTTGCAAGTGCTGCCACCTATGATATGACGAGCAGTGAATATGCAGGCGGTATTACCTGGAGCCATGCGGTAAACGGTGACCAGATAGGTAAAAGCTACCAGGAGCCTGACAATTATGTGTTTGGCTATGATAAGGCTACTGGTCAGGTGCTTGGCGGCGATATTACTATGGCTGCCGATATGCGCTATGAAGAACCTTCTTATTGGGGTGGCACGAGCGTAAGTGGCGTTACTATTTATGCAAACTTTGATGTTAAAGCCAGTGATTTACCGGATTGTTCTTTGGAAACTGTGAAGAAGGTTAGTGCCGGTATTTTGAAAAAGCTGAAACCGGCTGAGGGTTTGACTCATTATTACGGCTTTGATTACATGTCTATACGCATTCTTGACGATGACGGCAATGTATTGCGTGTAGGAAATGTTAAATTTACTGATGATATGAGTAGTTCCTCTTATCTGACCGGCGGTACCTATAAAACTGTTTTGAGCAATGACAGCAATAATAAGGAATATGATATCAAACAGGTTGATACTGCGCAGGGTTATTCGACAATACCGGCAAACACCTGGTATGTTGGCGAAACCGATTCCCGTTATGGACTGACTGTTGCTCCGGACCTTTCTAAGGAAACTGTGAAGGCCGCTGTACGCGGTGCTGAAAAGGATTTATATGTTACCAACGTATTGGGCTCCAGTACCTGGAACAGTAAGATGACCATTAAAGCCGAGGGAAAAAATACCGACAGAGTTTATGGTGTTTACAACGATAAGAAGGGCCTGGTACATCTTAAGGATGCCCAAATGACTATTACTGCGGACGGCAATGAGCAGAGCAACGCTGCCTATGCCGGTAATAATGCGGATTATACCAGCAAGGTTATTTTGGAATCTACTGCTGACGGCAGTGTCGGTGTAGCGCTGAAGGCGAACGGCAACGTTCTCGAAGCCAGCAAGAATGGCGTAATCGACCTGACCTCCGGCCAAAGCAGTTTGGAAACTGCTACAGGAAATTTGCTGTATGCTCATGACGGTGGTATTATCAACGTTGGCCATAAGACAAAGGGTACTGCCGGGCTGAAAATAACAATGGGCGACAGCAGCAAGTATCTGGCATTGGCTGAAAACGGCGGTACGATTAATGCAGGTGTGATTGTTGAGCATCTTGACAGTGTCGATTATGATAACGCTACTATTTTAAAAGGAAGCAACAATGTTACCGGCAACATGAAGGCAGATGCTGATAGTAAAATTAATTTTGGCCTTGCCGGCAAGTACAACTACCAAGGTGATGCAGAGGGTAATGTTAATCTGTATTTCACTACAGGAGCAGGCTGGGAAGGCAATGCTATAGGTGAAGATGTAGCTTTGAATTTGGGCAGCGAAACTCTTTGGAACATTACCTCTAACGCCGCTCAACATCTTAAACAGCATAAGGGTGCCGAATCATCCTCCAAGAGAAGCTATATTAATGTTGGTGAAGGCAACCTGACGATTGATAAATACTCCGGCAATACAACCTTTGTTTATCAGCATGATGCAACCGATGCCAGCAAGATTCTTGGCGGTGATTTGACCATTAACAGCGCCGAGCCGGCTAAGCTTCTCAGCAAAGGCGTTGGCTCTGAGGAGTATCAGGTATCAGAAGTAGCCTCTACAGTTTATTTGCAGACTTCTACAGATGGTATAGATACTACAGATGATGCTGCCATTAATTCTGTACTGGATAATTTGGCCAAGAAGCTCACCTATACTGCTTATGTGAACGGCGAGCGTAATCTGAGCGGCAGGGTAGAGCTTGCGGAAGGTCTGACGAGTGCTTCTGTAAGCAAATTCTACAGTAATATTACCTTTGATGAAAAAAACGGTCAGGCGAAAAAAGAGAATGAGCTCTTTAAACCATTTACCGGCGTTATTTTCGGTAATGAAACATCAGATGCGAAAAATGGTTATGCTGACCAGATCAGCGGTACCGCTGCCGGCAAAGATTTAAAATATACCTTTAATGATGATACTCTTATTGATGTTAAGCTGACCAAGGATCCGCGTAGCTTCGGATGGGGCGGTTTATATTGTGCAGCAATCAACAACTACGGTGACCGTCCATATCAATCCTCTACTGCCTATACAAAAGGTGGCCCGAGCTACACTATCGATATGCAGGGACATGACCTGACTGTAAACTTCAGTGCTTTCCCGACTGCAGGCTCTACAGGCGGCCAGCCTATGTGGACTGCTGCAGCTATTGGTGCTTACCGTGATGGCACCATTACGATTGATAACCCCGGTGCTGTTAGCATTACCTCTACTAATAACTACTATTATGGCAGTGCTATCAGGGCATCTACTGCTGCTGTTGGCGAAACCGGTGCACATGTTGTTATCAATAATGATAACAGTAAGGAGCATGCTGTGAAGATTCGCGGCGGCATTGACACTCCGGGCTATCAGCTGAACTGGCGCGCTATTGAAATTTACACCCAGAACGGCACTAAAAAAGAAAACGGTAGCTCTGTTGAAATTAAAGGGCTTGTAGATATTGATGTAAAGAATTGCGCATCTTTGTTTGCACGTGGTAATTACGCAACTATTGATATCGGCGGCGGCAGCATTATTTCCCATAATTATTCTTCCATCTGGACTGCAGGCTATGAGGCTTTAATTAACCTGAATATGAAGAAGGATGCCGAAGGCAATGCTGTTGATGCCGGAGATAATTATCTGCAGATTGAAGGCGATGTTTCGACTTCTACACCGTATTATGGTTCTAACGGTACAATTAATGTCGGCCTGAATACTGCCGATTCTTATCTGAAAGGTCATTTCTTTGGCAGCGGCAATAATAATCTGTATCTGCGTAATGGTGCTGTTTGGGATAATATGCCTGCCGTAACGCATAACTGGGCTGGCGGTACCTATAGCACTAACAATATTATCAGCAATATTAGCAATCTTTATGGTGGTGCAGACAGTGCTCATGCCGGTAATATTTATCAGCATGAATCTGAGAACCTCAATATTCAAAACCTGTCCGGTTATGTAAACGCATATCTGGCACATGAAACCGGCGAAGATGGCAACGCAAGCTTTGATGCACTCGGCAACATTGTTGTTGACAAGGCAACTAAGACTGATGGCCAAAATGCGGGCATTACGCTTTATACTGACCGCAGCGGTATCGATACCAGTGACCAGGATAAGGTAGTCAACACACTTTCCGCTCTGGGCAAAAAGCTGATTTATAACGAAGCAGTTGCTACCGAGGATAACCCGACTCCGGAAATCAATCTGGACGGCAAGGTCGGTATTGCCGAAGGCCTGACTGCAGGCTCTATGGCAATCCGTCTGGCAGACCTTGACTTCAACAAAGAAAACGGTGAAGGCAGCCTGATTGCAGGCAGCATTCATACTCCGGATGCATATGTACCTGTTATGTACGGCAGCAAGGAAACCGCCATGATGAAGGGCGCAAAATCTGCGATGGCTTCTACCGCAATGATGTGGCGTGCCGAGAACAACGACCTGATGAAGCGTATGGGCGACCTGCGTCTGTCTGAAGGTGAAAAAGGCCTGTGGGCAAAATACTACGGCGGCAAGTACGAGATGGACAGCCAGAATACAGATTTCAACCTGAAATACAATGCATATCAGTTAGGCTATGATGTAGATGCAGGCAATGGCTGGACAGTCGGCGCAGCAGTATCCTACAACGATGGCGACGCCACCTATGGCAGCGGCCGCGGTGATCTTTCCACCTACAGTGCAGGCATCTATGGTACCTGGAAGAGCGAAGACGGACAGTATGTTGACATCATCGCCAAGTACAGCAAGCTGGAAAATGACTACAAGGTATTCAATGACAGCGGTCATAAGCTGAGCGGCGACTACAAGACCTGGGGCACCAGCATCAGTGCTGAATATGGCAAGCGTTTTGAAAATGATAATGGTTTCTACTTTGATCCGAGCGTAGAGCTGACCTTGGGACGCATCAACGGCAAGGATTACAATGCGCACAGCGATTATCTGGACAGCGTTGGCGTGAAGAAGGATATGCAGGTTGAACAGGATGCGTTCAATACATTGGTAGGCCGTGTAGGCTTCCGCCTGGGTCAGAAGCTGGATAATGCAAGCTACTTTGTAAAACTGGCAGCAGCACATGAATTCAGCGGTGACTTTGACACCACCTTCCGTGCAGTAAACGAGCCTGAAGGCAGAACCAGCATTGATTTCGGTGATACCTGGTATGAAGCACAAATCGGCGGTACAGCTAAGCTGAGCAAAAACAGCCTGCTTTATGCAGACTTTGAACGTAGCTTCGGCGGTGATGTGGAAGAGAAATGGCGTGTAGACGCAGGCTTGAGATTTACGTTTTAAATAATAGTTTCCTGACATTGTGCCTTTGAAGGCATATGTATAGAGCGAGCAGGAGCTGAAGCTATAGCTCCTGCCTCCACTCAGTTGTATTTTTGAGTGAGGAGATGTACAAAAAATGAGTAAGAGTAAAAAAAGCTTAGTGAAAACCAAATTAGCCTTAGCTATTGCCGTAGCTTTAGGCTGCAGTCTGATGAGTGTGGCAAGTGCTGCCAGCTATGATATGACGAGCAGTGAATATGCTGGTGGTATTAATGTAGTTGACCAAACTTTTGGTTCCAGAAAAGCTTATGATGATTTTATCTATAGCTATGATGCAGCTACTGATACGCTGAATGGTGGTGCGCTTAATATTACTATGGCAACTAAATACGATAATTATATCTATGGTAATTTTGTTGTCAAAAGAAGTGATTTGCCGGATATGAAAACGGAAACACTTAATAAGGTATATGCGCAATTAAGAAAAAAATTAAATTTTGACAGCGATTCTACGCTTAATAATCGCAGACAGAATGAATGCTTTTTTGAAATAGTAGATAATGACGGAACTGTATTGCGCAGGATTGGCTTTACTCCTCTTGAAAATAATGCTTATAGAATTTATAATTTGAAAGGAGTTTGGAAAGAAGTACTGCGTAATGATGGTAAAGCAGATACGTATCCTATTAGCAATCAAGCTGATCCTAGTGAAAATCTTCCAGAAGGAAATTGGAACATTTCTAATACTGAAATTACTATAGCACCTGATTATACAGGTGAAGCTGTTAAGGCAGCGGTGCAAGGCAGCGATAATAATCTTACATTGGGCTTTAAGTATGGATCTAGCGATGGCCTTCATATCATATCTAATGGTAATCCTAATGATACTGTATATGGTATATACAATGATAAAAAAGGTTATATTAATATTACCAATACAACGGAATTAGATATTACGGCAGCAGGTAATGAGAAAAGTAATGCAATTTATGCAGGAAATAATGGAGATTACAAGAGCTCTATCAGCATAAAAAGCGGAAGTAATGGGGCTACGCTAATTGCCGGAGGCGATGTTATAGCTGCAGGCAAAAATGGCGAAATTACAATTAATCCCTCAAAAATAACCTTGACAAGTAATAGTAATGGTAATATTTTGCATGCCTATGATGGTGGCATCATTAATGTTTTTAGCAGCTATACAATAGATAAATTCAATTATAGTGAACCGACAACAGAAAAATATCTTGCAATAGCAGAGAATGGAGGTACCATTAATTTTGGCGTAAATGTTAATCATTTGGATGATGTTGACTATGATGATGTATCTTACACTAAATTCAATAAGAACTTTGTAGGAAATTTAAAGTCTGATAATGATAGCAAGATTAACTTTGGCATGGAATATAATGGTAACGAAGGCGGCAGATATACAGGTAATGTTGATGGCAATGTTAACCTTTATTTAAAAGGGGGGTAACTTGGGAAGGATCTTCTCTGGATGGCGAAGCTAATTTAAATTTAGTTAATGGCTCAATTTGGCAGAGAACTATGGATAAGGCAGAACGATTGAAATCCCTGACCGGTGGCGAAGCTTCTGCTCAAAAAAGTTTTGTCAAGATGACTGATGGTGACTTGACCATTGATAAATATTCCGGCAGTACTCTTTTTATTTATGATCATGATGCTACAGATCCTACTAAAATTATTGGCGGAAAATTAAATATTGTTAGTGCTGAGCCGTACAAGCTTGTTTCTCAAGGAATAGGTTTAGATGATAAATCTAATACGGTAAGTCAAACGGCTTCTAATATTTATTTGCGTACATCTGTTGATGGAATTGATACTACTAATATGACGCAGATAAACGATGTTTTAGACAGTTTGGCAAAGCAG
Source organism: Escherichia coli (assembly GCA_963603005.1). Classification (GTDB taxonomy): domain Bacteria; phylum Bacillota; class Negativicutes; order Acidaminococcales; family Acidaminococcaceae; genus Phascolarctobacterium_A. The sequence goes on along the minus strand of CAVCLW010000039.1, from coordinate 14,453 downwards.
GTTACATATTCTGCTTATGTTAATGGCGAGCGTAATTTGAGTGGTCGCGTTGAATTAGCAGAGGGACTGACAACTTCTTCTATAAGCAAATATTACCAGAACTTGACATTTGATGAAAAAACTGGTTTAGGTAAAGCAGAAGGAGAAATTTCTGTTCCGTATACTACAATGATTATGGGAAATCCTACCAGTGGTAGCGAAAAGAATAATTATGGTGATTTTATAAGTGGCTCTGTTGCAGATAATAATTTAAAATATACATTTGACAAAGATGCACTGTTTGAGGTTAGTCTGAATAAACAACCTAGATATGCGAGCAATCTATATAACGCAGCTATTAGCAATTGGGGAGATAAAGCTTACTTGACGGCTCCTAAGTTTACTGCAAATGGTCCATCTTATACTATTGATATGCAGGGACATGACTTGACGGTTTTATATAATGCTTTTCCGGCAGCAGGACAGACTGGTAGTCAGCCAATGTGGACATCCTGTGCTATCGGTGCTTTCCGCGAAGGTACTATAACTATTGATAATCCGGGTGCTATGCGCTTGGAATCCAGAAATAACTATTATTATGGCAGCATTATCAGAGCATCTACAGGTGCTGCAAGTACGGGCGCACACGTTGTTATTAATAATGATAATAGTAAAGAGCACGCTGTAGTAATGCGTGGTGGTATTGATACTCCTAGCTATGAACTTAACTGGCGTGCTTTGGAGGCTGTAACTTTCTATGGAGATAAGAAAGAAAATGCTAATACTATTGACATTAAAGGCTTAGTCGATATAGAAACAAAATACGCAGCGTGCATGTTTGCTCGTCAAGGTTATAGTGAAATAAGTGTTGGCGGTGGTCGTATTTATGCTGGTAAGCATGAATCGTTATGGACTGCGGGCAGCAATACTATGTTGAATGTAAACATGTTAAAGGATGAAGACGGCAATATAATTGGTGCTGGCGATAACTATGTACAGATTACTGGCGATGTGCGTACATCTACTGACTTCTACGGCGAAGGCGGTACAATCAATATTGGTCTGACTACACCCGATTCTTTCTTAGACGGACACTTCTATTATTCAGCTAAACCTCAGGAAAATGCTAAATAT
>CAVCLW010000039.1:0-13330 GCA_963603005.1 Escherichia coli | reverse complement strand
ATATAATAATAATTTATGGTTGCGTAATGGTGCTACTTGGAATAACAAGGGCATGGTATTCCATCCGTGGACTGGCCCGGAATATGTAACTTCACATGAGAGCACAATCAATAATCTTTATGGCGGTTCTACTGCAGAGACCGCAGGCAATATATCCCAGCAGGAATCTAAGAACATCAATATCCAAAACCTGTCCGGTTATGTAAACGCATATCTGGCACATGAAACCGGCGAAGACGGCAACGCAAGCTTTGATGCTTTGGGCAACATTGTTGTTGACAAGGCAACTAAGACTGACGGCAAGAATGCGGGCATTACGCTTTATACCGACCGCAGCGGTATTGATACCAGCGACCAGGATAAGGTAGTCAACACACTTTCCGCTCTGGGCAAAAAGCTGATTTATAACGAAGCAGTTGCTACCGAGGATAACCCGACTCCGGAAATCAATCTGGATGGCAAGGTTGGTATTGCCGAAGGCCTGACTGCAGGCTCTATGGCAATCCGTCTGGCAGATTTGGACTTCAACAAAGAAAACGGCGAAGGCAGCCTGATTGCAGGCAGCATTCATACTCCGGATGCATATGTGCCTGTTATGTACGGCAGCAAGGAAACCGCCATGATGAAGGGCGCGAAATCCGCAATGGCTTCCACCGCAATGATGTGGCGTGCCGAAAACAATGACCTGATGAAACGCATGGGCGACCTGCGTCTGTCTGAAGGCGAAAAAGGCCTGTGGGCAAAATACTACGGCGGCAAGTACGAGATGGACAGCCAGAATACAGATTTCAACCTGAAATACAATGCATATCAGTTAGGCTATGATGTAGATGCAGGCAATGGCTGGACAGTCGGCGCAGCAGTATCCTACAACGATGGCGACGCCACCTATGGCAGCGGCCGCGGTGATCTTTCCACCTACAGTGCAGGCATCTATGGTACCTGGAAGAGCGAAGACGGACAGTATGTTGACATCATCGCCAAGTACAGCAAGCTGGAAAATGACTACAAGGTATTCAATGACAGCGGCCATAAGCTGAGTGGTGACTACAAGACCTGGGGCACCAGCATCAGCGCGGAATATGGCAAGCGCTTTGAAAATGACAACGGCTTCTACTTTGATCCGAGCGTAGAGCTGACCTTGGGACGCATCAACGGCAAGGACTACAATGCGCACAGTGATTATCTGGACAGCGTTGGCGTGAAGAAGGATATGCAGGTAGAACAGGATGCGTTCAATACATTGGTAGGACGCGTAGGCTTCCGTCTGGGCCAGAAGCTGGATAATGCAAGCTACTTTGTAAAGCTGGTAGCAGCACATGAATTCAGCGGTGACTTTGACACCACCTTCCGTGCAGTGAACGAGCCTGAAGGCAGAACAAGCATTGACTTCGGGGATACCTGGTATGAAGCACAAATCGGCGGTACAGCTAAGCTGAGCAAAAACAGCCTGATTTATGCAGACTTTGAACGCAGCTTCGGCGGTGACGTGGAAGAGAAATGGCGTGTAGACGCAGGCTTGAGATTTACGTTCTGATTTCTCATCTGTATAATATGTAAAAGGCAAGGCAGGGGGAATCCCTGCCTGCTTCGGAAAGTCAAAAAAGGTCGCTGCAAAGCGGCCTTTTTTGCTGATTTATATTTTTTTAGCTAACAAGTAAACTATAGAAAAATATTCCATATTGCTTGCACGGGTATTTTTATGGTGGTAGACTAGATTAAACAATACTCGGAGGTCTTAACATGAATATAACAGTATATCTTGCCTCGTCGACAGGCAATGATCCTAAATTTGAGGCTGCGGTTAAAGAGCTGGGCACTTGGATTGGTGCGAGCGGTAATACGTTGGTTTATGGCGGTTCTAAAACCGGCTTGATGGGAGAGCTGGCGCAAAGTGTTCTGCAGGCAGGCGGTAAGGTTATCGGCGTGGAGCCGCAATTTTTTATAGATGAAGACTATCAATATGAGGGACTGACGCAGCTGATAGTTACCAAAGATATGGCAGAGCGCAAGATGAAGATGATTGAGCTTGGCGATGCTTTTATTGCCTTTCCCGGCGGCGTGGGAACGCTGGAGGAGGTCAGTGAGATTATGTCCAAGCTTTCACTGGGACAGCTTCATGCGCCGTGCATCTATTATAATCTTGAAGGTTATTATAATGATGTAAAGCATTTTCTGCAGCAGATGATTCTTAAAGGCTTCTCTTCAGCAGAAAAGCAGCAGGGAGTATATTTTGCGGAAAGCCTGGAAGAGATAAAGAGATTATTGGAATAAAATAAAGTTGCTGAGAATATAAAAAGGCTGACGCTGCGCATTTACGCAAGGCGTCAGCCTTTTTGTTGCCTTAAATATTCTGTGCTTAATAAATGTTGCACAGCCTGCTTATATACGGAAACATTTTTGCAGTGCTGTATACTCACCTAATGCTAACATAGTTATATCCTCGGATAGTATGGTGTCCGGTGTTATGGAGACGTCAGTTATTCCTAAACGTTTTATACCAAGAATATTGATGCCAAACTTTTTACGGATATCCAACATACCGATACTTTTACCAACCCATGCTTTGGGCACCTCTACTTCAAAAATAGCATGTTGCTTGTCAATTTCAATATAATCGAAAATATGGTCTGCGGTGTAGCGTTTGGCTGCCCATATAGCCATCTGTTTTTCAGGATAGACTACATTATCTGCACCGTTACGAAGTAGAAACTTTGCCTGGACATCTCGTTCAGCACGAGATACTACACATTTTGCGCCCAGTTCTTTTAAAAGCGAAGTAGTTTCCAGCGAGTTTTGAAAATTACCGCTGATAGTTACGAAGCAAACGTCAAAATTTCCGATGCCAAGGGCACGTAAAAACTCTGCATTGGTACTGTCACCGATTTGTGCTTTGGTGACAAACGGCAGTACATCGTTAATTCTTTCCTCATCAGTATCAACTGCCATGACCTGATGCCCTAATTGTGAAAGCTGCATAGCGATATGACGCCCGAAATGACCTGCTCCGATCAGTAAAATATTTTTCATAGGATATCCACTCCTTTTGTTTAGCCAATAGTGATTTTTTCCAGCGGCAGTTTTGAGTTAACTGCTTTTTTGCCGGATAATGCTGCGTACATGAGCGTAAGGCTGCCTACTCTGCCAAGATACATAAGTAAAATTAGTATCAGTTGTGAGGGTACATGCAGCTGCGGTGTAATTCCAAGCGTCAGTCCGACTGTTCCCAATGCTGATGCTGTTTCGTATAAGCAGGATGACAGTGGCAGGTTCTCATAGGCGCTGATAAAAATTCCTCCGCTGAAAAACAGCGTAATATACACGGTGAGGATAGTTGAGGCAGTTTTGATAGCGTTGCAATCGACTCTGCGATCAAAAAAATGGGCACTGTCCTGCTGGCGATAGGTAGCAACAATGTTGGCAAGCAGGACGGCAAAGGTTGTTGTTTTCATACCACCGGCAGTTGAACCCGGTGAACCGCCAATCAGCATCAAAAGTATCATAATGCCTTGCGACGAGCTGGACATAGCAGATAAATTTGCTGTGTTGAAACCCGCTGTTCTTGTTGTAACCGACTGGAACAGGGACGCTTGAAGCCGCGCTTCTATGGGGAGAGAAGCAAAATCAGCAAAGAAGAAAAAAATTGCCGGAAAGACAATCAAGATAACCGTCGAGATAAGGATTACTTTACTTTGCATTCTGTAGCGTCGGAACTGCAGCTTGTTTTCACAAATGTCCTCCCAGGTCAAAAAACCGATACCGCCAATTATGATAAGCAGCATAATCGTTATATTTATCATAGGATTCTGCGCGTAACCGGTAAGGGAGGGGTAGATGTTGTCTGCGGTTCCCAAAATATCGAAGCCTGCATTGCAAAAGGCAGAAATAGAGTGAAAGGTTGCCATCCAAATACCGTGCCATCCATAGTCGCGGCAGAACACCGGCAGCATGGCAAGTGCACCAATCAGTTCAATCAAAAATGTTCCCCACAGGATAAACTTCGTAAGCCGGACGATACCGCCTACATTTGGCGCTGATATTGCGTCCTGAAGGGTGGTGCGCTGCATCAAAGATATTCTTCGCCTGGACAGAAGTGCAAATGATGCCGCTACAGTGACAACACCAAGACCGCCAATCTGTATCAGCGTCAGAATGATTGTCTGCCCGAAGGCCGACCAATAGCTGCCGGTATCATGTATCACAAGACCGGTTACACAAACTGCGGAGGTTGCGGTAAATAACGCATCATGAAACGGTGTTACACAGCGTTCTGCTGCGGAAATTGGCAACATCAGCAGTAATGCACCCAGCAGGATTACTCCCGCAAAACCTAATATGATAATTTGAAAAGATGAAAGCTGAAATCTTCTGCTAATCATTTCTTCTGACATACCTACACCTTCTTGTTAATCTGTTTATACATTCATTGTGCTTGTTGCGGACACAATGTAAAAGCCGTATATTGAACACTGCTTTGCTTGTTCCTATCATAGCATTTTTTCGGTGTAGATTTGGTAAAGAAACGATCGTAGAGCATCAGTATCTTGTGATAAATCTTGAAGCGCTTTTGTTCGTGAAGTATAATGTAGTTGTAAAAATAATTAGGAGAAGCATTATGAAGCATCAACAACGAAAAGAAGATATTTTGTTTTCGGTCTGCGTTTTTTTCGGTGCTTTTGCCATTAATCTTTTGATTCGGAAGCTCTTTACAACCCAAACGCTGGTTCCTATGATTTTTGTATTCGGCGTTTTTCTGATATCGCTGAAAACGCACGGGTATTGCTATGGTATTGTTTCGGCTGTCTTAAGTGTATTTGCAGTGAATTTTGCCTTTACTTATCCTTATTATACTTTGGATTTTTTCGTAGAAGAAAGTATATTATCCGCTATAATTATGCTGCTTGTTGCCGTTTCCACCAGTACGTTGAACAGTAGGATACGTGATCAGGAGAATTTGCGGGCAGAAAGCGAAAAGGAGAGGATGAGGGGCAATCTGCTGCGGGCAATCTCTCATGATTTGCGTACACCTCTTACATCAATATACGGCTCAGCTTCTACGCTGATTTCTAAGAAGGATGCACTTTCGGAAGGACAGCAGCTAAAGCTGTTGGGAGAAATTCAAGAGGATAGTGAATGGCTTATCCGCATGGTCGAAAACCTGCTGGCTGTTACAAGAATCGACGGTGCAAAGGTCAAGATTGTGAAAACGCCAATCGTTTTAGATGAGCTGATTGACTCAGTTCTTATGAAATTCGCCAAAAAACACCCGAATCAGAAGGTGATTACGCAGATACCGGCCGACTTTGTGGATATTCCTATGGATTCTATCCTTATCGAGCAGGTGTTGCTGAACTTTTTGGAGAATGCTGTGTTTCATGCGAAAGGTATGACAGAGCTGAAGCTGTCGGTTTCCCTTGCAGGAGATAAGGCCATATTTGAAGTTGCCGACAACGGATGCGGTATTCCGGAGGAGATTTTGGATAAAATTTTTACCGGATGCTATAAAAAGTCTGCAGCACCGATAGACGGAACGCGCAGTAATATGGGCATCGGTATTTCGGTTTGTGCTGCTATTATTAAGGCGCATGGCAGCGAGATTTTTGTGGAAAATAGGAAGGGCGGCGGTGCTGTATTCCGCTTTTCTTTGGCAAGAGGGTGCGATGATGAGCAATAATAAATTCAAAATTTTAATCGTAGAGGATGAAGCAAACATCCTTAGCTTCATCAAAGCCAACTTGGAAATAAGTGATTATCAGGTAATCTGTGCAGAAACATGTGCGCTCGGCATGATGATGTACGCTTCTTATCATCCGGATCTCATTGTTCTGGATCTCGGGTTGCCGGACCGTGATGGCTTGAGCCTAATTCAGGATGTTAGAGAGACGGATACTGTTCCCATCATCGTCCTTTCTGCCCGTTCCGGCGAAATGGACAAGGTGGAAGCCTTAGACCTTGGTGCGAATGATTACATTACCAAGCCGTTTGGAACTGAGGAACTGATGGCTCGTATCCGCGCAGTTCTTCGCAGTCATCGATACAGCGAGAAAAACGAGGGTAATCACATCGGTATATTTCAATTTCAGGATTTGATGATTGATTACGATAAAAGGCAGGTTTTGGTCGATGGAAACGAAATCGACCTGACACAGACGGAATACAATATTTTGACATTCCTCTCCATTCATGCGGGAAAGGTGCTGACTTATGCTGCCATAATCCAAGCAGTATGGGGATATTCTGATTATGGGAGCGTTAAAAAGCTACAGGTAAATATGAAAAACATCAGGAAAAAAATGGGCGTGACACCCGGAGAAAAGCGCTATATTGTTAATGAGCTTGGTGTAGGCTATCGTATGCTGGCAGAAGATGAAGAATAAAATCTGCCGGAAAGTGTGCAGGAGGCTAATATCATGATAAACTAAAATCCGTCCTTATGCTTTCACAGCACAGGGGCGGGCTTTCTTTTAATATAGGTGTTATGATTTTTACAAGCATGGTATAATTAGAACAATGCCATTGTACAAATCTGGCTGCGAAATTTGCTTTGCATAAACAACTGACGGTGAAGGAGGTCGGTGTTGGCCTGACCTTGGAGTGGTAAATAATAACTTATATGTCAGCTGGATTTTGCAAAATGCTTAGAGGATAAATTTTCGTGGGTGTAATTATGAAAATAAAAAGTATTATAGCTAAAGCGCTGTTGATAATGTCGTTATTTGTGGTTATGCCGCTTGTTTTTGCTCAAGATAATTATGCGTATGCTTCGAGAGAAGAGCTGTTGGATCTTGAAGAAGAAAAGTCCGATATAGAGGATGAAATAGCGGAAAGACAGGCTAACGGTGAAAGCTATGACGATTTGGAAGAGCGGCGTAATGATGTGCAGGATGAAATAGAAAATATCAAGGATGAGGGCTGAGGCTTTCGGCAAAATCCGCACATAACCTTTAAGCTCGCAAGTGCGCATATTTTTATCAATGATTTTCCGGCGCTCGTAGTGTAAAATACAATTAACGCGTAGCGAGGGTGAGGTGTGGTGACAATGCGAAAAATTATCATTGAAAAATTACAGCAGATCGAAAAACAGGAAAATGTCAGGATTCTCCATGCAGTAGAATCTGGAAGCCGTGCATGGGGTTTTGAATCTCCGGACAGTGATTTTGATGTACGTTTTATTTATGTGCGTCCGCGTGATTATTATTTAAAATTAGAACAGACGAGGGATGTGCTGGAATTTCCTATTAACGATTTGCTGGATGTCAACGGCTGGGATTTGCAGAAGGCGTTAAGGCTTTTGCATCGTTCCAATCCGTCGGTATTCGAATGGTTTAAATCACCGATTGTTTATAGGGAAACTGCTTTCAGCCAAGAATTTATTCCCCTTATGGAAAACTATTTTTCAGCGAAGAGCGGGCTTTATCATTACCTAAATATGGCTGATGGCAACTATCGGGAGTATCTGCGGGGAGAGATGGTGCGAGCTAAAAAGTACTTTTATGTTTTGCGGCCTTTGCTTGCCTGCAGATGGATTTTAAGAACCAATACTCCGCCACCAATGTGTTTTACAGAATTGGTTGCAGCTGATTTGCCTACATATCTTTATGAATCCGTACAGGAGCTTTTGCGCATCAAGATGGAGGTGCCGGAGCTGAAACTGATTCCGAGAGTGGACGAGATAAATAATTTTATTGAAGAAGAAATTCCGCGTCTTAAAGAGAAAATCAGGAGCCTGCCGGAGGAACGCAGGCAGGGGTATGACGAGCTTAATGCGTTGTTTTTGAAGTATCTGCAGTAATCCAAAAGCGTAGTTGTTACACATGCATAAAGCATGCTGATAGCTACGCTTTTCTTGTTGTTTTTTATTGTGTATTCGATTATTTGACATAGACAAAATCTGTCACTATTATGTGATATACTAAAGATAAATCAGTGCTTAAGTAAAAAAGTGGCGCTGAATTATCAGCACATTTTTTGAAATATCGTTTATCTGATTTGCTGCGGAAGGAGGGTGCTGCTTGTGGCTTTTAATGAGTTAATAAAGAACTTTGATAATATACGCCTGCTGATGCGTGATTTTTATGTCTTTGGCTTTAAGAGCAGAGCTGATTTTGCGGATAAAAGCGCTCGCAGTTATGACAACGAGCGCAGACGCATTGAAAGCTGGCTGGGGGAGTATATGTATTTCCGCCAGAATGCCGGCGGCAAGAACTGCTTTATTTCCGTAGACAGCAGAAAAATCCGGCAAAATCCTTTTTATAAAGCATTAAAAGCCAAGAGCTTTACGGCTAATGATATAATGCTGCATTTCTTCCTGCTGGATATTTTGCAGCCTGGTGAAAAATTTACTCTGCGTCAGCTTATGGAAAGGCTGGATGCAGCGTATTTATCTTGTTTTGACGAACCAGTGGCGCTGGATATTTCTACTGTACGCAAGAAATTGGCAGAATATGCAGAGCTTGGTTTAATAGAAAATGAAAAGTGCGGGCGTGAGTTATATTATGAGCGCAGCAAGGAAGATGTTGATTTAGATGCCTGGTACGATGCCGTGAGCTTTTTTGCCGAAACGAATCAGATAGGTGTTGTGGGCAGCTTTATAGAGGATAAGTTTGCTGCGGGCAGCAGCGTATTTTCCTACAAACATCATTATCTGCTGCATGCCTTGGAGAGTGACGTTTTGCTTGATTTGCTGGCGGCGATGGAGCGCAGGCAGTGCGTGCGTATTGAAAGCTGTTCTTCCAAAGGCAAGAACATTTCTTTTCGCGTGCTGCCGCTGAAGATTTACGTAAGCACGCAAAGCGGCAGGCGTTATGTGATGTGCTGGTTCTTTAAGGCGCATAGGATTATTTTCTGCCGTCTGGATAATCTGGAACGTGTTCTGGAAGCGAAGGACGTGCGTGATTATGACAAGTTTTGCGCTATGGCTGAGCAGATGGAGCAGCATTTGTGGGGCGTATCTATGAACAGAGGGCCTGCTGATGCTTTGGAGCATGTGGAGCTTGTAGTGCGCATCAGCAGTGATGAGCCGTATATTTTACAATGTCTGGAGCGGGAAAAGCGTTGCGGACGAGTGGAAAAAACAGATGCTGAGCATTATCGTTTTATTGCCGATGTGCATGATGCAGGCGAAATGCTGCCCTGGCTGCGTACCTTTATCGGTCGCATTGAAAGCTTTTCCTGCAGCAATAAGGCTGTGGAAGAAAAGTTTTGGCAGGATTTGGCTGAGGTGTACGCCATGTATGGCGTGAAGAAAGCAGGTGAAGCGTAAATGAGCACAGTGTTCAGCGAGGTTTACGGAACCTATTATAATGTGGTGGCGAAGGTGCTGACGCAGGCGCTTGAAGGAAAACTGTCTGCGGCAAGCATGCAGCAGCTCGTCCGTGAGGGTGCTTATGGCGACAGCGTGCTGCAGCTTTTGCCTGCGCTTGCTGACGGAACGTGGAAACTGCTGACGCCGGAGCTTGGCACGCCGCTGAAACATAAGCCGACGATGCCCCTGACTGTTCTGCAGAAACGATGGCTGAAAACCTTGCTGCTTGATGAAAAAATCAGCTTATTCTTTTCGGATGAGGAGATTGCGAAGCAGCAGGCTGCTTTGCAGGCTGTAGAGCCTTTGTACCGGCCTGAGCAGTTTGTCTTTTTCGACCGCTTTGTGGACGGTGATGCTTATACTAATCCCAAATATAGAGCAAACTTCCGGGAAATTCTTCATGCCGTGCGGGAAAAGCGCTATCTGAATGCTTCCTACAGGAGCAACAGGGGGACGATTATCGTTTGGACGGATTTGGTGCCTGTGTCCCTGGAATATTCGGCCAAGGATGATAAGTTCCGCCTGCAGGCGATAGCTGAGCGTAAGCAGGTGACGCTGAATTTAGGCAGAATAATTTCCGTAGAAGCGGGAGAAGCTGTTGAGCATGTTAAAAGCTTGAAGAAGGGAGAGCTTGCCGAGCAGACGCTAGTTTTGGAAATAGAGGATGAACGCAGTACGATGGTACGCGCGCTGATGCATTTTTCCGACCTGGCGAAGGAAACGGAAAAGCTGGACGAGTCACATTACCTGCTGACAGTGCAATATGACAAGAGCGATGAAACCGAAATGCTCTTCCGTGTGCTGAGCTTCGGGCCGACGGTCAAGGTGCGTGAGCCGGAGAACTTTAAGGAGCTTATCAGGAAAAAGCTCAGAGAGCAAATGCAATGCAGCGCACAATTTTAAGTGCGCATGTTTTTTTCCATGATTATAGCTTGCTGCTGTGTTAAGATTAACATAGCAACAAGCTATTTTTATAAAACAGAACAGATGATGGAGGAATAAGCATATGGAAAGATTTGTAAGCTATGAAAAAATGTCGAAAAAACAGCAAAAGATAGTCAACGCCTCCAAACGAGGCAACTGGGGAAATGTGAAGCCGATTACCAAGGTTAAGGCTTCGGCAAAAATTTATAATCGTAAGAAGAAGCAGAACTCCGGGGACTATGGCTATAGTTTCGGGAGCTCTGCTTTTTTATAAGGCAGGGAAATGCTATGAGCAAGAGCGTGAACGAATGGGGTAGATTTTTGGCGCTGGTGCTGCGGCATAAACCGCAAGCAGTCGGCATTGAGCTGGATGCGCATGGTTGGGCGCAGGCGGAAGCACTGCTGGCTGCTTTTAACCGGATAGAAGCGTTTAATATGCTTATGCTGGAAAAGATTGTTGCCGAAGATGGCAAGCAGCGTTTCGCATTCAGCGAGGATAAGAAAAGAATCAGAGCGAATCAGGGGCATTCCGTGAAGGTTGATGTGGAACTTCAGGAGGTTGCGCCGCCGAAGCTTTTATATCACGGAACCGGCGTTAAATATGTTGCAAGCATCAACAGGCAGGGACTTATCGCCAAGCAAAGGCTGTATGTGCATTTGTCGGCAAAAGACATGGAGAGCCGTTTATTTACACGGTGTTGGCAGGCGAGATGGCAAGAGAAGGCTATAAGTTTTACCTTTCAGCCAACGGCGTGTGGCTGACGGAAAGTGTGCCCAAGAAATTTTTACGGGAATGGAGAAATGATTGATATGAGAATTTTATTATTGATGCGTGGTGTGCCGGGCTCCGGCAAGAGCACGTTTATAAAAGAGCAGGGCCTGGAGCCTTATACATTGAGCGCGGATGCGTTACGTCTGCTATATGCTTCGCCAATGCTGGATAATGCAGGCAGATGGTGCATCAGCCCTCATTTTGACAAGCAGATGTGGCCGTTTTTGCTGCAGACGCTGGAGGAGCGCATGAAGCGAGGCTGCTTTACGGTCGTGGATGCCACCAACATCCGCGGCAAAGATATGACTGCGTACAAAAAGCTCGCCAATGAGTATAAATATCGCATTTATGTGGTTGATTTTACTGATATTACCATTGAGGAAGCAAAGAAAAGGAACCTGCAGCGTGAGGAATACAAACAGGTTCCGGAAAATGTTATTGAAAGAATGTATGCTCAGCTGGCAGATAATAAGGTTCCGTCCGGTATTACCGTAATCAAACCGCAAGAGCTGGCGCAAATCTGGTATAAGCCACGCGATTTATCTGCGTATAAAAAGGTAATTCATATCGGTGATATTCATGGCTGCTATCAGCCGTTGAAGGAATATCTTGAGGAAATCAATCCGCAGAACTACTATATTTTCCTTGGCGATTACATTGACAGAGGCAGCGAGAATGCCGAGGTTCTGCAATTACTGCTGCAGTTTGCCGCATTAGATAACGTTACGCTGCTGGAGGGCAACCACGAAGCCAATTTGCGGGATTACGGCTTGCCTGATGGCGTTGCTTCGAAGGAGTTCCGCCTGCAGACGGCAGCGGAGTTGGCGCAAGCAGGCTTGAGCAGGAAGGCAGTATATAATTTTTACAGGAAATTATCGCAGTGCTTCTGCTATACATATCAAGGGAAAAAGGTTTTGGTAAGCCATGGCGGCTTGGCGCGGATGCCGGAGAATTTATCCTTGGTGGCAACAGCGGAGCTTATTTACGGTACTGGCGTGTATGAGGATGCGTTGGACGTTGACATGTCCTTTGCCAAGCACGCTGCTGCGGACGAGTACCAGGTTCACGGACACCGCAATTACGAGGGCGTACCGGCGGAGGTTAACGAGCATTGCTTTAATCTGGACGGAGCGGTGGAAATGGGCGGTCAGCTACGGGCGCTAGAGCTTAGCGAGGATGGTTTTGCCGTAGTTACCATTGGTAACGCTTTGGAATATCTTGATAAAAAGAAGGGTGCGAAGGGCAGCAAAGCAAATGCCAAGATTGAGAATGTGCAGCAGCTTTTGGCCAACTTTGCCGGTAATCCGCTGATTAAAGAAAAGAGCTTCGGCGAGATTTCTTCCTTCAACTTTACCCGTGATGCCTTTTACAATAAGGCGTGGGATGATGTTACCTGCAAGGCAAGGGGCTTGTATATCAACAAGCGGACAGAAAAAATTGTCGCTCGTAGCTATGACAAATTCTTCAATCTTGATGAGCGTCCGGAAACAAAGCTGAATGCATTGAGGCATAATCTGCAGTTTCCGGTGCAGGCCTATGTGAAGGTCAACGGTTTTCTGGGCATTGTGGGTTATGACAGTGCACAGAAAAAGTTGCTTATAACCTCTAAGGGCGATATGTACGGTTTATATGCGAAGATTTTCAAAAACACTTTGGCTGCGGAGCTTAAGGAGCGTATGCAGCGTTTGGAGGATTTTGTTAGGAATAATAATTGCTCGGTTATCTTTGAGTGCATTGAGCCGGAGATGGACCCGCATATTATCGAATACAAAAAGCCGCAGGTCGTACTGCTGGAGATTATTGAAAATGAGCTGAATTTTGCGCATCGTCCGTATGCGGAGCTGGTGGCTTTGGGCAAGCAACTGCAGATTGAGGTTAAAGAGCAGGCCTGCACGCTGGCGTCTTGGGATGAGCTGCAGGTGTGGCTGAAAACGATTATGCAGGAGGATTATCTGTATGACGGAAAGCATATTGAAGGCTTTGTTATCGAGGACAGTAGGCATTTTATGACGAAGCTGAAGCTGGCTTACTATTCGAAGTGGAAAAGACTGCGCCGGGTGGCGGAGGCTACGCTGCGTCATGGCGCTGTAAAGGCTAAGTGGCAGCTGAATGATGAGCTTAGCAGGGAATTTTATCAATGGCTGCAGGAGGAGATTTATCCTCTGCGCAAGGGTGATGGGACGTATGCCTTTGCGACGGATATAATTTCTTTGAGAAAGAGGTTTGAGAAGCGCTAAACAATATGTTTAGGTAGAATGAAGGATATTGTTTAGTAGGTAGATTGTATAATGAAGTTGCACACCTAAGAAAATAAAAAATCCATAGCTTGT
>CAVCLW010000038.1:0-26423 GCA_963603005.1 Escherichia coli | reverse complement strand
ATATTCCAGGACTATTTTCTTCTTTAGTTCAAAACTGTATTTTGCCATTAAAAAAACGACCTCCTAAAATTAGATTTTTAGGTCTAACTTTAGGGGGTCAGTTCATCACAAAGAGTCGGAGCTGCTGTTTTCGTATATGAGATGAAGATGAGTGTGATGAGCTTAATTAAAATTCAAACTCTGCGGAAAGCATGAAGGAACGCGGCATATTGAGCATGAATTTATTATTCTGACCAGCTTGCGCAATCCAATGGCTATCATTAGCAACATTATAGCAGGCTGCAACAAATCTAACCGGCACACCATTAATCTTAGCCTTATGACTTGCAAACAGGTCCAGAGTAACATGAGAAGGAATATCCAGCTCTTCTTTATTGCCCTTTACATATTTGCCAACACCAACATAGCTCAGTCTTCCGGTAAAGCTAGTGTCTTCATCAGGCTTGTATTCTAAGCCCCAAACGCTACTCCACTCAGCCGAACCCATTACATGGCAGCCATCATATTTTCCGTTAGCTGTTTTTTCTTGGCGTGCATCAAGCCATTCAAAGCCACCAAAAGCATTCCATTTATCTGCAAACGAAGCATTCAAGCTGAAGTCAACGCCCTTATAACGGTTTAAACCATTATTAGTCAGCCACAACTTGCCAGCAGCATCCTTTACATCCATAGTCTGAGGCTGCTTCATGTCAAAATATGCCAATGTCATCATCAGATTATCATTTGCTTTATATTTTACACCAACTTCAGCATTGCTATTACGAACAGACGGTAAGATTTCGCCATCATTCTCATAAATTTTCTTACCAGCTGTAACAACTGCTGTACCACGGTTTCTTGAATTTGCTTTAGCTGCATAAATTGATAAATCATCAGTCGGTGCATAGGATAAGCCAAAGGTTGTTGCCCAATTATTATCTTTAACATTATTTTTCTGCTGATTCTTGGTTGTACCACGTACATAATCACCATGACGATGTGACGCAGCAGCCAAGAGTGTCAGCTTGCCAACCTCAACCTTATCCATAAAGTTCAGACTTACATCTGTTTCTTCATGCTGTAAATTCTTCGTTAATGTTGAAGAAATATCCCCTTGGTAAACCCACGGATTTAAAATAATTCCATCATAAATACTACTGCCAGGCTTAAAAGTACCAGAAGGCTTACCAGTAGCAGGATTTATAGCATCAACGCCTCTTTTATACATTTTGCGATGCGAGCGATCAACAGATACAGCATAGTTATGCTTAGCCATGCCAGTCATAAAATCGCCCTTTAAGCCAGTCTGTAAATATTGGTTACGAATATGAATAAAATCAGACCATACTGCAGTATCTGAAGCAATACTACCATCATCTAAAATATCAATTTCACCATCGTAAATATAACGACGCATAACAGATTGGTTAGCACCAGCATTAACAAACCAGTTTACATGCTCGCCCAGTTTTTTCTGATGATTGAGTGTCAGCATATAACCATTGGTATCCTGATGCATCAAGCTAGGATCGTCAAAGCTCTTGCTAGCATCCGGAGCATCAGGAATTTTTGTTGGATCTCCCGTCAATAAGAAACGACGTTCTGTACCCATAAGCTTCTGGTCATAATAACCGCCAAAAACGTTGGTTTTAGTCGTCTCGCCTTCATAGCTGATGTTAGCAAATAAATTCTTCTTGCGCTGGCCTGCACCAGAAATAGCCAAACCGCCATCATCATATTGGCCATAAATTCTTACACCAATATTGCGGTCTTTGCCAAAGCGTTGGCTGATATCAAGATATTCGCCATAATCGCCATAACCAGCAAAGGTCTGCGTATATTTGATGAAATCATCCTCACCAGCACGCTTAGTATTCAAGTAAATAGCACCTGGAGTTGCACCAGTCAGCGGTCCAGCCTGATAAGAGGGAGTTGAACCATTGATAGTAGAAGCAGGACCAATTAAAGCATCAATACTGCCTACTGTATGTGTTATAGGACCAGTAGCCATAATAAAGAAACCAGGAATATTATTTACATAATAAGACGCGGCATTCGTGCACACGCCACGGATAGAAAAGTCTGTTTTAATCGGGGAAGTGCCCGTGCGAATTGCAGGCACGTTAGAAAGAACAGTATCCAGATCCTGATTCGGCATCGCCATCTTGCTTACAGTTTCTTCAGTGATACTTTGAACAGTGAACGGTGCCTTAATAATCTCTGTTTCACCTAAAAGACCTACTCTGGAGGAATCATTATTAAAGCCACCGGGTAACGGAGTTTTGTGGTTACGGGAGCTTTCAACAACCATCTCATCCAGATTGAAGGTTTCAATGGTTTCTGCGCTTACAGGAGCTGCACTCGCGCCAAGAATGAGTGAGCACATAATACTGCTTAAAAGCAATTTTTTACTTTTCGACATTCTGATACACCTCTTAATCATCAACTTTATAAAATTTATATGTGAGAGTGAAATAACAAGCTAGTAAGGAACACAAATAGTTCTTTGCTGCTCCGGCAAATACAGAAGCTTTATTTTCAGCTTATAAATTTCCTCTAACGCCGACTCTGTTAATACATCTCGCACATCGCCAACCTCAAGTCCATCCGGCTTTAAAATCGCCGTCTTGCTCCCCAGGTAAAAGGCCTGATCAGGCATGTGCGTCGTTAAAATAACGGCTATTCCTCTTTGTGACAGCTTCTGCACCATTTGCAGTACGCGGAACTGATTACCGTAATCAAGATGATTTGTCGGCTCATCCATAATAACCAGCTGCGGCTGCTGCACAATAGCACGGGCAATAACAGCCTGTCGTTGCTGTCCGCCGCTCAAAGTATTGAAGGAACGGTTACGTAAATGATAAATGCCTAAATCAGTCAGTACCTCATCAGTCAGCTCGTAATCCTTTTGTTTAGGCTTAGTGAATACACCAAGATGCGGCGCTCTTCCCATAACAACATAATCACGCACCAGAAACGAGTAAGCAGTATTTTGTACCTGCGGCACATAACCGATCTGGGCAGTAAACTCTTTCTGATTTTCGTAAGGAGTATATTCATCACCCTCGTCCGTAATAAGACGTACACTGCCACCGGCTAACGGTTTAAAAAAACCTATCAAGGTACGTAACAGTGTTGTTTTGCCAATACCATTGCTGCCTAAAATCGTCATAACCTCACCCTTGTTGAGCGTAAAGCTGACGTTCTGCCATAAAGGTGACTGCTCATTATAGGCAAATGCTAAATTATTTACAATTAACTTCATGATAACGCCAACCTTTGTCTTAACAAGAGATAGAAGTAAAACGGAGCACCAATCAGACCGGTAAGAATACTCAGGGGAATCTCCGCACTCATCGACGCACGCGAAATCGTATCAACAGCTAGCAGGAAAAACGCTCCCAGAACAATCGCTAACGGCAGCAGACGCTGGTTATTGGGCCCGACCAGCATTCTGGAAAAATGCGGAATAACAAGACCAACCCAACCGATAGTACCGCTAATGCAAACCGAGCAGGCTGTCAAAACAGTTGCACACAGAATAATCGCATAGCGCAGCCAGCCGGCATCGCGTCCCAGCATATGCACCTCTTCATCGGAAAGCGTCAGGATATTCATACGCCAGCGAATTACGAGCATAAACAAAAGGCAGATTACAATAGGTACCCCGCTGGAAAAAATATTCGTCCAGGTTACGCTAACCAAAGAGCCAAGCTGCCAATAGGTTATTTCCGGCAGTTGTGTTTCGCTGTCCGCAAGGTATTTGATAATACCCAACAAAGCATTCATCAGACCGGAAACAATAAGACCGGACAAAACAAGCATGACTATCGAATTTTTACCGATAATACGCGGAATAATAACAGCGCAGCCCACAGCAAGCATACCACCGGCAAAGGCCCCAAGCTGGATAAAGGTACTGCCTAAGCCCAACAGGATGCAAAGCGACGCACCAACGCAGGCACCGGAAGATACACCCAGCATATCCGGCGCTACAAGCGGATTTTTAAAAACACTCTGATAGGCAGCGCCGGAAAGCGACAGCGCTGCACCAATCAAAATTGCTGCCAGCACACGCGGCATGCGCAGCGTATAAATAACGCTCGCCGCCTGATCACTCCAGCTTTGCTCTACAGGCACAACATAAGAGCACAAGATTTTAAAGACATCCATAGGCGCAATATGAAGACGTCCCATTCCCAGGCTCACTACTACCATCAAAAACAGTAATATGCAAAATACAAGCATGATTACCGCATAATTTGATTTACTTGCTTCTATCTGCATCAGAATAACGCCTTACTGTTTTTATTAGCTTCATCAGCAAAAATTTGCGCCATATCTGCTTCTGAAATATTATAATGCATAAAATCCTCATAGAATTTTTTTGCATCAGTACGCACATCCAGCTCCTTGAACAGCTCAGGCTGCAGCACATGTGCCAGCCATTCCATCATGAGCGGTGTTTCTACGCCAGGAGCATCCCAGCGGTAAATGCCCATAGGCACCTTATACACTCTCTTCTCCTTTACCGCTTTCACCGTACTCCAGTCCTGACCGGGAATTTTATTATCATACAAATCGTCAGGCACAAATTTATCAAAATTGCTCAGCAAAATAATATCCGGATTCAGCTTATATACCTCTTCCATAGCGATAGTCTGCTCACTGCCACCATTTATTTGACCATATGGATTATTACCTCCGCCAATGCGTAGTGCCTCATGCATAAAATTATCATTACCCTGCAAACGCAGTTTGGCATTACGCAGGAACAAAACAGTCGGCTTATCTGTCTTTTCCCAGGCTTTTTTAGCAATAATTTTTTCATTGGTTGCATCGTAATACCGGTTAATCTTTTCAGCACGTTCTTCTTTGCCCAAAAGCTTGCCGATGATCAAAAAGCTCTTCTTTAAATTATCCACTGTATCATTATAAATCAGCACAGTGGGTATACCGACTTTGGCAAGCTTTTCTGCATCCTTCTCCTGGTATTGCCACAGTACAGCCGTATCTACACCAGCCTGCGCTGCACTTTCGATGTTAACAGAAAAATTCTGCGCAATAATTTTAGTATCTAACTGTGCGAAGTGCTTGTCCTTCGTTTCCAAAAACTTGCCTGTATAGGCTGACATAGCTCCGGGGTGAACGGCTGCTAAACGCTCAGAGCTTCCGTCAATGGCATAAATAACGCTAGCCCACGGAATAGGTACAACAGCAATACGCTTCACATCCTGCGGCACGCTTACCTCTCTGCCTTTTAAATCCGTAACTATTTTTGTTGCCTGCTTAGTATCTGCCTTTTTATCGGCATTATTACCGCAACCAGCCAATGCTCCCACCAAAGCTAACGCTACTAGCGCAGCAGCAGTCAATTTTTTCCAGTTTTTCATAGAAAAGCTCCTTTCACTTCACTTAACCTCATACGCAAATTTTATTTCACCAGCAGCTTAAGCTGCTCAGCTATATTCCTGCCTAAAGCACCGCTACCGGCAGTGCAGGCATTGCGGCCTGAAATAACTCCCCAAGGCAATGGTATATGCTTCTTCGTCTCTGCTCCGACAGAACTCATGATATCCGCTAACAATGTATCGGCAAATACGATATCTGCATCCTCCCACAAATCCTGTAAAGCTGTTAAGCTGTCTACAATAATCAGCCACTTATCAGCACCGGGAGCTTTACGATATAAATTACGGCTGGCTACGCCGGTACACAGCGTTGCCAACTGGATATGATGAAAGCCTTCATGCCATAGCGCATGTGCCACTCCCATCGTCTGCAGGGGATCACCTATAAATAACAGCTTACGTTTATCTGTTTCCTGTATGCTGTAGTTATGAATGCATAGCTGGCGTATCTCACTATTTTCAGACTTGCACAGCTCCTGCACATTTTTCCGCCACATCTTCATAGCATGTTCTCCTACCGGACATGACAGCAGCAGCGGTACAGCATATTTTTCGTTCAGCACACGCGCAGCCGGTATACCGGCAGTTGATACTACCCAACATAAAGCAGGTTTGCCGGCAGCTTTTTCGCCAACAAACCGTGGCTCATAGCCTAAGCTTCTAATATAGGCAAAACATTCCGCATACTGCTCTCTTTCACCACAGAGAAGAGGACTATATCCTAGAATAAGTATCTCACGAGCAGGTTTTACATATAGCTCCTGCTCTTCCTCCACTAAAAGCTCCTGCGCACAGCTTACGCCATATACAGCATCATTAAATCCATCTATATCAAAGCTTCGTGTTTTCAAATTATTTTCCATTGAATTTGCCACCCAATTGCCGTCAAAGCCAATAAAAGCTGCTACTGCAGAGCTGATAAGATTCAACGATTTATATTTTCCGTCTGACATCAGCTCCCTGCACTGCTTAACACAATTATCTTCTATACCATAAATAAAATCCTGCTTTTTTGTTTCCAGAGTATACACTCCCTGCGTTTGCTCCAGTAAATCACCATCGCGCAGACAAGCCCGGCAACCGCTGGGCGCTACCAATACCTTCGCCTCATTTGCAGGCAATGTGTCTATAACACCGGCAACATCAGTAGCTAAAGGCGGCAGCTGATACAGGTTATGACTTATGCAACCATTTTCCTCTGGCAGTTCAGCCATAAACTCGTAAACAGGCTTAAAATGCCTTATGTCCATCTTTCCCAACGGTCCACGAAAGAAGTAGCGTACCATAATACCGGTTGCTTCAGAAAGACTGCTCTCCAGATAATCAAAATCAAGTCTTGTCAATATATCCAGACAGTTCAAATATAATACCACAACCTGTACACCATGCACCGCTGCAGCCCGTTTTATAACGCGCGTAATTTTTTCTTCGGCAGTTCCCATAGTATAATCATCATCTATTGTATGGCAAAACATAAGCTGCTGCAGCTTTCCCTGTTCTACGGCACGATAATAAAGCTCTCGCAAGCATGGACCGGAACCGGCGGCAACTAACATTATGTCTTTTCTCTGCCACAAAACATCAGAGGGAGGTTTTGGCATATTAAACTCCATAGTCTTGATTGGCTTCATTACTTTCACTTCTTTCGTGCTATTTTCTATTAACATTCTATCACATTTGCATTGTTAATAATAATTGATGTTACTAAAGCCTTGATTCAATTATATTGAACCAAGACTCTGTTTCTTCTAAAAAATTAAACTGTCAATCTTCCAGCTTTTTGTATTGCTCTAAAAGCTGAAAAAATAATTTCAGTGGCGGACTCAGCCATTTATCCTTGCGATAAGCATACACCGAATGAATGGGCTCAAATTTCTGATCGATGGGAATCTCTACCAGTACATCCTTGTCTAACTCTTCCTGAAGCGTAAACTTAGGCAAAAAGCAGATGCCCATATCATTCTTCACTAGATTTTTAATGGTCTGTGTCTCACGAATCTCAATCGTCGGTCCCATAGTAAAATTTTTGCTTTTGATATATTCATCGAATCTTTTACGCACCCTGCCTACTGCAGGCTGACAAATACGTGCTAACGAGCTGAAATCCTGATTAGGCGTAATAAAATCGCTATATAGCTTTTTAATTTTTGGCGAAGCAAACATCACGAAATCAAAATCCTTATATGGTACAACCTTTATCGTAGCATCATCTACAGGCAAATCATAAAAAATGCCGATATCAGTTTTATTTTCTCTTATAGCCCTATACACCGAAGTACTGGTCATAGAGTCAAGGTAAATATGCACACGCGGTGCCTGTTTACGAAATTCGCGCAAAATCTTCGGCAGATGAAAGCACAGAAGAGATTCCGGCGCAGCAATACGTATATCCCCCTGGCACTCTTCAATAACACTGCGAAAGCTTTTCATATTGTTTACAGACTGCAGCACATTTTCTACGTAAGGCACCAGTTCCTGTCCTGCCTTAGTTAAAACCATATGCCTGCCAGCCTTTTCAAAAAGCTGCACACCAAGCTCCTTCTCTAGCTGACTTACATGAAATGTAATAGTTGACTGCGTATAGCATAATTTTTCGGCAGCTTTATTAAAGCCCCCTGCCTCAACAATGGTGTGAAACGTATTAATGTAACGTAAGTCCATACTTCCTCCAAAACGATACCAGCACTCATCAAAAAAATTATAGTAACAAGCTATTTATTGCGTTATTTATATTATACAGTCTTTCTTCATATATAACAACAGCAGTTGCCTTTAGGCGAAATACTTCACCTAAAGGCAGCTGCTTATTTTATTATGTACAAAATACCGTCGTTCTTTCCACAACCACACTTAAAGTTACAATAATACTATCTTTTTCACTCTACAAATCCTTATAGAATTTATTCATGACCTAGTAAAAGATAATTTGTGAAAAGCTTTCAAAAGCACTTTCATAAAATGCTATTTTTGATATAATATAAAGTGAAGCTATCGCATGCTGTTATTTCAAACAAGGTATCATAAGGAGGAGACCATATGAGCTTAAAAATAATTACTAAGCGTTGCAAGGGCTGTGGTATTTGTGCGGCCTTCTGCCCGAAAAAAGTTCTGGCAGTCAGCGAAGTCGGCAAAGTCGAAGCCGTTGCCGAAGAAAATTGCATCAAATGCGGACAATGCGAAATGCGTTGCCCCGACTATGCCATCTTTGTAGATAAATAAAAAAGGAGTGAGTCAACCCATGTCAAGAATCCTGCTGTTACAAGGTAACCAAGCGGTTGTTGAGGGTGCGATTGCTGCCGGTGTAAAATTTTACGGCGGCTATCCAATCACCCCTTCTACCGAAATTGCTGAACAATTAGCTCTGCGTCTGCCGCAGGTTGGCGGTAAATTTATGCAGACTGAAGACGAAATCGCCGGTCTCGGCACTGTTATCGGTGCATCTATGGCCGGTAAAAAGGCTATGACCGCAACCAGCGGCCCGGGCTTCTCCCTGAAACAGGAAATGCTCGGCCTCGCCTGCAGTGCTGAAATCCCCTGCGTTATTGTTAACGTACAGCGTGTAGGCCCCGCAACCGGTCAACCGACCTCCCCCGCACAGGGCGAGGTTATGCAAACCCGTTGGGGCACCCACGGTGACCACTGGCTGATTACCGTTTCTCCGTCCAGTGTTCCCGAATGCTTCGACTTAACTTTGCGTGCAGTAGCATTGAGCGAAAAATATCGTTGCCCGGTTATTCTCCTGATGGACGAGGTTATCGGCCATATGCGTGAGAAAATCGAGCTTCCCGACAACTATGACGAAATTCCGCAGGCAGAACGCAAGCGCCCGACCTGCGCACCGGAAGATTATCTGGCTTACGGTTGCGAGGAAGGCTCCAAGGTTCCTGCTATGGCAGACTTCGGCAGCGGTTACCGCTGGCACGTATCCGGTCTGGTACACGACGAAACCGGTTTCCCGAAAGGCACCGGCGAAGCAACCCGCACCTCTCAGGACCGTCTGCGCACTAAATTAGAGGATAACTTAGACGACATCGTACAAGTAGAAAACTATCGTATGGAAGATGCCGAATTTGCTGTTGTAGCCTTCGGCGGTGCTGCCCGTACTGCTTATGAAGCAGTTGACATGGCACGCAAGGAAGGTCTGAAGGTTGGCTTCGTCCGCCCGATTACCATCTGGCCGTTTGCTGAAAAGCAAATGCAGGAGCTGGCAGGCAAGGTTAAAGGCATCCTCGTACACGAGCTGAACTGCGGCCAGTACGTTCTGGAAGTTGAACGCGCTGTAGCAGGCAAGGTTCCTGTAAGCCTGTACGCTAAATACGATAACGAATCTGCTACTCCGGCAGAACTGTTAGCTGAAATCAAAAAGGCTATGGCCTAACGGATGAGAGGAGAAAAAACGATGAGTGAAATGGAAAATTTAATCAATAAATATTTCCGCCCGGGCCGTCTGCCTCACATCTGGTGCCCCGGCTGCGGCAACGGCGTTATCACCGGCGCCATTGTAAAAGCAATTGATAAGCAAGGTCTGGAAAAAGACGACGTTGCAGTAATCAACGGTATCGGCTGCTCCAGCCGTTCCTCCGGTTATCTGGATTTCAACACCGCCAACACCCTGCACGGCCGTGCTCTGCCGATTGCTACCGGTGTAAAAATGGCTAATCCTGCACTGAACGTTATCGTTTGCAGCGGTGACGGTGACTGCACCGCTATCGGCGGCAACCACTTGATTCATGCAGCACGCCGCAATATCGATTTAACTCTGGTTGTTTTCAACAACAGCATTTACGGCATGACCGGTGGTCAATATTCTCCGATGACCCCGATTCATTCCAAAGCAACCACCGCTCCGTACTACACAGTTGAACCGAGCTTCAATCTGCTTGATCTGGCAAAGGCTGCCGGCGCAACCTATGTAGCACGCGCAACCACCTACCATGTTCCCGTACTGGTTGATGTTATCGCTAAAGGCATTGCTCACAAGGGCTTCTCTATTATCGAAGCTGTCAGCGCCTGCCCGATTTCCTTCGGCCGTCAGAACAAGATGGGCGGACCTGCTCAGATGATGGCTTGGCAGCGTGACCATGGCGTTATGAAGGCTGTTTGGGACCGCATGGATGAAGAGAAAAAAGCTGAAGCAATCGCTGCAGGCAAATTCCCCATCGGCGTTCTCTACGAAAACAACGACGTTATGGAATACACCAAGGCATATGACCAAATTATTCAACGTGCACAGGAGGGTAAATAATTATGAGACATAGCTTTCGTTTCTCCGGTACCGGTGGTCAGGGCCTGATCACTGCTGGTATTATTTTAGCCGAAGCTGCCCTCTTAGACGACAAGCTGGCTGTACAATCCCAATCCTATGGTCCGGAAGCCCGCGGTGGCTCCTCTAAGGCCGAGGCTATCATCAGCGACGAGCCTATTTATTTCAGCCGTGTTATCTGCCCGGATACTCTGCTGGTAATGAGCCAGGAGGCTGCCAACAAATTCATTGCCGACTGCGATGAGCATACCACCGTTATTACCGATACTCTTTTTGTAAATGATGTTCCCGGCAAGTACGGTAAACGCGTTGACCTGCCTATTACCCACACTGCCAACACTGTTTGCGGCAAGACGCTGTTTGCGAACATCGTTGCTTTGGGCGCAGTAGTTGCACTGACCAAATGCGTTTCCAAAGAAGCAATCCTCAAGGCTGTGCTGAACCGCGTTCCGAAAGGAACCGAAGAAGCTAATACCAAGGCTCTCGAAGCAGGTATGGCTCTGATTGAAAAATAAAATCTGACTAAAATTTAAAGCTGCTGACCTCTGGCGTAAAGCCAAAGGCAGCAGCTTTTTTGCGTATAAAAATTTCTAGTATACTGGAAACTCTTGTATTATTCACAAAAAGTTTCTTGTATACTAGAAACTCTTGCTTCTTTTGTGAAAAGTTTCTTGTACACAGGAAACTCTTGCATTATTTTTTATTTCGGCATTCACGCCGGAGGCAGCAGCTTTTTAATTTTTCGTAAGCTAATTATGCAAAATGTCATGCAAATGCCACAAACTTACGCTATAATATACAAGTACAATAGGTTTTTAACTTCAAGGAAACGAGGAATCTACTATGAAGATATTAAAAATATTATGTTGTATGGCAGCCGTCTGCCTCACAGCCTTCAGCCTGAACGGCTGCAGTCTGCAAAAAGCTGATAACAGTCTTGGCAGCGGCACAATCACCATTCCGACCTATGCGGTCAAGGCTCCGACAGCAGGCAAGCTCATAGGTCTTATCAGTGAAAAGGGCGAGCGCATCAGCAAGGGCCAGCCGCTTTTTGCTATCGGTGACGCACAACTTGATAAGCAGGTTAAGGATTTAGCAACGCAGGTTGCCAAGGCCGAAGCAGATTTAAAGCGTATGCAGCAGGGCACGCCGACGGCAGCACCAGTTGCTGACACCTCTCTGGCGCAGGCCAACGTAGCAGCAGCACAACAAAAGGCCGCTAAGATGAACAGTCTGCTGGCGCAGGGCGCAGTTTCACGCAATCAGGCACAGGCTGCCCAGGACGAGCTGCAACGCGCTATCGCACAGCTGCAGGCAGCAAGCAGTGTAAGTGTCAGCTTCAAGCCCGCTTCTCCGGCAGAAATTGACGCTCAGCAAAAGCTCATCGTCCAGCTCAAAGCACAACAGGCCGCTGCTTTGGCACAGCAGGAAAAAAATGAAGGCAACAGCCCCTGCACCGGCATCATTACCGATTTGCAGGCCGCCAACAACGCCACCGTACAAAAGGATCAGGTAATCCTGCACATCAAGGCTGTTGACAGCTGCAATATAACGCTGAATGTCAGCGCAGCGCAGGCCAAGGAGCTTAAGGCCGGCATGCCGGTAAGTATTAAGGCTGCTGAAACACCTGCACCCTTCAGCGGTAAGATAAGCAGCATTGACGGCACCAAAATTACCGTTACCTCAGAGCAAAAGCCGGAAGATCTTAAGGACGGCGCCAAGGCTGAAATCAGCTTAGCTGCTTAACCAAAACAACAAATACCATGCAAGGAGATTCATATGCTTAACCAGTTTTCACGTACAGAGCTGCTTTTCGGCAGTGAAGCAATTACGCGTCTGCAGAACGCCCATGTCGCTGTTTTCGGTATCGGCGGTGTAGGCGGTTATACAGTTGAAGCACTCGCCCGCAGTGGCGTCGGCAGCTTTGACCTTATTGATAACGATACCGTTGCCCTCACCAATCTCAATCGTCAGATTATCGCTACCCTTGATACTGTCGGCCAGCCTAAGGTGGAAGTCATGGCCAAACGTATTGCAAGCATTAATCCCAATGCCAAAGTAAATTGCCGCCAATGCTTCTTTTTGCCGGAAAATCAGCACGAATTTGATTTCTCGCAATATGATTACGTTGTAGATGCCGTAGATACCGTAGCAGCAAAAATTGCTATCGTGCTTGCAGCCAAAGCAGCAGGTGTGCCGGTTATCAGCAGCATGGGAGCAGGCAATAAGGTTAACCCTGCTATGTTCGAGGTAGCAGATATCTATAAAACCAAGGTTGACCCCTTAGCACGTGTTATGCGCCAGGCGATGAAGAAAAATAATATCAAAAAGCTCAAGGTTGTTTATTCACAGGAGCTGCCGCTTTTACCTATAAACGAGGAAGTAGAAAGCGAATGTCACGCTGAAGCGCCCAAACGCCGTGCGCTCCCAGGCAGCAACGCCTTCACACCTTCGGTAGCAGGACTGATTATTGCCTCCGAGGTTATTAAGGACCTGGCAGGCTGGAATGACAGCCACCGCAAGGGCTTGGCTTAACAACAACAGTATTACAAGCAAAATAAAAACGCCTCTGCCCACAGCTCAAAGCGTGGTCAGAGGCGTTCCCTCATTACAATTATTCAAAAATGCACATAACGGTCAGGACGCCTAAGAAAACTAAGCTAACACCAGCGGCACTAAACATAGTAACTCACCTCCATGCATTCGCACTTTTTATTTTTCATTTGATGCTGTATTTTTACAGCCTGTGGGGTTTTTCCCTCATCTGCTATCTATTATAGCACTTTTTTGTATTTTGTATACAGTATTCTCAAAAAATTTTAAAGTTTTTCTGACAACTACAATTGCTCGTCGCAAAGCTCTCAGCACTGCCTCATACTTGCAACTTTACCCGTTATAGTATATAATAGCGTTATGGTATTTTTATCTGCGGGTATAGTTCAGCGGTAGAACATCAGCTTCCCAAGCTGAGTGTCGCGAGTTCGATTCTCGTTACCCGCTCCATTTACGTTTATCAGCTCCAAGCCTTCGGCTTGGAGCTTTTTTATTTCCGCTCACATAAAAAAGTCTGACGACAAAGCATTTATTGCTTATCGTCAGACTGAAAATTATCGGGAAATTTATATGGCAAGGCAGTTGTGATGAAGTATACGGTGCTTATCCGCAAACTCAAAGGCCGGCGAGAAAGTGGCGGAGGCGAGGAACGGATGCCGCCGGCGTACTACTGCTACGTCAAGGCATTCGTGACAACGCATACGGTGCTTTATCGCCGGCCTTACTCACCAGACACATTTAAGCAGATAAAATATAGCTCCCAAAAAGGCACCCATAACCGTACCATTAAGGCGAATACGTTGCATATCGGTATTAACCTTACTGCGCACCATCTCCGTCAAACGTTCATCGGCCATTGCCTGCAAAATGCGCTCCACGATATCTCCCAGCATCGTCTGAGCCTGCAGCAGTCCCAAGCCAAGTATATGCTGCAGATACGCCTCTGCCTTAGCCTTAAACTGTGCGTCGGAACGTAAATCCGTTTCAATAGTTTCCAAAGCCTCTTGCACAGCCTGCAGCAGAATCGTCGGCTGCATTACCGCACCGCCTTCCTGCGCCAGCGGACGGCACAGAGCCTTAATCATATTATCCAAAAGCTGCTTCAAGGCATACTGCAGAGAAATATCATGCAAAGCACGATTCTGCAGTGACTGCACCAGCTCATGCCACGCTGCCGTGCCGTAAACACTGCCTGCAACACGCTGCAGCTGCGTATACAGCCAACTGCGCCACTGCTTGTCATCCTGCAGACGGTGAGCCGTTGCCACCAAAGCACGGC
Source organism: Escherichia coli (assembly GCA_963603005.1). Taxonomy (GTDB): domain Bacteria; phylum Bacillota; class Negativicutes; order Acidaminococcales; family Acidaminococcaceae; genus Phascolarctobacterium_A. The sequence goes on along the minus strand of CAVCLW010000038.1, from coordinate 11,938 downwards.
AAATGGCATCTGTTGCATCATCAACATTAACAACATCCAGCTTTTTGGCAGCCCACAGCTTCAGGCTGCTCCATAAACCCTCGTTGCTACGCTGCTCCACCTGCTTTTGCAGCTCTTTGTGCACACGCTCTCTGATGGCAGGAGATTCCGCCAACGCAACCAGCTGCTGCAACAGCCATTCGTAGCATTGCTCATCCCTACGCTGTGCAGCAAGGGCTTTAAACAGCTTATCAAGCTGTTCGTTAGCTTCTACATCAGCCAAGGCTGTTTTTATTTTACCCTCAAGCTGCCTGCTTAAAGCCCGCGTATCGAGCTTATGCAGAACGCCTTCGGCAAAATTGGTCAGCAACCCCTGCAAACGCATCTTATTTTCCGGCTTTTCCAGATAAGCTATAAATTTATCCAAAATTACCAACTGCTTTTTTTGCAGCAGCAAGGCCCTTTTCGTCAAAAATTCCTGCTGTACCATTTGAGCGCAGCCACGCACAAAGCCTTCTCTGCTGCGCGGCAAAATCGCCGTATGCTTGGCCATAAACGGCAGCAGACGGCATATCCAGGGCACCTTAAACACAGCAGTCACGGCAAACCAATCCGCAAAGCTGCCAATCAACGCCGCTTCCGCCATATAGTAGCCCAAAATCAGCCAATCCCATTTAAGCTCGCCGAAGTGCCCCATGTACAGCCCGGCATAATGCAGCCTGAGATATAAGAAAAGCAGATAGATTGCACCGGAAGCAAGAAAAGCGCTGTCTGCATATGTCCAATGTTTTTTCAGGCTATCCATCCTACCCCACCAGCCTTTCTGCCAACGTCGCAATAACAAACAGCACCGCTCCCATCAAGCCGCCGATACAGGTGCCGCTCTTGCGGATATTTTGCAAATCATCGCCCACGCTCTGTTCCATCTTCGCAATCAGCTCATCCCTATCATAGCTCTGCAGCTTATGCAAAACCAAATCATATACCGTGTCGTGCTGCAGTGCCAAGGCCTGCAGCAGCAGCTCCTTCAACGCGCTGTCCAGCCGGCTCTGCTCCGCCTCGCTGTCAGCCAGCAGCTGCAGCCTCTTTTGCAGCAGAGTCAATAAAACATCTACGTCCTGCGTCTGCAACAGCTCCTTAAAGCTCAGCGCCTTCGCCGTTGCCAGCTGCGAAAGCTTGCTGTTGAGCCAGTCCGCAAAGGCAATATCATGACGATAATCCTCCATGCGTGCCAACAGCCAGTTATCCACCTGCCGCCACAGCTCACTTTCGGAATCTGTCAAGGCATCCAAAGTTTTTTCCAACTCCTGTATAAAAAGCGGTGCCAGCTTAGCGGCCTGTCCGCTCACAAATAAATTGCGCAGTAAGCTGTCCTTGTTATATTCTTCCTCCGCCATCTGCGTCAGCCCTTCCAGCAGAGCGGTAAACTCCGGCTTATGAAGAATCTGCTTCACCTCCTGCGTCAGCAGCTGCCAAATACCGTTAAAGCTGCCGTTGGCCACAGCCTTCTGCAGCGCGTCCACCAGAATCTCCGGAATACGCAGGCTGACAATATACTTAGGCAGCTCCGAAAGCAAAAGCTGTTCTGCCTGCTTAGTATTGAGTGAGCGCAGCGCATGCTCCGCCAAAGGACGCACTGTCTGCCACAGGCGCTCCACGTTCTGCTGCTGCGCAAAATGTGCCAACAGCAGCTTGGCAAAATTTTCTCTGCCAACGGCCCGCATAACATTTTCTGCCGTCAGCAGGTCATTGCTCACAAAGTCTGCCAAACCTGTTGTCAGGCGCTCATAATTATTGCGCAGCACATCGGTACCCGGCGCATCGATGCCAAGCGGACGTTTAAACAGCGCCGTCACACCCCACCAGTCAGCCAAACCGCCAATCGTCGCTGCCAATGCCGTATGATGTATGAAATCAGCCGTCAGGCTGCCCTGCGCCCAAGGCCAGGCGCAGACAGCGGCAGCGGCGGCGCCGGCCAGCAGGCAGTGCGCCTGTCTTTTTACTGTAGCCATAATTATTCTCCTATCAACAAACGCTTTATAATAGTATGCTATAGAATTCCTTTTCTGCTATTTTTAATTATAGCACAAAGCAGATTACAGAGTAAGCAAAGCTATCTAACCAATTTAAACCACATAAAAAAATAGCCGGTGCAAGGAACTCTCACTCACCTTGCACCGGCTATTTAAAATTCTCTCTCTCCTCGTAAAGCAGAAGTGCTTAACCTTTTTGTTTTAACAACTTTACAATTTGCAGAACTTCTTCCAGGCTGATATCTTTATCTTTGGCATCAGCCTGTTCATCTAAATCAACAAAGAAACTGCTCATGTTGCACTCTAATAAGCTGTGCAGCTTAAGCAGATTGGGCAGAGTTACAGGAACACGGCCACACTCTATATTACACAGGTGTGTCTGGGAAATCCCCATCTCCTTTGCCAACCCTGTTTGTGTCAGATTTTTTGCGGTACGCAGCAAACGGATTCTGCGACCAATAAGTTTAATTTCCTCTTGCAATTTCCTAGCACCGCCTTTCGGTTTACTTGCGACAAATTTTTTTAAACTAATAAAGCACTTATTTAAAGTTTACCACGTTTTTCAGATTTCGCAAGAGTTTTTTCGTATATTTTATTTACTTTCCTCTATATTTTAGTTATGAAGCTATTAAATTTCTAGTGAAATGCTAAAATTCTTTTTTTATGGTACTCTTGTTTTCCTATCGTAAACTTGTGTCCACATTGAGAAATTCAGCCTATCAGCCAAGCAGCAAACGGTCACTTGCCATCTCGGAGCCGCTTGCCTTTTCAAACATATCCAACAAGTCGGCTATCTGCAAATGCTGCTTTTCTTCTCCCTTAACGTCGATAATTACTCTGCCGTTATGCAGCATAATCAGTCGGTTGCCGTAACGCAGTGCATCGCGCATATTATGGGTAATCATCAGCGTTGTCAGCTGATCACGAGTTACGATTTTTTCCGTAAGCGCCAGCACCTTCGCTGCTGTCTTCGGATCAAGTGCTGCCGTATGCTCGTCCAAAAGCAGCAGCTTGGGTTTTTTCAGCGTTGCCATCAGCAGAGTAAGTGCCTGACGCTGACCACCGCTCAAAAGACCGACCTTAGCAGTCATTCTGTCCTCCAGACCTAAATCCAGCTCCTTCAGCAGCTCATAAAAACGGTCATGCTGATCGCTGGAAAGGCTCCAGCCCAGGCCGGGAGTTTCTCCGCGACGGGCTGCCAGAGAAAGATTTTCTTCTATCATCATACCGGCAGCAGTACCAAGCATCGGATCCTGGAATACACGGCCGATATATTTGGCACGCTTATGCTCTGGCTTTTTGGTAATATCCTCACCATCAATAATAATCTTGCCCTTATCTATCGGAAAAACACCGGCAATCGCATTCAGCGTAGTAGATTTGCCGGCACCGTTACCGCCGATAACGGTAGCAAAGTCACCGGGCTCCAGATGCAGAGATAAATCCTGCAGAGCCTTCTTTTCATTGATTGTTCCCGGGAAAAATGTTTTGGAAACGTGTTCTACATGCAGCATTTAACGCACCGCCTTTCTGGCACCGAATTTACTTTTAATCAGCGGCATGGACAAAGCAATTGCAACCAGCACTGAAGTAAAGAGCTTCAGATCGTTTGGCGGCATACCCATAGCCAATACTATTGCAATAACGATACGATAAACAATAGAACCTAAAACTACGGAAATCAGGCAATTTTTAAAGCTGCGGGTACCGAAAAGCACCTCGCCGATAATAACGGATGCCAGACCGATAACGATTGTGCCGGTACCCATACCGACATCGGAAAAGCCGTTGGACTGCGCAACCAGAGCACCGGAAACAGCAACCAGAGCATTACTGATGAGCAAGCCGAGAATAATTGTTACGTCGGTATCTACGCCCTGAGCGCGTATCATCTGCTGGTTGAAGCCGGTAGCACGGATAGCAGCACCAATCTGCGTACCAAAGAACCAGTACATGAAGCAGCCCACCAGGACGGTTACTGCCAGACCGACAACAAGCGTTGTCTGCGCCATCGACAGATTCATCATAGACTTGGCGATTTTAAAGGTAGTATCTACACCAAGCAGGGATAAGTTAGCCTTGCCCATAATGCGCAGGTTAACGGAATACAAAGCAATCATAGTCAAAATACCGGCCAACAATGCAGGTATTTTCATTTTAGTATGCAAAATACCGGTTATAATACCTGCCAGCATACCGGCAATGCACGCACCCAAAAGTGCAGCCAGAGGACCGAAGCCCGCAACCATCATGGAAGCAGCTGTTGCCGCGCCCAGCGGAAAGCTGCCTTCTACCGTCAAATCAGCAATATCCAGCACTCGGAATGTTACATATACACCAAGAGCCATCAACGCCCACAGTAAGCCCTGTGCCACTGTAGGTATCAGCAAACTAATCATTTCCCAATTCCTCCCAATCTTCTTAGCGAAAAAAGAGCCTGCTTTTTTAACGGCAGGCTCCAAATTTTAATTATTTAATAACCTCTGCACCCTTCAGCAATTCTTCAGGAACCTTCAAACCAATCTTAGCTGCTTCCTTAAGATTGATGGTAGGCTTAAATTCTTTTTGTGCCTGAATAGCCATATCAGCCGGTTTAGCCTTGCCGCTCAGAATATCAGCAGCCATCACACCGGTTTGGAAGCCAAGCTTGTAATAATCAACGCCCAGGGTTGCAAGACCGCCGGCTCTTACCATACCACCTTCAGCACAGATAACAGGAAGCTTTGCTTCCTCAGTTACACTGATTAAAGTAGGAATAGCAGATGCCAATACATTGTCGGTAGGTACATATACTGCCTGTACATCACCTGTCAAACTGCGGGCAGCCTGTTGGATATCATTAACAGTAGAAACAGTTGCTTCCTTTACGGTAATGCCCTTAGCAGCTGCAGCCTTCTTCAGCAGCTCAACCTGCAGTTGGGAATTAACTTCGCTGGAGCAATAAATTGTACCAATGGTTTTAGCATTCGGAACCAGCTTGAGCAGTAAATCCAGCTGCTCGGCAACAGGATTCATATCAGTTGTACCGGTTACATTAGTGCCCGGTTTAGCGTCATCCTTAACCAGTTTAGCGGTTTTGTAGTCAGTTACCGCAGTTGCAACGATAGGAATATCACTGGTAACATTGGCTACAGTCTGTGCCGCAGGAGTTGCAATAGCACAAATCAGGTCAACCTTATTATTTACAAAGCGATGAGCAATGTTCTGCAGATTAGACTGGTCAGCCTGAGCATTTTGTTTGTCGAAAGTAATGTTCTGCCCTTCCTTATAGCCCTTAGATGCCAGACCGTCAATAAAGCCCTTGTTAGCTGCATCGAGCGCTTCATGCTCAACCAGTTGTACAATGCCTACATTAACCTTCTCAGCCTTTGCACCTGCTTCCTTTTTGTCACCGCCGCAGCCTAATGCCCCCAAGGCGAGGGTCAGCATCAAGCCGGCTGCCAATGCTTTAAGTTTGTTGCTTTTGAGAGAAATCATTTTCTACCATCCTTCCATTCTACAAATTTCGTATAAATGTAGTTAGGGTTATTTTATGCTTTTATACTTTATTTGTAAAGTTTTTTGAAAAAATTTCCTCATTTCTGTTTTCAATGTATATTTACTGTATAAAAAGTTACATGTTCTGCTGTGAAAAGTAAAACTGCCCCACACCTATAGTGTGAGGCAGTCAATCATCAACTCAATTATTTCAGCAAAGCCTTAGCCTGCTCTTCGCTGACAATAAGATGCGTAAAAAGCCCTGTTGCCAAAGCACCCACCAACGCCTTATTACCGGCATTCAGTCCTATGCCTATCAGCTTCTTGCAACGGCGCAGCTGTGCCAACGGAATATGCAGACAGTAATCATTATTACCGCTGATGAATTCACCGCGCTGATTATAATAATATGACAAAAAGCTTCCTACGGCCTTTTGCTGTTCCAACGCATCGCCGAAACGGGTTGCCGTTGCTTCATCAGGCACGGCAGGATAACCGCAGATGGAAACAACAGCAGCATCCAGACTCTGCCATTGCTGCAGAAGTTGCTGATAGACCGACCTGCTTTCCAGCTCTGCGCGTTCCTCCTCGGAATCAGGAAAAGCACTGCAGCCAAGCATATAACAGCTTCTGCCACAGGCGCTTGCCCATATTTTCACCAGCTCATCCGGATGATAGCCCTTATTAGGAAAATTCGCCGTACCGATCAGCGGATATACCATACCGTCCTGCGTATAACTGCTGCAGTCCGCAGCCTTCAGCACAACTTCACCCAAGGCATAACCCCAGCCCAGCGCCAGACTCTTGTCAGCCGTTGTTTCAGCCATAAGATAATGCATAGCCTGCGTCAATGCGTCCTGTTCATCTGTAAGCACACAGCCACCGGCCAAGGCATATTTAGATTGCAGACGCTGCAGCAAATCCGCCTTTCCCTCATCTCCGGCCCGGATTTCGATATGCACAATTCCCAGCTCACGCGCTCTTGCCAGCATCTTGCTGACAGAGGGACGTGACACATTAAGGCGTTGCGCAATTTGCGCCTGCGTCAGATTGCTTTCATAATATAAACGGGCAGCAGCTACAAGCTGTGCCCGTTCATGAACCGATAGCATTTATTTAACTTCTTCCATTAATTCGAACAGGATACCATCCTTCATGATGAAAGCAATGCGGGTATGCTCATCAGCCATCCAGGGCTCAACAATAACCTTATTTTCTGCCAGCTGCTTATCAAGGTCATCAACCTTATAAGCTACATGCACTAAGGTCTGCAGTTCTTCCGGCAACGGAGTATCTTTTTCGAAGCGCAGGTATTCGATATGAAATTCATTGGTATCAGGAGTAATGATATGCGTTTTTATGCCTTCAGCATAAATCTCGCCTTCTCTTGCAACAGTCGTCGGTACGCCGACATGCATAAATTCTTTCATTTAATCCACATCCTTCTGCCATAACTCATAAGCATGGTAAGCTGCTTCCGGCGTTGCATTTTCGTGTACAACCATGCGGATTGCACGCAGCATTGCCTTCGGTGCGGCAGCCTGTAAAACGTTGCGTCCCATATCAACACCGGCTGCGCCTTCGTTTACGGCACGGTAAGCCATTTCCAGTGCATCACGCTCAGGAATTTTCTTGCCGCCGGCAATTACGATAGGTACGGGGCATGCAGCAGTAACCTGTTCGAAGTTATCACAATAATAGGTTTTGATGATATGTGCGCCGATTTCGGCCAGCAGACGTGTAGCCAGGGAGAAATAACGCGTGGTACGCTCCATCTCCTTGCCAACTGCTACAACACCGAGAACAGGAATTGCAAAACGTTCTCCCATATTTACATAATAAGACAAATTGCGCAGGGAGTCAAGCTCGCCTGCAGAGCCTACAAAGCATTGAACTGCCATGCAGGAAGCATTCATGCGGATAGCATCTTCAATTTCTACGCCCACATTGCCAAAGCTCATGTCGTCCTTGAGTACGCTGGTGTCAGCAGTACAGCGCAGAGCAACGGCCTTGTGATGGTTAGCGGGAATGCAGGTACGCAATGCGCCTCTTGTTGCCATCAGGCAATCCGCATATTGCATCAGCGGCGGAATTGTCAGATCAAGACGTTCCAGACCTGCGGTAGAACCCATAATATAACCATGGTCAAAAGCCAGCATAATAGTGCGGCCGTCATCAGCAAAAATCTGTCCCAGACGAGATTGCATGCCCCAGCCTGCGGATGCGTGCCCCTTTACCGGGAACAGACGCTCCGGCGGAGCAATGCCGATACCATAGTCTTTTGCCAGTACATTACCTTCTTTATCTGCCATATTCAGTCACCTGCTTAATTTCTGTAGTACGGAGTGCGGCACGGAGCATTCCAGTAGCTAAGCAGCTCATCATCCATACGTGCAATGAACATCTGGAAGCCTGCGGTTTCCTGTACGGTAAGGATTTCGCCTACAGCACTTGCCACAACTTCAATACCTTTTTCTGCCAACAGCTTATGGCAGGCACGGAAAACAATAAGCTGTTCCATCAAAGTAGTAGCACCACTGCCGTTGATAACAACCATCAGCTTTTCGCCTGCTTTTACGTCCAGATCCTTCAGCAGAGCGTCCATCATAATTGCAGCTGTTTCGTCAGCAGATTTCATCGGCTGAGTACCGCCGCCGCCTTCACCGTGCTGGCCCATGCCAACTTCCATGGTGCCTTCGGCAATATGAGCGATTTCCATACCGGTTGCCGGATGGGTGGCGCCTTTAGTAGCAACAGCGATAGTTGCCATGTTATCAGCAAATTTTTGTGCAATAGCAGCAACCTCTTCCAAGGATTTGCCTGCAGCAGCTGCAGCACCGGCAATCTTGTACAGAGGAACGCAGCCAACCAGACCGCGGCGGTCGTCAGCGTTTTCACGCGGAGCATTGGCAACGTCTTCCTGAGTTACAACCTTAACAACATTGATGCCCAGTTTTTTCACCTGTTTCATGGTCAGGTTGCCGGTCAGCATATCACCTGCATGGTTAAGTACAACGAAAAGTACGCCATGACCTTTATCAGCCATCTTAATTGCTTCTACGCAAGCCTGAGGGCCGGGTGCAGCAAAAATATTACCTGCAACAGAAATATCAATCATCCCTTCGCCGACAAAGCCGCTGATAGCAGGCTCATGGCCGGTTCCGCCCAAGGTTACGATAGTTACACGGTCTGCCTCTGCCAACTTCTTATTTACAATGAGGTTTCCCTGCTCCAGAGTAATGATATCAGGATTAGACAATACAAGACCTTCCAATAATTCACTTGTCAGATTTTCCGGATTGTTAATGAATTTTTGCATAATGACGCCTCCGTTTTTATTTATTGTTTTTTTAAGCTTGCGCTTTATAAGCAAGTCAGATTGCCCCTGCCATCGCTGTCAGCAGAATAGAAATAGATGTTGCACCGGGATCTTTAGTACCCAGGCTGCGTTCACCAACGTTTTTGGCACGACCAAAGCGTGCTACCATATCAGCAGTTTTTTCTGCGCCCTCGGCTGCTGCCTTACCCATTGCTGCAAAGACAGCCTTTGCATCGCCTTCAGCTGCCATGCCTGCATCAAGAGCAGGATACAGCGCATCAACCATTGTCTTATCACCTATTTTAGCCTTGGAAATATCCTCAAAATCCTCTTTGGCCTGAGCCAGCATAGCGTGAAGCTCTTCCAAAGAAACTTCCTTAGCATCCTCAGGTGCAGCATCGGCAAGTCCGCCAAAAACAGTGCCCCATAAAGGTCCTGCACTGCCGCCGTTACTATTCATAAAAGCCATGCTCAAATCATCAAGTAAATCTTTAATATTAGCGCTGTCATGCGCTTTTACCTTGTTTTTCATGGACTCTGCCATACGCGCGATAGTAACGCCATGGTCGCCATCACCAGCTACGCTGTCCAGCTCACACAGCATTTTACTTTTTTCTTCAAGCTCAACTGCTGCTGCCAAAAGCATTTTTTCCAGCATTTCTAAAGTAAGCATAATTTATCCGCTCCTTTCGTTATCCCAATTGTAGCATTTGTTAGAACACATGTAAACAATTTTTCTGAAATTTATCTTCTTTTCTGTCAAAAAAAAGTTCGTCGCACTAAGTACGACGAACCTAAAAATTTTCGATATCTTATTTTTGTAGTAATCAGATCAGGCTAGAAGGATCAACCTGCTCGCCATAGCGAATAACTTCAAAATGCAGATGCGGACCGGTGCTGTAACCAGTGCTGCCAACATAACCGATAATCTCGCCTTTTTTCACATATTGTCCTGCACTGCAGACAACTCGGCTCATATGTCCATAGGCTGTCTGATAACCATAATCATGGTTGATACGCGCATAAATCCCATAACCGCCATACCAGCCTGCCTGTTGTACATAGCCTGCCGCACTGGCATAAACCGGCGCACCATAATCATTAGCAATATCAATGCCAGGATGCCAATCGCGACCATACCCGCCAAAGGGGTTAGCACGACCTCCAAAAGGAGAAGAAATGCTGCCACCACTAGTAGGCCATTGGCTAGGAGTAACATCACGACGATAGTTTTCAGTCTCAATAGCACTAAGCAAATTTTCTAAATCTGCCTTTTTAGCATCTGCCTCGCGACCTATGTTCTTTTCCTGCTCCAGCACAATGTTGGCCGGATTTGCATCACCCAGGACAGGACCACCCTGACCAGCGTAATCAGAAGCGTTGCTCTTAGGCGGCAACTGTGCACCACTTTTTTCCATCTGGCTACGAACCTGATCTTCAAGCTTTGATAAAGCTGCCAGCTTCTTCTGGTTGGTTTCTGCCATCAGGCGTAATTGTCTGATAGTCTGCTCCTGCTCGGATTTAGTCTGCTTATAAGCAGCCAGCTCCTGCTTCTGCTGCTCGTTTTGCACAGCAAAATGAGCCAGTACACCGATAGTACAAGACACAAAAACAAGGAATGAAGCAACTGCTGTCAAAGCATATTTCAAATGAGTCTTTTTTACATGGGTTTTAGCGATATTCTGACCGTCTGCCGGAATAAACCAGAAGGTAAAATGCTGGTTACGGCACCAGGTACTGCGCAGTGCATGATAGCGTGCTTTCATACGTCCGACAATCTCCTGCTGCTTAGCCTGCATGTTATTCACAATGCTCATAACATGCAGACGCACGCGACGCTCAAGCATAGTCAGTTGAATTTTTGCAACAGCTGCGGCAACAGCTATTACTGCCTTCACCTGTGCAACAATCGCTGCTATTTTTTCTAAACAGTCATTGTATAATAACTGCACTTTTTCTAACAGCTTGGCAACCAGTTCGCTTGCCTGTGCTTTACAGTGATTATATAATGATTGCACATCTTCTGCCAGCTTAGCATACAATTCGTTTACTTTTTTTCCGCAACAATCATATAATGACTGCATTTTTTCATTACAGCGCTCCAAGAAATTTTGACTCATCCTGATACTCCTTTTATTTTTTATATCTATTAAACTGCTATGCTTTTATTTTTTACGAAGCTAATACAACGTTTATATTTTAATACTTTTCACGTATTTAGTCAAATTTTTGACTAAAATTCCGCCCGGACTATCATTAAGCTTACGAAATAAATTATGCACAATATATTTTCCTTAGCAGCTGCTGCCTCCCCGCAGATTCTCGGCTTTTATTTTACATTATAGCATCAGGCAGGAAATTAAATTATATAGTAATTTTAAAAGTACATCTGTTTTATACTGTATGAAACATTTCTGCTCATACGTTACTTTGCGGATTAATAATGCTTTTGCTTACTTGACAAACACCGCCCTCTTTTGTAAGATAGATATATAATATGGGGGTATAGCTCAGCTGGGAGAGCGCTTGAATGGCATTCAAGAGGTCAGCGGTTCGATCCCGCTTATCTCCACCAGAATTTACTAAGCCGTTGGTTTGACCAACGGCTTTTTTATTGCAGAGCATCTATTTTCTAGCCAAATTCTCTGTTACCGCAAAGCGAAATTGAAACCAAATTGCAACCAACAAGCATTATTTTTACCCGCGCATAAAAACAGCACCCACGCGAAACCCGCATGGGTGCTTGATTTTTTAATGGAGCTACTGACGGGATTTGAACCTGCGACCTACTGATTACGAATTCAATATTCTTTCCCCCGTTATTATTATATGCAATATATGGTATGTATAAGCCATTATTTCTCCATATATAGTGCAGTTACAATCAAATTTTAAATTTGCTAACAGCATTAACACCTATAATAGAGCGACAATAGGTAGACAACGCGCCACACCCCCAATAATTGGGGTGCCCACTGGCGTGGGTGGGGCCACAATTTGCCCAACAGTAAGAGAGATTGTGTCAACCTATTCCTTGTTAGATAAGCCCCCTCTGGGGGTTTGGGGGCTAGCTGTTGAAGTGGTAAACTTATTTTAGACACAGAGGGGGTATTTTTTGTACAGATAATAT